>NZ_JAXEOA010000030.1:0-187100 GCF_034098985.1 Agathobaculum sp. | reverse complement strand
CCGGCGGGGGGCTGGGAATGGCCGGGCAGGGCGTGGGCCTGCTGTAATAATTGAAAACGACGCGCGGGGGATTTTGGCCGCGGCGCTTCTTCTATTTACTTGTTCCAGCGTTTGAGCGTCGGGAAATACTCGAGCATCATTTTACGGGAGGCCTCTTTATCGGTGTAGAGCTTCTCGCTTTCCGGCATGTTCAGGCAGAAATCGATCATCTGCTCCATCGTGCAGTCGGCGGTGAACGCGCCGTCCTGATAGCAGTAGCAGCAGTAATCCGCGTTTTTCGAGCCGTCGGCGTTTTTGCCGTACTGCTCTTCCCTGGTCATCGGCATGCCGCACGACTGGCAGATGTCAGCCAGACCGATGTAGATGTTGATATCGGCCTGCATATCTTCGCCGCAGTTGGTATATTCCTCGAAGTCGACGCCGAACGCGCGAGGCAGCTCGGTCTTCCACACCTTGTCCCAAGCCTCTGCGGTCGAGGCGCGCACGTCGCCCCGGAAGCTGAATTTGGCGTACTGGCCGGCCGGAATGACGGCCTCGACAAACCCCTCCGGGCAGTTCCGGCTTTCGCAGGCGGCGATTACGTCGTAGCTCATTTCCTCCCAGTTGTAGTTTGTGTATAGGCCGTAGACCGGCGCATCCTCGCCAAGGCACTCGAGCTTTTCGCAGGCGCCCCCACACATAAAGTCGTTCCACAGCTTGCCGATTTTCTCCGCGCAGTCTGCGGCGTTGTTGGCGGTGCGTGTGCCGATGCCGACAACGCGCTTTTCCTCCACAGTAACGATCTCGTAATTCATTTCATTCATCCTTTCCTTTGTTGTGACACCATCATAACGCGGATAACCGGACAGGGTGTGTCCTATTTCCGATACTGTTTTAAAATATTTTGCGCCGCGCGGGCGACATAGGCGCGCGCGCTTTCCGGGGCGATCACCTCGGCGCCCTCGCCGAACGAGAGCAGGTAGCCGCAGCCCCACTCGCCGACCGGCCATTCGCACTCGACCAGCAGCGAGCCGTCTTCCTCGCGCGTGATACGCGCGCGGTCGAACTCGTCATACACGCGGAACGCGAGCGGCGGCGCAAAGCGCACGGTCAGCCGCTCGAGCGGCACATCATCCTGCGCGCTGTCGATCTGGGGCGGCTCGCCGTGCGGCGTGTACGTTTCCTCCAGCACGCGCAGATTTTCCATGCGGGACAGCCGGAACGTGCGGAAATCCTGCCGCGTCCGGCAAAAGCCCTGCAAATACCAGCCCATCCCTTTGAAGCACAGTTTAGCTGGTTCGACGGTACGGCGGGTCGCGGTACCGTTTGTGCCATAGTAATCAAAGCGCAGCACGCGGCGGCTTAAAATTGCGTCCCGCAGCAGGGCAAACGATTGCTTTCCCCCCGGCCCGCTGCCCCACGAGGAAAAATCGACGTCGATCCAATCGGCCGTATTGCGTCCAAACAGCCCGGAAAGCCGGGAAAGCACGGCGGTCTCGCTGCCGAGCCCGGTCGCGCGCAGGCTTTGCAGCGCGTAGAGAATTTCGTCCTGCTCGCGCGCGGACAGGAGCGATTTGGATAAAACAAAGTCATCCAGCAGCCGCACGCCGCCGCCGCGCCCGCGCGCGGCATATACCGGAATGCCGGCGGCGGACAGCGCGTCGATATCGCGCCGCACCGTCCGCTCACTGACCTCGAGCCGCCCGGCCAACTCGCCGACCGTTGCGCTGCCGCGCTCGAGCAGCACATATAGGATCTCAAACAATCTTCCGCTTTGCACGTTCTCTCACCTCATGACCAGTATAACATGAAAAGCGGCCACAAGATGTCCGCTTTTTCAGAAATCATAAGTTGACAGCATGAAATTTATTCTATATAATCGATTATACTTAAAGAAGGCATAGGGAGGCGGAAAACATGGAATTGACGCATTTGGACGAAAACGGCGCGGCGCGTATGGTCGATGTCGGCGGCAAGGATGTGACGGCACGCATGGCGCGGGCACAGGCGGAGATTGTCATGCAGCCCGAGACGCTGCGGCTGATCCGCGGCGGCGAAATCAAAAAGGGCGATGTGTTTTCCTGCGCGCGTATTGCCGGCATTATGGCGGCGAAGCGTGCATTTGAGCTGATCCCGATGTGCCACCCCATCCCGATCGACGGGGTATCGGTCGACTTTGAGGTTGTCGGTGAGACGCGCGTGCGGGTATATGCCGAGCTGCGCTGTACCTGGAAAACCGGGATCGAGATGGAGGCGCTTACCGCGGCGTCCGTGGCGGCGCTGACGATTTATGACATGTGCAAGGCGGTTGACCGGGGCATGCAGATCGAAGCGGTGCGGCTCAATGAAAAAAAAGGCGGAAAATCGGGCCATTTTATCAACAAATGTGACAAAAACGGATAGTAAAAGGCTTTTTTCGTTGACAAGCCTGGTGCGCAGGCATAGAATAACAGTAATAGCATGCAGTTTTGAAGTACTGCAGGGCAACAGGGAGAACAAGAGCGTATGGAGTCCATTCAGCCAATCAAAAAACGCGCGCTGTATCGCGACGAAATTAAGGAAGCGATCCGTCATGCGATTTTTTCAGGCGAATTGCAGCCGGGCGACCGTATCGTGGAAACACGGTGGGCGAAAGACCTCGGCGTTTCGCAGTCGCCGGTGCGCGAGGCGATTCGCGAGTTGGAAATCGTTGGCTTAATCGATAATATTCCGTATCAGGGCTCGTTTGTGCGAAAGATCACGCGAAAGGATGTGCGCGATTCCTATTTGGTGCGCATGGCGCTTGAGCAGCTCGGCACGCAGGATGCCTGCCGCCTGATTACGGACGAACAGCTGGACAAGGTCAAGGAGAGCTTGGACGGCATGGAAAAGGCGGCCGCTGTGCGCGATTTTGACGCTTATATCCGGTATGACGTCGATTTTCATGGCCGCATCATGCGGGTCTCGCCCAATGAGATGCTGCTGCGTCTGTGGGATCAGTGCAATATCCGGGAGTGGACACATTTCGGAACCCAGTTTTCCGAGCAGACACTGGATTCTCTGGCGATCCGCCACGAACGGATCTACAAAGCGCTCGCAGCCCGGAACGAACAGGCCGCGCTGGAGGAAACCCGAAAACATATTGCCGAGTTGGTTGAGGAGTTGGACCAGCGCATGGAAGCAGAGCAAAATTAACAAAAAGACGGCGCATTTTTTGGAAGTGCGCCGTCTTGTTTTTTATCCGGGAACGCTTGACGGCGTGTGGAAGCGGTGTTACATTATTGTCATGACAGACGTGACAATAATAATTAAAGGAGACCGATCATGAAATTTTCCTCCATCCCGCGGCGGGGCTATGTACAGCAGCCGACACCGCTGCAAAAGCTCCCGCGCTTTTCCGAAGCGCTTGGCGGCGCGGAACTCTGGATCAAGCGCGACGATTTGCTGCCGTTCGGCGGCAACAAACTGCGAAAAATGGATTATTTAATGGAACAGGCCGTGCAGGCGGGCGCGGACACCCTGATCACGGCGAGCACCAACCAGTGCTGCCACAATGGTATCCTGCTGCTGCTCGGCAATCGGGAGGGCATGAAAACACAGGTCATTATGGAAGCGTGGGGCGACCCCTCCTACCGGTTTGAGCAATCGCCCGAGCACGCGCTGTACCGTCTCGCGGGCGTTGAGCGCGTCGAAACAGTGACCGAGTTGCCCGCCGGGCCGGTGGAAAACATGCCGCTCGCGCAGCGCATGGCGGAGGAGGCGCGGGCAAAGGGCCGCACCGTCTATTTCATGCCGCGCGGCGGCGCGGGCGCGCTCGGCTCATGCGGCTATGTCGGCGCGGCGCTCGAGCTGGCCGAGCAGTGGGGAGAGGCCGCTCCGGACGCGGTCGTCTGCCCCTGCGGCCTGGGCGGCACGCAGGCCGGGCTGACCGTCGGCCTGCACATGCTAGGGAGCAAGACGCGCGTCATCGGCATCGGTGTGACCGGTAAAAGCGAAGCCGAGATGTGCGCCTCCGTGCGCGCCCAGTGCGATGAGCTGACCGCGTTTCTCGGCCTGCCGCCCGTGCCGGAAGCGGCGGTGCGCTGCGTGGACGGCTACGCGGGCGGCGGTTATGCCAAGCCAAGCGCGGAGCAATACAAGGCCATGCAGCTTCTGGCGCAGACCGAGGGCGTGCTTACCGATCCGGTGTACTCGGGCAAGGCGCTGTACGGCCTTGCGGGACTTGTCCGGTCGGGCGAGCTGCCGGCGGGCAGCCGCGCCGTGCTGGTGCATACGGGCGGCATGAACCTATATTACGATTATCAGAGCTTTGCGCCGTTTGAGAAAGGATGACGATGATGGAGAAAACCGGATTTTGCCGCGCGGACGTGCTGGAAAAGCTGACCGGGGCGGCAAAATACGCGGACGACCTGTGCTTCCCGCGCATGCTGCACGCGGTCACGGTGCGGAGCCCGCACCCGCGCGCGCGCATCCTGTCGGTCGATGCGGCTGAGGCGCTCCGGATGCCGGGTGTCGCCGGGGTGTACACAGCCAAGGACGTGCCCGGCGTCAACCAGCAGCCGGGCGATAAGCCGATGCTTGCGGCGGACGTATCCAATTCGGCGGGTGACGGCGTGGCTGTCGTCGCGGCGGAGACGCGCGCACAGGCCGAGGCGGCGGCGAAGCTGGTAAAGGTCAAATATGATTTGCTGCCCACGGTGTTTGACCCGGAAAAGGCACTCGAGGACAAAACGGTCGTCCTTTATGGAGAAGATAACCTCGCCTGCGAGCACATTGTCCGCAAGGGCGACGTGGACGCGGGCTTTGCGGGAGCCGATATCGTGCTCGAACGCACCTATACGACCCAGCGCATCCAGCATTCGGCCATCGAGGGGGACGTGGCGGTCGCCGTGCCCGAGCACGGCGGCATCACGGTCTACGCGCCCTGCAAATTCCCGTTCAATATCAAGAAAAGCCTCGCCCGCACGTGCGGCCTGCCGCAAAACTGTGTGCGCGTCATCCAGCCGGCGGTCGGCGGTTCGTTCGGCGGCAAGGACATCGATATCGTTGTGGTCGCCACGCGCGCGGCTACCGTTGCACTCCGCACCGGGCGGCCCTGCAAGATGGCGTGGACGCGCGAGGAGTGTATGCTCGAGGGCACCAAGCGCCACCCGTTCCGGCTTGTCTACAAAGTCGGCGCGACGCGGGACGGCAAAATCACCGCCATGCAGATCGACGGCGTGGCGGACGCGGGCGCGTACCGCTCGCGCAGCCTCGCTACCATCTGGCGCGCGGCGGTCGAAGCCGCGGGACCGTATGAGATCGAAAACGTGCGCACGCATATCCGCGCGGCGTTTACCAACAATGTGTATTCGGACGCGGTGCGCGGGTTCGGTTCGCCGCAGGTCGATTTCGCTTCGGAATCACTGATCGACGAACTGGCCTGTGAGCTGGGGCTAGATCCGCTCGCGCTCCGCCGGAAGAACATGGTGCGTGAGGGGTCTACCGGCGCGACCGGGCAGACGCTCACACGCGTCAGCCTGCCACAGTGCCTTGAACGGCTCGAGCGGGAGTTCCCGCTCGGCAAGCCAGAGGTCACGCCAGAAGGCAAATACCGTGCGCGCGGCATCGCCTGCCTGCACCGGGGCGAATCCTACGGTGCGGCCGCGCGGGACGCGGACGTGGCCGGCACCGACGTGCGCGTGCAGGCGGACGGCAGCGTCAATATTTATACCAGCATCAGCGAGGTCGGGCAGGGGACGCACGCGGTCATGGCTAAGGTATGTGCCGACGTGCTCGGCGTGCCGCTCTCCCGCGTGACCATATGCCCGGTCGACACGGCATACGTCCCGGACAGCGGCGCGACCGCGGGCTCGCGCGGTACGATATCGGGCGGCAATGCCGTCCGCCTCGCGGCAGAGGCCGTGCGGGACGGGATGGCGAACGCCGCTGCCAAGGAAACCGGCGCTGCTGCGGAGGATATCGTGTTTGCGGACGGTAAGCTGTCCGCAAACGGCGAAGCGCTGATGACCTTCGGGCAGGCGGCCGAGCTGTGCGCGCTCACGGGCGTCCGCACCGACGCGCACGGGCAATGGGTCGCGCCGCGCACGAGCTGGGATTTTGAGCGTGCGCAGGGCAAAACCTATTATGCGTTCAGCTATGGTGCGGCGGGCGCGGAGGTCGAGATCGATCCGGTGACCGGCAAGATCGAGGTGACCGACCTGCTGTGCCTGCACGATATCGGAAAAATCGTCAATTATCCGGAGGCCTGCGGGCAGATCGCCGGCGGCGTCGCCATGGCGCTCGGCTATACGCTGACCGAACAGGCCGAGCCGGAAAACGGCGTTTTGAAGACCCGTAATTTCAACACCTATCTGCTGCCCACAATGATGGACACTAAGGGCGTGCGCGCGCTGCCGCTTGCGGAAGAGCAGGCGGAAAATCCGCTCGGCGTGCACGGCGTGGGAGAAGCGTCTACCGCGCTGGTCGCGCCCGCGGTGGCGAACGCGGTCTACCGCGCGCTGGGCGTGCGGCTGCGCGAATTGCCGTTTACACTGGAAAAGGTGCGTGTGGCGGTCGAGCAGGCGCGAAAGGAGGAAAAAGCATGAGCACGTTTTACCAGCCCGCCGCGCTCGGAGAGGCGCTTTCGCTGCTGGCGGGCGCAGACCGTCCCGCCGTGCTCGCGGGCGGCACGGATATCGTAGTCGCACGGCGCGAGGGAAAGCGCGCGGACACGGCGTATCTGGATATCACCCGGATCCCGGAGCTGCGTGAGACCGCGCAGGCAGAGGGCGGCGTGACGCTGGGCGCGGCAGTCACGTTTTCCGAAATGGAAAACAGCACGGTGCTGCAAACGCATTTCCCGCTGCTTTGTCAGGCGGCGGCCTCGGTCGGCTCACCGCAGATCCGCAGCCGCGGCACGGTTGGAGGCAACGTGGCTAACGCCAGCCCGGCGGCAGACGTCGCGCCTGCGCTCGCCGCGCTGGACGCGGTGGCGCTCGTGCAGAGCAAAAGTGGTGCGCGGCGCGTGCCGGTGGCCGAATTGATCGAGGGCGCGGCCAAGACCGCGCTCGATCCGGGCGAGCTGATCGTATCGTTTTTCATCCCTGCGCTGCCGCCGGACACCCGGCAGGGATTTGACAAGATCGGCCGACGGAACGCGCTTTCCATCGCGCGGCTGAACGGCGCATGCGCGTTGACCGCGCGCGGCGGAAAGATCGCGCAGGCGCGCCTGTGCATCGGTGCGGCGACCAACCGGCCGCACCGCTTTGCGGAAGCCGAGGCGCTGCTTTGCGGCCGCGCGCCGGACGAAGCGCTGTTCGCAGAGGCGGGCAAGCTTATATCCGCGGCGATTTTGGAGGAGACGGGCACGCGCGCGTCGAGCGTTTACAAGCTGCCGGTCGCGGCGGAATTTACCGCCGCGCTGCTGCGAAAAACATGGGAGGAGGGCATTTGATGAAACTGCGGTTTACCCTGAACGATCAGCCCGCCGAGGTCGAGTGCGACCCGGCGATCACGCTGCTCGACCTGCTGCGCGAGCATCTGCACCTGACGGGCACCAAGAAAAGCTGCGGCGTGGGTGAGTGCGGCGCTTGTACGGTCATTGTCGACGGCGACCCGGTCAACTCCTGCCTGTTTCTTGCGGGGCAGGTGCAGGGAAAAACAGTCTATACGGTCGAGGGGCTCGCGGAGGACGGCGAGCTGTCCAAACTGCAAAAGGCGTTTCTGGACAATCACGCCGTACAATGCGGCTTTTGCACGCCGGGCATGCTGATGAGCGCCAAGGCGCTGCTGCTGCGGAACCCGCACCCGAATGAAGACGAGATTCGGCGCGCAATGTCGGGCAACCTGTGCCGCTGCACAGGCTATGATTCTATTGTCCGTGCCGTGCAGGCGGCGGGCGAGGCATGAGAAAAGCGGACGGAACTTTAAGTTCCGTCCGCTTTTTGTTCTGCTTTCAGCCGTTGCAGGATGGTATCGGTGTGGTTTTGCGCAGCCAGCGCGGCGCCCTCCGGGTCGCCTGTCCGGATCGCCTCCACAATTGCCGCATGCTGCCGGTGCGACTGGATGCGGGCGTCGGGGTCGGGCAGGTTGCGGTAAAACACGCGCTCATCCTGCGTGAGCAGGCGGCCGTAGCATTCCGCCAGAAAGCGGTTGCCGCTTTTCTCGGCGCACAGCCGGTGGAATTCGATATCGGCCTCGATGGCGCGCAGCCAGTTTTTCTGCTCGATCGCGAGCGCCGCGACCGCAAGGCAGTGGTCAAAATCGAGCGCCATCTCCGGCGTGGCGCGTTCGGCGCACAGGCGCGCGGCCAGCACCTCGATCGCGCCGCGAAGCTGCATATATTCATACCGGTCGGCCAGATCGAGCCGGGCGACGCGCGTGCCGACGCCTGCCGCGCTTTCGAGCCAGCCCTCGTGCGCGAGGCGTTTCATTGCGTCGGCAGCCGGGGTGCGGCCAAAATCAAACCGCGCGGCAAGCTCGCGGATAGATACCTGCTGGCCTGGCTGCAGCTCGCCGCTGATTATGGCGGCGCGGATGGCCTCGTAAGCGGCGTATTCTTTCGTGCGGGGTGTGGGCGACATGATAGGGCGCTCCTTTCCGGGTGGCATGACAGAAACGACAGCTCTGTGTTTTCAGCATAAGGGAGGGGAGGGGAAATGTCAAGCCAAAACCCATGGAATCGTTATTTTCTACCAAGAATAAGGCTATTTGGAGAATTCAATAAAAACGATTGCGTATTTTCTGACAATCTCACAAAGTTATCGTTCATTGTGTAAAACATCCATAAAACGCCTTGACTTGCGCGCCTATAAATGGCATAATACACACAATCCGATAATCGATTATATAAAATATAGAATACATAATCGATAAATACAGTCGGAATCACGGAGACAAAGAGACAGTTTGGAGGAATGAACATGAAACGATTGGCAGCATTATTACTGGCTGGTATGATGACGCTGGGTATGCTTTCCGGCTGCGGAGGCGGCGGGGACACGACGGGCGGCGACACCCCCGATCCCAACGCCGAGGCGGGCGGTGATACGCCCTCCGCATCGAGCGACATCGTCGTCGGCTTCTCGACCGGCGCGGCCGGCACCACTTTCCGCCAGGAAGGCATCGATGACTTTACCAAGGTTGCCGAAGAATATAAGGCGGAAGGCCGTATCAAGGATTTCAAGATCGTCAACAACACGACCAACTGGGACTCCAATGAGCAGGCCAACATCATCCGCGATTTTATCAACGATGATTCCATCAACGTGATCGTGGTCAACCCGAACAGCCCGACCGACTTAAACGGCGTATTGGCTGAGGCGGTCGCCGCGGGCAAGACCGTGGTCGCGGCCGACTGCGAAGTGGACGTCGAGGGCGTTTACTGCGTTTCCATCGACCACTACGCATGGGGCGAGCGCGTTGCCAAGTATATCTGCGAAGCGCTTGGCGGCAAGGGCAACATCATTCAGGTCTACGGCGGCGAGGGTCATCCGGCCAACAATGAGCGTATCCGCGCGACCGAGGACGTGCTCAAAAACTACCCCGATATTAATATGGTCTCCTCGACCAGCGGCGGCTGGGACAATCAGGTAGCCAAGCAGGTCACCTCGCAGATCCTGGGCGGCGGCGCCGAGATCGACGGCCTGATCACGCAGGACTCGATGGGCTTTGGCGCGCTGACCGCGTTCACCGATCTGGGCAAGTGCCCCAAGGCTGCGTTTATCGAGTGCGGCACGGCCAACTATAAGGAATACCAGAAGCTGAAAGCAGAGGGCAAGGACATCAAGGTATGCTCGCAGCCGAACCCGCCTTCCATCGTTGCTTCCGGCCTGCGCATCGCGGTCAATCTGGCCGAGGGCAAGACGCTTGACGAAAGCAAGCTGGGCGGCCTGTACGGCAGAGCCTGCATCTACGACGTCAAGAACTGGTACACTGACGACAACATCGCCGAAGTCGAGCCGCTGCTCGAGGGCAAGGGCGACGATTACCTGCTGACCGAGTACTGGAGCGAGGATGAGGCGCAGGCGTTCTTCAAATAAGCAGTTTGGATAGGAGTGCGGCGGCGTCTCGCCGCCGCACCTCTTGCCGTAAGGCGATCAGAAACGGAAGGAGAAGTCACGCATGCCATTATTGACAGCAACGGGAATAAAAAAGCTGTTTGGCGGTGTCGTTGCGCTGTCAAACGGCAACCTGACCTGCGAAAAAGGCAGGATCACGGGGCTGCTCGGCACCAACGGCTCGGGAAAGAGCACCATATCCAAAATCATCACCGGCGTATACGGCAAGGACGGCGGCACAATCGTCTATGAGGGCCGGGAGATCGCGTATAAGAACCCGAACGAGGCCAAAATGGACGGCATCTCGATGGTGTTTCAAAACCTCAGCCTGATTCCGGATCTGACCGTATGGCAGAATATCGTGCTGGGGATCGAGCAGAAAAAGGGCCTGTTTTTAAATGACAAGCAGGCGATCGAACTGGCTCGCGGCATCATAGACGACCTGAAACCGGGGATGGATGTGACGCGCCGCGTCGGTGAGCTTAACCCGGGCGAACAGCAGATCGCGGAGATCGCAAAAGCGATCTCGGTGCGGCCCAAGCTTTTAATTTTCGACGAACCGACAGCCGCGCTCGAGCAGGAGGAGGTAAAGAGCCTGTTCCGCTATATGCGCAAGCTGGCCGACGAAGGCGTCGCCATGATCTTCACGTCCCACCGGTTGGGCGAGGTCATGGAGATCTGTGACGACATCGTCGTCTTCCGAAACGGGGAAAACGTGGGTTCGATGGACTTTAAGAAGGATGGACGAGACCCGGACGCGATCGTTAAAATGATCACGGGCGAGACCGAGGGCATCCAGGTCACCAAGGAATACCGCGACATCCCGGACGAGACCGTGTTTGAGATCGAGGGCCTGAACTACGGGAAATTTCTGCGGAACGTCGGTTTTAAGCTGCGCCGCGGTGAGGTGCTTGGCATTGGCGGCCTTGCTGGGCAGGGACAGACCGAACTTATGCTCGCGCTCGCCGGAAATTACCGGCAGGTGCATGCCCGCGCCAAAGTCGGCGGGAATGAGGTCACGCTGAACAAGCCGTCGAACGCGGTGCGAAACGGCGTGCTGCTCGTGCCCGGCGACCGGCAGAAGGAAGGCTCGTTCCAGCGGAACTCCATTTATTACAACATGATCTACCCCAAGCTCGGCCTGAAAAAGCAGCCGCTGCTCACGCCGAACAAGAAATACCGCGCCGAGGCTGAAGAGATCTGCAAGGCGCTCTCGGTGCGCGCCAAGGATATCGACGTAGATATGTACACGCTGTCGGGCGGCAACCAGCAGAAGGTGGTCGTCGGCAAGTGGCTGCCGTTTGATATCAACGTATTGCTGCTGGCCGACCCGGCCAAGGGCGTCGACGTGCGCGCCAAAAAAGACCTATATGACTTCATCATGAATCTGGTGCGCGAGAAAAATATGTCGGTCATCCTATATGCGTCGGACAGCGACGAGCTCATCAGCTATTGCGACCGCCTGCTCATCATGTATGAGGGCGAGGTCGTTTCCGAGCTCACAGGGGATGAAATTACAGAGGACAACATCGTGGCCAAATCGATGCGTGTCGGCTGAACGGGAGGTGGCGTTCAATGAAAGATAAGAAAAAATGGAATTGGAAAGCCATCGCGGGACGGCCGGAATTTTCCACGCTCATGATGCTTGCGGTGATGCTGATCGTGATCGCGTGCCTGCAAAAGAACTTTTTTACCGCGCGCACGCTTTTAAGCTACATAAACGCGTTTACCCCACTCATCCTGCTGGCGATGGGGCAGGCTGTGGTCATCATCGCGGGCGGGCTGGATATGTCGTGTGGCACGTCGATGGCGCTCATGCTGTGCGTGATGACGCGTATCATGAACCCGGAATCCCCCATTACCGGGGTGACCGCGCTGGTGGTCGGTCTTCTGGTTGCGGTCGGCATCGGCCTTGTAAACGGTATCGCGGTCGGCTATCTGCGGCTTCCCGCCGTTATCGCGACGTTCGCAACCTCGTATGCGTGGCTCGGCATCGCGCTGTTCGTCACGCCGACGCCGGGCGGCAAGCAGGTATCCTGGTTCAAAGCATTTTATGACATGAAGCAGGTGCCCGCGCTCGCGGGGATCGGACAGTATGTGCCCACGGCGCTTTTGTGGATCCTGCTCGCGTGCGTCATCTGGTATCTCATCAGCCGCACGCGCACCGGGCGTTACTTGTACGCGGTCGGCAGCCACAATGAAAACGCGTATGCCAGCGGTATAAACACCGCCAAAATCCAGACCATCGCCTATATCATCAACGCGGTGTTCCTATATTTCGCGGCGGTCTATTACGCGGGGCAGAACGGCGCGGGCTCGGCCCACTTCGGCGACACGCTGACGCTCCAGGCCATCGCGGCTGCGGTCGTCGGCGGCGTGGCGATGTCGGGCGGCAAGGGCAACGTGTTCCTCGCCATCGCGGGCGCGCTCATCATGAGTTTTGTCTCGAAAATCATTTTCTTCGCCAATATTCCGAACGCCTATCAGACGCTGGTAAGCGGCCTGATCATCATTGCGGCGATCGGTGTTTCGGCAGCTTACGCGGCTTCGCAGAAAAAAGCCGCGCTGAAGGGAGGGAAATGACCATGGAAAACCGTCCCGAACAAATTGCAAGAAACCCTGTGCTAGATCTTTATAACCGCAACAAAAAGGTCATCAACACGCTTTTGATGGTCATTCTGGTCTTTGTCGGCGGCGAATTCGTGCTCACGCTCTTCAAGGGCGCTGCGCCGGGCACGTTCCTTTCCACACAGCAGGTGTTCCTCACCATGCGGTTGGCGACGTTTGTCGCCCTGTTCGGCCTGTGCCAGATGCTTGTCATCTGCGTGGGCGGCGGTGGGCTCGACCTGTCGGTCGGCTATATCGCGACGCTGTCCGGCATTCTGGGCGCGAGCATTATGGACGGCGGAAACGGCGGGCTGGTGCCCGCGATCCTCGTCGCCATCGTGGTTGGCGCGGTGTTCGGCTTTGGCAACGGCGTGCTGACAGCCTATGCCGGCCTGCCGCCGCTCGTCGTCACCATGGCGATGGCCAATATCGTGCAGGGCATCGTAAACGCCTATGTCGCGGCGACGCCCATCAAGGGGCAGACCGCGCCGCTCTTGCAAACGCTGGCGGCCAAGTTCACCGGCGTGTTCCCGAATATCCTGCTGGTCGTTTTGGTCGCGCTCGTCATTTCGGGCGTGCTCATCAGCAAGACCAAGGTCGGCGTCAAGATTCTGGGCGTCGGCGCGAATGAGACGACGGCCTACCTCAGCGGCGTAAACGTTCGCCGGGTGCGCTGCATCGCGTTTGTCGCGTCCGGCATCCTGGCCGCGCTGATCGGTTTGCTACTGGTCGGCTACCTTGGACAGGCGGCCAAGGACATGGGCTCGAACTATGTCATGCCGTCGGTCGTGGCGGTCGTGGTCGGCGGATGCTCGATCAACGGCGGAGAAGCTAATTATCTGAGCGTGGTGCTCGGCGCGATTGTGCTGCAAAGCTTGACCAACCTGTTTGTCGCCCTCGGCTGGGGCGACGCAGGCAAGTGGCTCGGCTACGGCATCATCCTGCTCGTCATGCTGGCCGCCTATGTGCGCGGCAAGCGCAGCCGGTAGTTTAGAAATTTTATATCAAGGAGGAAATCAGATGGACACCTTAATCGGCAAGGGCGAAAAGCGCATCGACGCCTATGACAAGGTCACAGGCAAAGGCCTTTATGCCAGCGATTTCGACAACCAGTTCCCGAACATGGCGCATATCAAGGCCAAACGTAGCCCGTACGCGCACGCCAACATCAAACGTCTGGACACCTCCAAGGCCGAGGCCCTGGAAGGCGTATTGTACATTTTGACCGGAAACGAGCCCGGCATCGACTGGGACCAGTATCCCAAAGCGTCTGTTCTGGCGACAGACCGCGCGCTCTGGGCGGGGCAGACTATCGCGCTCGTCGCGGCGGAGACCGAGGAGATCGCTGAACAGGCGGTCGAGCTGATTGAAGTCGACTACGAGGTGCTGCCGCACGTTTTAAATTATGAAGAGGCCATTCAGCCCAATCCGGTTGCGGTCATCGACCCCGAATACGAAACCCGCGATCAAGGCTTTATGGATCGCCCGGCTGACCGCGCAACCAACCGCGTGTCGCCCAACATCGTCGGCGCATTTTATATGAACGCGGGCGACGTGGAAAAGAAGCTTACCGAGGCCGATATCGTCGAAGAGGGTGAGTTCTGGGTCGGCAAAAAGACGGCAAGCCCCCTCGAGTGCGCCAACGCCATCTGCCGCTATGACAACGACGGCGGCATCACCATGTGGTCAAACGGCGCGGGCGTGCACGGCGTTATCAAGCAGGGCATCTGCCGCATCCTCGGTATGCCGGAGTCGCGCGTGCGCGTCATCCAGCCATATATGGGCGGTTCGTTCGGTTCGCGCCTCAATCCGTATATCGAGATCCTCACCGCGCTGATGTGCCTTAAGGCCAAGCGCACGGTGCGCTTCCGCTTCACGCGGAAAGAGGTCTTCTGCTCCGCACCGTCCAACTGGCCGTGCCAGACCAAGGTCAAGCTCGGCGCGAAGAAGGACGGCACGATCATCGCCAACGACTATTACCTCTGCGAGGAGATCGGCGCGGCGCTCAATAATACGTTCTTCTCCGGCCGCCTGTCGTCCTCGGGCGCGGCGCCGGTTTACCGCTGGGCCGAAAAGGGGGAGCAGTCCAACATCCGCATGGATACCTACGCGGTCTCGACCAATACGGTGCCCGCGGCGGAATACCGTGGACTGGGCTGCCCGGAGGCCGAGTTCGGCATTGAGTGCCTCGTCAACAAGCTGGCCGACGACCTTGGTATGAGCCCGGTCGAGATCCGCCTGAAGAACATCATCGACGCGGGCGAGCGCGACTGCTACGGCGAGCTCATCACCTCGTCCGGCCTCAAGAAATGCCTGAAAGCGGTCGCGGACGCGGTCAAGGTCGAGGAAAAGCCCGCGCAGGATATGGGCGTTTGGAAGAAAGGCCGCGGCGTCGCGGTCGGCGGCAAGCAGAACACGCCGCTCGGCCGCTCGGAAGCCGAGGTCTGGTATAACTCGGACGGCACGATCGAGCTGTTCATCTCGTGCGATGAAAACGGCATGGGCGTGACCACCGCGATGACCCAGATCGTCGCCAACGAGTTCGGCGTGCCGATCACCGACGTCAAGACGACCAAGGGCGACACCGCCATCACCCCGTATGACAACTATTCCGCCTCCTCCCGCACGACCTACAACACCGGCAACGCGGTACTCGCCGCCTGCCACGACTGCATCGATAAGCTCAAGGAAGAGATCGCGCGCCATTTCGGCCTGCACGTTTCCAAGGTGGAGATCCAGGGCAAAAAGGCGTTCCTCAAGGGCAGCTATGTGCAGGAAGTCGACATCCCCTCGCTGTTCGTGCCGGTCGGCATGTTCACGCAGGGCAACTGGGGCCTGCAAAAGGGTTCGCCCGTCAAGGGCCATGGCTTGTACTGCCCGGCTCCCATCCACCAGTGGGATAAAAACGGCCTGTCCGACCGCGTCTGGAACTGGTTCCAGTATTCGGCGGCGGGCGTTGAAGTGGCGGTCAATGAGGAAACCGGGCAGGTCAAGGTGCTGAAAATCGCCTCCTCCGCAGACACCGGCAATCCGATCAACCCCAAGCTGGTCGAAGGCCAGATCGAGGGCGGCGTGCATATGGCGATCGGCTTCTCGACCATGGAGGAGCACCTCTATAACGAAAACGGCGAGATCGCCAACTGTAATTTCAGCGATTACCGTCTGCCCGGCGTGCTTGATATGCCGAAGAACGACGACGTTTATGCCTTTATCAATCCCGATCCGCTGCCGGACGGCCCGTTCGGCGCCAAGGGCATGGCCGAATCGATCACGATCCCGGTCGGCCCGGCGATCGCAGAGGCCATTTATCAGGCGGTCGGCGTGCGCGTCACAGGCTACCCGATGACGGCGGAGCGCATCCTTGCGCTGATCAAGGAGAAGAAGGCTAAGGAGGCGAACCAGTAATGTTTGAAGAAAAAATGCGGTTTGAGCTCTCGGTCAACGGCAGAAAGCGCGTGGTATACGCCCATCCGTCGATGACGCTGCTGGAAGTGCTGCGCGACGAGCTGAACCTGACCGGCACCAAGCGCGGCTGCGATGATTCCAACTGCGGCGTGTGCACCGTGCTGCTGGACGGCAAGGCGGTCAAGAGCTGCACCATGTTTATTCCGCAGGCGGCGGGACACGAAGTAACGACCATTGAAGGGCTGGAGGGCGAAAACGGCCTGCACCCCTTGCAGCAGGCGTTTATCGACCATTTCGCCGTGCAGTGCGGCTACTGTACGCCCGGCATGATCCTGACCGCCAAGGCCATCCTCGACGAAAACCCGAACGCAACTGAGGACGACATCCGCGAGGGGCTGCACGGCAACCTGTGCCGCTGCACGGGCTATAAAAAAATCGTCGAGGCGATCGAGGCCGTGCGCGATGGCGACTACGGCGATTACGCCTCTGAATGGAGGGAAGTACGATGAGCATGCGGTTTGAAAAATACTTCCAGCCGAAAAGCGTCGAGGAATGCCAGAGCCTTTTGAAGGAATACGGCAAGGACGCGCGCCTGCTCGCGGGCGGCACCGACGTGGTGCCGCGCATCAAGATGAAAATGTGGCAGCCCAAGGCGGTCATCGGCCTGATGGACGTAAAAGGGCTGGACGAGATCACCGTTTCCGACAAGGGTCTGACGCTGGGCGCGCTGGCAAACCTCAGGGAGATCTCGCTGTCCCCCGCGCTCGAGGCGGAGTATAAGGTCGTCAAGGAAGCGTGCGGGCACGTCTCGTCCATGCAGGTGCGCAATATGGCGACCATCGGCGGCAACGCCTGCAACGCTTCGCCCTCGGCGGACGCGATACACGGCCTGCTGCTGCACGACGCGGCGGTTGTCATCGCCGGCGCGGACGGCACGCGCGAAATGCCGCTGTGCGACTTCTTCAAGGGCCCGGGCAAGACCGATCTGGGCGAGGCCGAAATGGTCGTCCGGTTCGAGATCGCCAAACCGGGGGCACACACGGGCGCTTCCTACAAAAAATACGCCATCCGGGGTGACTCGGATATTTCGATCGTCGGCGCGGGCGCGCGGCTGACGCTCAAGGACGACGGCACGGTAGCCGAGGCGCGGCTGACGCTGGCCTCTGTCGCCCCGACGCCGCTGCGCTGCCGCGAGGCCGAAGCGCTGCTTGTGGGCAAAAAGCCGGACGAAGCGCTCATCCGCGAGGCCGCTGAGGCGTGCGCCGCCAAGGCTACGCCGATCTCCGATCCCCGCGCCACCAAGGAATACCGATTGGAAATGGTGCGCGTCTGGATCCGCCACGCGCTTGAAGAAGCGCTTTCCCGCGCGCAGGCGAACTAAATACTGCTTTCCGGTTCGGGAGGGGCGCGCAATCTATCTCACCTCTCTCCTTCCATTTCTTTCTCTTCTCAAAATGCCCCTCCGAACGGAAATACCTGACCGGAAATGAGGATTTGCAATATGGAAATGCTGACCCCTAACGTATACACCGAAACCAAGATCCGCGGCTGCAACCCGTCGATCGTGTTCACGAGCGAGGGCTCGGTGTTCATCGACACCGCACAGTGGCTGTCCACGCTGCTGGAAATGCGCGAGTTCGCCAAAAAGCGCGGCCCGATCAAATATCTGATCAACACCGAGGGCCATATCGACCATATCTTCGGCAACCACTGGTTTGCCGGGGAGAGCCTGGTCATCGGCCATGAAAAGCTCAACGAGATATTCTGGACTGTCGCGGGCGATATCAGCGACTGCTATGATTACAGCGTCGACGTGCTCGAACGGCAGGATAAGGCCGCGCTCCCGCTCATGCCCAAACGTGAGGATTTCATCGTCAACCGGCCGCAGATCACGTTCCGCGAGCATATGACGCTGAACCTCGGCGACACAGTGTTTGAGCTTTACTATACGCCCGGCCACTCGACCTCGCAGCTCTGCGTGCATGTGCCGAAAGAACGCGTGGCGTTCGTGGGCGACACGCTGTTTTCCGAGTGCCAGACCTGGCTCCACTCGGCCGACATCGCCGCGCTGCTCAAAACGCTGGACTTCCTCGAAACGCTCGATGTGGACTACTTTGTGCCCGGACACGGCCCGGTGGTCGACAAGTCGTATGTCGCCAAGCAGCGTTCGTTCATCTATGAATGGATCGACGCGGTGGGCAAGGGCATCGCCCGCGGCTGGGACGTGGACACCTGCGTCAAAAACATCAGCTTTGCCGACCGTTTCCCGGTCGACATCGGACAGGACGAGATGATGGAATACATCCAGCGCACCAACGTCATCCGCTGCTACAAATATCTGACGAACACCAAGTGATACCAAGGCTTTCCCGCCGCTTGCGGCGCGGCGGGAAAGCATTTTCCCAAAACTGCAAAGGAGCAGATTATGCTAGAAGCGTTATCTTTTGAGGGAACAACGAAGGTGCTGAACAAAGGGGTGGATGTGGCGCTTGCCGTCCGCCCGGCGGACGCAGACGCGGCGCTTGCCGCGGCCAAGGTCTGCGGCGTGTGCGGCGTGTCGACCGCGGTGCTTTCCGTCACCGAGCTCAGCCCGATTGACACACGGACTTTCGCGCATTTTGCCAATACGGCCGGCCGGCTGGTCTTTGCCGACCGCGAGCTGTACCAAGCGGCGAAATGCGCGCTGAATGAGAATACAAAAGTGCGTATCGCGCCCGGAAGGGACGCGGAAGCCTTTTCCGATACGGTATTTGCCGTCAAACGGCAGGAGTGAAGCAAGATGAAAAGACTCAAACAGGCGATCCGCGCGCTGTGCGCTGCGGGGCAGCCGTTCGCGCTGGTCTCCATCCGGGAGGGCACGGGTTCGATGCCGCGCCATCAGGGCGCGTCCATGCTGGTGCGTGAGGATGGCAGCATCGAGGGTTCGGTCGGCGGCGGCGTGCTCGAGGCAAAGGCCATCGAGCGCGCCCAAATGGCGATCCGCGAGCGGCGGGGCGGCGAAATGCCGTTCGATCTGTCCTCGGCGGACGCGGCCGAGTCGGATATGATCTGCGGCGGTAAAGGCGTGCTGTCCGTCCGGTTTTACGACGGCACGGCCGAGCCGCAGGACGAGCTGCGCGAGATCGACGACGGCCGCATGGTCATTTTCGGCGGCGGCCATATCGCGCGGCAGCTCTCGCGCCTCGCGGGGCTGCTGGAGATCCCGGTCACGGTCGTGGAGGACCGCGAAGAATACTGCTCGCCCGAGCGTTTCCCGGAGGATGAGCGGATGGTCGTGCCGGATTACGGGCACATCCCGCCCATGCAGCTTGGCGCGCGGGACATGGTGGTCATTGTCACGCGCGGGCATCTGGGCGACCGCGAGGCGCTTCTCTGGGCGCTGGGGACGCAGGCCGGTTACATCGGCATGATCGGTTCCAAGCGCAAGCGCGATTTGATGTATGAAAAGATGGTAGCCGATGGGCTCGACCCCAAGCAGCTTTCGCGCGTACACAGCCCCATCGGCCTGCCGATTGGCGCGCAGACGCCGGAGGAGATCGCGGTGTCCATCGCGGCCGAGATCGTGGCGTTCCGCAACGCCGAAGCATGACCGGGGCGGTGGTGCTGGCGGCCGGGCTGTCGAGCCGCATGGGCGCGTTTAAGCCGCTGCTGCCGCTCGGCGAAGGCACGCTGATGGAAAGCACGGTGCGGCGGCTCATCGAGGGCGGCGCGGAGCGCGTTGTGGTTGTCACCGGGAGCCGCGCGCGGGATGTTGAGCGTGCGCTTGTGGGACTGCCCGTGCGGTTTGCACATAACGCGGCCTACGAGCAGACGCAGATGCTGGATTCTGCAAAGATCGGCCTGCGCGCGCTGGGGGACTGCGAAGCAACACTTGTCCTGCCGGCGGACATCCCGATGTTCCACCCGGAAACGCTGGATGCGCTGCAAAAGGCGCGGGAACACACGGGAGCGGACGCTGTACGCCCCGGCATGGGCGGCGCGCATGGGCACCCGCTGCTGCTTTCCTCCAAGGCGGCGGCCGCCGTGCTGGCGTACGACGGAACCGGCGGGCTGAAAGGCGCGCTGCGGCTTTTGCGGCTGGAGACGTGCGCGGTGGACGATCCGGGCTGCCTGCTCGACGCGGACACGAAAGAAGATTATGAGAGGCTGCTTGCTTTTCGGGCGGGCAGCGCGCCGACGGACGGCGAGATCGAAGCGCTTCACCGGCGCTTTGGCTCAACGGACGCGATCCGCGCGCACTGCCGCGCGGTCGCGGAAAAGGCGTTGGAGCTAGCTCGAGTCTCAGCATGCGCGGGTGTGGACGGGCGGCTGCTCGCCGCCGCCGCGCTCGTACACGACGCGGCGCGGACAAAGCCGCAGCACGCGGCGCGCATCGCGCAGGCGCTGCTCGGCTTGGGATACCACCGCATGGCCGAGATCACGGCGGCGCATATGGAGCTGCCGGACGCGCTGTGGGGTACGGTATCCGAGACTACGCTGCTGTACCTGGCGGATAAACTGGTGATCGGAGACCGGAAAGCGACGCTTTCTGAACGTTTTTCGCGCGCGTTTTCCAAATGCGGACCAGACCCGGCGGCGCGCGCGGCGATAGAAAGGCGCAAACGGGCCGCGCAGAGCGTGCTCGACCGGATTGGCGAGGTGAAATGATGAAAACAGTATTGGTGGAAGATGCGGTCGGCTCGGTGCTCGCGCACGACCTGACGCAGATCATCCCGGGGCAATTTAAGGGCAGCCGGTTTAAAAAAGGGCATATCATCGAGCAGCAGGATATCCCGGTGCTGCGCTCGATGGGCAAACAGCACTTATTTGTGCTCGAACTCGGCGCGGACGATGTGCACGAGGACGACGCGGCAGCGCGGATCGCAAAAGCAGCGGCGGGCGAAAATATCGCGCTCGTGCCAAAGGGCGAGGGCAAGGTCGAGCTGCACGCGGCCTGCGGAGGCTTATTGAAGATCGATGTTTCCAAGCTGGAAACGCTCATTGACGACGACGAAGTCATGTTTGCGGCGCTCCACGAAAACATCGTGGTGCGGGCGGGCGAAAAGCTGGCTGGCACGCGGGTCATCCCGCTGTACGTCAAGGAGCAGACTGTGCGGCGCGCGGAAGCGGTCGGGCCGTTTGTTTCGGTAAAGTCGTTGCGGGCGTGCCGGATCGGACTGGTGACGACGGGCAGTGAGATCTATCATCATCTGATCGAGGATAAATTCGGCGGTATTCTGCGCGGCAAGTTCGCCGCGCTGGGCAGCACCGTGTTCGAGCAGCTGTTTGCGGATGACGACGACCAGATGATCGCGGACTGCATCGGCAAGTTGGCTGCCGAGGGAGCCGACCTAATCGCGGTGACGGGCGGCATGTCGGTCGACCCGGACGACCGCACACCGGCGGGCATCCGCCGCGCGGGCGTGCAGATCGAGACCTACGGCGCGCCCATCCTGCCGGGGGCGATGTTTCTGCTCGGTTATCTGGGCGAGATCCCGGTGGTCGGCCTGCCGGGCTGTGTGATGTACCATCAGGTGAGCGTGTTCGACCTGATCGTGCCGCGGCTGCTCGCGGGCGAGCATGTGACCCGGAAAGACGTGAAAAAGCTGAGCCATGGCGGCCTGTGCCGGAATTGTGAGACTTGCACCTATCCGAACTGCGGGTTCGGCAAGGGCTGAGGAAAGGAGGGAGAGCGGTGCTCGACCAATTTGGGCGCGAGATCGATTATCTGCGCCTTTCTGTGACCGAGCGGTGCAACCTGCGCTGCATCTACTGCCGCGAAGGGAACGACTGCTTCACGGCGGAAAACGAGCTTTCGGCAAAGGAGATTTCTCGTATCGTAGAGCAGATGGTCGCACTCGGCGTGCGCAAGGTGCGCGTGACGGGCGGCGAGCCGCTCGTGCGAAGCGATTTGGAGCAGATCGTCGCGGATATCGCGCGCCACCCCGAGGTGGCCGACCTGTGCATGACAACCAACGCGCAGGGGCTGGAAAACCGCGTGGCGGATCTGCGGTGCGCAGGGCTCGGGCGGCTCAATATCAGCCTTGATTCGCTCTGCAAGGAGCGGTACAGCAAGATGACCCGCGGCGGCCATCTGGGCGACGTACTCGGCGGCATCGACGCGGCGCTCGCCTGCGGCATGGGACTGATCAAGGTGAACACCGTGCTCGTGCGCGGTGAGAACGACAGCGAGATCGGGGATTTTATCCGTCTTGCCAAGGAATACCCCATCGATGTGCGCTTTATCGAGCTCATGCCGATCGGCCGGCTGGGCGAGGACGGTACGCGCCGCATCCCGAGCGCCGAGGTGCTGGAAGCGTATCCGGAGCTGCGGCCGGTCGCGCCGCGCAGTCCCTGCCAGCCGAGCGAGGACTTCGCGGGCGAAGGCTTTCGCGGACGGGTCGGCTTTATCAGCCCGGTATCGCATAAATTCTGCGGCGTGTGCAACCGCGTGCGGCTGACGAGCGACGGGCATCTGCGCATGTGCCTGGGCGATAACGCCGAGACCGACCTGCGCCCAGCGCTGGAACGTTCGGACGAAATGCTTTTCGAGACCATCCGCGAGGCAGTTTGGAAAAAGCCGCGGGGGCATCATTTTGAAACGCTGTTTCATTCGCTGCGCGCGATGAACCGGATAGGAGGGTGACGCAATATGGCAACCGTTACGGCAGTCAACATCAGTGAGAAAAAGGGCACGATCAAGCACCCGGTGCCCGAGGGCGAGTTTCGCGTCGACCACGGCATCGTCGGCGACTCGCACGCGGGCAACTGGCACCGCCAGATCAGCCTGCTCTCGCAGGAAAGCATTGATAAAATGACCGCGCTCGGCGTGCCCGGGCTGACACCGGGCAAGTTCGCCGAAAATTTGACGACCGAGGGCATCGAGCTGCACACGCTTCCGGTCGGAACGCTTCTTCAGATCGGCCCGTGCCTGACCGAGGTGACGCAGATCGGGAAAAAGTGCCACCAGCACTGTGAGATCTATCAAAAGGTCGGCATGTGCATCATGCCGACCGAGGGCATCTTCGTCAAAGTGCTCACCGAAGGCACGGTGCGCGCGGGCGACTCCATCCGCGTGGTCACGCGGGAGGAGGCGGGCATATGAAGATCCGCACAGCCGTGCTGACGGTGAGCGATCAGGGAAGCCGCGGCCTGCGCGAGGACAAAAGCGGCCCCGCCATTGTGGAAACGCTAGGTGAACTGGCTGAGATCGTCTGGACAGGCGTCATGCCGGACGAGCGGGCGCAGATCGCCGGGGTATTGCGGGAGCTGGCGGACACGGATGCCGCCGACCTGATCCTGACGACGGGCGGCACCGGCCTTTCCCCGCGCGACGTGACGCCCGAGGCCACGCTCGATATTGCCGAACGGCAGGTGCCCGGCATGGCTGAAGCCATGCGGGCGGAAAGCCTGCGCGTCACGCCGCGGGGTATGCTTTCGCGCGGCGTTGCGGTAACGCGGGGGAAAACGCTGATCGTCAACCTGCCGGGCAGCCCGAAAGCGGTGCGCGAATGCCTGGATGTCCTGCTGCCCGCGCTGCCGCACGGCGTCGATATCCTGCGGGGCAGGGCGGGCGAATGCGCCGCGCAGATGTAAAAGGGGGCGAACGCTTATGAAAGGCGCGGCGGAAGACGTGCGCTATTCGCTCAAGCTTCGCCTGCGGGCGAGCCAGACCTTTTTCGGCCCGGGTATCGCGGAGCTGCTGCTGCGCGTTGATGAAAGCCATTCGCTCAACGTCGCCGCGCATGAAATGGGCATGGCGTACAGCAAGGCGTGGCGCATTATCAAGATCGCGGAGGGCGAGCTGGGCTTTCCGCTGCTGGAACGCAAGGTCGGCGGGGTGGACGGCGGCGGCAGTGAGGTCACCGCGCGCGGCCTCGACCTGACCGCGCGCTACCAAGCGTTCGAGACAGCGCTCGCCGGCGAGGCCGACCGGCTGTTCATGCAGTATTTCGGCATTGAGACAACAAAGGGGGAGACAGATGGAAACGGAAGCGAGGAAGCTGCCCAAGCGGAGGCTGCTGCACCAGGAGGTCAGCCGCTATATCCGGCAGGCAATCCTGCTGGGCGAACTCAAGCCGGGTGACCGGATCGTGGAAACCAAATTGGCGCAGCTGCTCGGCGTGTCGCAGGCGCCGGTGCGCGAAGCTATTCGGGAGCTGGAGTTCAGCGGCCTTGTCGAGCAGAAGCCGTATCTCGGCACCTATGTCAAGCAGATCACCATGCAGGACATGCAAAATTTTTATAGGGTGCGTGGCGCGTTGGAAAAGCTGGGCGCGCAGCAGGCGTGCGGCCATATCACCGCGGAGCAGCTCGATGAGATCGAGAAGATCATGCAGGAGATGGAGCGCGCGGGCGCACAGGCCGACAACGAGCGGTATGTGCAGATGGACGCGCTGTTTCACGATAAAATCATCGCCTCTTCCGGCAACGATCTGCTGTGCAAGCTCTGGGAACAGTGCAATATTAAATCGTGGCTGTTTGTTGGCACCGCGCTGACGCAGTGCGATATCGGCTTTTTGGCAAGCCGGCACCGGAAGATCTTCGAGCGCCTGCGAGAGCGGGATACGCAGGGGCTGGAATTGGCGGTGCAGGATCATTTGGAGCAGTTGCTCCTAATCATGCTGGAAAATTCCAAAAACAGATGATAAGACGAAAGGGGATTCCTGACGAATGACCACTGAAAAACAAAAAATTGCCGTGATCGGCACAGGCATGATGGGCATGAGCCTGGCCGCGTTGTTCACGGGCAACGGCTACCACACGACCGTGCTCGCCACAAAAACATCCTCCGCCGAACGCGGCAAGCGCAGCTATGACGACATGTACGCCGTGCTCAAGAGCCGCGGGCTGATGACTGACGCGCAGGCCGAGGCCTGCGAAAAAAACCTGCATTTCACGCTTTCCTATGACGACCTCAAGGACGTGGATGCAATTTTTGAATGTGCGCTCGAGGATAAGGCGGTTAAATTCGCAATTTACGAGCAGATAGAAAAGCACTGCGAGAAATTCCGCGTCATCGCGTCGACCACCTCTGCCATGGCGCCCGAAACGCTGTGCGAGGGCCTAAAGCGCGAACCGGGCAAGCTGGTGGTCGCGCATCCGTTCAACCCGCCGCATCTGGTGCCGTTTGTTGAGATGGTCAAGTGTGCGTGCACGGACGACGCGGCGGCGCAGGCAGCCTATGATATCCTTGAAAGCTGTGGGCGCAAGGTGTGCGTGATGAAAAAAAGCGCGCCCGGCTTTATCGCCAACCGCCTGCAGCACGCGCTGCTGCGCGAGGCCATCTATATGGTCGAACAGGGGCTTGCCGACCCGCGCGACATCGACAAGGCGCTTATGTACAGCTTTATGCCGCGCTATACCTCGGTCGGCCTGTTTGAGCATCAGGACGCGGCGGGGCTTGATATGGTGCAGAACATTGAGGATTATCTGCTGCGCGACCTGAGCGACGCAAAAGAAGCGCCCGCGTTTGTGCGGGAGCGCGTCGCGCGCGGCGATCTCGGCCAAAAGACCGGGCAGGGAACCTATGCGTGGGACGACGCGGCCAAGGCAGATTTCAAGGCGCGTGCCGCCGAGCCGTATTGGCAGTATTTCAACTGGAACCTGCCGCAGGCATAGCGGCATAGAAAAAGGGGCTGAAAGAAGCCCCTTTTCCGGGAATGCGTTATCCTTTCATCAGAACAACGAAGCGGCAGGAGGAAGACATTATGAGACTCATAGGCAAACGAATGCTGTGTGCGCTGTTTGCGGCCGTGCTGCCGGCTGCAATGCTTGCGGGCTGTGCGCCTAAAACTGTTTCGCAGGAAGAAACGGCTCCGGCCTCGCTGACCGTGTTCGCGGCGGCTTCGCTGACCGAGACGCTGACTGAGATCGCGGAGCAATATAAAACCGCTGCGCCCGGGGTGACGCTGATATTCAACTTTGACTCCTCCGGCACGCTCAAAACGCAGATCGAGGAGGGAGCGGCGTGCGACCTTTTCATTTCGGCGGCCCAAAAGCAGATGGATCAGCTTGACGCTTCCAAGGATGCGGAAGCAAATCCAGACAAACTGGATTTTATCGATCCATCGACGCGTGTCGACCTGCTGGAAAACAAGGTGGCGCTTGTCGTGCCCGAGGGCAATCCGGCGGGCATCGGCTCCTTTGCCGATATCGGTGAGAAGTGCGGCCTGATCGCGCTGGGCAACGACGATGTTCCGGTCGGACAGTATTCCGAGGAGATTTTGACCGGCCTCGGCCTGCTGGAAACGCTCAAGAGCGAAAACAAGATCACCTATGGCTCGAATGTCAAGGAGGTCACGACGCAGGTGGCCGAGGGCGCGGTCGACTGCGGCATCGTCTATGCGACGGACGCTTATTCCGCGGGGCTGGCCGTGGTCGATGAGGCCACGCCGGACATGTGCCGGCAGGTGGTCTATCCCGCGGCGGTGACCAAGGATACGGCGCATCCCGAAGAGGCGGGGGCATTTCTTGCATATCTGCAAACGGACGACAGCATGAAAATTTTTGAAGCGGCCGGTTTTGCCAAACCGGCTTAAAGGGGAAAGGGGGCGCGGTACGTGGATTGGTATCCGCTTTTTAATTCGCTGCGCATCGCGCTGATTTCAACGGCGCTCGTTTTTTTCAGCGGCATTTTCGCGGCGTGGTATGTCGCCAAGCTGCCGCGGCTTATCAAAGGCGCGCTCGATGTGGTGCTGACACTGCCGCTCGTGCTGCCGCCGACGGTGGTGGGCTATTTCCTTTTATGCATATTCGGCGTCAAGCGGCCGTTCGGCATGTGGCTGCTGGACACGTTCGGCCTAAAGGTGCCGATGACGTGGGTCGGCGGTATTTTCGCGGCGGCGGTCGTCGCGTTTCCGCTGATGTACCGCACGGCGCGCGGCGCGTTTGAATCTTTCGACCAGACGCTGCGATACTCGGCGCAGACGCTGGGGCTATCCGACCGCTACATTTTTTGGCGCGTGACCATGCCCGCCTGCCGGCAGGGCATTTTGGCCGGTACGGTGCTCGCGTTTGCGCGCGCGCTGGGCGAATACGGCGCGACCAGCATGATCGCGGGCTACACGCCGGGCAAGACCGCCACCATCTCTACCACGGTCTATCAGCTTTGGCGCACGGACAACGAGGCGCTGGCGCTTCGCTGGGTTCTGGTCAATCTGGCGATTTCGGCGGCCGTGCTGCTGGCTGTCAACCTGCTGGAGCAGCGCGACCGTCCGGCGCGGCGCGCGGAGGAGTGAGGCACATGGGGCTTTTGGTAGATATTCAAAAGGATTTCGGCAGCTTTCAGCTCAACGTTTCCTTTGAAACGGAGAAACGCGAAACAGTCGGCTTGTTGGGCGCTTCGGGCTGCGGCAAGAGCATGACGCTGCGGTGCATTGCAGGCGTGGTAAGGCCCGATCGCGGCAGGATTGTGCTCGATGGGGAGACTCTGTTCGATTCGGAAAAAAAGATCGACCTGCCGCCGCAGAAACGGCGCGTCGGGCTGCTGTTCCAAAACTACGCGCTGTTCCCCAATATGACGGTCGAACAGAACATCCTCGCCGGCTTGCGGCGCAGCGGACTGGACCAACGGACGCAGCGGGAGCGGCTCGGGGAGACTATAGGGCTGTTGCAGCTGAACGGACTGGATTGCCGCCGCCCGCACCAGCTTTCTGGCGGGCAGCAGCAGCGCGTGGCGCTCGCGCGAATTTTAGTGTCCGACCCGCGCATTTTGCTGCTGGACGAACCCTTTTCCGCGCTCGACAGCTTCCTGCGCTGGCAGACCGAACGCGAGGTGCTGCGCGTGATCGAGCAGTTTGACGGGCCGGCGCTGTTGGTCTCGCACAGCCGCGATGAGATATACCGCCTGTGCGACCGCATCGCGGTCTACGACCACGGATGCATCGACGCGTTCGGAGAGAAGTGGGAGCTGTTCCGCAGCCCGAAAACACGTGCAGCCGCGCTGCTGACCGGCTGCAAAAACATTGCGCAGGCCTGCAAAACGGAGGATGGACGCTTGTCCGTCCCCGAATGGAACCTGACGCTGCGGGCAAAAGGGGAACTGCCGGATGCGCTGTCGGCGGTCGGCATCCGGGCACATTTCCTGCACCGGGGCGGAGGGGAAAACGCATTTCGTTGCCAAATCGAGCAGGTCATCGAAAGCCCGTTCGATGTGCTGGTGTTCGTGCGCCCGGAAGGCGCGGCGCAGCCGCTGTGCTGGATGCTGGACAAAGCCGCCTACGCCGCACTGCCCGCGCGGGAAACGCTGACGCTCTCCGTCGCCCCGGAAAATATTTTGCCCTTATGTTGAAAAAGCTGCGCGCCGGGAAACGGTTTTCCGTTTCCCGGCGCGTTTTCCGCTTCGTAAAAATGTGAAAGGTTTTGTTTGAATTGTGAAGCAAGTTGCAATTGCTGCGGTACGGCGCGCATGGTAAAGTGAAAACAGAAAATAAACGAGGAGGATTTCGTGATGGAACTGATGAAAGCGGTCGCCGTTCTGGCGGCGGGCGATGTGCGCGTGGTAGACAATGTGCCGAAGCCCGTGCCCGGCGATTATGAGGCGCTCATCCGCGTGCACGCCTGCGGCTTTTGCAGCGGCACGGATTCGCAGATCATCGGCGGCACGCTGGAAAACGGCTTTGGCGGCTATCCGACCGTACTGGGGCACGAGGGCGCGGGCGAGGTTGTCGCGGTCGGCAAAAAGGTGCGCCATATCAAGGTGGGCGAGCGGTTCATCCATCCAAACCTGCATCCGGATGTGGGCAACGGCTATTCCAAAACGCATGGCTCGATGGCGCAGTTCGGTCTGGTGTGCGACCGCGAGGCCATGCTCGAGGACGGCTTCGCGGAAGCCGATATCCCTTTCCCGAAACAGCATAAATTCCCGGACAGCATCAGCTTTGTCGACGCGGGCGTGCTCCTTTCGCTGGCCGAGTGCCACAGCGCGGCCAAGAATTTCGGCGCGGCGCCGGGTATGGATATCCTGATCTACGGCGCAGGGCCGATGGGCATTGCGCTCGCCATGTTCTGCAAGCTGCGCGGCGCGGACACGGTCGTGCAGATCGACAGCGTGCCCGATCGGCTCGAGCAGGCAAAGCGTGTGGCAAAGGTCGATCAAACCATCAACTTCGCCGCTGAAAACGTCGATGAGGTGCTCGCCGGGCGGAAGTTCGATCTGGTTATGGACGCGGTCGGCTTTACCAGCATTCTGTATGAGGGCAGCGGCCGGCTGAAACCGGGCGGCAAGGTGTGCTCGCTCGGCGTGCTGAGAACCAACGACCTGATGATCGACACCTCGCGGCTGCAATGCAACACCTCGCTCCATATGCTAAACTTCCCTTACGGCGAATACGCCATTATGGATGAAACGATCGCGCTGATCGAAAGCGGCAAGGTCGATCCAAAGGATTTTTATTCGCATGTGGTCTCCTATAACGATTTGGACGAAGTCCTCCGGCTGGTGCGGGAGAAAATAGCGCTCAAGGTCATTCTGACCTTTGACGACTGATTCTGAAAACCTCTCTTCTCTTCTCTTATATAGGGTTCAGCCGCCGGACGTTCTGTTCCGGCGGCTGAATTCATTTGGACAAAAAGGCGGACGATGTAAAAACGGTATTTTTATGATTTTATAGAAAAGCGAAAGGTAATTATAAGATATTTGATTCAGAGATTTTCTGCGCCGCGGTATGATACAGACAATAAAAGCGAGGCCCTAAACGAAAAGAGAAAAGGAGAATCATTATGAAACGAAAACTCAGCTGGTTCCTGTGCGGTACGATGCTGGCAAGCCTGCTCGCAGGCTGCGGAGGCGGTGACGGCTCCGGAAACGCGCCCGCCGGAGAGCCCGGCGCGTCCTCCTCGGACGGCGAGGCGATCAAGATCGGCTATTTCGGCCCGCTGACCGGCGGCACCGCGCAGGCCGGACAAGCGGCGCTCAACGGCGTGCAGATCGCGGTGGATGAGCTCAACGCGGGCGGCGGCGTGCTCGGCCGCCAGCTCGAGATCGTATCCTATGACGATAAATCCTCGCCGGAGGAGGCAGTCAAGGCGGCGACCAAGCTGGTGCAGGTGGATAAGGTAAACGCGATCTTCGGCTCCTTACATAGCGCGAACGTGCAGGCTGCGGGCCCGGTAATCGAGGAAGCGCAGACGATCTGCGTCGCGGGCGGCACCTCGCCGGCCTGGCTCGAGCAGGGCTATACCTATTTGTTCCGCTCAATCTCCAACTCGACCGTATCGGCAAAGCAGCTCGCCAAATATGCGGCCGACCAGGGCTACAAAAAGATTGCGCTGTTCACCAGCAACGACGAATACGGCACCTCGGGATCGGACGGCTTCAAGGCCGAATGCGAGCCGTATGACATCGAGTTTGTCGCGAGCGAGACCATGACCAACGGCGACCGCGACTTTACCGGACAGTTTGCCAAGATCAACGCGGCAGCCCCGGACGCGGTATTCATCTGGTGCCTGGGCGATGACCTCGGCGCGGTCACCAAGCAGCTCCGCCAGTCCGGGTTTGACGGCCCGATCCTCGGCTCGGAGAGCTACACGCTGCCCGAGATCCTTGAAAACGCGGGCGCGGCGACCAACGGCGTGCGTTTCGCGGCGCAGTATCTGGTTTATGAGAATCCGGAAGACGCAGAGGACGACAACATGAAGAAGTTCCTCGAAGCTTATATGGAAGAGTTCGGCTCGGCTCCTGCGTCTGACAACGCGTTCCGCGCATATGACGGTGTCATGATGATCGCGGAAGCCATGGAGGCCTCGGGCGCTGACCACGGCCCCGAGCTGCGGCAGGCATATAACGATATTGACGGCTATGTAGGCCTCGCGGGTACGTTCTCCTACAAGGGCAAGAACGGCGAGGGCATCGAGTCCATGCGTATCTTCCAGATCCAGGACGGCAAGTACATCGAAGCCGAATAAATCCGAAACTACCATGCGGTACAAACAGCCGGCCCGCCAATCCGGACCGGCTGTTTCAAACAAAACAAAGGAGAAGTGCTATGTTTTTGCAGTTACTCGTTGGCGGCATCGCCGTTGGCTGCATCTACGCGCTGATCGGCCTGGGATACAGCCTGATTTACAGCGCGTCCGGCCTGATGAGCTTCGTGCAGGGCGAGATCTTCATGCTCGGCGCCTATGTCGCTTTCACGATCTACGTCGGCCTCGGCATCCCGTTTCTGCTGGCCGTGCTGATCGCCATCGGCTTTATGTTCACTTTCGGGATGCTGCTCGAACGCAGCATGATCAGCCCGCTTTTGCGGCGCGGTAGCCAGCAGATCCACATCGTTTTAGCCACGATCGGCCTGTCCATCTTCCTCAAGAATTTTGCCATGATCCTGTGGGGCTCGGATGTGAAAAATTTCCCCTCCTCGTTTGGGGAAAACCCGATCAAGATGGGGCCGGTATCCATTTCGCCGCAGCAGATCGCCATTGTTGTGGTGACGCTCGCGTGCATGGTGCTGCTGCACCTGTTCATGAGCCGCACCAAGCTGGGCACCAGCCTGCGCGCCGCCGCGCAGGACCCGATGGCAGCGGGCGTTGTCGGCATCAACGTGCCTCTGACTGTCGGCATGGCGTGGGCGCTCGCGGCTGCGCTCTCAGCGGTGGCGGGCATCCTGCTTGCCCCGATCTACGGCGTATATCCCAAGATGGGCGCCATCCTGTCCACCAAGGGGTTTGCCGCGGCAGTGCTCGGCGGCTATGGCAACATGTACGGCGCGATCATCGGCGGCCTAATTTTTGGCGTGGTCGAAACAATGGCCGCGGGCTATCTTTCATCCTCGTTTAAGGATATCATCTCGTTCGGCGTGCTGATCGTCGTCCTCTTTGTGATGCCGCACGGCATTCTCAAAGTAAAAGCGGATTAAGGGGGAGGGGAATCGAATGAATCAGATTATGAAGACCCTGTCCAAGACCAAGGTGCAGCGGCTGATTGCGCTCGTGCTGGTCGCGGTGACCGTGCTGTATCCCATCCTGTTCCGCGAATCGACCTATATCCACCTCATCATCTGCACGCTGGGCATTTACATGATCGTAAACACCGGGTTCGACATCCTGTTCGGCTATTCCGGACAGATCTCGCTCGGGCAGGCGGGCTTTTACGCCATCGGCGCGTATTTCAGCGCTATTTTGAGCAAGGCGGGCGTGCCCGTGGTGCTCGCCATGCTGTTTGCGGCAACCATTGCGGCCATTGTCGGCTATGTGCTTGCCATTCCCTGCTCCAAACTGGTGCACCATTTTCTTGCGATCGTCACGATTGGCTTCGGCGAAATCGTCCGCCTGCTCGCGCTCAACGGCCCGACAAAGCTGACGGGCGGTGCGAACGGTATCGGCGGTATTCCGCCGGTGAGCCTGTTCGGCTTCCAGCTGACAAGCAAGGCGGCGTACCTATATTTTGTGCTTGCACTCGTGCTGCTTTTTCTGGTCATCAAGCACCGCATTGTCGATTCGCGCGTCGGACGCGCGATGCAGGCGATCAAGTGCAATCCGGACGCGAGCGAGGCGTTCGGCATGAAGCTTTCGCGCTATAAATCCATGGCGTTCACTATCGCGGCGTTTTATGCGGGCGTCGGCGGCGCGCTGTACGCGCATCTGGTGCGCTTCATCAGCCCGGAGTCGTTCTCGGCTGACCAGTCAAGCATGTTCCTTGTGATGATTTTGGTTGGCGGCATGGGCACATTCTGCGGCCCGCTGATCGGCTCGCTGCTCATCATCGTCGTGACCGAATTTTTGCAGCAGTTTGGAACCTATCAAATGCTGATTTACGGCGCGCTTATCATCTTCGTGCTGTTCTTTATGCCGAACGGCATCGCGGGCACGCTGCGGAACAAATACTACCATCTGCTCAACAAGCTGCCGGGCCGTGCCGGAAAACAGGAGGCGAAATGACATGGAATTACTCAAAGTTCAAAATGTGACCATGCAGTTCGGCGGCCTGAAAGCGATCAATGAGCTGGATATGAGCGTGGAAAAGGGCGAGATCCACGGGCTGCTCGGCCCAAACGGTTCTGGAAAGACCACCTGCTTCAACGTTATTTCAGGCGTCTACCAGCCGACTGCCGGCAACGTTTATCTCGAGGGGCAGAAGATCAACGGCAACGAAAAATATGAGATCAACCAGCTCGGCATCGCGCGCACCTTTCAGCACATCAGCCTGTTTTCCACAATGAACGTGCTGGAAAACGTCATTGTCGGCCAGCATTGCCGCACCAAGTCCGGCATCGCCTCGGCCATCCTGCGGACCAAGGCCGAGCGCGCTGAGGAACAGGCGATGGTTGAGCGTGCCTATGAGCTTCTGGACTTTGTCGGCCTGACAAACCGCGCGGGCGAGCTTGCCTGCAACCTGCCCTACGGAGAGCAGCGCCTGCTCGAGATCGTGCGCGGGCTTGCGAGCCGCCCCAAGCTGATGATGCTGGACGAAGCGTCGGCGGGCATGAACTCGGTGGAAAAGGACAATCTCATCCGCATTATCCGCGCGATCAGCGGGCAGGGCATCACGATCCTGATGATCGAGCACGACATGAAGCTCGCCATGAGCCTGTCCGACCAGATCACCGTGCTCGACCACGGCTCCAAGATCGCCGAGGGCCTGCCGGCGGATATTCAGAAAAACGAACAGGTCATCGAGGCCTATCTGGGCAAGGGAGGTGTCGAACGTGCAAAGCACGCTGATCGTCAAGGATCTTGAGCATAAATACGGCGCGATCCAGTCGCTGAAAGGCGTGAGCCTGGAGGTGCATGAAAACGAGGTCGTCGCGCTGATCGGCGCGAACGGCGCGGGCAAAACGACGCTCCTGCGCTGCATCTCGGGCATATTGAAGCCCTGCGGCGGCAGCATTACCTTTGAGGATGAGAGCATCTACGGCTTTCCCTCTCACAAGGTCGCCAAACGGGGCATTGCACAGGTGCTGGAATCCCGCCATGTGTTCCCCAAGCTTACTGTGATGGAGAATATCCAGATGGGCGCGTTCCTGCGCAAAGACAAGCAGAATATCCCGGGCGAGATAGAGGGGCTGTTTGAGATATTCCCGCGCCTCAAGGAGCGCGTCTGGCAGACGGCGGGCACGCTGTCCGGCGGCGAACAGCAGATGCTGGTCATGGTGCGGGCGATGATCTCAAACCCCAAGCTGCTTATTTTGGATGAGCCGTCGCTCGGCCTCGCGCCGATCTTTATCGACGAGATCTTCAACATCATCCCGCGTTTGCAGCAGATGGGCTCGACCATCCTGCTCGTTGAGCAGAACGCGAGCATGGCGCTTGCGGTGGCCGACCGCGGCTATGTGATGGAGACCGGAAAAATTACGCTGACGGGCACGGGCGAGGCTTTGCTCGGCAACGATAAGGTGCGGAAAATGTACCTGGGCGAAGAATAATAAAGCAAGAAAAGACTACAGACCGAACCGCGTTCTTGCGGTCCGGTCTTGTGTCGTTTTAGATGGGAGGCCTACATGGGACGACTTCGGTGCTTTTTCCGGCACTCGCTGGGGCGAAGGCTGCTGCTCTATTTCACGCTGCTTATGATGATCCCGCTGGCGGCCGCCGGCTGGGTGATCTACCATGTGTCCGACACACGCATGAGCAGCGGCGCGCTGCGTTTGTCCACGCAGATCATGAACAATGTCTCGCTCGACCTGGACCAGATGATCGCGGACGCGGACGATCTTTCCTCAATGATCGCGGCGGATTCCGCGGTGCGGGAGTGCCTGATGCGCCAGCCGTCGAACGAAGAGGAGCGGGAGCAGCTTCAAACAGCGCTTGGCATGCAGCTCAAGCGGCTCGGCGCGTACTACGATATGACGAGCGGCGCCTATCTGGTGCTGGATAACGGCGTGACCGCCAAATCGCGCTACTATTCGGTGCGTGAAACCTCGGGCATGTCGGAGGAGCTGTACCAGCTGGCGCGAAACCACGCGGCGACCCAGTGGGTCAACTGCCCGGACGGCTCGATGATTGTGGACAACATGGGAGACGGCGTTTTGAGCGCGGTCTCCTCCATCAGCCATCCGCAGACCGGGCAGCCGTGCGGCGTTATCGTGGTCGAGATTAAGCTCGCGGCCATCAAGCGCATGATGCGGGTCGATCTGGGCGAAAACAGCAATGTGTTCCTGCTCGGGCGGGACGGCGGCGTGCTCTCCGCGCTCACGGAAGACAGCGAGCAGCAGTCGCTTGTGACAGAACTCGTGCAGGGGGAAGTGATCGGCAGCAAGCTTGAGGTACGCGATAAAAAGGACTTTTTTGTGCTGTGTAGCCGCCTGCCCGCGAGCGGGTGGACGGTGGCGGGGCTGGTCTACAAGGACTTTCTGCGCGAGGACAGCCGGCACATCCTGCAAACCGTTTTGTGGATCGGCCTGTTCGCGTTTCTCATCAATATCGCGGTGTCGCGCTGGCTGCGCGCCTATGAACTGCGGCCGATCAAGGCGATGATGCAGTATGTGAAAAAGGTGGAGACCGGGGATTTCTCCGCCGGGCTGGATATTGTGCGGGAGGATGAGGTCGGCGCGCTCGCGGTCAGCATGAAAAATATGACCGGACACATCCAAAACCTGCTCGTGACCGTGCAGCAGGAGCAGGAGCGGCTGCGATGGGCCGAATATAAGGCGCTGCAGGCGCAAATTAACCCGCATTTCCTCTATAATACGCTCGATTCCCTGAACTGGCTGATCTGGGCGGGGGAAAACGACCGGGCAAGCGAGATGGTCGCCGCGCTGACCAGCTTTTTCCGCATCGGCCTGAGCCGCGGGGACGATCTGATCCCGGTTGAAAACGAGGTGCAGCATGTGCAGAGCTATCTGACCATCCAGAAAATCCGGTACAGCAAGATCTTTGACTATTCGGTATATCTGGACGGCGGCGTGCGCGGCTGCATGGTGCCTAAGCTGCTGCTTCAGCCGATCGTGGAAAACGCGCTGTACCACGGCATTAAGCCGGCCGCGCGCAAATGCAGGCTGTTCGTAAACGTCCTTTCGGAGGGCGGCGATCTGGTGATGGAGGTGCGGGACGACGGCGTGGGCATGTCCGAGAGCAAGCTTCAGGCGCTTGGCAAAGCGCTGGCGCATTGCGGGGACATCCGCGCGGAGAGCTACGGCATGTGCAATGTGAACGACCGCATCCACATTCTGGCGGGCGGGGAATACGGCATTTCGGTGGTCAGCGAGCCGGGGTTCGGCACCTCGGTCCGGCTGCGGCTGCCAAAAACATTGGGAGGGATGAGCGATGTACCGAGTTCTGCTGGCAGATGATGAAGAGATTATCCGGGAGGGCGTGCGGCGCGCGGTGCCGTGGGACACGCTCGGGCTTACGCTGGCCGCGGTGGCGGAGGACGGCGTGCAAGCGCTCGCGCTGGCGAAGAAAGAGCAGCCGGACATCGTCATCACCGATATCCGTATGCCGCGCATGGACGGGCTGGACCTCATCCGCGCCCTGCGCGAGCAGAACCCGGACTGCAAGCTGCTGATCCTGACCGGGCACGGCGAGTTTACTTATGCGCGCACGGCTTTGCAGCTCGGCGTCAGCGATTATCTGCTCAAGCCGGTCGAGCTGCCGCCGCTGTGCGGCGTGCTTACCCGCCTGCGGCAGGAGCTGGATACGGAGCGCAGCCGGCAGGATGAGATCGACCAATTACAGCAGCAGGTGCAGGAAGAACGGGTCTTGCAGCAGCAGCGCCTGCTGGGGCGCTTCCTCGCGGGGCGCGCGAGCGTGGGCGAGCTGGCGGAAAACCTGCCCTCCCGCTGGCGGGGCGCGCCGTTCTGCGCGGGCGTGCTCGTGCAGATGGACGATTTTGACCGCCTGACCGGCGACATGGACGAGGAGACGATTTTCGCGTTCACACAGGAGCTGGAAACCGCGCTGATTGCGCAGAGCAACGAGGATATGCGCATCGTGGAAAACGACAACGGGCGTTATTTTGTCCTGTTCGTCAGCGAGCTGGAGGAAGAGCTGCGCTTCCATATCCGCTCCTATGTCCGCCGCCTGCGTGCGGCGGGCGTGCAGGCCGCCTATACGACGATCGCCTCCTCGATCCTGCGGGGCGGCGTTGCGCTGTGCCGGCAGGCGTATGAGGAAACGCGCCGCTGTATGGACCGGGTGTTCCTGCTCGGCACCGGGCAGGACATTCAAGCGGGAGAGGCGCTGGGGCAGGCGTTCGCCTCGCCGCTGCCCGAGGGGATCGATATGCGGAACATCATCCAGACGCTGTCCGGCTTCCACAAGGAGGAGATCCATCACGCGCTGACCGGGATCGCGGAAAACATCCGCAAAACCTCGCACAATTCCTATCTGTATACCAGCATGCTGGTCAGCTTTGTATATGGCGAAACCATCAGGCTTTTGGGTGAGATGCGCTGCCCGGTGCAGAGCATTTTGCCCGAACCCATGGCCGCATACCGGCGGCTGATGGCCTGCCAGTCGCTCGACAGCATGATGCGGGAGCTGATGCGCGTGCTCGATCTGGTGTGCGATTTTCTGGAGGAAAACGCGGGAGGCAATCAGGACGCGGTCGAGCGGGCCAAGGTCTATATCGGGGAGCACTATGGAAATTCCAAGCTTTCGCTCGATCTGGTGGCCGCAGCGGTCGGCATTTCGCCGACCTATTTGAGCGCGCTGTTCAAGCAGAACGCAAACCAGTCGTTCGTCGGCTACCTGACCGAAACCCGCCTGACCCACGCCCAGCGCCTGCTCCGCTCGGGGGACTACCGCTCCTACGAGGTGGCCTATATGTGCGGCTATGACAACTCCACCTATTTCAGTACCATTTTTAAACGCTACGTGGGCGTTTCCCCCTCCGAATACCGCAAACAGGAAAACGGGCAATCGTAGAAATCTTAAATGGCGCGATAGAAAATTTAATTTGCATCCTCCTGCGCGGTTGGTACAATGGAGACACTTCAAGAGAAGCGTATTACCCGCAAAGGAGGATTTTTTATGGAGGAACGCTTGGGGCAGCTCACCCGGCTGCTCGCGGAGGCGCGGTTTATCGACCTGTCCCCGACGATCGAGCACAATATGCCCAAGTGGCCGACGCATCCGCCGGTGATCGTCGACCCAACGGTCACGCACGAGCACGACCATTATTATTGCCAGACCCTGGTGCTTGGCGAGCACTCGGGCGCGCACGTCGATGTGCCGGCGCACATCATTTCTTCCATGATGGACCGCACGGTCGACACGTATCCGGTGAACATGCTGTTCGCGCCGGCTATTGTTTACGACCTCCGGACGCTGGACGCGAAGCCCGGCCAGCGCATCACGGCGGCGCAGATTTTGCAGATCGAGGAACAGATGGGAGACCGCGCGGCAGAGGGCGATATCGTCCTTTTGAACTTTGGCTGGCAGCAGTATTGGAAACTCGACAAAGAGTGGAAATACTATGCGACGAACGAACCCGGGTTTGATGAAGACGCGGTAAAACTCTTTGCCGACCGCAAGGTGAGAGCAGTGGGTTCGGACACCATCGCCTGCGACACGCCGGTGCAGGACGGCTACGAGATGAAGTCCTTTGGGCACCAGAACTACTGGCTGCCGAACGAGATCTTCATTATGGAGATGCTGCATAACCTCGATCAGCTGCCGACGCGGTGCTATTTCGCCGCGCTGCCGCTCAAGATCAAAAACGGTTCCGGCTCCCCGATCCGCCCGACGGCGATCATCGTATGAGAAAAACGCAGAAATGGAAAGAGTGGAGGATAGCATTATGAAAAACAGCATGAAACGGTTCTTTGCCGCATTGACGGCGGGCGCTTTGATGACCGCGATGCTCGCGGGCTGCGGCGACAGCGGACAGCAGCAGCCACAGGGCGGCGACGCCCAACAGCCGGACGCGGGTGCGTCCACAGACATGGACCTCGGCGCGATCTATAAAAGCATCCCGACCGACCAGACCTACATCGATATCAACGCGCTGCCCCAGCCCAAGGCGAATAAGGAATACACCATCGGCCTTGCGATGCTGAATGTGAACACCGGCTTCTTTAAATCACTGGCCGACACCTGCAAGGCGGAGGTCGAAGCCATGGGCGGCAAGGCGCTGCTGGCCGACTGCGAGAGCGACGCGACCAAGCAGGTCTCCCAGATTGAAAACTTTATTGCGCAGGGCGTGGACGCGATCATCGTTAACCCGGCCGACCCGCAAGAAGCCGTCAACATCGCGCTGAACAAGGCGTTCGACGCGGGCATCCCGGTCATCTCGGTCGACCTGCCGCCTGATGAGGGCGCGCAGTACCTGTCCGCCTGCATCACCGACGCGTACCAGCTCGGCTATCTGGTTGGCGAGGAGCTGGCCAAGCAGATGCTCGCGAACAATGAGGGCGAAGTAGAGTTCGGCATCATCGGCGGCACCGAGGGCAACTATATTGCCTCCAACCGCAACAAGGGCGCGCGCGACGCGATCGCCGCGGTCGACACCGAGGGTCGCCTCAAGGAAGTATCCTTCCTATATGCGGGCGATTATTCCGAACAGTCCGGCATGGAGACCGCGGAAAACATGCTGGTCGCAAACCCGAACCTGAAATGCATTATCGGCACCTGTGACGCGCATGTTGTCGGCGCTTACGCCGCCGCCAAGCGGCAGGGCCGTGATGACAGCGTCATCATGGGCGCGGTTGACGGCTCCAAGGCCGCGGTCGAGATCATGCAGGCCGGCGGCTCGATCAAGGCGCTCGGCGTCAACAGCCCGATCGTAGTCGGCGAGGTCGCTGCGCGCACCATCGTCAACCTGCTCAACGACCCCTCGCAGGTACCTGCTTCCAAACTGATGGCTATGCAGCCCGAGCTGCTCACCCCGGAAAACTGTGAAGGATTTGAAGGTTTCTGATCCCGTGAAACACCTGTTTTGGAGCACCTTGCCGGGTTTCCCGGCAGGGTGCTCCCGGCATCCGGGGAGAAAACAGAAAGGATAAACGCCTATGAAGCCGATATTGGAACTGAAAAACATTGACAAACGGTTTGGCGCGGTGCACGCGCTCAAAGAGGTGTCGCTGTCCATCCGCGAGGGTGAAATGATCGCGCTGGCCGGTGAAAACGGCGCGGGCAAATCCACGCTGATGAAAATACTGACCGGCGCTTACGCGAAGGACAGCGGCGAGGTCTGGTTCGAGGGCCGGAAGGAGGACTACCGCGACACGATCACGGCCAAAAGGCTGGGCATCGCGCAGGTGTACCAGCAGGCTGAGCTGGTGCCCGATCTGACCGTGGCCGAAAACATTTATCTGGGTGAGAAGCTCATGAACGGCGTAGTCAAATGGGGACAGCTTTTCGCCCGCACGGAGGCGCTGCTCTCCGAATACGGCATCCCGATCGACGCGCGCGCCAAGGTGGGGACGCTCAACGTCGCCAACCGGCAGTTGGTCGCGGTTGCCAAGGTGCTGCAGCGCGAGCCCAAGCTGCTCATTCTGGACGAGCCGACCGCCGTGCTGAGCGACCAGGAGGTCACCATCCTGTTCCACCTGATCGAGGTACTGAAGAAAAAGGGCACCACGATGATTTATATTTCGCACCGGCTGGAGGAGCTGTTCCGTTTGTGCGACCGCATCGCGGTCATGCGTGACGGCGCGATGATCACCGTTCTGGACAACGTGCATCTGACCAAGGCCGACCTGATCGTACATATGCTGGGGCGGCGGGTGGACGCGATGTTCCCCGAAAAGACGCTTGAGCGCTCCGACGAGGTTGTGCTCGAAGCCAAGGGCGTGACGACCGACAAGGTCTCCGATATCTCCTTCCAGCTGCACAAGGGCGAGATCTTGGGCGTGGCCGGGCTGGTTGGCAGCGGCCGCACTGAGATGGTGCGCGCGCTGTATGGGCTCGATAAGCTGAAAAGCGGTGTGATCGAGGTCGGCGGCAAGCCGGTCAAAATGCGCTCGCCGGTCGACGCGGTCCGGCACGGCATGTTTCTTGCGCCTGAGGACCGCAAGGGCGAAGCGCTTGTGCTCATCCGTTCAATCCGCGAAAACGTGACACTGTCAAATTTCGGCCGCATGGCGAGGGGCGGCATTATCCGCGGGCAGCAGGAGCGGGACTATATCGAGACGCTCCGCGAAGAGCTGCGCATCAAGGCGGACACGATCGAAAGCCCGGTGAATACGCTGTCGGGCGGCAACCAGCAAAAGGTGGTGGTTGCCAAGGCGATCGCCGCGCATCCGGAAATTTTGATATTTGATGAGCCGACGCAGGGCATCGATGTGGGCGCAAAATCCGAGATCTATGCGCTGCTCGAAAACCTGCGTAAGGCGGGCATGTCCATTCTGGTCATTTCGTCCGAAATTGAAGAGGTGCAGGGCATTTGCAGCCGCCTGCTCGTCATGCGCGGCGGCCGCATCGTCGGCGAGGTCAAGGACCATTTGGAGGACAGCGAGCATATCCTCAGTCTGATGTATAGGAGTGAAACGGCATGAGTGAAAAAACAGTGCAGGCGGCGCCAAAGAAGAATACGGCTTTTCAGGGCGTCAAGAGATATTTTAAGGAACAGGCCATCCCGCTCGTCGTTTTGCTGCTGATGATCGTGATCGCGTCCTGCATTTCGCCGGTGTTCCTGTCCAAACCGAACGCGTCCAACCTAGTGGTGCAGGTCGCGCTCAACATGGTCGTCGCCATGGGTATGTTCGTCGTCATCCTGACAGGCGGCATCGATCTGGGCGTTGGCTCGGTCGTCGCGGTGTCAGGCGTGCTGGTGGCGGGCTTCATGCAGAATCTGCCGGTTGGCATCGCCATTTTGGCGACCATGCTGATCTGCACGCTGATCGGCTGCTTTAACGGCCTGATCGTGGCGCGTCTGCGCATCGCGCCCTTTATCGTCACACTCGGCATGATGAGCTTCGCGCGCGGCGTGGCCTACTGGTACACGCAGGCCGTGCCGATCTCGTGGAAAGCGACGCCGGGCGCGGACTTCATGTTCTGGTTGGGCTCGGGAACGCTCGGCCCGGTGCCGGTCATCTGCCTTGTCTGGCTGCTGATGATCGCCGTAACGTTTCTGCTGATGCGCTTTACCGTGGTCGGCCGCATCCTATATTCGCTCGGCGGCAATGAAGAGGCGGTAAAGCTCAGCGGCATCAACGTCGCCAAATGGAAGGTGTTCCCTTACGCGTTCTCGGCGTTCTGCTGCGCGCTCGGCGGCATCCTGCTGACCGCCCGCCTCGGCGTGGGCGCGCCGAACAGCGGCGAGGGGCTCGACATGGATGCGATCGCCTCGGTGGTCATCGGCGGCGTGAGCTTTTCGGGCGGCTCGGGCAATGTGTCCGGCGTGGTCATCGGCGTGTTCATTTTGGGCATTATCAACAACATCCTCGACCTGATGAACGTGCCCAACTACCCGCAGCTCATGCTTAAAGGCGCGATCATCGTCGTGGCGGTCATCCTGTCGACCATCCGCGATCAGAAACGTTAAAATGTGAAACGGATTCGTGAAAAAGTGAAAACAATTTGAATTGAGACAGCGCGGGACATCCGGTATCATCAAAGTATAGAAACACGGAGAAACCGGCAAAAGGAGAGAACAGTATGATTTCTGTGAAAGACATGAAAGTGACATTGGACGCGCTGCACGCAGCGGGCAAGCTGCAGATGCAAAGCGGACTCGGCGAGGACGCGTGGAAGCGCATCCGCCAGCTCGAGGTGCCGGCGGGGGACGTTTCGCTGCTGACCGGGAGCGTGTCCGCGCTCGGCGTGACGGATGAGTTTTCCAAGGTTATCGACACGTTCAAGGTGCCGGAGGGCGTACTGCCCGCGGGTTTCCGGCCGGAGTTCCGCTACGGCGCGGACGGCTCGGCGCAGGTCGATCTCACGCGCGATATTTCTTATGGCGAAAACGGCGTGAAACGCCCGACGCGGGTGCTGTATTCGGCGGACAGCGCGAACCCCTACGAGGTTGCGCCCATCAAGGACTTTATCGCCAACCTGACCTGCAACCCCGCAATCATTTACGACAGCTTCATCAATAACCCCAAGGCCAATGTGGGAAATAAGTTTAAGGATCGATACGAGGTCATGGAGGAGCTTTGTAAGATCCTCGGGCCGGGCGTGGATATCAGCGTCGAGGTTGATAACCCGTTTGCCTCCGAAAGCGAGATCCTCGAGGAGATCGCCCGCTTTGAGGAGATTTTGACGCCGTACCGCCTGGTTGTCAAAGTGCCGCACACCGGGCCGCTCGCCAAGGAGGACGCGCCCGCGCTGGTCGGCGGCAGCTTCCAGAAGGGCTTTGAGGACGGCACGGTAGAAACCAATTTCTATGGGCACAATCTGGCGTACCATCTGTGGCAGAAAGGCTATCGCACCAACTTCACCCTGATGTTCGAGCCGCACCAGATCGCGCTCGCTTTGCAGGCCAAGCCCTATTTCATCAATACCTTTATCAAGCAGCGCTTCAACGTCACCTACGCCCTGCGCGGCTTGATGGCCGATTACGAAGCCACGGGCGATATCGCGCTTGCAGAAAAGATGCGTGAGCTGATGACAGCCGAGGATATGCTGTCGCCCGCCGAGGCGGCGGGGCCGCTTGGCAAGGTGGTGGACAAGGCACGCTGGACGCTCACCTACCGCAACGCGCTGAACGAAGAGGGCGCGGACGGCCTGGATGCCACCCGCCACGCGCTGCGCGTGCTGCGAAATTCCAACCTGCCGACGAGCCGCCTGATCATCTGCTCAATGGGCGGCGAGCTGATCTATCCCCACATCGACAAAATGCTGATGGAACCCGAGTTTGAGGATATGATCCACCGCGTGGTCGTCACCGCGCCGCCCAGCTACCTTTCGCGTTTCGCGAGCGCCTCGGGCGTGCTGACCTATCAGCGCATGTTCCTCAAGGCGGTCAAATAAATTTTTTTCTCTTCTCTCTACGGAGCGGAAGCCCTGCCGACGTGCCAGTCTGCAGGGCTTCCGCTTATTGACATTGACGGAAGATCACACATCATGCGATAATAAAACCCAAACAGGATGCGGGCAGGTGGAAGTATGAAGGAAAAGATCAAGGGTATGTTTTTGCATTCGCTGGGCAACCGTCTGTTTTTATACTTCACGCTGCTGATGGCCGTGCCGCTGACTCTGGTAGGTTTTTCCGTTTACGCGATCTCAGTGGCGCATATCAGCGATATGGCGCTGCAATCGAGCACGCAGATCGTCGAAAAAGTGTCCGGCGATATGGACAGCCTACTGACCGATATGGTCTATATCTCGCGCCTGGTGGATAACGACAAGTTTATCGAGCAGGCAACGCAGCAAAACGCCGCTTTTTCCTCCGAACAGGCGGTGCAGACGATCGAGGACCGCCTTCGCGCGATCAATGAGTTCCGCACCGACATCGAGGCGATTTATGTGCGCACGGACAGCGGCGTGCGGGCAAAATCACGCTATTATCCCCTGCGGAACGAGCCGCTATTGTCGGATGAGGACTACGAGCGCATCAAAAACCGCACGTATGACGAGTGGTTCGTCTCGGAGCACGGTTCGCTCGTGCTCGACAACCGGGATGGAGGCGTGCTGGCAGTCGCCGCGGCGCTCAATGACGCCGCGACCGGGCGGCCGAACGGCGCGGTGCTGGTCGAAGTGCGGCAGGACACGCTGCGCTCGATGCTCGACGTCAACATCGGGCGCGAGGGCAGCGTGCTGCTCCTCAACGCGCAGAACGAGCTGATGAGCGCGGTGGTCGATGGGGAAAGCGAGGCCGTGCGCTCGACGCTTGAAGTATCCGGCCGCACGGCGATCGGCACCGACCTGCGCGTGGTGGACAACAAGCGGGACATCCTGCTGTTCCAGCGCATGCCGGGCAGCAACTGGGTGATCGCGGGCGTGGTGCCCAAAAGCTTTCTGCGGCAGAACGGCAAGCTGATCCTGATGAGCATTTTGCTCATTGCGGGGTTTGCGCTGCTGTGCAACATCGCGGTTTCGGGGCGGCTTCGCGATTATGAGCTGCGCCCCATCCGCGAGATGATCGCCTATGTCCGCTCGGTGCGGGACGGCCGCTTCGGCGAGCCGCTCGAAGCCGTGCGGGATGACGAGATCGGCGAGCTATCCAAAAACATGCAGAGCATGTCCGAGCGCATCGGCAGCCTGATGGAAGCGGTCAAGGAGGAGCAGGAACAGCTCCGCATGGCGGAATTTAAGGCGATGCAGGCGCAGATCAACCCGCATTTCCTATATAACACGCTCGACTCGATCGCATGGCTGTCGCGCGACGGCAAAAACCAGTCTGTCGTTGAAATGGTGCAGGCGCTGACCACCTTTTTCCGCACCGGTCTCAGCCGTGGGCGCGATATCATCACGGTCGCCGAGGAGGCGCGGCACGTGCGCAGCTACCTGACCATCCAGAAGATGCGCTATGCCCAGCAGTTCGATTATATGCTGTATGTCGATCCGGCGGTCGAGTCGTGCGCGGTGCCCAAGCTGATTTTGCAGCCGCTGGTCGAAAACGCGCTGTACCACGGCATTAAAACCTGCCAGCACAAATGCATGCTGTTCGTCAACGTGCTGGGCGTGGAGGACGGCGTGCTGTTTGAAATTCTGGACAACGGCGTGGGCATGCCGCCGGACAAGCTCCGCGCGCTGCAAAACGCGCTCGAGCGGACGGGCGGCAAGCGCGCTGAGAGCTTCGGCATGCTCAACGTTTACGACCGCATCCGGGCGCTGACGCGCGGCAGGTTCAGCTTCCGTATACAAAGCGAAGAGGGGATCGGCACGTCGATCACCATCCGCATCAACCGTTTTTTGGAGGAATGACCGATGTATCAGGTAGTGGTAGCAGACGATGAACAGATCATCCGTGTGGGACTGTGCAAGGCTATCCCGTGGGATACGCTTGGCCTTTCGCTCGCCGGACAGGCGGCAAACGGCGCCGAGGCGTGGACGCTCATCGAGCGGTGCCGTCCCGAAATCGTGCTCACCGATATCCGCATGCCGTATCTGGACGGCATCGAGCTGATCCGCAGGATACGCGGCAGCGGGCTGCAAACGCGCGTCGTCATCCTGTCGGGCTACAGCGAGTTTGAATACGCGCAGACCGCAGTCAAGCTCGGCGTATCCGATTATGTGATGAAGCCGGTCGACGTTCCCGCGATGTGCCGCACGCTGCGCGGCATTAAGGACGAGCTGGACGCCCAGTTTCACCGGGAAAACGAGGTCGAGGAGCTGCGCCGCCGCATCCAGGAGGATAGCCAGCTCGCGCTGCACGGCAAGATCCTGCGCTATGTGCGCCGCCGCATCAGCAGCCGGCGGTTTTTGGAGGAACTGCCGCAGACGCTTGCGGAAAGCGCGTTCTGCCTGTGCGGGCTGTTGCAGCTCGACCGGTTCGACCATCTCACCGGCGGCATGCCGGAAGAAGAAATATTCCGGTTGACGCAGGAACTGGAGGCGGTCATGCTCGAGCAGGCCGACGAAAGCGGGATGCAGGTCATTGAGGAGAGCAACGGGCGGTACCTGCTGCTGTTTTACGGCAAAGCGGAGGCGGACGTCGCCTTTGCCGCGCGCTCCTATATCCGCAGGCTGCGCATGTCGATCACCGGGCATGATTATACGACCGCGGTTTCCGCCGTGTTCCCGTCCATCGACCGCTGTCCCGAAGCTTATGACATGGCAATGCAGACATTGGAGCGCGCGTTTCTCGTAGGAGTCAATCAGGATGTCGAGCCTGAGGCCGACAAACAGGAGGCGGCGGGGCTGCCCGATACGTTCGACGTGGGCCGCGTGGTGCGCACGATAGCGACCTTTGACAAAGAGGCTATCCGCCGGGAATTTGACGCCATCGAGCAGGATATCCGGAAAACGCGGCACAACTCGTTTTTATATACCCGCATGATGGTCAGCTTTGTCTACGGCGAGATCATGAAGCTGCTGGCCGATATCCACTGCCCGCTTCAGGAGATCATGGAGGATTCGACCGGCGCGTACAAGCGCATTCTCGCGTGCCAGACACTCAGCGGCATGATGAACCAGCTTTACGAGTTCATCGCGGAGATCTGCGATTTTCTGGACGACAGCCACGACGCGAGCAAGACGGTGGTCGAGCGCGCCAAGCTGTACATCGAGGGGCATTTCTCCGAGTCCGGCTTGACGCTCGACGAGGTTGCCGGCGCGGTCGGCATGTCGCCCAACTATTTCAGCGCGCTTTTTAAGCAAAACGAGGGGCAGTCCTTTATCAGCTACCTGACCGGGGTGCGGCTCGATCACGCGAAACGGCTGCTCGGCGCGGGAGACCACCGCTCCTATGAGGTCAGCTACCAATGCGGCTATGAAAATCCGACCTATTTCAGCACGATCTTTAAGCGGCATATCGGCATGTCCCCATCTGAGTACCGCGCGGCGCACAGCGGCGGCGCGGAAAACCCGTGACGGCCGGGCGCGCGGGCCGTCTGCGCGCCGCTGCCTGCCTGCTGGCGGCGACTATACTGATCCTGCTTGCGGCGAAAACCTGCGCCGGGCCGGTGCAGCGGGTTGCGGTCGTGGTCGCGCCGGGCGGCGATCCGCTGCGCGCGGCGGCGTTTGCAAACGGAGCGGAACTCATGCTGTCGCAGGCGGACGGGCTGGAGATGCGCCTGTTTGAAACAGACGGTTCGCTGCCCTCTCTGCGGAAGACTGCCGCCCGGCTCGCGCAGGAGCAGTATTGCGGCGTGCTGACCAACGTCGGTCAGGCGGCGCTGCTTGCGGACGGGCGGGAAATACCGGTGCTGACCACGGGCACGCCCGCGCAGGCTATTCGGACAACGGCCGGGCGGGACGACGAGGTGGCGGCGCTGCTGTCCTATGCCGGGGAGACGGGCATGGAGTCGCTCGCGATCCTGCTGCCAGATGGTACGGCAGCCTGGGGCGAACTGCTGGGATGGCTGTGCACGCATCTGGAAAGCAACTTGTACGCCTATACCGATCAGGACGGCGGCATCACGGCGGCGCTTGACAGCATCGTCGCCCAGCAGGCGGACGGCGTGCTGGTCTGGGGCGATACGGCCGAAGTGCCGCGCATGATCTCCGGCCTGCGGCACGCGGGCTACACGGGCGCGATTCTGGGGCCGTCCTTTCTGGCGGGCTATGAATCGCTCGGCATCAACGCGGGTCAGGCCACCGGCCTGCGCTTTGCCGCGCAGTATACCGACCCGCGCCACAATGCGGAGGTGCTCACGCGGCGGCAGCAGCAGTTTATCCGGGAATACACCGCCTATTTTGGGGAAGAACCGCTGTTTGCAGAAAGCTACTACGGCGCCGATCAGGCGCTGATTCTGGAGCAGATGCTCCGTGCGCAGCGGGAGGGCGACCCGCCGCTGGGCACGCTTCTGCGCTGCGGCCGAATCGATGGGATTGTGCAGCCGTACGATTACAGCAGGAACCCAAGCACCGGCATTACCGGGATGGTGGTCTACCAGATCCAGTCCGGACACATCGAGGAAGCCCGGTAAACGGCAAAAAGGCAGGCGCCCTTTAGATAGCTACTGATAAAGACCAAGACCAAAAACCACAAATTTATTGGTAGTCACCGCAAAACCGCGTTCGCGGGCGGGACCGTGCTGATGGTGGCCCTGTGCGTGGTCATTCTGTGGTGGCTTCCGTGGTGTCGCCGCCGTTCGGTATCTTCTTTTCCGATGAGGAAAAGGCGGAGGGGGCCGTCGCCCCCTCCACCGTCATCACGTCCTCCGCCGAGACTATCCACCACCCCGGCGATGGGGAGGATGCCCCCGGCTGGGCAGAGCGTATCCTGCATATCACCATTACGCCCAAGACAGCGGAGGATATGGCCGCCGAATACGGCTTTTCTTAACGGGAGGAATGGTGCGCCTGCTTTGTCTCCTGGTGCGCCAATGAGTGCGTCTACACCATTGAGGGAAACCACGGCGATCAGGTGCGCCAGAACAGCTATCCCGTGGGCTACCACGAGATTTACGGCTACGGCCTGTCCGCCTACCCAAGCGGCTCAAAATAAATCCCGTCGTGAGACACATTTTCAATCGCCCCGCGCTTGACTTTTCAGGCGCGGGGCGATCTATTTCTCCCGCCACCTCTGGGAGCATGAGCCGGACGCTTACGACAAGACCCGGCTGGTAGATCGCCTGATGGAAACAAACGAAGCCATCCCACCGCTGACCAGCGTCCTCTATCTGACGAAAAAGCACAAGCGCCTGCACGAGCTGACCCATCCCTTAAGTCCGATTAGGGCTGTACACCCGACCGACGTTTTCACTACTGAATCAGTATCCTCAGCCGGAACAGGCCGTCTCCGGCCTGACAGTCGCACACGGCCCCGTTTTCGCGGGCGAAGGCGGCAATACTCCGCGTCCCGATCCCGTGGCCCGGTCGGTCCGATACGGGCAGGCCGTCCGGCCCGAATACCACGTTTCCTTCGCAGGTGTTGGCAACTTCCAGAACAAAGTGGGGCGAACTAAAGCACGTCAGCTCAATGCGCCGCTCCCGGCCCTCGGGAATTTTCCCGCAGGCTGTGATGGCGTTTTCAATGGCGTTGGCAAACACCGTGGACAGGGCGATGGTGTCCACCGGCAGCGTTTCGGGAATATCCAGATTGGCGTTCACCTTGATCCCCGCCCGCTCCGCCTTTTCGATGTAGAATGAAAGAATGATGTTCAGCGTGGCGTTTTCGCAGTAGTGGGCCAGCTTCGTCCCCGCCGCAACCTCGTCGAACTTGCCCAAGAAGTGCAATGCTTCCTCGGTCTCCCCGTTTTGGAGCAGGGCGGCGATATTGGAGAAGTAGTGCCGCATATCATGGCGCAGCGTCCCCAGCTTCTTTTCCGAGCTTTTGAGTAATTCCGCTTGATTCTGGAACGCCAGCACCTGGCTTTTCAGGGTGTCGTTTTCGCCCATCGTTTTCAGCAGATGATAGGTGTTGTGAAATACCCAGTAAATGACGTAGTACACCACGCAGAGGATTCCATAGAGGAACACGACTCCCACCAGATTATCCGTGCGCGTGTGTGGGTACAGCCCCAAAAACATGACCAGCCCGAAAAAGAGGAACGGCAGAACGGCCATGACCCGCCACCCCCGCTTCATGTTGGCCGCGATAAATTGATAAGCGTCCCGCAGATACCGGGCGAACAGAAAGAGAATGACGGCAAAAATCCCTAGCCGGATCAAGGCGTCCGCCCAAATCGGTTCATCCTTTGCGCCCAGGGCGAAATGGGAGAGGATGGAGGTGAGGTAAAAAACGTTCACCGCTGTGAAGGAGTTAAAGAAAATCTGCGAGGGCCTGTCCGTCGTGGCGAACAGCAGAAATAACAGGCTGGGGGTCAGCAGGATCAAAAAGTACACCTGGCGCATACGTTCCAGCCCCACCGTGAAAAACAGTGCGGAGCAGGCTGCCGTGCTGAAGAGCACGATCCCGGCAAACACCATCCACACAGTTTTCTGCCTGCATTTGAACCCCGACATGACGAACAGCAGCCCCACCGGGCAGACGCAAGCGACCAATGTGCGCAGCAGGACTTGCAGCGTTTCGCTCATGTGTTCCGTCTCCTTTCCATTGCAGCAGTATTTTTTTGCATCACCCGCGCCCATGCTTCAGCAGGAAATCCACATAGACCCCCTGCGCCTGCGCGTAGCTGCCCCGGGAGAGGGGGACCGTGCGGCCGTCCCGCATGAGAAAGCCCTCTGCCGAGATTTTGACGGTGTAGAGCAGATTGACGAGAAAGGACGCCGCCGCCCGGTAAAACCGCCCGTCCGAGAGCAGGGGCGCGAGGACGGTATCAAAGTTCTCCCGCAGCATGACGCTCTCCACCACCCGCCCGTCCGCCATGTGGTAGGAGTAGACCCGCTTCATCGCTTCCACGTACATGAGCGTGCTGGGCGGCACCGCCGCCACGCCGTCCCTCGTCCGCACGGGCAGGGCCTGGGCCGCTTCCCGCTTCATCCGGCGCACCGCTTCCGCCAGCACCGGCTCCAGCTCCCCCGCCGACACGGGCTTCAAGAGATAATCCAGCGCCTTGACCCGGTAGGAGCTGGCGGCAAAGTCTTTCGAGCTGGTGAGATAGACGAGGACGGCGTTCGGGTCCGTCTCCCGGATAAACCGACCCAGCCCAATCCCGTCCATCACCGGCATGATACAGTCCAGCAGGTAGAGGTCGAAGCGCCCTCGGTCCTTGATACACTCCATCAGGTCGTAGGACGATTGAAAGTGCCGGATATGGGCGTCCACCTCGGGGTGGCGGGCGAAGTAGGCCGCCGTCAGCTTGCGGGTGTGTTCCAATTCGGCTACCTCATCGTCGCAGATGGCGATTTGCAGCATGGCGTTCCCTCCTTTTCGGGTCTGTCAACGGCGGAAATCTGCAAAAAACGTGATGGGAGACGCAAATTCCGTCATAGGTCTACCAAATGGCAATTCAAATTCCTATAATGTAGTTGAGCGATACGTTAATTTGCTTTTGTCAATATTATAGAGAAAAGGTCGCCGCAAGTCAAACCGGGCAGCATGAAACCCCAGAGGAAAAGGAGGAGTGAGGAATGTCATGCTTGAGACTATGACAACGATACGGGGCAAGCCCCCCGAACTGGACGCCCCGCCCGTGGGGCAGAATATTTTGCCCGAGCAGGTCTGCCCCCGCTGGCAGCCCCGCACCACGGTGATGATGGCCGCGTTCCGGGAGTGCTGGAATTGCCGGTACGCCGACTTTCATCTGGACCGGAAAAAAGCGCTGGAAGTGGGCGTATGCGAGTACCCCAGCGTTAAGATTTGACGCGGCGGGAGAACTGGAGGAAAGGAGGCGCCGCCTATGTTTCACCGTTTGATTTACATTCAAGTGAACCTGTTCGCGATGATCCTGCTGTGCGTCATGCTGCGGGGTCTGCGGCGGCGGCAGGGGAACCGCTTCCTGACGGACCAGCGGATATTCAAGTGGCTGCTGCTCTCGAACCTTGTCACCCTGCTGCTGGACAGCGCCACCTGCCTGCTGGACGGGCAGGTTTTCCCCGGCGCGCCCGCGTTGGGCATGGCCGCCACCGTCGGTTACTACGCCATGAACCCGGTGATGGGCCTTGTCTATCTCGTCTACTGCGAAACGAAGCTGGGCGTGGAGCGGGAGTGCCTATATAGGCGGCTTCCCCTATATTGTCTCCCCTTCGCGGCGCACCTGATACTCGTCATTGCGAGCGTCTTCCGCCCGGTGCTCTTTTCCCTCTCGGCGGACAACAGCTACACGCGGGGGCCGCTGTTTCCTCTGTCCATGGTGCTCTCCTACCTGCCGGTGTTCTACTCGGTTTTCGAGGTGCTCTTTTCCATGCGGCAGGCGAAGAAGGGCGGCGGCGCGGACAGCCGTTTCTACCGCTCGCTGCTGCTGTTCCCCGTGCCGCCGCTGATCGGCGGGGCGCTCCAGATGGCCACCCCGGAGGTGAGCGTGGTGTGGGCCAGCACAGTGATCTCCATGCTCATTATCTTCATCAACCTGCAAAACGCGGAGATCACCACCGACGCGCTGACCGGCCTTTTTAACCGCTGGCAGCTCATGCCATATCTGGAGGGGAAGACCCGGCGGCGGGACGGCGGGCAGGGGCTCTACGTGGTGCTGATGGATGTCAACGGCTTCAAGCAGATCAACGACAGCTTCGGCCATCAGGTGGGCGACCACGCCCTGCGCCAGACGGCGGAGCTGCTTCGCCGGATCTGTGGGCGCGAGGACTTTCTGGCTCGATACGGCGGGGACGAGTTCATCCTAGTGGCGGAGCGGGAAATCCCCTCCGACGTGCCCGCGCTCATTGAACATATCCGAAGGGAGATGTCGCTTTTTTCCGGGCGCGGCACAGCCCCATACAACCTGTCCATCAGCGCGGGCTGCGCCCGGTGGGAGAACGGCTACCCCACGCTCGACGCCTTCATCGCCGACGCCGACGCCCGGATGTATGAGGACAAACGCCGGTGGAAACAAAGCGCCGGCAGGGAAATTCAAGAGGGGGTGACCCCCTCTTGACGGCAAATGTCCCATTTGCCGTCAAATCTTCTTTCTGCCAACGAAACCATCTATTAAGAAGGTGGCGCTGGAGGCGGGTATCTGCCTATACCCAAAAAAATATAGGCCGAAACGGCTGTTTGAACCATAAAAAGGAGGACTGGAATATGAACGAACCGAAAAGACGAACGGGCCTGCGGCGGGGGCTTTCCCTGCTTTTGTCCCTGTGTATGCTCTTGAGCCTGCTGCCCACGGCGGCGCTGGCCACGGGCGGCGGCACTCCCACCCCCACGGTGGATGGCTATAATATCTACGCCAACGGCGTGCCGCTGGTTTTGGCGGCGGGCAGCACGGACACGAGCAAAACCGTCATTTACATCGACAATAATGACGACGGAGCGGTTGACAGCGGCGACACCATTTTCGACCCCGACGGGGACGGCGCCATGGTCGATAACGAAGTCGGTAACGACCTATCGTCTCACACCGTCTACGGCGGCGGCATCTCCGACCTCACCGGCGGCACCAAAATCACCATGCGGGGCGGCGCGGTGAGCGGTCTCTACGGCGGCGGCAACCGCGCGGCGGTGGGCAGCGCATCCGTCACCGTTGACGGCGGCTCTGTGGAAGAACTCTACGGCGGCGGCAGCAGCGGGGAGGTAACCGGCGCGGCCGCTGTGTCCGTCACCGGCGGCACGGTGAACATGCTCTACGGCGGCGGTGGCGATGGGGCGGTGGACAGCGCGTCCGTCACCGTTGACGGCGGCACGGTAATGATGCTCTACGGCGGCGGCTTAGGTGCGGCGGTGACCCATGCGGCCACCGTGTCCGTCACCGGCGGCGGGGTGGAGTGCATCAACGGCGGCGGCTTCCGCGACGGTACAGTGGGCGAGGGTTCCGCCGTCACCGTGGGCGGAGCTGCCGAAATCGGCAGCGTCAGTGGCATAGGCGTGAGCATCAACGGCGGCACGGAAAACGTCACAAACGGCGTGGACAGTTTTGCCATCGCCCCGGATTTGTCGTCAAACGCCAGCGTCTGGGTGCGGCTGCCCGAGGGTTACACCTCCGGCACCATCGCCACCGGCGCGGTGGCGGGCGACCTTGACCAGATTACGCTGTCCGGCACGGGCGCGCTGGGCAAGGAAGCCTATTTTGAAGATAACAGCATCAAGGTGCGGGGGGCCGCCCCCGCCCCCACGGTGGATGGCAATAATATCTACGCCAACGGCGTGGCGCTGATTATTGACGGCAGCAGCGAAACAAGCACCACCGTCTACGTGGATGTGGACAGAGACGGCGTGATCGACGTGGACACGGACAAGTCCCTCGCCGGCTTGGGCATCCAAGGCGCACCGGCGGACAACTCCGACCTGTCGGGCTACACCGTCTACGGCGGCGGAACGGCCACCCTCACCGGTGACACCAAAATCACCATGACCGGCGGCAAGGTGAACTACCTCTACGGCGGCGGCAACAACAGCGAGGTGACCGGCACGGCCGAGGTGACCGTCGCCGACGGCGAGGTGACCGGCGACGTCTGCGGCGGCGGCGCGGGGTCCGGGGCCGCCACCGGCGGCACCAAGGTCACCGTCACCGGCGGCACACTGATGTTCAACGTCTGCGGCGGCGGCGACGGAAACGGAGACACGGTAAACGGCAACATCTGCGTCACCATCACCGGCGGCACGGTAATGGGCTCCGTTTGCGGCGACAGCCGTGGCAGCACCACGGTGACCGGCGATGTCTCCGTCACCGTGAGCGGGACCGCCGATGTGGGTTTAGACGTCACTGGCGGCAGCGGAACGGTAAGCGGCAGCGTCGCCATCACCGTCACCGGCGGAACGGTGGACCGCAGCATTCGAGGCAAGACCGGCGGCGCGGCGCGCATCACCGTGGGCGGCAGCGTGAAGATCGGCCAATCCATCCTTGACAGCGATGGTGTTCCTCAGGATTCCGGCATCATCATCAACGGCGGCAGCGGCGTGGCGAGCTTCGCCATCAGCCCGAACTTAACCGGCGCAGCGGACAGTGTCTATGTCGTTCTGCCCTACGGCTACGACGTGGCGAACACCCCCACCATCGCCACCGGCGCGGTGGAGGCCGACCTCGCGAAAATCAAACTGGTCGGCGAAGGCGCGGCGGGCAACGAAGCCTTTTTTGAAAGCGGCGCAATCAAGGTGCGGGCCATTCCCGCCCCCGCCCCCGCACCCACGGTGGATGTCTCGCGCCAAAACATCTTTGCCAACGGCGGAGAAATCAAAATCGTGGCGGGCACCGGGGCAAATTGCACCAATGTTCTCTATGATATCAATAACGACGGCGAAATCGGCGATACCGAATACCTGAAAATCGGCGACGTTGCCCCCACCGCCGAGGGCTACGACCTGTCCAACTACTCCATCTACGGCGGCAACAATACCGCCATCACCGCCGACCCCAAGATCACCATGACAGGCGGCAATGTGAGATCCATTTACGGCGGCGGCTACAACACCAATGGAACCGTCACCGGCAGTCCCACCGTCACCGTCACCGGCGGCACGGTGAACATGCTCTACGGCGGCGGCAAATATGCCGTGGTTACCGGCAGTCCCACCGTCTCCGTCACCGGCGGCGAGGTCATCGGCGCGGTCTACGGCGGCGGCTACGGTGAGACCGTGAGCGGCACCGCTGTCACCATAAGCGGCTCGGCCGATGTGGGCACGGTCTACGGCGGCGGCCAACTTCAGGACGGCACAGTTACCGGCAACACAAGCGTCACCGTCACCGGCGGCGAGGTAGGCTGGCTCTACGGCGGCGGCGATTCGGCCGATGTCGGCGGCAATACAAGCATTTCCATCTCCGGCGGCAAGGTGATCCGCCCCTATGGCGGCGGCTACAACGGCAGCGTTACCGGCGAAGTCAGCGTCACCGTCACCGGCGGCAAGGTGAGCTGGCTCTACGGCGGCGGCTACGCTAACGCCGGCAGCAGTGTCCAAAACGCCACCGCCAATGTGGCCGGTGCCCAGATCACCGTCAGCGACTTGGCCGAGGTCAGTTACATCTACGGCGGCGGCGACGCCTACGCCTCCAGCATCATCGGTTCCGTAACCGCCACCGCCAACGTGACCGGCGCAGCGAAGGTCTCAATCACCGGCGGCAAGGTCACCGGCTATGTCTACGGCGGCGGTAACCCCTCCGCCGACGAAACGAGCAACGCCACTGCCACCGTGGGCGGGGGTTCCTCCCTCACCGTGGGCGGCGCGGCCCAAATCGGCAACCCCGACATGAACCTTGGTGTCGCCATCAACGGCGGCACGGAAGTTGTCACAAAGGGCGTGGCGAGCTTCATCATCGGCGAGGATTTGACGGGCAGCGTCTGCGTGAAACTGCCCGAGGGCTACAGCTTGACGGATAGCCCCATCGCCACCGAAGCGATAGAGGCAGACCTTGCGAGCATCAAGCTCGTCGGCAACGGCGCGGCGGGAGTGGGCGCGTATTTTGACACAAACGCCATCAAGCTGCGCCCGTCCATCGGCGGCACCATCACGGCCCAGACCACGAAAGCGCAGGCCGCAGCCATGCTGGGGAACAAGGCGAATGTCAGCGGCAACCCCGGGGAGCTTACCATAAAGCTCAATCAGAATATCGAGCTGACCCAAGCCTTGACCTTTGAAGGCGGCACCGGCTACACCCTCGACCTGCTGGGCAACACCCTGACGGCGGGAGCAATCTCCACCCAGCCGCCCGTCATCGTGAACGGCGATGCCAAGCTCACCGTCACCGACGCCAGCGGCACAGGCGGCGGCTCGATAATCGGCCGGGACGGCGACGTTGACAACCTCCCGACCCCCGCCATCAAAGTGGAAAGCGGCTCCCTGACCCTCAACGGCAACAAGCCCTTCACCCTCCGTGGCGGCAACGGCGCGGCGGCGGACGACGGCACGGGCGAGGGCGCAATTGGCGTCACAGGCGAGGCGAATACCACCGTCACCATCTCCGGCACGGGGGCCATCCTCGTCCAAGGCGGCGACGCGAACACGAGCAACACGAATGACGGCGGCGACGGCGTTTCCACGCGGGGCAGTCTCACCGTCACCAACCCCAACGCCACCCTGCAAGGCGGCAACGGCAGCGCGCAATGCGGCACCGGCAGCTATGTGGCCGGCAAGCTGACCGTGACGGCGGGCCGGTTTGTGGGCGGCAGTGGCACGGGCAGCGGCGGAAACGGTTGTCGCACGAATAATTCCGCAGAATCCTCCGTCACCGGCGGCGTGTTCCAAGGCGGCGCGGGGAGCAGTGAAAACGGCGCCGGATTGAAACTGTTCGGAACTGTCAAGGGCGACCTCTCCGGCCTCACCTGCACCGGCGGCACGGGCAGCGGCGCATACGGCGACGGCCTCGAACTATTCCTTGCGGAACAAGCCTCCGCCGTCATCGAAAGCGGAACCTTCGCAGGCGAGTATGGCATGTCAGTAGCGGGAATCTGTACGGTCAAGGGCGGCACGTTTACCGGCGACACATCCGGCCTGTGCGTATACGGCGGCCAACTGACCGTCACCGGCGGCACGTTCATCGGCGGCGAATACGGCCTCCAATACGAGTATGGCAATATCCAGCTCTCCGGCGGCACCTTCACCGGCGACGGGGAGAACGCCTACGCGGTGTACAAATTAGATGGCACGGCGGAGGAGCTGCTGGCCCCCAACCACGCCTATTTCGGTGCGGACGGCAATCCAATCACCACAGGGCTGGCCGGTGACAAGCTGGGCCAGAACGCCACCCTCCGCGTGGCGGCCGAAACCGCCCAGCCGGAGAAGCTCTACGGCATCTCCGGCACGGTGACGGACAAGGGCGACAGCAACAAGCCTGTTCCGAGCGCCACCGTGACCCTCCGGCAGGGCGCGAACACCCTGCGCACCGTCACCACGGACAGCCACGGCGAATACAGCTTCGCGGGCATCGCGGCGGGCCTTTACAACGTGGCCGCCGCAAAGGACGGCAAGACCAAGACCATTCTGGTGGAACTGGTAGACGCTGACGCCACGGAACAGAATATCGCGCTGCCCGCCGACAATAAGAGCAGCGTGGTGGAAGTCACGAACGGCGCCCCGCCCGTGGTGGCCGGCGGCGTGGAGGCCGTGGCCGAGGCGCAGCTGGACGGCGGCACGGTGGTGGTTACCCTCGTGGTGCAGCCGGAGACGAACAGCGAGGACAAGGACAAGATCGACGGCGCGGCCGACGGCCAGACCGTGGGGCTGTACCTCGACCTGTCCCTGCTGAAGAAGGTGGACACCAACGAACCGACCGCCATCAACGACACCGGCGATAAGGTGCTGGAAGTGGTGGTGCCCTACGACCTGGCGGGCAAGAAGAATGTTACCATCTACCGCGTCCATGACGGGCAGGCGAAAGCCCTGACCCAAGATGACAGCGGGGACGACGGCACCTATCGGCTCGACACGGCGAAAAACCGCATCCACATCTTCGCCAGCAAATTCTCCACCTACGCCGTGGCCTACGTCACCCCCGCCGCGCCCTCCACAGGCGGCTCGACCACCTATTACACCCTGACCGCCACGGCGGGCGAGGGCGGCAAACTCGACCCCAGCGGCGCGGTGCGGGTCAGCCGGAACGGCGGCAAGACCTTCACCATCACCCCCAACAAGGGCTACGAGATCGCCGACGTGCTGGTGGACGGCAAGAGCGTGGGCGCAGTGGAAACCTACACCTTTGAACAGGTGACGAAAAACCACACCATCGCCGCCAGTTTCCGCCCCGAGGGCCATTGGAATCCGTTTACGGACGTGGCGGACGGCGCGTGGTACTACAACAGCGTGAAGTACGTCTACGAAAACGGCCTGATGGTGGGTACGGCCGGCGACAAATTCAGCCCCGGCGCGGACACCAGCCGCGGCATGATCGTCACCATCCTGCACCGATTGGAGAACGAGCCGGAAAGCAAGGCGGAGATGGCCTTTGCGGACGTTGCGGCGGGCAGTTACTGCTATGACGCCGTACTCTGGGCGGCGGAGCAGGGGATCGTCAAGGGCTACGGAAACGGCAATTTCGGCCCCAATGACCCCATCACCCGGCAGGAGCTGGCGGCAATCCTCTGGCGCTACGCGCAGTATAAGGGCATGGACGTGAGCGTGGGCGAAAATACCAACATCCTATCCTACACCGACATCGGCGAGGCCGGAGAGTGGGCCATCCCCGCCCTCCAGTGGGCCTGCGGCGCGGGCCTGATAAACGGCAAGGGCGGCGGCGTCCTCGACCCCACCGGCCACGCTACCAGAGCGGAGGCGGCGGCCATGCTCCAACGGTTTGTCTCCCCTGCTGCGAACTAAACGGGCGCAGCGCAAAAAGATACATGTCAAGACAAACGACCCACGGCGGGGCGGTAGAGATACCGCCCCGCTTTTTCTTACCCGAAACTGCAAAAAACGGAAAATGCGTTCCGCCGTGAGATGTATTTTGCGATTATCGGGATGATTGCGGCGGAACTAAACGCTGCTTGCGCCGGTCATGCTCCGGGAACTGGTGGAAAAGCCATTGTCCATGCACCTGACAAATCCAGCGGCCACCGCGTCCAGCGTATCGATGATCATTATTACAAAATCGGGGAAATCGACCTGTCGCCAGAATACGCCAAAAAAAACAACCGCATGACACTTTCGTATCATGCGGTTGCACGCCGACTTTCAATACTTCTTTATCAGGGTTGCCCATTGGGGCGCCTGCCTTTGCTTTGGGTTGCTATTTTAAATCAAACGATGCCCTGCGCCATCATCGCGTCGGCGATTTTGTTGAAGCCGCCGATATTGGCGCCCATCACGAGATCGTCCTTGTGGCCGAACTGCTCGGCCGAATCGATGCAGCACTTGAAGATGTTCTTCATAATGCCGTGCAAGCGCTCGTCAACCTCCTCGAACGTCCAGGAGAGGCGCAGCGAGTTCTGGCTCATTTCAAGACCAGAGGTGGCGACGCCGCCGGCGTTTGCGGCCTTGGCAGGACCGAAGAATACGCCGCCCTGCTGGAACGCGATGACCGCTTCCGGCGTGGAGGGCATGTTCGCGCCCTCGGCGACAAATTTGCAGCCGTTTGCGATCAGCGTCTTCGCGGCGGCCTCGTCCAGTTCGTTCTGGGTCGCGCAGGGAAGCGCGATGTCGCACTTGACACTCCACGGCTTTTCACCCGCGGTAAATGTGCTGCCCGGCACGCGGTCGGCGTATTCCTTGATGCGGCCGCGCTTGACTTCCTTGATATCCTTGACGATATCGAGCTGGATGCCGTTGGGATCGAAAATGAAGCCGGAGGAATCCGACATGGTGACAACCTTGGCGCCGAGCTGTGTGGCCTTTTCGCAGGCGTAGATCGCAACGTTGCCGCTGCCCGAGACCGCGACTGTTTTACCCTCAAATGAGGTGCCCTTATATGCGAGCATTTCTTTCATATAATAGCACAAGCCGTAGCCGGTTGCCTCGGTGCGGGCGAGCGAGCCGCCGAACGTCAGTCCCTTGCCGGTCAATACGCCGGTGAACTCGTTTTGCAGGCGCTTGTACTGGCCGTACATATAGCCGACCTCGCGGCCGCCAACGCCGATATCGCCGGCCGGAACATCGGTGAACTGGCCGATATGCTTGGACAGCTCGGTGATGAACGACTGACAGAAACGCATGACCTCGTGATCGGATTTGCCCTTGGGGTCAAAGTCCGCGCCGCCCTTGCCGCCGCCCATAGGCAGTCCGGTTAGGCTGTTTTTAAAGCACTGCTCGAAGCCGAGGAATTTGACGACAGACGCGCAGACGGACGGATGGAAACGCAATCCACCCTTATAGGGGCCGATGGCCGAGTTAAACTGCACGCGGTAGCCGCGGTTGACCTGGATCTTGCCGTTGTCGTCGACCCACGGGACACGGAATGTGATCATACGCTCAGGCTCGACGAGACGCTCCATAATGCCGCAGGACTCCAGCTCGGGGCGCTGCTCGATCACCGGCTGTAGGCTCTCGAGAACCTCGAAAACGGCCTGCTGGAACTCGGGCTCGTTCGGGTTGCGCTTTTCTACGGTCTCATAGATGCGCTTGAGATAGCTGTTGGTCAATGCCATGGTTTATTTTCCTCCTTGCGTTTCTACGGCTTTCTCTTGCGATACGCAAGAAAAAGTGCGGAAATACTTACATACCGATAAAAGGTGCCCTATTATTATATAGCATTATACACAGGCGTGCAACAATTTAACGTGTAAAAATAGACGTTTTTTTCCTGTCGAAAAGGCTTGGAAATCGGCATTTTGACATGTATAATAAAATCGAACAGTGTAAGGAGCATAAAAATGGAAAACTCTTACCAGAAGATATATGGGGTCGTCCGGCGTATTCCGCGCGGCTTGGTAGCTACCTATGGGCAGGTCGCCGCGCTTGCCGGAAACCCGCGTTGGTCGCGCGTGGTGGGCTATGCGCTGCACGTCAATCCAGACCCGGAGGGGATTCCGTGTTACCGGGTGGTCGACCGCGAAGGGCGTACCTCTAAAGCCTTTGCATTTGGCGGGTCAGATATGCAGCGCGCCATGCTGGAGGCAGACGGAATTGTCTTTACGCTTGACGGTCGGGTCGATTTGACCAGATACCAATGGGATGGGATATCCATATAATCAAGAGAAAAAGGCGCGGACCGGATAAACCGGTCCGCGCCTTTTGGAATAGGAAAGAGTATTGTCTGTAAAACCATGCTGTGCACGAGCACGCATTTATTATAGCGCGGAGGGAACGATAAAACAATTGGCAATTCCGGTCGAAGCATTGATAATTTCGCGCGTCTGTGAACATTTTGTGAAAACGATTGACAAAACCGGGAAAAGGCGTATACTATGTTAGCATACTAACAGTAAGGAGGCTAACAGATTGTGAAAAATCGAATCGGTGCGGAACTGGGCATGCTCAACAATCTGCTCAAACGGCAGATGGCCTGCATGATGGCCGGCTCGGATGTCGATTGCATCACGGGCATGCAGAGCATGGTGCTGCACTATCTGATCCAGAGCGAGGGGCAGGGAGACCGGTTTCAGCGCGATATCGAAACACAGTTTGCCATGCGCCGCTCGACCGCGACCGGCATCTTGCAGCTCATGGAGCAGCACGGGTTGCTTTACCGCGAGCAGACAGCGCACGACGCGCGGCTCAAGCGCCTTGTGCTGACCGAAAAAGCGCGCGCACTGAACGCGGAAATACACAAGGGGCTTGAAAAAACCGAGGCGCTTATGCGGGAAGGCGTGAGCGAAGCGGAGATAGCCACATGGTTTGCCGTGTGCGGCAAGATTCGGGAGAATCTGGAACGATACCAACGCAAGACTTCGGAGGAGACAGAATATGATCAAACAACTGGCGAAACGAGTGCGCGAGTTCAAGAAGGACGCGCTGCTCACCCCGTTTTTCGTGATTTTGGAGGTCGTGATGGAGGTCGTCATCCCAACGGTGATGGCCCTGCTGATCGACCGCGGCATCGACGGGGGCGATCTCGGTGAGATCTGGAAATATGGCCTGATCCTGGTCGGCTGCGCCATGCTCGCGCTGGTGTTCGGCGCGCTGGCGGGTACCTATGCGTCGCGCGCCTCGGCGGGTTTTGCGCGGAACCTGCGGCATGATATGTATTATAAGGTGCAGGATTTTTCGTTTTCTAATATCGATAAATTTTCCACAGGCTCGATCGTTACCCGCTTGACGACTGATGTGACCAACGTCCAAAATTCTTTTCAGATGATCACGCGTATCGCGGTGCGCTGCCCGGTCATGCTGGTGTTCTCGCTCGTGATGGCGTTCCGCATCAACGGGCAGGTTGCGTGGGTGTTTCTGGGCGTGCTGCCCGTGCTGGCAATCGGCCTCGGAATTTTAATGAAGATCGTCAGCCCCGTGTTCGCCCGCGTGTTCAAAACCTACGACCGCATGAACACGGTCGTGCAGGAAAACCTGAGCGGCATCCGCGTGGTCAAGGCGTATGTGCGCGAAGAGCATGAAACGGAAAAGTTCAAGGGTGTTTCCGGCCTGCTCTATAAGGAATTTTCCAAGGCGCAGAAAACCATGGCCTGCGCCATGCCGCTCATGCAGCTGTGCATGTATGCGTGCATCCTGCTGATTTCGTGGTTCGGCGCGCGCCTGATCGTCGGCGGCAGCATGACGACCGGCGAACTGACCAGTCTGTTTTCCTATGTTATGCAGATCCTTATGAGCCTGATGATGGTCGCGATGGTTTTCGTAATGATCACGATGAGCCGCGCGTCCGCGCAGCGCATCAGCGAACTGCTCACCGAAGAGAGCGACCTGCACGATCCGGAGAAGCCGGTCTATGAGGTCAAGAACGGCGATGTGTCGTTTGAACGCGTCAGCTTCAGCTATAAGGGAGACCATAAAAAGTTTGCACTGCGCGATGTCAATCTGGATATCAAGGCCGGGCAGACGGTCGGCATACTGGGCGGCACCGGCTCGGCGAAATCATCACTTGTGCAGCTTATCCCACGCCTATACGACGTGACCGAGGGCAGCGTCAAGGTGGGCGGCGTTGACGTGCGCGCCTATCACCTGGATACGCTGCGCAGCGAGGTTGCAATGGTGCTGCAAAAGAACGTACTGTTTTCAGGCACCATCAAAGAAAACCTGCGCTGGGGCGATGAGAGCGCTTCGGACGAGGAGCTTCGCCGTGTGTGCAAACTGGCGCAGGCCGACGAGTTCATCTCCCAGATGCCCGATGGGTACGACACGCATATCGAGCAGGGCGGCACCAATGTGTCCGGCGGCCAGAAGCAGCGCCTGTGCATCGCCCGCGCGCTGCTGAAAAAGCCTAAAATACTGATTCTGGACGACTCGACCTCGGCGGTTGACACCAAGACCGACGCGCTGATCCGGAAAGCGTTCGCGGAGGAGATTCCGGACACAACCAAAATCATCATCGCGCAGCGCGTGTCGTCCGTGCAGGACGCAGACCAGATCATCGTGATGGACAATGGTCAGATTAACGCGGTCGGCACGCATGACGAGCTTCTCGCTTCAAACACCATTTATCAGGAAGTATATCGCCAGCAGCAGAAAGGAGGCGAGGAATAATGCCGGGACCCATGGGAGGCCGCCGCGGCCGGATGGCCGGAGGCAGGAAAGCGAAAAGCCCGAAAAAGACGCTTTCGCGCATTCTTTCTTATATTAAAACAGGATACAGCGCAAAATTCTTCGCCGTGCTGGTCTGCATCGTGCTTTCCGCGCTGGCAAACGTCGGCGGCTCGATGTTCCTGCGCGTGCTGATCGACGATTATATCACGCCGCTGCTTGGACAGGCGAGCCCGGTGTTCAGCGGCCTGCTAAAAGCGCTTGGCATGATGGCATGTGTCTATGTGGTCGGCATTTTGTCGACGTTCTTGTATAACCGCCTGATGGTTTCGATCTCGCAGGGCGTTTTGAAGACCATCCGCGACCAGATGTTCGCGCATATGCAGACGCTGCCCATCCGCTATTTTGATACCAACACGCACGGCGACGTGATGAGCCATTACACCAATGATACCGATACCCTGCAGCAGATGCTCAGCCAATCGGTGCCGCAGATGTTTTCTTCGGCCATCACGATCATCGCAGTGCTTGCCGCCATGCTGTTCACCAACGTGTGGCTGACGCTGTTCGTCCTCGTGGGCGTGTTGGTCATGCTGCGGGTGACTGGTAAGATCGGCGGCAATTCCGCTAAATTCTTTTTGGAACAGCAGAAGTCGCTCGGCAAGGTCAACGGCTATATTGAAGAAATGATCGGCGGGCAGAAAGTCGTCAAGGTGTTCTGCCGCGAGGAGAAATGCAAGGAGCAGTTCGACGTGCTCAATGAGGAGCTGCGCCAGAATGCGACCAAGGCGAACACCTTCGCCAACATCCTCATGCCGATCATGATGAACATCGGCAACCTTTTATATGTGCTGGTTGCCGTGGTCGGCGGTACGCTGGCGCTGACCGGCGTTTCGGGCGGCATCACGCTCGGCGTGATCGCCTCATTTCTCCAACTCACCAAGACATTCACCCAGCCGGTCAGCCAGATCTCGCAGCAGGTAAACTCGATCGTCATGGCGCTGGCGGGCGCGGAGCGCATCTTCGAGCTGATGGATGAGGAACCGGAGGTGGACGACGGTTACGTCACGTTGGTCAACGCCCGCGTGAATGCCGACGGCAGCCTATATGAAACGCCGGAGAAGACCAACGTCTGGGCGTGGAAGCATCCGCATGAGGACGGTACGGTCACCTATGAAAAGGTGCGCGGCGACGTGCGCTTTTACGACGTCGACTTCGGCTACAACCCTGATAAAATCGTGCTGCATGATATCACGCTGTACGCCGAGCCCGGCCAGAAGGTTGCGTTTGTCGGCGCAACGGGCGCGGGCAAAACAACGATCACCAACCTGATTAACCGCTTTTACGACCTGGCCGACGGCAAGATCCGTTACGACGGCATCAATATCAATAAAATCAAAAAGGCTGATCTGCGGCGCTCGCTCGGCATCGTTTTGCAGGATACCAACCTGTTCACGGGTACGATCCGCGACAATATACGCTATGGCAACCTGTCCGCGACTGACGAGGAGGTCGAAGCGGCCGCGTCGCTTGCGAACGCGGACGACTTCATCCGCCGCCTGCCCGACGGGTACGACACCGAGATCGGCGGCGACGGCGGCAGTCTTTCGCAGGGGCAGCGGCAGCTATTGTCTATCGCCCGCGCGGCAGTGGCCGATCCGCCGGTCATGATCCTCGACGAAGCGACGAGCAGCATCGACACGCGCACAGAGTCGATCGTGCAGCAGGGAATGGACGGCCTGATGTACGGACGCACGGTGTTCGTCATTGCGCACCGCCTGAGTACCGTGCAGAATGCCGACGTGATCATGGTGCTCGAGCTTGGCCGCATCATTGAGCGCGGCAATCACGCTGAGCTCATCGCGGAGCACGGCAAATACTATCAGCTCTATACCGGCGCGTTCGAACTGGAATGAGCGCTAAAAAGGCTCCCCGAACGGGGAGCTTTTCCTTTTATGCAGGAACAGCTGCTTTTTGCATAGACGTGGACAAATGACTGCATGATTCCTTGCAACGCGGACAAGTGTTTTCGGTAAGAACACACAAAATTGTAGGGTTTGTCTAAAAGATAATCGGTAGATTGCCTGAATTTGCTCAAAAGAAGAAAAAAATCCTACAAAAATGGCGGAACAGGAGTATAATAAGAAAATAATCCGGGACCTCAGAAAAATGCAAGTTTCAGGGGCGGGGAGATTATTTCGCAAAAGGAGAAGATCATCATGAAAAAGACACTGAGCATGCTGCTTGCCGGTGCGATGCTGGCTGCCACGCTGGCCGGCTGCGGCAACGACGGCGGCGCAAAGGATCCCGGCGCCGAGGGCGGCGGCGCGGACAGCGGTAATACGGCGTCCGGCGCGGCATTCAAGATTGGCGGCACCGGCCCGCTGACCGGCGGCAACGCGATTTACGGCAACGCGGCGAAAACCGGCGCGGAGATCGCGGTCAAGGAGATCAACGCGGCCGGCGGCGATATCCAGTTTGAACTGAACTACCAGGATGACGAGAGCGACGCGGAAAAGGCGGAGAACGCCTACAACCAGCTCAAGGACTGGGGTCTTCAGCTTTCGCTGGGCGCAGTTACCTCCAAGCCGGGCGAGGCTACCTCGACCCTGCACTTTGAGGACCGCATCTTCGCGCTGACCCCGTCCGCTTCGGCTCCGGCAGTTACCCAGGGCAAGGATAACGTGTTCCAGATGTGCTTCATCGATCCCGCGCAGGGCGAGCTGGCGGCGCGCAGCATTGCGGAGAAGAAGCTCGGCACCAAGATTGCCGTCATTTACAAGAACGACGACGTCTACTCGACCGGCATCTACGAGACCTTCAAGGCTAAGGCCGCCGAGCTCGGCCTCGACGTGGTAAGCGAGACCACGTTCACCGAATCGAGCAAGACCGACTTTTCCGTGCAGATTCAGGACGCGCAGTCCAAGGGCGCGGACCTGCTCTTCCTGCCGATGTACTACGACGCGGCTTCGCTTATTTTGCAGCAGTGCAACACCGCGGGGTATAAGCCCACGTTCTTCGGCGTGGACGGCATGGACGGCATCCTGACACTCGAGGGCTTCGACACCAGCCTTGCCGAGGGCGTTATGCTGCTGACCCCGTTTAACGCCAACTCGGACGACGAGCGCGTTAAGAGTTTTGTCGAGCAGTACCAGGCGGCGGCGGGCGAGCTGCCCAACCAGTTTGCGGCCGACGGCTACGACTGCGTCTATGCTTACAAGCAGGCGCTCGAGGCCGCAAAGGCCACGCCCGATATGCCGGCTTCCGAGCTGTGCGACCTGATGATCGAGCAGTTCACCACCATGACGTTCGACGGCCTGACCGGCACCGGCGCAACATGGAGCGCGGAAGGCGCGGTATCCAAGGACCCGATCGTTGTCGTGATCAAGGACGGCGCCTACGTGACCATGTAAAGCACGCGGAAAACCAACACGGATAAAGGCAAAGGAGGCGCCGTTTTCAACCAGACGGCCCTCCTTTGCGCTTTTTTCAATATGGCGCGGGGCGACGGCTTGTTTTGCGCGAGCCTCCGCCCCACTCCATATTGCGGGGATTGAGAAACAACAGATTTGTGAGGTGTAAAGCATGACCTTTCTTTCCTATCTGATCAGCGGCGTCAGCCTGGGAAGCGTGTATGCGATCATAGCGCTTGGCTATACCATGGTGTACGGCATCGCCAAGATGCTGAACTTCGCCCACGGCGATGTAATCATGGTCGGCGCGTACATATCCTTCTGCGCGACCGCGTACTGGGGGATGCCCACGTGGATGAGCATCGTCGCGGCGGCTGTAGTCTGCACGGTGCTGGGCGTGGTGATCGAGCGGCTGGCGTACAAACCGCTGCGGCAGGCGGCCTCGCTCGCCGTGCTGATCACGGCCATCGGCGTTTCCTACTTTTTGCAGAACGCGGCGCTGCTGATCTGGTCGCCCAACCCGAAAAGCTTCACGCCGGTCGCCAGCGGCTCGGTGCCGCTGTTCGGCGGTCAGCTTTCGGTTTCGTGGATCACGATTTGGACGGTTGCGGCGTGCGCCATTATTATGATCGCGCTGACGCTGTTCACCGGCAAGACCAAAATGGGCACGGCCATGCGCGCGGTCTCGGAGGACAAGGGTGCAGCGCAGCTCATGGGCATCAACGTCAATACGACCATCTCGGTCACGTTCGCCATCGGCTCGGGCCTTGCAGCCATCGCGGGCGTGCTGCTGTGCTCGGCCTATCCGCAGCTCATGCCGACCACGGGCGCGATGCCTGGCATTAAGGCGTTTACCGCGGCAGTGTTCGGCGGCATCGGTTCGATCCCGGGCGCGATGCTGGGCGGCATTTTGCTGGGCGTGATCGAAATTTTTGCCAAAGCCTATATTTCTACCCAGCTCTCGGACGCTATCGTGTTCGCAGTGCTGATCGTCGTGCTACTGGTAAAGCCGGACGGCCTGCTGGGCAAGCGCAAAAGCGAGAAAGTGTGAGGTGGGCAGAATGAAAAAGAGGACTCTCAGCAAGCATACGCGCGATAGCCTGATTTCCTATGGCATCGTCCTGGTGTTTTTCGCCGTCGTGCAGGCCATGATCTCAACCGGCGGCATAAGCAGCGCTTTTAAGGGACAGCTCGTGCCGATCTGCGCGTACATCGTCATGGCGGTCTCGCTCAACCTGACCGTTGGTATTCTGGGCGAATTATCGCTCGGGCACGCCGGGTTTATGTCAGTGGGCGCGTTTTCGGGCGTGGTCGCGGCGACCAGCCTCAGCGGCGCCATCCCGTTTGCGCCGCTGCGCCTTGCGGTCGCCATGCTGATCGGCGGCGTGTGCGCAGGGCTGGCGGGCGTGATCGTCGGCGTGCCGGTTTTGCGCCTCAAAGGGGACTATCTTGCAATCGTCACGTTGGCGTTCGGGGAGATCATCCGCAATCTGGTAAACGTTCTGTACATTGGCATGGACGCGTCCGGCCTGCATTTCAGCATGCTCGAGCAGCGCTTCACGCTCGGCGAGGGCGGAAAAATGCTCATCAACGGGCCGATGGGCGTGTCGGGCAATGTGAAAATGTCGAGCTTTATTTCGGGTATCGTGCTGATTCTGGTCACGCTGTTCGTCATTATGAACCTGATCGGCAGCCGTTCGGGCCGTGCGATCATGGCCGTGCGCGACAACCGCATCGCGGCTGAGTCGGTAGGTGTTTCGGTGACGCGGTATAAGCTGCTCGCGTTTGTGGTGTCCGCGGTGTTCGCGGGCATGGCGGGCACGCTGTTTGCGATGAACTATTCAACCGTCGTCGCGTCCAAATTTGATTTTAACACCTCGATTTTAATCCTGGTATTCGTCGTTTTGGGCGGACTGGGCAACATCTGGGGTTCGATCGTCGCTGCGGCGCTGCTGACCGTGCTGCCCGAGCTGTTGCGCGCGGTTAACGATTACCGTATGCTGCTGTACGCCATCCTGCTGATTTTGATGATGCTGTTTAACAACTCGGGTATCAAGCAGCGCATGATGGAAAAGCGCGGCCTGCGGCAGATGCAGAAACTCGAACGTTCGGAAAAGGGGGGCGCGTGATATGGCAATGCTGGAAGTGACCGAACTGGGCATTTCGTTTGGCGGCCTGCGTGCCGTGGACGAACTGAACATGAAAATTGAAGCGGGCGGTCTGGTCGGCCTGATCGGCCCGAACGGCGCGGGCAAGACGACCGTCTTCAATATGCTGACCGGCGTATACCGCCCGACAGACGGCGGCATTCGTCTGGACGGCCAAAACCTGATCGGCAAAAAGCCGAACGAAATTTCGCGCATGGGCGTTGCGCGCACGTTCCAGAATATCCGCCTGTTCCAGCAGCTCTCGGTGCTGGACAACGTCAAGGTCGGTCTGCATAACCAGGTCACCTATTCGCTTGCGGAAAGCCTGTTCCATCTGGGGTCTTACCGCAAAAAGGAACGCGCGATGGACGAAAAAGCGATCGAGATCCTGTCGGTCTTCGATCTGGACGGCATGGCCTCCTATCAGGCGGCCAACCTGCCGTACGGCAAGCAGCGCAAGCTGGAGATCGCCCGCGCGCTTGCGACCGAACCTAAGCTGCTGCTGCTTGACGAGCCGGCGGCGGGCATGAACCCGAACGAGACCGCCGAGCTGATGGAGACCATCCAGACTGTGCGCAAGAAATTCGGCGTGACCATCCTGCTCATCGAGCACGACATGAAGCTGGTGTCCGGCATCTGCGAATACCTATATGTTCTGAACTTCGGCCGTGAGCTTGCACAGGGTACGCCGGCCGAGGTGCTGAAAAACCCCGAGGTCGTCACGGCCTATCTCGGCGAATAAAGGAGGGAAACAGAAGCGATGGCAATGTTAGAAGTCAAGGGCCTCAATGTGTATTACGGCCTGATCCACGCGCTGCGCGACGTTTCCTTTGAGGTCGGCGAGGGCGAAGTGGTCGCGCTGATCGGCGCGAACGGCGCGGGCAAAACGACCACGCTGCACACGGTCACCGGTCTGCTGCCTGCCAAAAGCGGGCAGGTGGTGTTCGAGGGCAAGGATATTACCAAAACGCCCGGGCACGCGATTGTGCGCTGCGGTATGAGCCATGTGCCCGAGGGGCGGCGCGTGTTCGCCGGGCTGACCGTTTATGAGAACCTCAAGATGGGCGCGTACACCCGCCCCAAAAGCGAGATGGCAGAGTCGCTCGCGGACGTTTACCGGCGATTCCCGCGGCTGGAAGAGCGCAAAAACCAGGCCGCGGGCACGCTTTCGGGCGGCGAACAGCAGATGCTCGCCATGGGGCGCGCGCTAATGTCCAAGCCCCGCCTGTTGCTGCTCGACGAACCCTCTATGGGTCTGTCGCCGCTGTTTGTTAAGGAAATTTTCGCAATCATCGAGGAGGTCTCCAAGGCGGGCACGACCGTGCTGCTGGTCGAACAGAACGCTAAGAAAGCGCTTTCGATCGCGGACAGGGGCTATGTGCTGGAAACCGGAAAGGTCGTCAAATCAGGCCGCGCGGCCGATTTGCTGAACGACGACGCGATCAAACAGGCGTATCTGGGTGAATAAGGGGGAGAGGTCATGAGCGAAAAGTTTATTATCACGATCGCCCGCCAATACGGCTCGGGCGGCAAGACCATCGGGCAGATGCTGGCGAGGCGCCTCGGCATCCCCTGCTACAACCGCGAGATCATCACCATGGCGTCCGAGGACAGCGGCATCAACGCCGTGCTCTTTTCGGACGAGCGCCTGAAGCCCGACCTGCTCTCGCGCCTGCGCAGCCGCTACCAGAGCCGCGGCGGCAAGCCGGTAAGCCCCGAGGAGGGCGGCTTTACCAACGAGGACAACCTGTTCGAGTACCAGGCCAAGATCATCCGCCAGCTTGCCGATGAGGGGCCGTGCGTCATGATCGGCCGCTGCGCTGATTTCGTACTGCGGGAGCGGAAGGACGTCGCCCGCGTGTTTGTTCATGCGCCGGACGATTTCTGCTTGCAGGAGGCGCTCAAGGTGGATTCGCTGCCCGAGCGCGAAGTGAAAAAGAAAATCGCCGAGGTCGATGCATACCGCGCGGCCTACTACCGCCGCTATACCGGCCAAGAGTGGAAAGACGCGCGGAATTACGACCTTTCGCTCAACTCCGCCGTGCTCGGCTTCGAGGGGACTGTCGAAGCGATCGCCCGGTATTTGGAGACCCGCGCACAATTCCAGACCAACTGACACGGAAAACGCCCGCCGCGGGCATGCGGCGGGCATTTTTTCACACGGACCGTATTCCAAAATATCGCCTTGCTGCGCAGCCTGACGGGGCTGCTGCTGCGCTGAGTCATTAAGAAGAGAGGGACGGCATGCCGTTTTTTATGATGAATCCCGAACAGCGGCCTTGCTTTTCGTCAGAAAAGCAGCCTCGGTTACTATATGTGAGTCTGTGGACCTTTGCCAACCACGAAAAGCCGCGGACAATGCATCGCCATAATGATATCTGCGAGGTGCTGCTGACCGTCGAGGGACATGGGGTGCATACCATTGACGGCGAGACCTGCCACACGTCGCGCGGTGATCTGCTCGTATATAACGCGGGCGTGGTGCATGAGGACGATTCACCAGTTGGAGGCATGGAGCGTATCTACTGCTGCGGGGTCGGCGGGCTGCACCTGCCCGGGCTGCCGGAAAACTGTTTGCTTCCGCGCGGCGCGTCTGCACGGCTTCGCACAGGGGCGCGTTTTGGAGACTTTGAAGCGCTGTACCGCTTAATCTACGAGCAGGCGACGGATCCGCGCCGCCACAGCGATGAGATTGCGGCGCGTTTGCTGCCCGTGCTGCTGCTTATGGTGACGCAGCTTGGCTGGGAGGAGGGCGACCCCGACCGTCCGGAGTCGGCGCAGGCGAACCAGATGCGTGGTTATATCGACACACATTACAATGAGGAATTGACACTGGAGAAAATTTCGGATCAGGCCGGTATCAGTCCATATTACGCGTCGCACCTGTTTAAGGAGTATTGTGGGTTTTCACCGATGCAGTACGTCATGCGGCGCCGGATCGGGGAGGCGCAGTCATTACTGCTGTCCTCGGAAGAAAACATTGCTGAGATTGCGCAAAAAACAGGTTTTGAAAGCCCTAATCATTTCAGTACCATGTTTAATAAGCATACAGGCTATGCTCCAACTGCCTATCGCAAGGTATTCCGCACGCTGCGAACAGAGAATGAGAAACGGAATATTTGAAAAAGAACTTGACGGAAAGTGTAAACTAGGATATAATATTTATCGACCGCTGTGAGAGCGAGCCGATAAATTTGGAGAGTTGGCTGAGTGGTCGAAGGCGCACGATTGGAAATCGTGTGTGCGTGATGAGCGCACCTAGGGTTCAAATCCCTAACTCTCCGCCAAAGAAAAGCATCGAAACGTAATTGTTTCGATGCTTTTTGCGTTTTACATGGAGAAAACGCGGCGAAAAAGAAAAAGTTCGGGAAATCACATATACACTTCGCCGTACCATTTACTATACCATTTATCCGGTCATATCAGCCGGGATGGATCATGCGAAACGGTCGCGGCGCGTGGAGTCACAGCCCCAAAATGTTTTTGATATACCCTTCCATGCGCTTGGCGCTCTCCTGCTTCATCTGATCCGTGACATGGCCGTAAACGTCCAGCGTGAAAGCGGCTGTGGCAAGACCAAGATTTCCTGGGACTGTCTTAATATCGTCGCCCGCGCGAATAGAAGCCACCGCATAGGAATGGCGCAGATCGTGAAATCGCAACTCAGGCAGACCGATGGAGGCGACCAGCCTCTTACAGTTTTCATCGGATATGAACGTGCTGACAACCGACGCAGTTCCTGCATTATACCAGGCAATTTCGGTCAGCGTGCTTGACCAATCTTCCGGATGAAACCATTGAACGGCTCAACCGGCTGGTGATAAAGGGAGTAATAGGAATTACGCTGCTGGCGAAAGATCATATCTCAATTATGGAACGGTCAATCAGATTTGTGCGCAGGGTATTCCGGTCGTAACTTTAAGTTCCGACCTGTCGGGCTGCGATCGGCGTCGAGGTTTGCACGGCGAACAGCAAGTCCTGCGGCATGGCCTCGGACGGATTTGGATTCTTTGCGGATTCCTAAAACGAAGAGTTCCAACAGTGGGTCAACGTCTATGGCAACGATACATATTGCCCGGCGGCAGCCTTCGCATGGGACGGCAATATCGCGGCGGCCATGATTAACTCGCGCCTGAAGAGCCAAAAGTCGGGCGCTATTGAGGCCGCCCCGCTGACCGGCCGGCGTTTGATAAGAGCTGATACTGGTATTCTTTAATTTGACATTTCTATGTGCGAATATTAGAATGAAAAAGCCAGCTGCGTGTTTGTTCGCCTTAGACAAATAAGGTGAATTTGTCAAACTGGAATTTAAAAAGACGGAGGTATCATCTTATATGGCACTGAATCTTGTGGGATGGAATGTTGTTCTGGATTCCGATAATGCAAACGAGCTGTCCGAATTTTACGAAAGATTGCTTGGCTGGACGCGGTTTAAAGGCGAAGAATATACGGTTTTAACGAATGTAGAGCAAAAGGGCGTTCCCACTTGGATTACCTTTCAACAGGTGGATGATTATGTGCCGCCCGTTTGGCCTGCGACCCGGGATGAACAACAGCAAATGGCGCATTTGGATTTTCACGTTAAAGATGTGGAAGAAGGTGTGAAGCATGCGTTGGCATGTGGAGCAACAATGTCTGATATTCAATACGATGACCGCTGGCGAGTAATGCTTGACCCTGCGGGACATCCGTTCTGTATCCTACCTCCTATTATGCCGTGGATGTAAATTTTGGCCTGCCGGTGAGCTAACCTTACCGCTGTTAGGGGGCTTAAATGAAAAATCACGCTGTCTATTGCCGCGATATTTCGGTATTGGCTAAGGGCACAGCATAGCAGACGTTCATCCGGCGCGGTTCTCCAAAAATTTTGCTTGTAAATGCTCAAGGAATTTTTCTGTCACTTCGGAAAAGACCTGATATTTTTTCCATTCAATCAAAATACCGAAATCTAAGAGCCCCTTATCCAGACGTTCGGCCATGTCGTCGGCATTGCCGCTGTGCAGATGATAGCGGATCTGCGGATATCGCTTCTGCAGCTTGAAAGCGGCGGCCGATAATAGAAAAACGATCCTCCGGCAGAAACCCGCCGGAGGATCGTTTTATAAAGAAAAGAGAAGGAAGAGGCGAAAGGTCAGGCGCCTAACGTTTGGATCAGCTGCGGTAGTTCAGAGAGGGTTTGCAAAACGAAATGTGCACCGGCATCAAAGAAGGCCTGCCCGGCATGATGGCACCGGGCTTCCCGTTCGGCATTGGGCAGAGCAGCATATTCCTCCTGCGACAGCCCAAGCTGGGAGCTACCCTCGATCACGCCCGCTGTCCAAACGCCCGCGTTGACACCCTCTTTGATATCGGAAACCGTGTCTCCGATCTTGAGCGCGTTTTTTACCGTGCGCACGCCAAGGGCTTTGAGATTCTCAAAAACCATATAGGGGAATGGGCGGCCCTGCCCGCCGACGCGGTCGGGGCTGGTCCAGAAATCGGGGGAATAGCCTTGTTCGGCAGCGCGCGGTACGACGACCTGCATCATTGCGTCGGTATAGCCGGTGGTCGAGCCGATTTTCAGCCCCATGCCGCGCAGCGTAGCCACAGCCTCTAGAACCCCAGGCTTGGGCTTGGCATGATTTTGCAGAATGGAAAAGAGTTTTGGCTCAAATTGGCGGTATACGGCGTCCACATCGGCTTCGGAAGCGGCGCGGCCATATGCGGTCTGCCAGGCGGCGGCGATCCGTTCCGTTTGCAGCATGGCTCGGATATGGTCGCGCTTCAGCATGCCCATGGGGCCGCGGGTCTCCTCCACCGTGACGGGCACGCCGCAGTGGGAAAACGCGTCCATAAACGCCTGGACCGGAGCGAAGCAGCCATAGTCGACAGCCGTACCCGCCCAATCCAGAATGACGGCCTCAATCATGCGGTGGCCTCCTTTCGACTGGACAAAAACGCGGCGATGATGCCGCACAGCGTTTCGATATCCTCGGGATAGATTTCTCCGATGTTGCCAATGCGGAATGTGTCCAGCTCGGTCAGCTTGCCCGGATAGATGGCATAGCCGCGCGCCTTGATATACTGGTAAAATGCATCAAACGCAAAGTCTGCGCCGGCGGGATAAAAGAATGTCGTGATAATTGGGGACTGGCGTTCAGCGCCGATATAAGAGGAAAAGCCCATGGCGGTCATTTTCTCAATTAACAGCCGGTTGTTTTCCGCATAGCGGCGCTGCCGCGCGGCAATGCCACCCTCCAGAAGCAATTCGTCCAGGGCTTTGGAAAACGCGAGCACGACATGGGTCGGCGAGGTAAAGCGCCATTTTCCGTCGGCTTCCATGGTTTTCCACTGGCTGTATAGATCGAGCGAAAGCGACCGGGCCTTGCCCCTGCTTGCAAGCAGCTTGTCCCGGCGGCATAGGATAAACGAAAAGCCGGGTACGCCCTGGATGCATTTATTGGCGCTTGATACGAGAAAATCGATGCCCCATTGCTGCACCGGGATATCCACGCCGCCGAAAGAACTCATCGCGTCGACGATGAACGTGCGGCCAGCGGCGCTGACCGCCCTGCCTACGGCCTCCACGTCGTTTAGGATGCCGGACGTGGTTTCACAGTGCACCATCGCCACATGCGTGATGGCGGGATCGGCTGAGAGAAGACGCGCTATGTGCGCCGCGTCCGGCGTCCGGTCGTAGGCTTCGGCGTAATGCACATAGGGAATGCAGGCGTGCCGGCAGATTTCAGCCATGCGCTCGCCATACGCACCGTTCGAGCAGATCAGCAGCTTATCGCTGCCGCCGACCACGCTGGAAAGCACGCTTTCCACGCCGAACGTGCCGCTGCCCTGCATGAGGACAGCCGTATAGCGGTCGGCGGATACGTGCCCAAGTTCGAGCAGCTGGGCGCGAATCTTTTGGGTAACGGCCTTATAGTCGTCATCCCAGGTGCAGCGGTCGGTCAACATTTCTCGCTTGACGGTATCGGTCGTGGTCAGCGGGCCGGGGGTGAGCAGCTTGTAGGTATTCATGGAGGTGTGCATCCTTTCGTTTAGGGCTTGGCGCTTTCGGAAAGCGCTTGGTGCTGCTGGAACAGCTCAAAGGTCAGCGGCTCGGGAAAGGTCATGGGATGTGCAGACTGGTTGGCTGGATCTGCGGCCTCGCCTGCATACAGTGGGTTCGGATAGGTCTGGATTAGTTCGGCCCGGGCGTTTTCAATGATGCACTGCGCCATCTCCATGGCAAGCGGGTTGGTTTGATCGCCCTTGTCGATCACTGCGACTGATTCAGTCAGTGAAAAGTTGCCCTCAGCGGGGTCGACGAAGTCGATGGGCAGGCCGGAGGCTTTATCAGCGACCGCCTGGTGGCGCAGGCCGAAGCCGACGGCTACCTCGCCAGCGCGGCACAGCTTGAGCGGCGCCGAACCCGAGGTTTCTATGTGGTCGCCCGCGTTTTGATAAATGGCGGACAGAACCTTGCGCGCACCGTCTTCCCCATAGGAATCGGCCAGTGCCTGAATTAGCAGCCATGCGGTTGAAGAGGATTGGATATCGGTGACGGCCAGCTGGCCGGAATAGACCGGGTCTCCCAGATCTTTCAGACTTTTCGGCATGGGCAGGTTTTCCTGAGCAAGCAGCTCCGTGTTAACGATGATAGCGCCTTCCTGCGAGGTGATGGGCGCGGTGTAATCAGCGGCTTCAGCCAGCGTCTTTACCTCAAAATCCAACGGAAGGAACATCTGGTTTTGTTCCTGCGCGCTCACCACATAAAAGGTGCTCATGGTGACGAGGTCGGCCTCGATGTCTGCGCCCTCGGCCAGCAGCTTGCCGCCCAACTCGGAGGTGCCAAGCGTCTGCACCAAATACTGGCCCTGATAACCGCCCGCGTCCAGCGCGTTCGTCATGGCCGTGACCGCTTCATCGTCCGCGTTGGAGTATAGGACGACCTGCGCGGCCGCACCGCTGGCCTGCCCGCTGCCGCTGTCGACGGTATCGCCGGAACCGCAGCCGGTGAGGAATGAACAGGCGCAGGATAGGGAGAGCCCGAGGGCAAGCAGTTTTTTGAGATTCATATAATGGATTCCTTTCTGACATTCGATTGTTTTTTACTGTTTCGATTGGCTAGGCGGGAGAAAATGTATTTTGCGGCCAGATTGGTCGCCAGAATCAGCAGAGACAGCACAAAAACCTCGTTGAATTTGTTGATATACTGCAGCTGCTTGATTTTGGTGGTCAGCACCATCGTGCGTGCGCCGGAAATGAAGATGAGCGCGCTGATGGTGACCATGGAATTGATAAAATAATAGCTGAAAACCTCGATCAGGCTAGAAAGCGCGTTCGGGGTGACCACGCGCAGAATGGTCTTGATCCAGCTGTCGCCCATCAGCATGGCGGTGGTTTCCCAGCCTGCGTTCATTTTGGAGAGGGAGTTTTTCATCATCAGATAAGGTGTGGAGAAATAATGCACGATGTTGCACAGGATCATCAACCCGAGCGTGTTTTGCAGCGGCGTCCCGGAAAAGGAAAACAGGAACGCGAGCCCGAGTACCATGCCGGGGATGGTATTGGTGACAAGCGCGATGCTCTCCATCACTTTTTTGCAGCCGTCCGGCAGCGTGCTGCGCGCGGTGACCAGTGCGGCACCGTAAGCGAGCAGTGTGCCGAACAGCGCGGTGAGCAGCGCCATGACGATGGAGTGCCAGTATACCGCAAGCAGCTCGCCGTCCGCGAAGACCGCGCGGAAATGCGTGGACGAAAAGGCGGTTTTATAGGGCCAATCCTCGACCATGGGAACGACGAACACCACTGCGAAGATGGACAGCATGGCGGCGCACGCCAGCATGCCGGCCGCCCCCCAGCCAGCGTCACGGGCGCGGTTTTTGCGAAGCCCGGCGTCCGAGCTGCGGTTGTAGCGGATGTTGTATCTCTCCAGAAACTGCATTAGGAAAATGCTGCCGACCGAGGGCAGAAGCATGACGACCGCTACGACTGCGCCGCGGTGGAAATCTGGAATACCGCCCAACATCTGGTTATAGAGCACGGTGGCAACGACCTCGTATTTGCCGCCAACCGAAGCGGGGATGCCAAAGTCGGTAAAGCAGAGAAAGAAGGACTGGATAAACGCCCCGGCCAGCGTGCCAAGCAGCGGCCGGAGAACAGCGATCCAGAACGTGGATACATGGCTGTCGCCCATCGCCTTGGACACGACCAGCGTTTTTTTATCGATATACCCCATGGTGTTGTGGAGCAGCAAAAATGCGGTCGGGATGGTGTAGATCACATAGCCGGTCATCAGTCCCCAGAAACCGTAAATATTGAAGATTTGGCGGCCCAGTAGCTGGGTGATCAACCCCTGCTTGCCGAAAGAATAAATAATGGCAAAGCCATAGGTGATCGTCGGCAGAAACATGGGGAACGTTGCCGCCACCTGCAATCCGCGTTTCAGCCAGCGGGGGAGGTTGGTGTAGTGCACGGCGTACGCAATCAAAAACGCAATAAGGACTGACAGCACCGCCGCCGCAGCGGACACCGCAAAGCTGTTTCGCAGCGCCCGTCCGAAGCCGCGCTGTGAGAATACGGCGGTATAAAACTCTCCGGTGAAGCCCGCGCCGTCCCAAACGGATTTGAGAAACAGCCGTGCGGCCGGAACCAGAAGGAAGACGGTAAACAGCACGGTGATACCGGCGAAGATGAGCTTGAGTTCAAGGTTTTTCCGCTTCATATCGTCCTCTTACACCGCTTCGGCAGTAAGAAGCGGGCGGTCTCCGAACAAGGCGTAAATATTGCTGCGCTTGATCTCAAGCTGCTGCAAAATAAACTTCCGAACAAACTCGTTTTCCGGCTTGTGAATGATTTCAGCGGGCTGTGCGTACTGTGAGATCATGCCCTGGTCAATGATCAGAACGCGGTCAGAGAGCGTGAGCGCCTCCTCTGGATCGTGTGTGACGATAATGGTCGTCAGGCGGAATTCACGGGCAATGGTCTGGATGCGCTCTTTGATTGATTCCTTAATGACACCGTCGAGTGCGGAAAGCGGTTCGTCGAGCAGCAGGATGCGCGGCTTCATCACCAAGGTGCGCGCCAGCGCTACGCGTTGCTTCTGGCCGCCGGAAAGCTGGGGGATGCGCTTGGGCAAATGCTCGCGCAGGCCAAGAAGGCCAATTAGCTCTTCAACCTCCTCCTGCGAGGAGACGCCGGGGTTGTTTTTTAGGCCGTAAGTAATATTTTGATAAACGTTTAGATTGGGAAACAGCGCGTAATCCTGAAAAACGATGTTAAAGCCGCGCTTTTCCATCGCGGTGTGGGTCAGGTCTTCGCCGTTATACAAGACCTTACCGCTGTCGGCTTCGATGATGCCAAGAATGAGGTTGAGCAGCGTCGTCTTGCCGCAGCCCGAGGGGCCGAGGATCGAAACGATTTCGCCATCCTGCACTTGGATTGAAATGTCCCTGAGCACCGGTGTGCCATCAAAGGACTTATGGATATGCTTGAGTTCCAGCATGGGTATGCTCCTTTCTTCTGCACATTTTCCTTGTTATCCATCTGAAATGTTAACAATTTCATCGAGAAGCCGCAACCAAATGCAGTTTAACTTTGTGTAAGAAATGGGTAAAAGCGGCTTTTCTGGCAAAGGAAAAGGCGTTCCCAAACCCATGGGAACGCCTTGCGGCTGAAGCGGCTCAGCCCTGCTGAACGATCTGCTCAAGCACTGCGATGAGGTCGTGTAGGTTGTTGAGCTGCACGTCGCGCGATAGAATCTCATTTTTCAAATCGACGGACAGGCTTTCAAACTGTGTCCGGATGGCTGGATTGACATAAGACATCACTATAACACCTCTCTTTGCAGGTAGTATAACCGGCTTTGGCTGTTTCACACAAACAGAAAGCCGCCCGGCAATGCCGGGCGGCTTTCCGCATGAGAGAAAAGATTGCTGTACGCGCGCGGGCCGTATGTGCAAAGGCCGCGCGGGAAACAGTTTTGTCAAAACCGCTTTAAAGCGATTTCATGTGCGCGAGCGCGCGCTTCGCAGCCTCGATGCCGTCTGGATAGGGCAGGCATTCCACCGAGAGATAGCCTTGGTAACCGGTTTCCACGAGCGTGTCCAGAATGCGGCGGAAATCAAACTGCCCGCTGCCGGGATAGCGGCGCGAATTATCCGCGAGATGGACGTAGCCGAGCCTGCCCTTACAGCGCCGGATGGCCTCCACGGGGTCGCATTCGTCAATGCCCATATGGAACGTGTCCAGATGCACATAGCAGTTTGCAAGCTGGTATTTTTCCAGAAAAGACATGGTCTCGTCCGCTGTTGTAAAGACGTTGACCTCATAGCGGTTGATGACCTCGAGCAGGATGCGCACGCCGCGCGCCTGCGCGTAGTCCGCGAGGGCTTTCAGGTTGTTCGCAAGCCGTGCCATGTATTTTTCACGCGCCCCGCCTTTGGGCACGTTTCCCTTGGCCCAGCCGATCACGATATCCGCGTGGAGCTGCTGCGCCATGTCGATATACTGCCGCATACCTTCCATCGCGGCCGCCGCCACATAGGGGATATCTGAAATGAGGCTGCATTCGCCCTCGGTGTTCAGCCGACCGGTGATAACCATGGCGACCTTGGCGCCGGTGCGCTGCTCGGTGTCGCGGATGGCGGCGTAGTCGAGCACGGCGTCCTCGCGGGTGTGCACCTCGATCGCGTCGTAGCCGAGCGCGGCCGCCTTTTCGAGGTTCTGCTCAATGGAGCCTTTGAGCAGGATGGGCGCGGTGTCCGGCGCGTCGTCTGCCGACGAGACCGCGTATTTCCACTGATACATTGCTGTTCCTCTTTCTTGGACGCCCTCTTAGTCGTCGAAGGTAAGCATGACTTTGCGGGCGACCTCCTTGTTCTGCGCCATCTTCATGGCCTCGTCCAGATCTTCAAACTTGTAGTAGTGTGAGACAAGCGCCTTGAAATCATACTTATCCTTGATCTTGGACATAAAGCGGATGGTACGCGGGAACCAGTTGGTCGTACCGCCCGAACCCGCGATGTGCAGAGTCTTCCAGATGGTCTTGCCAATCTCGACCGGCACCTTGCGGCCAATCGAGTGGCCGACAACGCCCACGCGCGCCGAGTGGCCGGCGATGTCGAACAGGGAAGCGATACCGATATCATTGCCCGAGCACTCGATGATGACCGACGGGCCGCGGCCGCCTGTCAGACGCTTGAGCTCGGCCTCGAGTGCGCCCGGCTCCTTAAACTGAGAGGGATCGACGGTCATGTTCGCGCCGTACTGCATGGCGTTCTGGCGGCGGGACTCGACCGGATCGATCACGATGACGTTCGCGCCCGCGGTCGCGCAGACCATGGCGGCCGAACAGCCGATCGGGCCGCCGCCGATGATTGCGCAGTCGTCCGAAGCGTCCGGATTGCAGCCGTTGCCCCAAACGCCCCAGTAGCCGACGTTGAAGTTTTCAACAAAAATACCGATCTCGTCCGACCAGTCGTCCGGGATGACATGGGTGTAAGCCTCTTCCAGAATCATGTATTCGCCAAAGCCGCCGGGCGAGTCGGGGCGGAACCCGACCTCGCGCATGTTCAGGCATGCGGAGGACATTTTGCCGTCCTTGCAGTTAGCGCACTGGTGGCAGGGGAGCACGCAGTCGCCCACGACCTTGTCGCCGACCTTGACCGAGCTGCACGCGCTGCCAATCTCGACCGCGGTGCCGACCCATTCGTGGCCGGGCGTATAGGGGCCGAGGTCGTAGCGGCCTTCGGCGGATTCGCCTTCAAAGCATTCCACGTCGGACTGGCAGATGCCGCAGGCGCGCAGCTTGATGAGCACCTGATTGGGCTTCAGCGGCGGCAGCTCCAGCTCCTCGATGCGCAGGTCAAACGGGCCGTGCATAAAGGCCGCTTTGCATTTTGTGGGGCGGTTTTTCATAAAAAGACTTCCTTTCCGGGTTTTGATGTATGGGAAAAGGGCGAAGCGCCCTTTGCTGGGTGCGCCGCCGGAGGCGAAAGAGAATACCTCCGGCACGTTAAGAAGAGATTGCCGCTTTCGCAGCAAAGTGAAGAGAGAGATTTGGGCAGATTAATATTCGAGGGTATAGATGTGGCGGCCGCCGGGCTCGGTCGGCCCCTTAATGACGGCTTCGATATCCTCACGGCTGCGCTGGGTCATCTTGTCGATCGGCGGCAGCTCGCCGGCGGGGTACTTCTCCAAGATGTCGTTTACCAGCTTTTCGAGATAGTCGAGCGTTTTGACGATGCCTGCCTCGGCCTTTTTGCCGTCCGCCATGCGCGCGTCGCCGATGACGCCTTCGGGCTGGCAGATGCATTCCATGCCGCACGAGCCGAACGCGTTGTACCACTTGATCGGGCCCGCGCCGTCCTCGGCGGAGGTGTTGATATGGCCGGGCGGCAGCAGCGGCGCCTTGTCGACCTTGATCGCGTCTTCCATGTGGATAAATTCAGGGAACAGCTCGAGGCACCAGGACTGCTCGACCTCGTCGGCGTGCACGAACGGCATATCGTAGGGGCCGCCCTTGTCCTTGGTGAACATCTGCTCGCCCGCGCAATTCCAGAAGTGGGTGTACAGCACGATACCGGGCACCTGCCATTTTTTGCCGAAGGTGTGGATGGCGAGCGGGATCACGTAGTCCTGGCCGTGGCCGTTGACGATGATCATTTTGCGGAAGCCGGTGTTCCAGAAGCCGGCCATAACGTAAGCGAGATAATCCGCGAGAATCTTCTCGGGGATCATAATGGTGCCCTTTTGGCCCAGATGGTGATAGGGGTGCGAGCCGTACCAGATGGGCTGGGCGACCGTGCAGCCGGTCTTTTCCGCGACCAGCTCGCACAAACGGGTGTCCAGATAGGTGTCCTCGCCGTATGGCGCCGAGGGGCCGTGATTTTCGGTCGAGCCGACCGGGATCAGCAGCACGTCGTTCTTTTTAAGGCGCGCTTCGAGCATCTTGGTCGTCATGTTCTGATAGTAGATGCCGTCCTGCGCTTCCATGTGGCCGCCCTTGGCGGGCAGATTCCATTTGCTCATGGGATATTCCTCCTTGTTTTCTGGTTGATTTTCTTATTTGGACAGGCGGGGGTAAGCGGTCGAAACCAGTACCTTGCCCGCCGTGATCTTCATGCCTTCCTCGATGTCCTCGAGGTTAAAGCGGCCGGTCACCATTTTGCGCATATCGATGCGGCCCGAGGCCATTAGCGCGATTACGTCCGGATAAATGCCCTGGCCGGACTGGCCGTTGGAACCCGAAATAGAGCCTGCGTTCCACTGCCAGTTGAAGATGTCGACCGGCGTGATGCCGACCGTGTGCCCGATCTGCACGGTCTTGCCGCCGATGGCCAGCGCCTTGCCCATGACGGGATAGGTGAACTTGGTCGCGCCCGCGCACTCGGCGAACAGCGAGATGCCCGCGCCGTCGGTCAGGTCCATTAGAAGCTGCGCCTGCTCGTCGGGCGATGCAAACGCGGTAGGATCGTATACGCAGTCCGCGCCGCAGGCCTTGGCCAGTTCGACGCGTTCGGGCACGCTCTCAAACGCGATCAACTTGGCGGCGCCCGCGGTCTTCATCAGCTGGATGGCCGCAAGGCCGATTGGGCCGCAACCGAATACCGCCACATGCCCGCCCGGACGGATGCCGCCGCCGCGCACGAATAGGCCGTTGTATGCAACGCCCGTTGGCTCGATCATCGCGCCGAGTTCGAAAGCGGTCATCTTGTCGCCGCCGTAGTAATCCATGATGGCGTTCAGCGGGTAACAGTATTTTGCGTGCACGGTGGCGAATTCGGCAAAGCCGCCGTCATATGTAAGGCCGGGCTCTTCGAGGTTTTTACACTGGTTGAACATGCCGCGGCGGCACGCGTCGCACTCGCCGCACCAGTGCATGGATTCGACCGATACCAGATCACCCACCTTGAGGCGCTTTACGTTTTTGCCGGTTTCGACGATCTCGCCCGCAAATTCATGCCCGGTGATGATGGGATACTTGGAGTGGCCATCGTACATGGTGTAGCCGTCCGCGTCCTTTTTCAGCAGGTGCGCGTCGGTGCCGCAGATGCCGGCAGCGCCCACCCGGATTTTGACCTGATCATCGCCACAGACAGGTTCCGGACGGTCGGTGACCGAACCGTGGATGTTGTGCCATACCGAGTTGCCGCGCAGCGCGCGGCCGGTCTGCTTTTCGCGTTCGGAGAGGACATAGCCCTCGCGTGGCTTATGTTCCGCTTCCACATAAAATGCTCTCATAATCGTTCCTCTCTTCGATCGTTTTGGAAGATAACAGTGTTGAATTTAAATTTTCTGGGCTGCCCGATATGTCGGTCGGCCCTTGTTTCTTTTGTGCCTTCATTATACAAACCGGCTGTTTTTTTCACTATACTTTTCTTGTGCGAAGTTAGCGAATTTCAAGCGGATTTGCGGGTGATCCGCTGCTGGGTTTCGGAATCTTGCGAAGCACTGATTTCTTGCGGGTGAGACCCCAAAATATAGGCCCGCGCAAAAGCGCGGGCCTGTTGAAAATCGATAAAACTTCTGTTATTCGCTTGCTTTTGCAACCTCGAGGCGCTTTTTCTTGGCCTCCATCCGGCTGCGCACCACGTCCACAAATACTGCGATGATGATGATCGCGCCGATGACAATCAGCTGCAAATCAGACGAAACGCCCAGCAGGTTGCAGCCATTGCGGATGACTGTGATCATGAACGCGCCGATGAGCGTACCCCAAACGTTGCCCTTGCCGCCGAGGAACGAAGCGCCGCCGATGATGCACGACGCGATGGCATCCAGGTCGCCCTCCTGCGAGGCGAGCGGCACGGCCGAGTTTAAGCGGCCGATGTAAACGATGCCGGCGAGCGCACAGAAGAATCCGCTGAGCGCATAGCAGGTCACCTGCACGCGGTCGGTGTTGATGCCGGCCAGCCGCGCGGCCTCTGAATTGCCGCCGAACGAATAGATTTTACGCCCGAGCGGCGTGTTCGAAAGGAAAATATGCATCAGGACGAACACGACAACGGTCAGGATGAACGACAGCGGGATGCCGAACGGCTCCGCGGTGCCGACCAGAAGCGCACCCTTCGGGAAGCCCGCGATGGCCGCAGACCCCATGATGACAAGCGTGATGCCGCGGTAGATGTTTTTGGTGCCCAGCGTCGCGATAAAGGGATGCGGCAGGTGCAGCTTGGTAAGCAGCAGGCCGTTGATCATGCCCGCCACCGTGCCGACCACTAGGCAGATGACGACGAGCAGAATGGAATTGACAGCGGTATCAGCCGTGAAGAACCGTTTCATTAAAACGGCGGTGACGCCGGTTGAGATCGCGAGCAGCGAGCCGGCCGAAAGGTCGATGCCGCCAAGCAGGATGACGCACAGCATACCGACCGACATCAGCGCGACGATTGGCACCTGCCGCAGCAGGTTCAGAATGTTGGCAGTGGTGACAAATTTGCCCTGCGTCGCAATGGCCAGCGCGATGCAGATCAGCGCAAGCGCGAGCAACGGGCCGAGCTTGCTGAGGATTTCTTTCATCCTCGAATTGGGCTTTTTCGTTTCAGTCATGACAAGGTTCCTCCCCATGCGGCTTTCATAATGTCTTCCTGGTTGAAATGCGCGGAATCGCGGTCGATCTGGGCCATGATCCTGCCGTGCCGCATGACGATCACGCGGTCGGACATCCCGAGGATCTCAGGCAGCTCGCTCGATACCATCAGCACACATTTCCCCTTTTTCACCAGATCGTTCATCACGTTGTAGACCTCGATCTTGGCGCCGACGTCGATACCGCGTGTCGGCTCGTCGAAGATATAGATATCCGCGTCCGTGTTGACCCATTTGCCGATGACCACTTTCTGCTGGTTGCCGCCCGACAGCGAACCCACCGGAGTGTCGAGGGTCGGCGTTTTGATCTTATAGGTGGCCACGTTCTCCTCGCCGATGCGGCGGTGCTTGCTCTGGTCGAGCAGCACGCCCTTGCGGTCGCGATCGATGGTGGCCAGATGCAGGTTGTGCAGCACCGAGGCGTCCAAAATCAGGCCTTCGCCCTTGCGGTCCTCGGTCAAAAATGCAATCTTATTGTGGATCGCGTCCGCCGGACGGACGATCTCCACCTTTTTGCCGCGTATGTAAATATCGCCGCTGTCGCGCACGTCCGCGCCGAAAATGGCGCGCATGGTTTCGGTGCGCCCAGCGCCGACCAGCCCCGAAAAGCCGAGGATCTGTCCGGCATAGGCGCTGAAATTGACGTCGAACAGTACACCCGTGCTGTTTAAGTGCTCAACACGCAGCATTTCCTCGCCCTTGGTCGCGACTTCCTTGGGGAACAGGTTGTCCAGGCTGCGCCCGACCATATGGGAAATGAGCTTATCCTTGGTCATCTCCTCGACCGGCGAGGTCGAAATCCATTTGCCGTCCCGCATGACCGTGATATCGTCGCAGCACTCGAAGATCTCCTCCAGCTTGTGCGACACGAAAATGATCGCAATGCCCTTGGCTTTGAGCATTTCAATTGTCTTGAACAGCTGCGCAACCTCGGATTCGGACAGGGAAGAGGTCGGCTCGTCCATGATGATGAGGCGCGCCTCGGATAAAATGGACTTGCCGATTTCGATGGTCTGCTGCACGCCGAGGCCGAGCTTGGAGCATTCGGTGCGCGGGTCGACCGGCTGACCCAGGCTCTCCATAATCTCGGCGGCTTTGGCGTGCATCGCCTTGTAGTCGCACAGCGGCCCGCGAGTCTTATAGTAATTAATGAACAGATTGTCTGTGACATTCAGCTCCTGAACAATGTTCAGCTCCTGATATACGCAACCGACGCCCGCGGCCTTTGCGACCATCGGGTTGGACAGATGGACCTTTTTTTCGTCGATGTAGATTTCACCTTTATCCGGCTGGTTTACGCCGGTGAACACCTTGATGAGCGTGGACTTTCCCGCGCCGTTTTCACCGATTAGGCCGTGCACGGTGCCGCTGCGCACGGTGAACGACATATCATCCAGCGCGATGACGCCGGGGAAGTACTTGGTGATATGTTTGAGCTCCATGATAACTTCGTGCATAATACCGCAATCACCCACTTTCGATAAATACCGATATTGGAACAGCAAGCCGGGGGCGCGTGTCCCCCGGCTTTGCCTTTACCCCTTATGGTTCAGGATATCGAGGTTTTGTTCTCCCAATCCTTATTCGCCAACCAGGCTCTTCAGGTTCGCCACAAAGTCCGCGGCGTTTTCCGAGCTGACCATTTCGGCGCCGGAATCGATGCGCGCGTCGATGGTCTCGCCGTTTGCTACCTTTACTGCGTTTTCAACGCCGAGCTCGCCCATCTTGTACGGGCTCTGCGCCACGGTGCCCAACATGATCTCGCTGCCGTCCGCGATGATTTCGCAGACCGGGATCGTGCCGTCAAAGCCGATTACGCCGATGTTCTTGCCAGCGCCCGAGATCGCGCGCTCCGCGCCCTGCGCCATCGAGTCGGCCGTGGTGACGACAACGTCGATGTTATCGTAGCGGTTCATCAGATCCTGCATGATGTTCATGGCCTTTTCGGACTCGGAGTCTGCGGCTTTGACCTCTAGGATGTTAACGCCGCCAGCTTCCAGTCCGGCGCGGATGCCGGCCTCGCGCTGGTCGTGCGTGGTGTCGCCCGCACGGCCGCGCAGGATGACCGCGTTCGCGCCTTCGCCGTATTTCTTGGCCGCAAATTCGCCGCCGATCTTACCCGCGTCCTCATTGCCGGTGCCGATGAAGGAAACCTTCTTATCGAAGTTCGGCAGGTCGGTGTCTACCGCGAGCACTTTAATGCCAGCCTCATCCGCCTGCTGAAGCACGGGAAGCACGGTGTCCGGAGAGGACGGCGCCAGGCACAGTACGTCGATGCCCTTGCCAACCAGGTTCTGGATCATATCGACCTGCATCTGCACGTCGGATTCTGAGTTCGGCGCGATGAACTCGAGCTCGACGTTGCCAAGCTCGGCCGCCTTGGCCTCGGCGCCGGCTTTAACCAGCACCCAGTATTGGTCGGCCAGCGATTTGACGACAAAGCCGACATGCACCTTTTCCGAGCCGGTGCTAGGCGCATCCGTGCCGGCGCCGGGATCGGCGGTGCCCGGATCAGCCGGCGCGGGCTCGCTGCCGCACGCGGTCAGGGAAAACGCCATGGCTGCTGCCAGCAACCCCGCAAGTAACTTCTTTTTCATGAAATTTCCTCCTCTGTTCTCTGTGGTTTTCTATATAAATCGTTGCCGATTCATATGCAATAAAAAATGCCGGGCTAAGCGCCGCATAAATGGTCTGCCTGTCCGGCATGGCAGCCACCGGCGAATTGTAAATGCGAAGCGCTTGGTGATGAAACTAGTGTAGCAAAAGCGTTAGGCATACCGCCACCGCTTTCTTGTGCGGGTTTTATCATATTTCAGGCTTTTTCAGACGCATTTCCGGGATGGATTTTGCATTCTTGCGAATTGGCTTTTTTTATCCAGTCAATTGGAAAAACGAGGGGGAAAAATGCACAAATGATAGAAGGAAAATTTGTGTATGTTTTCAAGCGGATGGCTTTTGTGACGAGTTTTTATATTTCTTGCGGGGAGAATAATTTAAAAGGCGGCAATTTTCCTTGTGCGCAGAAAAGCGAATTTTGTTTTCTTGCGGAAAAGCTGTCTGCAAAGGTTGAAAATGCACAATTGACATCGGTATGCACCGATGATATACAAGGACTATGTACCCAAAGCGCGGATCGGCGCAAGAAATGCAAACATGCGTCGTCTTGCGCAATGCGTGGAGGTTGCCCAGTTTGCACATTGAAAAGAGGTTTATATGATTCAGTGTTTTGTGAAAAAAGATCCTGTCTCCAGCTTTGTCCCTGGCACACAGCCGAAACTCCTTTCTGCAAGCAAAATCGATTCCGTATTTTCGGTCCATCCGCGCATTCTGCACAAGCATCCGGATTTCCTGGAGATCATGTATGTCCGCACCGGAACGGGCGTTTATATTGTGGACGAATGCCGCTACGATATTAAAGGCGGGGATATCATCATCTGCAACGCCGGCTGCCTGCATGACGAGGATCCGGCTTACAGCAAGGATCTGAATATGGTGAGCGTGGCGGTAGGCGGCGTGTTTGTGCGCGGCCTCGACCCAAACAGCCTGATTGCGCCCAATTACAGCCCGGTGTTCCCTGCGGGGGAGTGTGCGGACATGCTTTGTTCGCTGCTTACCATGATCCACAGCCTGCTCGCGACCGACCCGGACAATGCCATTGAGACCTGCCATCACTTGACGATGGCGCTGCTCAGTAAGCTGCTGCTGGTGATCCGGCGATACTGCGAAAAAACGGGCAACACCATTCAAACCTCGCCCGACATCATTGCCTGCAAGGTGAGGCAGTACATCGACACACATTTTGACGAGCGCTTCACGCTTCAGGATATTTCGGACGCGATCCGCATCAGCCCGTACCATCTCGCGCATATCTTTAAAGAGCAGACGGGCTATTCTCCTATGCAGTACACACTCCGCCGCCGTCTGGGCGAAGCGCAGAGCCTGCTGATCGCAACTGATATGACGATCACGGAGATCTCCGTGGCCGTCGGTTTCGGCAATCCCAGCCACTTCAACACCATGTTCTCCAAATATATCGGGATGCCGCCGAGTAAATATCGCGCGTCTTATGTGCGGAATGGAGAGGATGCGTCTGAAGACGCGGAGGGCACTGTATGACGCTGACGCTTGGGATCTATATATTCGCCGTCCAGTTTTTTGCGTTCATTATTAAAGGGCTTGTCGGCTTTGGTAACCCGCTGTTGTCCGGTCCGCTGCTGGCCATGAAGCTGGATAACCGGGTCATTACGCCCGGCAATCTGCTGCTAGACTTGCCGGTCAATACATATATCGTGTTGAAAAACCGGCGTTCGTTCGACGCCAAGGTCGCGTTGCCAGTCGCATTCTGGATCGTTCTCGGCGTCATCCCGGGCACGATGTTTTTGAAGCTGTCCTCCCCATGGGTTATTAAGGCGCTGCTCGGCGTGTTCATTATTGGGCTGGGCATCGAAATGTTGACGCGCGACCGCGCCAAGGCCATGGCGCCCAGCAAGGCCGTCCGCGCGGTGATCTCGCTCGCGTCTGGCGTGATGGCCGCGCTGTTTGGCATCAACCTGCTGTTTCTGGCCTATCTGGAACGCGTGGCGGAAAACCGGCAGCAGTTCCGCACCAACGTATGTTTCGTGTTCCTGATCGAAAATGCGTTTCGCGCGGCCGTCTATTTCTGGAACGGCCTTTTTACGCCGATGACCTTATCCATCACCGCAATCTCGATCCCGGCGGCGGTGCTCGGTATTTATGTCGGCGGAAGGATCGACAAGCGCATGGATGAAAAGCTGGCGAAAAAGCTGGTGATTGCCGTTTTTATTCTGGGAGGCGCAAGCATTCTTATGAAAGCGTTGCTGTTCCGGTCTTGAGGAGACGGGCAGGACGGCTGCGCGCTGAAAAATATTCGTTTCGAGTCCCGCTATAAGCGGGGCTTTTTTATGCCTCGTCTAAATGCACAAAATTGGTCATATTGTTTTCTAATATGAATTCTTAATAATGGATTGCTTCCTGCCTTCGGAAGTGCTATGATGAACGAAAGAAAACTATACCAATTACATAGATAATGACTGCAGATGATAAGGAGGCAACCATATGTTCTATCAAACGACTGAGCAGCATGAAAAACTGCGCGCCGACATCCGTGCGTTCGCGGAGGCCGAAATCAAGCCGATTTCTTTCCTTTTAGACAAGGAAAACCGCTTTCCGCGCGAGATCGTTGAGAAAATGGCTGAAAACGGCTGGATGGGGCTTCCGTTCCCGGAGGAATATGGCGGCGCAGGACGGGACATTAACAGCTATGCGATCGCGGTCGAGGAGCTTTCGCGGGTCGACGGCGGCGTGGGCGTTATCCTGTCTGCGCATGTTTCATTGGGCTCTTGGCCGATTTTCGCATTCGGCAATGAGGAGCAAAAGCAAAAATATCTTACCCCGCTCGCTAAGGGCGAGAAACTCGCCGCATTCGGCCTGACTGAACCTAACGCCGGTTCGGATGCGGGCGGTACGGAGACGACTGCCGAACTGGACGGCGATTATTACATCTTAAACGGCAACAAAATCTTTATTACAAACGGCGGCGAGGCCGATACCTACGTGGTGTTCGCAGTGACCACACCGGGAATCGGTGTGCGGGGCATTTCGGCGTTTATCGTAGAAAAGGGCTGGGATGGCTTCACATTCGGTGACCACTATGATAAGCTGGGCATCCGTTCCTCCGCGACGGCCGAATTGCTGTTTAACAACGTCAGGGTGCCCAAGGAAAACCTGCTCGGCAAGGAGGGCGAGGGCTTCAAAATCGCCATGGCCACGCTCGACGGCGGACGTATCGGCATCGCGTCGCAGGCGCTCGGCATCGCGCAGGGCGCGTTTGAATCGGCGCTGGAATATGCCAAGGAGCGCGAGCAGTTCGGTAAGCCGATCGCGTTCCAGCAGGCTATCTCGTTTAAGCTGGCGGACATGGCGACCAAACTGCGCGCCTCGCGCCTGCTGGTCTATTCGGCGGCCGAACTGAAAGAACATCACGAGTCCTATTCGATGGAGGCCGCAATGGCGAAGCAGTATGCCTCCGACCGCTGTCTGGAAATCGTCAACGACGCGCTGCAGATTTACGGCGGAAACGGCTACCTCAAAGGCATGGACGTCGAGCGCTTTTACCGCGATGCCAAGATCTGTACCATTTATGAGGGCACGAACGAGATCCAGCGTGTGGTCATCGCCTCGCATATCGTCGGCAAGCCGCCTAAGGAGAACGCGCCCGCGCAGAAGCGCGGCCCAATTACCGGACACCGCAAAAAGCAGATATTGAAAGACGGTAGCGCGCAGGAGCGCGTCGATACACTGGTCGGGGCACTCAAAGCGGACGGCTATGATTTTACCGTCGGCATCCCGATCGACACGCCGATCACACAGGCCGAGCGCGTCGTTTCGGCGGGCAAGGGCATTGGCGCGAAAGAAAATATGCAGATGATCGAGGCGCTCGCGGTGCAGGCCGGCGCGGCGGTAGGTTCGTCCCGCCCGGTTGCGGAAACGCTGCAGTATGTGCCGCTTAACCGCTATGTGGGCATGTCCGGCCAGAAATTTGGCGGCAACCTATATATTGCCTGCGGCATTTCTGGTGCAGGCCAGCACCTCAAAGGGATCAAGGACGCGGCAACCATCGTCGCCATCAACAACAACCCGAACGCGCCAATTTTTAAAAACTGCGATTACGGCATTGTCGGTGATCTGGAGGAGATCCTGCCGCTGCTGACAGCCGCGCTCGACAATGGTGAGGAAAAGAAGCCCGCGCCGCCTATGAAGAAGATGAAGCGCGCAAAGCCCGCGAAACAAAGCTACCCGGTGCACGTGTGCGGCGGCTGCGGCTATGAATACAATCCCGCGGTGGGCGATCCGGAAAGCGATATCGCACCCGGCACATCGTTTGAGAAGCTGCCGGATGAATGGATCTGCCCCGAGTGCGGCGAGGACAAAACACAGTTTATTGAGGCTTGACGAGGAGGTAGCGTTATGTATTGTGTGCGTAAGGTGACAGAAGACCTGTTCTGGGTGGGCGGCAACGACCGCAGGCTCACCCTGTTTGAAAATATTCATCCCATCCCGCGCGGCGTATCCTATAACTCCTATCTGCTGCTTGATGAGCAGACCGTGCTGTTCGACACAGTCGATTGGTCGGCGTGCCGGCAGTTTTTGGAGAACATTGAGCACGTGCTGGACGGCCGTCCGCTCGATTTTCTGGTTATCAACCATATGGAGCCTGACCACGGCGCATCTATCGAGGAGGTGCTGCTGCGCCATCCGGAAACCAAGGTCATTTCGACGGAAAAGGCGTTCATGCTTATGCGCCAGTTCGGCTTTGACGTGACGGGCCGCATGATCGAGGTCAAAGAGGGCGATACGTTCTCGTTCGGCGGACATACGGTTACCTTTGTCGCGGCGCCCATGGTGCATTGGCCGGAGGCCATGGTCACGTTTGACACGGCGAACGGCGTTTTGTTTGCCGCCGACGCGTTTGGTTCGTTCGGCGCGCTGGACGGCAAGCTGTTCGCGGACGAGGTCGATTTCGACAGGGACTGGATCGACGACGCGCGCCGGTATTACACCAACATCGTCGGCAAATACGGCCCGCATGTGCAGCTTTTGCTCGGCAAGGCCGCGGGTATCCTCGACCAGATCAAATTCATCTGCCCGCTGCACGGCCCGGTGTGGAGAAAGGATCTGGGTTATTTCATCGATAAATACGATCACTGGAGCCGTTACGAACCTGAGGAGCAGGGTGTGATGATCGTTTATGCCTCGATGTATGGCAATACCGAAGCCGCCGCGAACGCACTCGCGACCAAGCTGTGCGAGAAAGGCATGACCAATGTCCGTATGTACGACGTATCGAACACGCATGTGTCTTACCTAATCTCCGAAACATTCCGCTTGAGCCATGTTGTGCTCGCGTCGGTGACCTATAACCTCGGTATTTATCCGGTGATGCACAATTACCTGATGGATATGAAAGCGCTCAACCTGCAAAAGCGAACATTTGCCATCATTGAAAACGGTTCTTGGGCGTGTAAAGCTGGCACGCTGATGCGGGAATTTCTCGAAAACGAGCTGAAAAACGTGGACGTTTTAGATGCTGGCCTGTCCCTCAACAGCGCGATGCATGATGAGGCCGCGCCCGACCTCGATGCAATGGCCGATGCGCTTATCGCGTCAATGAAATAACAGCCACCTACATTCTCCATTCATAGCGGCGGCCCCGGAGGACTTGCCTCCGGGGCCGTCGCGCGTTTTAAACAGGGGAGAAGCCGAAATAGCTCAAAAGCCCGTTGTAGATGCCCTGCGCGAAGCCGTAAGGGTCGTCGCGCAGCTTTTCCGCGTCGCCTACATTGGTCAAATACGCAAGCTCGACGAGGATGGCTGGCATATTGGTGCGGCGCAGGACATATAGGCCGGGATTGAGCCGCACGCCGTTATCCCGCGTTCCCACGCGCTCGACAATGCCGTTCAGCACATGCTGCGCCAGCCAGTAGGACTGCGTATTCTGCTGGTATACGTAGACCTCGGTGCCGTTGATGGCGGGGTTGACGTTGGCGTTACAGTGGATGCTGATGAAGTAATTGGCGGGCCAGGAGTTCGCCATGTTGACGCGCGCGGCGAGACTGGTCGCGTTGCTGGTGCCGAGCACCTCATCGGGCGAGTTGCGGCTGAGGCGCACTTCAAAACGCGGGTCGGCGCGCAGAATATCGGCGAGATAGACGCCGACGAGATACGTCACGTCCTGCTCGCGCAGGCCGTTGCCCTCCGCGCCGGTGTTCGGGCCGCTCGGGTTGTGCCCCTGATCGATAAAAATTCGGATTGCCAAGGTTTCACCACCTCGCTACAGTCTATGCCCCGCAGGGGGGACGCGTGCGAGGCTGTATGACCGGACAAGGCAAAAATCCCGGCGCAGTGGGAAAACCACCGCGCCGGGACAGAGTAGGCTCAGGCTGATCGCTGTGGAAAGCAGCGCGGCAAAAAATCGTTTCATTCTTCCGATCCTTGTTTCTTAAAATTGGCTGGTGAACGCGGAAAGCTTCTCATCCAGCTTTTTTCTCGTGGTCGTGAAAGGCGCCACTTCAGCAAGATAGGTCACGCCGTTTATAGAGGATGTAGGTCGCCATTGATATTGATAAAGACCGTGTGATATTTCCCAAGCCCCGGGCCGGGTGGTCATATTGGACTAGGGCTCTGGCAAGGCCCTCTGAAAAGCCTTGATCGACTCAGGCGCGCGAGGCTTCGCTTTTAAAGTTATCCTCAAGGAAATTCGGATACTCCGCCAGCCATTTATCTGTAAATGCATCGTTCGTTTCTGCAAGGTAAGATTTGATCTGCGCGGGATCGGTCGTATATGCAGGCACCGCCCCCCGCTGGGACAGCCAATCCCGCCGCCGTTTTCTCCCATAGCACGGCGCTGCAAACCCGATTCCGGCTGCTTTTAAATTAATTTTACCTTAGGAGTGGGAAAAATTAAGGCGCGAGGGAATGATTTCCCAGTTTGCGGTGACATGCAGAATGTAGGATTTAAGAATGCACGCGGATGGTTTACAAACTGAAGGCGGTGTGGTAAAATATAGCTGGACGCAATAGGGAACCGCCATCCCTGCGTCCAACCGTCCCGTCCGCTTACCACCACCACCAAGCGGGCGGGACACCTTAAAAATGAGAAGCCCGCATACCGAAAGGTATGCGGGCTTTTTTCTGTCAGTCGAGCTGGCCGTTGTCCTCTTTGATCTCGCCTGCACGGTAGGCAGCGAGCAGATCCTTGAGGTCGTCTATGGTGCGCTGGAGTCCCGCGCCCACGTCAGTCTCGTCAATGCGGATGCGCGCCTCCGAGCGGTCGAACGCCATAGAGGTCGAGAAAATGTCCTTGTTGTTTTCGATCGCGTCGCGCTTGCCGGAAAACGGCTCGTGTGCGGTCAAGTGGATGCCCCACGAATCGAACACCAGCGTATAGCCGGCGATGCCGGTGGTCGGCTGGTAGGCGCGGCAGAAGCCGCCGTCGATCACGATGAGCCGTCCGTCCGCCTTGACCGGGCTTTCTCCGTCCTTGCTCTTGACAGGCACATGGCCGTTTACGATATGGCAGTGACCGCCCTCAAGGCCAAACTCCTTTAAAATGCGGATGCAGACCGAAGCGTCGTTATAATACGAATAATAGGCGTTTTTTGGCTCGACCCAGGTGTGTTCGTCCGCGATCAGGCGGCGCTCAAAGGTCGCGATGTGATCGCGCCCGAACAGCGGCGAGTGCCGGCCGCACCACAGAAACCACAGGAAATCCTTGCCGAACTGCCGCTCGCTCGTGCCCTCGCGGGCATAGTAGCCCTGCCGGGCGACAGCCTCACAGTAATCCATCAGCGCCTTGCCTGAAAGCGTTTTGCCGCCGAACTCAAACTGCATGAACGCGCCGTCCTCGGTCATCGGGATGCAGCCATGATACAAAAGGTTTCCGTTAAAGCATTTGTATAGCCCACCCTTGGAATAGAGGAAACGGATGTGCGTTTGCAGCTTTTCCGATCGTAGGAACGCGTTTTTGAGCTGCGCCATTACCTCGGTCTCCTCGGGCGACAAGGCGTAAGGATTTGCGGGGTCGACGGTCGGAAAGTCGCAGTCGCGCAGCGGGTATTCCTTGCCGCCGATCGTGACCACGCGGCGGGAAAAATCGATCTTGTCGAGCAGCAGGCGGTCCTCCATGCGGAAAGAAGGATTGCGCAGGATGGTCTGCCCCTCGAGCTTGAACTGGATGATCGCGATCGCCTTGTGCATGCGCGCGGCAAGCGTGAGATCCTTGGGGGTCGCATCGTCGTCCAGCTGCTTTACCTGGAAGCAGGACTGCTCGGCGCTGCACTTATACACCTCGTTTGCGAACAGCGCGAGCGGGCGCAGGCTGATGCCGTAGCCGGTCTCGATCATTTCAAGGTTGTTGTAGGTGATGGAATTGCTCAGCACGGTTGCGATGCAGGTGCGGCTGCCGGTCGCCGCCCCCATCCACAGCACGTCGTGGTTGCCCCACTGGATGTCGACCGAGTGGTGGTCCATCAGCAGATCCATGATGATGTCGGCGCGCGGGCCGCGGTCGAAAATATCGCCGACGATGTGCAGATGGTCGACCACCAGGCGCTTGATGAGCCTGCACATGGAGATGATGAAATCGTCCGCGCGGTCGACCTCGATGATCGAAGAGATGATGCCCTCGAAGTATTCGCGCTTGTTGAGGATGTCGTTGTTTTTGTTTAAGAGCTCGTTGATAATATCGCCGTTCCACGGCGGCAGCGCGCGGCGCACCTTGGCGCGCGTGTATTTGGACGAGCACAGGTGGCAGATCTCGGTCAGCCGTGCGAGCGTGATGCGGTACCACTCGGCGCGGTCGGGCGCGGCGGAGGCCAGCTCTTCAAGCTTCTCCTCCGGATAATAGATGAGCGTGGCGAGCTGCGCGCGTTCGTCGGCGGGCAGGCTGTCACGCAGCACGATGTCAACCTTTTCGCGCACTGCCCCCGAAGCGTTGTTGAGGATGTGTACGAACGCCTCGGCTTCGCCGTGCAGGTCGCTCATAAAATGCTCAGTGCCTTTGGGAAGCCGTAAAATGGCTTGTAAATGAATGATCTCACTGGCCGCCGCTTGTACGCTGGGGTACTGGCGGGCGAGCAGGCGTAAATATTTCTGTCGTTCGGTTCGCTGCATCAAAACGCCTCCTTTGGTTTTCCTATGTCCAGTATGCCATACTTTGCCGGAAAGCACAAAGCATTTCGGTTAAAATTTCGCGCGCTTGCGCGGAAAGCGGCGGTATGCTATGATGAAAGCACCGGATAACGGAAAGGATGGATGACAGTGTACCGCAGTGAAGAGGTTCGGAAGCTTGCGCCCGAAATGGACCCGCTCCGCATGGGCATGGGGTGGGTGCCGGAGGATTTGGACAAGCCTAAAATTTTGGTGGAAAGCACGTTTGGAGACAGCCATCCGGGCAGCGCACACCTGCTCGCGTTGGCCGACACGGCGGCGGAGGGCGCGGCGTCGGCCGGCGCCAAGGCGGCGCGCTATTTTGCGACCGACATCTGCGACGGCATGGCGCAGGGGCACGACGGCATCAACTATTCGCTCGCGAGCCGCGATATGATCGCCAACATGGTCGAGATACACAATAACGCCACGCCATTCGACGCGGGCGTGTTTCTCGCAAGCTGCGACAAAGGCCTGCCCGGCCTGCTGATGGGCATTGGGCGCACCAACCTGCCGGCGGTCGTTGTGCCGGGCGGCGTGATGTGCGCGGGGCCGGATCTTCTGACGCTTGAGCAGATCGGCGCGTACAGCGCAATGTGCCAGCGCGGCGAAATCACGGACGAGCAGTTTACCTATTATAAGCACAACGCCTGCCCCTCGTGCGGCGCGTGCAGTTTTATGGGCACGGCGTGCACGATGCAAGTTATGGCGGAGGCGCTGGGGCTGACCCTGCCGGGTGCGGCGCTGCTGCCCGCGACCGGGGAAAAGCTTCACGAGCTGGCGCGCCGCTCGGGCGAGCAGGCGGCCGCGCTTGCAAAGAGCGGCCTGACCGCGCGCGATATCGTGACCAAGGACAGCTTTGAAAACGCCATCATCGTCCACGCGGCGATCTCAGGCTCGACCAACGCCATCCTGCACCTGCCCGCCATCGCGCACGCGTTCGGCATCGAGATCGACGCGGACACGTTTGAGCGCATCCACAAGCACGCGCATTACCTGCTCAACGTGCGCCCGGCGGGCAAGTGGCCAGCCGAATATGTGTATTATGCGGGCGGCGTGCCCGCGGTCATGGAGGAGCTGCGCGGCCTGCTGCATCTGGACGTTCTGACAGTGACAGGCAAAACGCTTGGCGAAAATCTGGACGAGATCAAGGCCTTCGGCTGGTATGAGGCGTGCGCGGCCGCGCTTGCCAAAACCGGCGTGAAAAAAGAGGATATCCTGCGCCCGTTTGATAAGCCGATCAGCGACAATGGCACGGTCGCCATCCTGCGCGGCAACCTCGCGCCCGAGGGGGCGGTCGTCAAGCATTCGGCGGTGCCGCAGGAGATGCACAAGGCGGTGCTGCGCGCCCGCCCGTTCGACTGTGAGGAAGATGCGATCGCGGCGGTCATCGCGCGCGAAATTCGCCCGGGTGACGCGGTATTCATCCGCTACGAGGGCCCCAAGGGCAGCGGCATGCCCGAGATGTTCTACACCACCGAGGCCATTTCGTCCGATCCCGAGCTGGGCAAGACAATCGCCCTGATCACGGACGGCCGCTTTTCGGGCGCGTCCAAGGGGCCGGCAATCGGGCATGTGTCGCCCGAGGCCGCGGAGGGCGGACCGATCGCGCTCGTCGAGGAGGGCGACCTCATCGAGATCGATATCCCGGCGCGCGTGCTCGCTATCGTCGGCGTAAACGGCGAGCGGAAAACGCCCGGGGAGATGGACGGCATCCTGCAAAAGCGCCGCTCGGCGTGGTCGCCGCGTCCGCCGCGCTACACGGACGGCGTGCTCAAATTCTATTCTGAGCATGCGGTTGGGCCGATGAAAGGCGGGTATATGAAATGATGCGCGACCCGGTGCAGACCATTGGAAATTTAATCGATAAGCAGAGCGTGGCCTATATCGGTTCGGTCGACGGCGAGGGTTTCCCGAACGTCAAAGCCATGCTGCCGCCCCGGAAGCGCGAGGGCATCTCGGTGTTTTATTTTACAACCAATACGTCCTCCCGGCGTGTCGCGCAGTATAGGGAGAATCCCAAAGCCTGTGTTTACTTCTGCGACAAGCGGTTTTTCCGCGGCGTGCAGATGCTCGGCACCGCCGAGGTGCTCGAGGACGATGAGACCAAGCGCGAGATTTGGCGCGAGGGCGACACGATGTACTATCCCGGCGGCGTGACAGACCCGGATTATTGCGTGCTCCGCATCACCGTGACACGCGGCCGCTACTATTCCAACTTCAGCTCCGAGGACTTTCCGGTCTGACGAAAAAAGCGTATCGCTAAAGCGATACGCTTTTTATTATTGGGGCTTTTTGGGCGTGCGCGTCCGGTCGGGCGCCCAGCCTTTCAGGGGATAGCGCTGCATGGCGCCAAAAATGCGCTCGCGCAGCCCGGGCATGTCCTGCTCCAGCTTTTTGAGCAGATCCTTGACCTCCTGCCGCTTGGTGTTGCCGTCCGCAGGGCAGGGGTTATGCACGATGGGTAGCTCGTGCCGCGCGGCAAACGAGCGCACATAATATTCGGGTGTGTACAGAAGCGGACGGATCAGTGTCACGCCCATGCGATCGAGAAAGGTGACCGGCTGGAAGCACGAAATGCGCCCCTCGTAGAACAGCGAGAGCAGATAGGTCTCGACCACGTCGTCGAAATGATGCCCGAGGGCGACCTTTTTGCACCCCGCAGCGAGCGCGGCCTCGTGCAGCGCGCCGCGCCGCATTTTGGCGCACAGCGAACAGGGGTTTTCCTCATGCCGGATATCGAATATGATTTGCTTAATCTGGGTCGGGACGCGGATATATGGGACGCCGAGTCGGTCGCACAGCGCCTGCACGGGCGCAAAGTCCATTTCCTCATAGCCCATCTCGAGCGTGATCGCCACGACTTCAAATTTCTTGGGGTAAAAACGCCGCAATTCGGCCAGCGCCACAAGCAGAGCCAGCGAATCCTTGCCGCCCGACACACCGACTGCGATCTTGTCGCCATCTTCGATCATATGGTAGTGGTCGACCGCACGGCGCACATAGGAAAGCATTTTTTGCATAGGTTTTCTCCGGTTTTCAGATTAGTCTTCCTTATAGATATAACAGAAAAGCCGCGCACACGCAAATAAAAATTCTAAATTCAGAAGATAGAAAACAAGAGATATAAAGCGTATAAAAGAGAATAAAAGAGTACATGGCGGATTTGCATGAAAAAATGAAAATAATCGTTGACTTGTGGTTTTGGATGTGTTTTAATAAATATGCTCGTTTGGAGCGCTCAATTTGTTATCAAATGATTTTGATTATAAAAAACGGAGGAAAAAAACATGTCTACTTTTATGGCTAAGGCAGAGACTGTCGAGCGTAAGTGGTATGTGCTGGATGCCGCGGGCAAGCCGCTTGGCCGCACCGCCGCTACCGCCGCTATGCTGCTGCGCGGTAAGCACAAGCCCGAGTTCACCCCGCATGTGGACGGCGGCGATTTCGTCATCGTCATCAACGCGGACAAGGCTGTTCTGACCGGCAAGAAGCTGGAGCAGAAGTACTACCGCCACCACACCGGCTGGGTCGGCGGCCTCAAGGAAGTCCAGTACAAGACCATGATGGCCGAGAAGCCGGAAATGGCCATGCAGCTGGCTGTCAAGGGCATGCTGCCCAAAAACTCGATCGGCCGCCAGTCGGCCACCCGCCTGAAGATCTATGCGGGCGAGAACCACAACCACCAGGCACAGAAGCCTGAAGTTTGGGAAAAGTAAGGGAGGAGCTAACTGATGTATACACCTAAGAAAGCTTATTTCTATGGCACCGGCAGAAGAAAGTCCTCCGTTGCCCGCGTTCGTCTGTTCCCCGGCGGAACCGGCGAAATCAAGATCAACAACCGCACCATCGATAACTACTTTGGTCTGGATACGCTCAAGCTGATCGTCCGCCAGCCGCTCGAGACCACCAGCACGACCGGCAAGTTCGACATTGAGTGCACCGTCACCGGCGGCGGCTTCACCGGCCAGGCCGGCGCGATCCGCCACGGCATCGCCCGCGCTTTGCTGCAGGCGAACACTGAGGAATACCGCCCGATGCTCAAGGCGGCCGGCTTCCTGACCCGTGATCCCCGCATGAAGGAGCGCAAGAAGTACGGACTCAAGGCAGCCCGTCGCGCACCCCAGTTCTCCAAGCGCTAAAACACAAAATACCGTCAAACTTGGTGTTTGGCGGTATTTTTTTGTCTATTTGCATTGTCGGTCATAAGATTGCGCTATGCCGGCCCGGCCTGCTTCAGTACGAGGTTGTTTTTGCTTTGCTGTGGTAGGCAAGCAAAAATAAAATCCATTAAACAGCGGTTTCAATTTTGAGAAAGAGTATGATATAATGAAGAAGATAAAATGAAAGGAGTATGCTCTTATGATGAACTATAATAAAAAGGAGATTGTAAAGGCGGAAGGAGGTATAACAAAGTAATATTTGGCTGCCTCCTTCCAGTCTGACGACGTGAGACGTAAGAATGGAGGTAAATACATTGAATTATTTAAAACGCTATGGTGTAAAAGACCGTTTTATCGCAGAAGCTGCGCAATACCCCGAATATGAGTTGGCGAGGATTACTGCCCAATATCGCGGCAGATATAAAGTGGTTACCGAACATGGAGAAGCGTTGGCGCAGCTATCGGGTAAAATGCGGTTTGATACGGAGGAGTTGGCCCAGTATCCCACGGTGGGAGACTATGCTATGGTCAGCAAACATGACGGACATGCTGAGACCGTTATTCACCGGCTTTTGACAAGAAAGAGTCTTTTTCTCAGAAAAGCCGTTGGTATTTCCGGTCAGGCACAGGCGGTCGCGGCGAATGTCGATACCGTTTTTCTCTGTATGTCGTTGAATCAAAATTTTAATTTGAACCGTATGGAGCGCTATCTATCGATTGCGTGGGACAGCGGGGCGACTCCGGTGGTCGTTTTGACAAAAAAGGATTTGTGCTGCGATCTGGAAACTGCCGTTAAAGAGGTGGAACAGATAGCCTTTTTTTCCGATGTGCTCGTCCTGTCGATGTTTGATGAGCAGCTGGACGAAAAATTTGCACCCTATTTTTCCGAAGAACACACCTGTGCCTTTATTGGTTCCTCAGGCGTTGGAAAGTCTACCATCATTAACCGTATCCTTGGGAAAGACGTGCTCGAAACGCAGGAAGTTGGGAGAGACGATAAGGGGCGGCACACCACAACGGGACGTGAAATGTTCCCATGCCCACTGGGCGGAGTTGTGATCGATACGTCTGGTATGCGGGAAATGGGTGCGGAAAGCGCGGATGTTTCCAAGGCATTCTGTGAGATCGACGACTTGGCTGAGCAGTGCAGATTTCGTGACTGCACACATACCAATGAGCCGGGCTGTGCGGTCTTGGCGGCGATAAAAAACGGCGTAGTTGACCAACGGCGTTTGGACAGTTATTTGAAGCTGCAGCAGGAAGCGGGCTATGACGGCCTAAGCAGCAAAGAAATTGAAGCCCAAAAGCTGGATCGAATGTTCAAAGAGGTAGGCGGTATGAAAAACGCCCGGAAATTCGCAAAAGGGCAGCGGAAACGATAAAGCTTGCTTTATGATAAAACAGCATCTGGAAAGCGGAAGAAAGGCATGGTGCATGCATGGACATCAACGAGATCCTGAGCCTCGAAGTGCTCGATGAAAAAGCGGCGGAGCAGCTCATTGAATCCGCGTTTCAGCTGCAGCAGATGATGATGCTGTATGAAGCGGGTATCCGCGAGATCAAGACCAAACTCGATATCCTGAGCGAGGAATCGCGCATTTCGGGCAAACCTAATCCGATCGACTCGATCAAAAGCCGCATCAAAACGCCGCGCAGCATTATCAAAAAGCTGAAACGGCGCGGTTTTCCGGTTTCCCTGCGCTCCATGATGGAAAATCTGAACGATATTGGCGGCATCCGCGTAATTTGTCCGTTTATCGATGATATTTATACGGTCGCCGACATGCTGATGCGGCAGGACGATTTGACGCTGATCGAACGGAAAGATTATATCGAGCATCCCAAGCCCAACGGCTACCGCAGCCTGCACATGATCGTCGAGGTGCCGATTTTCCTATCCGACCGCACGCAGCCCGTGCGCGTTGAGCTGCAGCTCCGCACGATCGCGATGGATTTCTGGGCGAGCCTAGAACATCAGCTCCGGTATAAGGCCGACGTTGAGGTGCCGCCGCACATATCGGAAGATTTAAAGGCCTGCGCCGAGGTCATCTCAGCGACCGACCGCAAAATGCAGCAGATCGCCAAAGAACTGGACGCGCTTTAAGAAGAAAGGAATTATTCCCCATGCCATACATACCGCTGATCACACTGGTACTCGTGGCGGTGCTGATCGTGCTTGTCCTTGTGCTGTTATTCCGCAGACCGCAGCAAACGGACGACAACGGCTCGATCGCCGCGCTGGGCTCGCTTGTGACCGACAACCTGAGAGCAGGCCGCGAAACGCAGTCCGAGCAGCTTGGCAAGCTTGAGCAGCGCCTGCATACGTTTACCGCCGAAACCACGCAGAACCTGGAAAATATCCGCGCAACGGTGGACAAGAACCTGCATGCGATGCAGGCGGACAACAATAAAAAGCTGGACGATATGCGCCAGATCGTCGATGAGAAGCTGCAAAAGACGCTCAATGACCGGATGACCGAATCATTCAAGCTGGTCAACGAACGGCTGGAGCAGGTATACAAGGGCCTCGGCGAGATGCAGACGCTTGCGCAGGGCGTGGGCGACCTGAAAAAGGTGCTGACCAACGTGAAAACGCGCGGCATCGTAGGCGAGATACAGCTCGGCGCGATTTTAGAGGAGATATTGTCCCCTGAACAGTACGATATCAACGTGGCGACCAAGGCGGGCAGCCGCAACGTGGTGGAATATGCGGTCAAGCTGCCGGTGGAGGACGGTTTTGTCTATCTGCCGATCGATTCCAAATTCCCGGGCGACAGCTATGCCGCGCTGCGCGACGCGTATGACAGCGGCTCGAAGGAGCAGGTTGACGCATGCGTTAAAACGCTGCTCGCGACGATTAAAAGCGAAGCCAAAGATATCCGGGATAAATACCTTGACCCGCCGAACACGACCGATTTCGGCCTGATGTTCCTGCCGTTCGAGGGACTATACGCCGAGGTGGTCAACCGCGGCATGGTCGAGGCGCTGCAGCGGGATTACCATGTCAATCTCGCGGGGCCGTCCACCATGGCGGCGCTTTTGAACTCGCTGCAAATGGGCTTTCGCGCGGTTGCGATCCAGAAGCGCAGCGGTGAGGTGTGGAGCGTGCTCGGCGCGGTCAAGACCGAGTTTGATAAGTTTGAGGCCGCGCTCACCGCGACGCAGGCGCGCCTGAATCAGGCGAGCAGCGAGTTGGACAAGCTGGTCGGCGTGCGCACGCGGCAGATCCAGCGGAGACTTCGCGGCGTGACCCAGCTGGACGAAATCAGCTCTCAGACGGTCTTAGGGCTGGACGAGCCGGAGGATTTCGGCGAAACCTAAAAATTTTAAGAAATCTTAATCTTTTCCGTAACACTTTCCTAAAAATCGCTTGCTATACTGGGAGCAGAAAATAGGAAAGGATGCCGTCCGGAACGGGCGGCGTGAAAAAAGATGGAACGGAAAAGAACGCTTTTAACATTCCTGCAAGCACTGCTCATGCGCCTGGTTGGGCCGATCGAGCAAGGCAAGAATGCCGGAAGGATGAAAACAAAAACGCCGTAGGCTTTTAAAGCCTGCGGCGTTTTGCTATATTCCATCCATATAATAGCCGACGCTGCGCTGCGCCCGGATGCGAAGCCGTGATCCAGCCTCGCGCAGCCGTTTGCGGAGCAGGGAGATATAAACCTCGAGGTTGTTATAGGTCACCTCGCAGTCATAGCCCCAAACCTTTTGCAGCAGCCGGTCGCGCGGCAGGATCTGGCTTGGGTTCAGGGCGAATTGTTCGAGCAGCAGCAATTCACGCGCGGGCAGACGGAATTCGTCCACACCGCACTGGATCATGCCGCGACCGCAGTCTAGTGTCAGATCGCCGAGCGGCAGCAGATGCGGACGCAGAAGAGGTGCGCGCCGTCCGAGCGCGCGGACACGGGCCAGCAGTTCGGCGGTGACATACGGCGCGGTCAGAAAATCATCCGCGCCGGCGTCGAGCGCGCGCACGCGCTGGCGCGCCGAAGCGTGGGAGGAGACGAGCAGCAGGGGCGTCATAATGCCGTCGCCGCGCAGACCGCGCGCGATGGATACCGCTTCGTCCGCGATGATAAAATGCACGAGTACATCGCATGTGCCGCTGCCCGCGTATTCGCCGCCGGCGTCGAGTGTGCGCGCCCGGTCGCACAGGATACGCGCCCGCCGCAGCAAAAGCACGGCTTTGTCAGCCTCCGGACCGCCTGATACCAGCACGCGCATTGTGCTCCCTCCCTATTTTACGGTGTTTCTTTTACCTTAGGCGTGTTCTATGGAAATTTGGTGTACGGGTGGTGTAGAATTCGTTAAAGGATGAAATTTTTCAGGTTTCTTCAAGCTTTCCCGGGTACCATAGCTTTAGATTTTCAGAAGCTTGCCATGTTGGAGGGAACACAATTGAAGAAGCCAAAGCAATTTGCCTTGCCATGGGGCAAGGACAAAAAGCGCGCAGCCGAGCGGCAGCCGGAAAAAGCCGAGCAGGCGGACGCCGCCGCGCCCGGCGCGCATAGAAAGAAGAAAAAGAAGCGGAACAAAAAAGTGCTCATCCCTATTGTGATCGTGCTGATCGCCGTCGGCTGTTTCGGCGCGCGCCATTTTCTTGGCGCAAAAAAGGGCGGGGAGATGCAGACGTATACCGAAAGCGTCGCCGAACGCCGGGATATCCAGCTTACGCTGTCGTCCACCGGCACGGTCGCCCCGGCCAACCAGTACGACGTGACCGCGTCGGTCAAGGGCGAGGTGCTCAGCTCGACCTTTGAGGAGGGCGACGAGGTCAAAAAAGGCGATGTGCTCTATGAGATCGACAAAACAGACGCGCAAAACTCCATCGACCAAGCCAAGCTGTCGCTCCAGCAGAGTCAAAACAGCTATAGCCAGACACTCGAAAGCCTGGACGACTTGAAAGTCAAGGCGGACGCATCCGGCGTGGTGACCGAGCTGCATGTAAGCGTGGGCGATCAGGTGCAGAACGGCACGGCGATCGCGGATATCCGGGATTCCTCCACCATGGAACTCAAGGTTCCTTTTAATGCGTCAGACGCCGATTCTTTCGGCATGGGCGCGGCAGCGACTGTGACGATGGACGGCTCGTTCGAGACGCTTTCCGGCACCGTTTCTGCGATTGACGCGGCTGAAACCGTGCTCGACGGCTATCAGATCGTTAAATATGTGACCATCCGTGTGTCTAACCCGGGCGGCCTGTCTACCACGTCGGCCGCGACGGCGACTGTGAACGGCGCTGCCTGCAACCAGGGCGCAAATTTTACATACCTCAGCGAGTCGACGATCACCGCGGGCGCTTCGGGGAAAATCACGAGCCTTTCTATCCGCGAGGGGTCGAGCGTTTCAAAAAACCAGGTGGTGGCGTCGTTATCCTCCACGTCGACCGAAAACCAGGTGTCGAACAGCAAGCTGTCGCTCGAACAGGCACAGCTTTCCTATCAGAAGACGGTCGACCAGCTGGACGACTATACGATCACCGCGCCGATCGACGGCACGGTCATCACCAAGAACACCAAGGTCGGCGATACGCTGGACGCAACCAACGGCCAGACCACACTCGCCGTGATCTACGATCTGTCCTATCTGACGTTTGATATCGCGCTTGATGAGCTGGATGTGGGGCGGGTCGAGGTCGGCCAGACGGTCAGGATCACCTGTGATTCGCTGACCGGCGCGGGAGAATTCGAGGGCGAAGTAACCAAGGTTTCGGTTGCGGGCACGACACAGAACGGCGTGACCACCTATCCGGTCACCGTGCGCATCGACGACCCGCCCGACGGCCTGCTGCCCGGCATGAACGTGGACGCGACCATCGTGGTCGATGAAGCGCCGGACACGCTGGCGGTGCCGATTGCGGCGGTGCAGCGCGGCAACACGGTCTATGTCAAAAAGCAGGGCGCGAAAAATACGGACGGCGTGATAGTAGGCGGCACGCTGTTGCCCGACGGCTGGGAGGCGGTCGAGGTCGAGACCGGGCTGACCGACGATAGCTATATCGAGATCGTGTCCGGCCTCAGCGAGGACGATATCGTGTTTGTGCCGCAGATCCAGCGCGAGTCCTCGGGAGAGCCAATGGAAATGGTAATGGGCGGCGCAATGCCGGCGGGCGGCGGCATACCCTCCGGTGGAGGCGGCGGTATGCCTTCTGGCGGGGGCGGCATGCCCTCCGGCGGCGGAATGGGCGGCGGAGGCGGTATGCCGTGATGAGGGAGCAGATGCAGGCGCAGGCCCCGCTGATCGAGCTGCGCGACGTTTACAAAATTTACACCATGGGCGATAACGAGGTGCGCGCGTCCGACGGCGTTTCCCTCAGAATCTACGAGGGCGAATTTGTCGCCATCGTCGGGCAGTCGGGCTCGGGCAAGTCGACGCTCATGAACATCATTGGCTGTCTCGACGTGCCGACAAGCGGGCAGTATTTCCTGAAAGGGGAGGATGTCTCCGAGTTTACCGACGACGAACAGGCCGAGCTGCGAAACAAGACGCTGGGTTTCATTTTCCAGCAATATAACCTCATCCCTAAGCTGAATGTGCTGGAAAACGTGGAATTGTCGCTGCTGTACGCAGGTCTCCCCGCCGACGAGCGTGCCGAGCGGGCGCAGACGCAGCTGCGGCGCGTCGGGCTTGCGGACAAGGAAAAAAACCTGCCAAGCCAGCTTTCGGGCGGACAGCAGCAGCGCGTTTCGATCGCCCGCGCGCTGGCAGGCGATCCATCGGTCATTTTGGCGGACGAACCGACCGGCGCGCTCGATTCGCGCACCAGCCGCGAGGTGCTCGATTTTCTGCAAAAGCTCAATGAAGAGGGAAACACCATCGTGCTTATCACGCACGACAACGGCATCGCGCAGGAGGCCAAACGCGTTGTGCGCGTGGCCGATGGGAAGATCATATTCGACGGCCCGGCACGCGAGGCCTTTCCGAGAGGGGACTGACCGATGGGATTTACACAAGCGTTCAAGCTGGCGTTTAAAAGCCTCGCGGGCAGCAAGATGCGCGCGTTTTTGACCATGCTGGGCATCATCATCGGCGTCGCGTCGGTCATCATCCTGGTGTCGCTCATGCAGGGCATGACGGGCGAGGTGACCTCGATGTTCGAAGACATGGGCACCAACACGCTTTCCGTCATGATTACGGGCCGCGGCTCATCGCGTACCGTGGATGTGGATGATTTATATGACCTGTATGAAGAAAACACCGACGTTTTTCTCGGCCTGTCCCCGACCGTGTCGGTGAACGGCACCGTGAAAACGGGCACCGATTCCGACTCGTTTGATTCAACCAGCGTGACCGGCGTGTCCGAGCAGTATACCGAGATCAAGGGCTATACGCTTGCAAGCGGGCGGTTTATCAGCTATGCGGATCTTGAATCACGCGGCAAGGTCGCGGTGGTGGGCACCTATATTGCCGACACGGTTTTTGGCGGCGATCCGGTCGGCGAGTCCATCAAGATCAACGGCAATGCCTTTACCATTGTGGGTGTGATGGAGGAACAGGGGGATTCGACCGAGGGTTCGGCCGACGACTGCGTGTATATCCCCTATACGACCGCGTCCAAGCTGACATTCGGCCAGATTTCCAGCTTTACGTTCGCCACGCGGGACGTTTCGCTCAACACACAGGCGACCGATCTGATCGATGCCGCGCTATACGCGGTGTTCCAAAATGAAAACTACTATACCATCAGCGACATGCAGGAGATCGTTGACTCCATGGAGGAAATGACCGGCATGATGACCATGGTGCTGGTCGGCATCGCGGGCATCTCGCTGCTGGTCGGCGGCATCGGCATCATGAACATCATGCTGGTGTCAGTCACCGAGCGCACGCGCGAGATCGGCATCCGCAAGAGCCTGGGCGCCAAGCGCAGGGATATTATGCGCCAGTTCGTCATTGAGGCGGGCACCACCTCGGCGCTCGGCGGGCTAATCGGCATTGTGTTCGGCGCGCTGGTGGCGGTCGTTCTGGGGCGGGCGATCGGCATTGACGCGGACCCGAGCGTGTCGGCGGTGCTTCTGAGCTTTGGTGTATCGGTGTTCATCGGCGTGTTTTTCGGATTTATGCCGGCGAGCAAGGCGGCCAAACTCAATCCAATCGACGCGCTGCGGTATGATTAAAAGGGAGGATATCGTTTCTATGAAAAAACTTTTTGCGTTGACCCTTTGCGCGGCAATGCTGACCGGCCTTGCGCCCGCCGCATTCGCGGCTTCGGAGACGTCGGATGACGTGATCCAGCAGGTCGTGAGCGCCATCGGCATCATGACGGGCGACAGCAGCGGCAATATGAACCTCGATCACAACGTCACGCGGGCGGAGTTTGCCAAGATGCTGGTATGCGCGTCAAGCTATAAGGATAAGGTCAGCTCGTCCTCCAATTCGTCGCCGTTCAAGGATGTGCCCTATACAAACTGGGCGGCAGGCTATGTTAAGACGGCGGTGCAGCAAGGCTGGCTGACCGGCTATCTGGACGGCACCTACCGTCCGTCGAACCCAGTCACGCTCGAGGAGGCCGCGACCGGCTGCCTCAAGTTGCTCGGCTATACGACCGAAGATTTTTCCGGTTCCTATCCATATGGCCAGCTCGCGCTGTATGAATCGCTTGATCTGGATACCAAAATCACCGCGTCCAAGGGTATGAATATGACGCGGCGTAATATGATGTATCTATTCTACAATTTGCTATCGTCCGACACCAAGGACGGTAAGGCATATGGCGAAACACTGGGATACTCGCTCGGCGCGGACGGCAATATCGATTACCTGAGCGTGCTCAGCGGCACGATGGAGGGCCCTTATGTGGTGGAAAGCACACTGAATGCGGTCGTTTCGCCCGGCGGCAAAACGGTTTACCGCAACGGCTATGCATCGAGCGCGGACGCGGTGCGGAAATACGATGTGGTGTACTATACCGGCTCGACCATCTGGGCGTACGCCAACGCGGTGACCGGCACCTACCAGTCGGCCTCGCCCTCGGCGGCGTCGCCGTCCACGGTCAAGGTCGCGGGCAACGATTATACGGTCGGCACGGGCGAGGCCGCGCTCGCGCTGTCCTCGCTCGGCGGGCTGAATGTGGGCGATATCGTCACGCTGCTGCTCGGACGGGACGGAGAGGTGGTCTACGCACTGCCGGCCGCGGATTATGCGGGGGCGCTGGCGGGGGTCGTGACCGCGGTCGGCACCGCAACCTATCAGAACGCAGTCGGCAATTCGTATTCGGCGCGCACCATCACATTGACCGCGACCGACGGCAATTCCTATCAGCTTCCCTGCGACAAGACCTCGATCAGCGAGGGCGATTTTGTGAGCATCGGTTTCGGAGAGTCCGGAACCGATGTTTCTTCACTGAAATCCAATACGCTCTCGGGCAAGGTGTCGGGCGATACAGTCGGCAAGCTGACGATGGCAAAGGATATCCGCATTTTGGACGTCAGGGATACCTTGGCGGGGCGGGTCTACGCCTCGCGGCTGGACGGTGCGACGCTGGATTCCTCCGATGTGCGCTGGTATCAGACCAACGCCGCGGGCGAGATCACCGATCTGATCCTGAAAGACTTTACGGGGGATCTGTATGAATACGGCCTGATCACGAGCGCCAAAGAAGAATCGAGCGGCATGAGCCTTTCAGGCAGCTATACCTATCTGCTCGCGGGTGAAAAGAAAACCATCTCGACAAACGGCAAAACGCTGGGCGCGTCCTATGGTCCGGCGCGGCTTACCATTGAGAACGGACAGCTTTCCGCGGTGCGCGCGCTGGAGCAAATAAAAACACCGGACGCGGTGACGCTGCTGGGCGTGACCAAGGACGATGAAAGCTGGCTGTTTGCCGATGACTGCGCGGTGTATCTCTATGCAAACAGCAATTACAGCCTGCTGTCTCTGACCGAACTGCGAAATAACTTTGATTCCTACAATATCACTTGTTATTACGATAATGAAACCCGGGACGGCGGCCGTATCCGCATCGTGGTCGCCCGCGCCAAGGGATGAAAAGGCAAAGAAGCGCCTCAAACGAGGCGCTTCTTGCTTTTTGCCCAAATCGGCTCTATAATATATGGTGATTTTGAATAAACAGGAGCGGATCAGGATGGCGGCAGTCAAAACCAATGTCATGCGCGTGCTGGAGCAGCATAAAATTGCGTATACCGCGCATGAATATGAGCACGGCAAGGAAGCGGTCGACGGCGAGACGGTGGCGCGCCTGCTCGGGCAGAACCCGGAGCAGGTGTTTAAAACGCTGGTCGCGCGGGGCAGGTCAGGCGGCTTTCATGTGTTCGTCATCCCGGTCGGGCGCGAGCTGGATTTGAAGAAAGCCGCCAAAGCCGCAGGGGAAAAGTCGGTCGAACTGGTGCATGTCAAGGAACTGCTTGCACTGACCGGCTATGTGCGCGGCGGCTGTTCTCCGGTCGGTATGAAAAAGGCGTTCCCGACCGTGTTTGACGAAACCGCCTCCGCCCAGCCGACGGTCATGGTGTCGGCTGGCAAGATCGGCTTTCAGGTCGAGTGCGCGCCCGAAGCGCTTATCGCGCTGACACATGCCGGTTTAGCGCCGCTCACGGCTGATTGAGCAGGGCTTCCGCGTCTGGATAGAGCGCAAACACGGTATGCACACCGCAGCCGGAAAGCTGCGCAAGCTTGGCCTCAATGGTCGAACGGTCGTCGAACAGGACGAAGTGTGCGTTCCCGCTCTCGTCGGTATAAGTAAAATACTTGGCGCATAGCTCGCGCGAGAAGAACACCTGCGAGCCTGTGCGCTGCAAAAGCGCGTTTCGCGCGTCCTCTGCAAGCGGTTTGCCGTCCGGCGAATTGGAGGGGAGCGTGAAATCGCGCGAGACGGGCTGTAAAAACGCAGCGACCCGCCGGGCGCCGTGGATTCCCTGAAGCGAGGAAAAATACGCGGTTAGGCTGCCGCCCGAAATCGCGGTTTCGACGGTCAGCACCGCGTGCGATACCGCGCGCTGGCACGACAGCGGCACATAGAGCGGGATGCCCGCCTGCTCAAACACGCGGTCGAGCGCATGGAGCACCGCGCGCGCTTGGGGCGTGTCCCGTTCAAAGTCCGCAAATACGCCGGGCGCGGAGGTCCGCTGCGCTTCATACAGCAGATCGGCCGCGAGGCGGTCGGCGCCCAGGTCCGGGAGGGAATCGGGCAGATCGCGCAGGCCGAGCAGGCAGCGGGTCGGTACGGTAGACAGCTGTAAACGGCGCAGCGCCCCGGTTTCGGTGACGCCGAGGCAGAGATGCAGCACAGGCAGGCCGCTTTGCACGGCCTTGGCGGTGTCGCGTCCCGAGCAGACCAAAATCAAATTTTTTGTTAACACCATAATCCATTCCCTCCGTGGGCAGCCGGATGGGCCGCCGGTTTTGACTGGACTTTGTCCGGAAAATCCTTTACACTATATGTATTCCCCCGAATTTTCAGAACGCAGGAGAGAGCGAATGAAGAGCCTGATCCCCGATTATGTTTTCGATTCCATATACGATATCACCCCCGATTTTCTGCGCAGGCACGGCGTGCGCGGCGTGCTGATCGACTTGGACGGCACGATGGCGTCGCACAAGGCGGCGCTGCCCTCGGAAGCGCTCACGCCATTCATGCGCGGTATGCAGGCGGCGGGGCTAAAGGTGCTGGTTTTTTCCAACAACAATGCACGGCGTGTCGGCAAATTTTGTGAGGCGCTCGGCGTGCCCTTTATCAGCCGGGCGAAAAAACCGTTTCGGCGGGGCTTTCAGGCGGCAGCAGAAAAGCTCGGGCTAGAAACGAGGCAGCTCGCCGTGGTGGGCGACCAGATCTTTACGGACGTGTTCGGCGGCCACCGCGCGAACGCGCTGACCTGCTATGTGCAGACACTCGACCGGCGGTTTTTCTGGGTGAACGTCCGCTATCAGCTGGAGCGCGGCTTTATCGACCGCGGCAAAAAACGCATGGAGGCGAGCATACGGCATGAATGAACCACGGTTCGGCCCGGCGGGGAACGCGGAGTCCTTTTCCGCCGCCGGTTATAAAAAAAGCGAGGACGCGCCCGCGTGGCTCGCCCAAATGGGCTTGACCGCGTATGAGTACCAGTGCGGCCGGGGCGTGCATGTCGGCGCGGAGACTGCGGGCAGGATCGGCGCGGCCGCGCGGAAAAACGGCATCCAAATGAGCATCCACGCGCCGTATTTCATCAATCTGTCGAGCGAGGAACATGAGCGCATGGAGAAAAATGTGCAGTATGTGCTCGATACGGCGCGCGTCGCCGCGCATCTGGGCGCAGTGCGCATGGTTGTCCACTGCGGCGGGCAGGGCAAGCTGACGCGCGAGCGCGCCATGAAAAATTCCCATGAAAACGTGCGCAATATTCTGCGCGCTTTGGAGGAGGAACGGCTTACCGGCTGCACCGTCTGCCTGGAAACGATGGGAAAGAGGAGTGTGCTTGGTTCGGCGGAGGAGGTGTGCGAGCTGGTCGCGGCAGACGACAGGCTGCTGCCCTGCATCGATTTTGGTCATTTGAACGCCCGCACGGGCGGCGGTATGAACAGCCGCGCGGCCTATGCCGCCCTGTTCGATCTGATGGAGAACACCATCGGCGCCGCGCGGACAAGCCGGTTCCACGCGCATTTTTCGCGCATCGAATATAACGACAAAGGGGAGATCCGCCACCTGACGTTTGCTTCCGACCCCGGCTTTGGCCCGGATTTTGCGCCGCTGGCCGAGGAGGTGGCGCGGCGCGGCTACGCGCCGACGTTTATCTGTGAATCGGCGGGCACGCAGGCCGAGGACGCGGTGACTATGAGCAATCTCTATAAAGGAGCGACACAAAAATGAAAAAAGTTCTTTTGCTGCACGGCCCCAACCTGAACCTGACCGGTCTTCGCGAGCCCGGCGTTTACGGCACGGAAACGCTGGCTGCCATTAACGCCGAGGTGGTTGACAAATGCGCCAAGCTCGGCATGGACTGCGCGGTGTTCCAGTCCAACTCCGAGGGCGCGCTGATCGACCGCATCCACGCCGCGCGCGAGGACTGCGACGCGATCATCCTGAACGCGGGCGCGTACACGCATTACAGCTATGCCATCCGGGACGCGATCGCCGCCGTCCGCCTGCCGTGCATCGAGGTGCATATGTCCAATGTGCACGCGCGCGAGGAGTTCCGGCACACCTCGGTGCTCGCGCCCGTCTGCGCTGGCGTGATCGCCGGCTTTGGCAAGCACAGCTATCTGCTCGCGGTCGACGCGGTCAAGGCGGTGCTGGGATGAACCGCGTGGAAGACCTGCGGCGGATGCTCGAGGACGCGCCGTTTGACGCGCTCGTGCTGACGAGCGAAGTGAACCGCCGCTATGCTACCGGGTTTCATTCTTCGGCGGGCGTGTGCTACCTGTCGCGCCGGCAGGCCGTGTTCTACACGGATTTCCGCTATGCGGAAGCCGCGCGTGCCGCGGTGGACGGCTTTGCAACGCGCGAGATCGGCGCGGGCAGGACGTACAGCGAAGCGGTGAACGCCCTGCTTGAGGAAGACGGCGCAAAAACCGCCGCGCTGGAAGACGGCGCGCTGACCTTTGCCGACTACACACGCTGGTCGGGCGCGCTGCATGCGGAAACCGTGCCGCTCGGCGGCCGTCTTGCGTCGCTGCGCGCCGTCAAGGACGACGAAGAGATTTCGTCAATCGTGGCGGCGCAGCGCATCGCGGAGCAGGCGTTTTCCGAGGTGCTCAATGAGATTAGGCCGGGCGTTTCCGAAAAGGAGATCGCCGCACGGCTGACGTATCTCATGCTGCATTATGGGGCGGAGAATATGTCGTTCGACCCGATCGTGGTTTCGGGCGCAAACAGCTCCAAACCGCACGGCGTGCCCTCGGATAAGGCGATCGAAGCGGGCGATTTCGTCACCATGGATTTCGGCTGCATCTACGAGGGCTATTGCTCGGACATGACGCGCACGGTAGCGGTCGGCCATGTGACCGACGAGATGCAGCGTGTATACGATACGGTGCTGAACGCGCAGCTCGCGGGCATCGCGCGCGCCAAGGCCGGGCTGCCGGGGCGCGAGGTGGACGCGGCGGCGCGGCGGGTCATTGAGCAGGCGGGCTATGGCGATGCGTTTGGGCATGGCTTTGGCCACAGCGTCGGCCTTGAGATCCACGAAAGCCCGAACGCCTCTCCCGGCGCGTCTGAGCCGCTGCCCGCGGGCTGTGTGCTGACCGCAGAACCGGGCGTCTACCTGCCCGGTAAGTTCGGCGTGCGCATCGAGGATATGCTGTATATCATTGAGGATGGCTGCGTCAATCTGACCGAAGCCCCCAAAAACCTGATCGTGCTTTAATGGTACGGATCAGGGATATGGCGCGTATCGCGCCGCTGTTTGCCGGCTGGGAGGAGACGATGGTCTGGTCGGTGCTGCAGGGGAAAATGGGCGCGGCCTATGCAGACAATGCGCAAGCCCCGCGCGCGGCGCAGCTCTGCATTGCAGATTTTTGTTTTCTGGCAGGTGCGCCAAATGGGGAACTGGCCTCGCATCTGCTGGGCGAATTCGAAATATGGATTCCCCGCACGGAGGATTGGCAGTCGCTGATCGAACGGCAGTGGGGAGAAAACGCAAAGACAATCACCCGCTATGCCTTTGACGCGCAGCCGGCGTTTGACCAGGCGTGTCTGCGGGCGTTCGTCGGGCAAGCGGCGTATCCGCTGCAGTTGGTGGACGAACCGCTGTACCGCGCGCTGCGTTCGCAGGAGTGGAGCCGCGATCTGGTATCTCAGTTTCCGGATTTTCAGGCGTATGCGGCGCATGGCGTCGGCGTCGCGGCGTTAAACTGTGGAGAGCCGGTCTGCGGCGCGTCGACTTATACGTATTATGACGGCGGCATCGAAATCGAAATTGATACCAAACCAGAATTTCGCCGTAAAGGGCTGGCGCGCGCTTGCGCGTCCGCGCTGATTCTGGAATGCCTGCGCCGCGGCCTTGTCCCCTCGTGGGACGCAGCCAACCCGGAGTCTGCGCATCTGGCGCAGACCCTCGGTTTTGGAGAGCCACGGGCGTATCTAGCTTATGAAATCACAAAAAAAGAACCGCTGGCTTAGCCAGCGGTTCTTTTTTATTACTCGTCGTCGATTTCGAGATAATCAGCGAGATCCTTGAACAGCGCGGTGGGGTCAACGTCGTCCTCGAGCACGATCTGCAGCGGCTCGTTGAGCGAAAGCAGGAACATGCCGAGCAAGCTCTTGGCATCTACCATGCCGCTCTTGCCGTGGATCCAGATATCAAAGCCGTACTTGGTGACAATCTTGTTGATCTGCTGGATATCATCGGTATTCTTTACGCGGATGCCTCTGGTCATACTTCAGTTACCTCCTCTTGAATGCGATACATTTCATGATTCTGCTATCATTATAGCATAATCCGGACGAAAGAAAAGAATTTTTTACAAGAATTCGCATTTTCATCATTTTTCTGCCAACGGGAGGCTGCGTGCACACAAAACTGGAAGATGTGCACAAATTGAAAATGGACAAATTGTGAATATTGCTGTATCGCTTACGGCTCCAGCCGGTTCATATCGCGCGGGAACATGGAAGCGTCGCGCACGTTTGCGAGCTTCAGAAGCTGCATGGTCAGGCGTTCAAGGCCGATGCCCAGACCGCCGTGTGGCGGCATACCGTATTTGTGCAGCATCGTGAACGATTCAAACAACTCTGCATTCATATTGCGCTCGGCAAGCTTGTCGATCTGCTCCTGATAGTCGTGGATGCGCTGGCCGCCGGTCGTAATTTCAAGGCCGCGGAACAGCAGGTCAAACGATAATGCGAGCTTTTTGTCATCGGGGTCGTCCATGGCGTAAAACGGGCGCTTGGAGGACGGGAAGTGCGTGACGAAAACAAATTCGCTTCCATGCTCCTGCTTCGCCCAGTCGCACAGCATGACCTCTTCGTCGGGATTGAGATCGTAGCGGTTCTTGGACTTATGCCCGAATTTGCTTTCCATGATTTCCTTGGCTTCATGGAAACGGATGGAGGGGATCTCCTTGATCTCCGGGATATCGGCCTTTAGCAGCGCGAGCTCCTCGGGACAGTGCTCTTTGACATAGTTCAGCACATATTTGAGCATGCCGGTCTCCATCTGCATCACGTCGTACATCGAATCAATGTACGCCATCTCAAAATCGAGGCCGATATATTCGTTCAGGTGGCGCGAGGTGTTGTGGCGCTCGGCGCGGTAGACGTTTCCGATCTCGAACACGCGGCCGAATACGCCCGCGGTATACTGCTTATAGAACTGCGGCGACTGCGCGAGGTAGGCCTGCTGGCCGAAGTAATCGAGCTTGAAAATGTTCGCGCCGCCCTCGGCGCCCGCCGAAACGATCTTGGGCGTGTGGATATGCGTGAAGCCCTGCGAGAGCATATACTCGGCAAAGCCGTCCGCAATGGCGCCCTGCACGCGGAACACCGCCTGCTTGATGGGATGGCGCAGCGTCACCGGGCGGAGCGGCAGGTCGACGTCGAGCGAAAGCCCCATATATTTTTTGCCGAGCGGCACGGGGAGCTGGTCGTACGGCCGGGCGAGGATGGAAATGCGTGAAAGCACGACCTCGACGCCGTGCTCGGCGCGGGGCTCCTCATGCACCTTGCCCGTGACCTCGACGACCATCGCATCCTTAACGTCCGCGCGCTGGATATCGCCGAGCGTATCCCCCTGGAACGTGCACTGGACAAGGCCGCGCTCAGTGCGCACGATGAGGAACGCAAAGTCCGACATATCGCGCACACGGTGCACCGTGCCGCGGAACGTGACCTCCTGGCCGACGCTGTTTTTGACCAGTTCGACCGTATCCGTATACTGTTTGGGATCGTTAATAAATTCCATTGTTTCAACGCCTCTCTGTTTCAGCATTTTCATATAGGGTAATATTATACCACTTGACCGGTTTTTACGCAAGTAAAACCCGGGTTTAGCGGTGGATTTTGCTCATAATCGCCTGAAATTCGGCCTTGCCCTCGCCGGAAAGGATGATGGCCGCCGCGTAGACCGCCGCACCCGCTGCGACTGCGAGCGCCAGCCGCGCCAGATTGCCGAGCGGCAGGAGCGTGCAGCCGAACGCCGCTGCGCCGCACAGCATCGCGCTGGCGAGAATACGGATCAAACGTATGGCGGGCACATGGAACAGGAACCGTTTCCGCACGCGGACCGCCGTAATGATGAAATACGAAGCAAACGCGACGACCGAGCCCAGCGCGCCGCCCGTAAAGCCGAAGGCTTTCAGCAGCACGATGCTCGACAGCACCTTGATGACCGCCGCGGCCGCGCTGTTTTGCAGCACCTGCACGGTCGACTGCTCGAGCTCATACGCTTTGTTGGCGTATTCGGTCAGCCCCATGAAGAGCATGGCGAGCGCGGTGTACGCAATGACCGGCGCGCCCGCGTCGTAGCCGGCTTTGAACAGAAAACGGCTCATGGGGTAGGACACCGCCCACAGACCGGCCACTGCCGGCAGGGCGATCAGTAGGTAGAGCCGCACGCCCGCGTCAAGCAGGGGCTTGGCCTCGGCCTGTCCGCCCTCGCGCCAGCCGCGCAGCACGGCGGGGTACACGCCGCGCATGATACCGGCGGAGATCATGGTGAACAGCCCGCTGGCGATCGAGTTGTTGGTCGAATAATAGGCATACTGCACATCGCCGTAAAAGCCGACAACCAGATATTTGTCAATCTGGTTGAGCAGCGCGACCGAGATGGAGACTCCCATCAGCGGCAAGCCGTAATGCAGGAATTTTCGCAGCAGCTCCTTGGAGAAAAAACGCAGCCGCACGATGACCGGCAGGCTGAGCGCGAATGCCGCGCCGACGGCGGCGATACCGTCCGCGATGGTGTTGGCCGCAATCGCGGGAGCGGGCGAGGGGAAATTGGATCGCCCGCCAACGAGCGCGAACGCGACCGCCAGCTTGAGCACAGCCGACGTGAGCGAAAGCACGATGGACGCGCGCACCCGCCCGAGCTGGATGAGCGCCGCGTTTAAAATCTGAAACGCGGTATAGGAGCAGAACATAAGCGCGCCGCCAAGGTAAACCGGGTCGTGCGTGACCGCCGCGCCTACAGCACAGCCCGCCGCCATCAGCAGGCACAGCAGGATATAGATGGTCGACACAGTCGAAAACAGTCCGCGGCCCTCGTCCGCCTGATATTGTTCTCCGACATACCTCGTCGCCGCGTTGGCCATCCAGCCCGCCAGAATCAGATAGGCAAGCTGCACGGTTGTGTTAGTCAGGTTAAATGCGGAAACCGCGGGCTCAAGGAAAATGCGCGTATACAAGGAGGAACACGCGATGATCAGCAGCCCTTCGACCACTTTGGCCGGCAGGAAAAGCATGGCGTCGCGCGTCATGGTATTTTTGGAAGACAAGGGGACACCCCGCTTTCAGACAGATATTATTAGTATACCATGGATCCAGCTTTCTGGCAACGACCACCGGAATTCGGATGGTTTTTTGAGGTTTGGTAAAATAAATAAATTCCGGAGGAGTTTTTAGTTACAATTAATAAAATGGTTAAAATAAGTATTGACATTTTTGAGAAAGACGTTAGAATGTTCATATAAACCGATGGAAACCTTGACAATAGCATAACGAAAAACGAAAAAAGATACGGAGGTGGCACCGCGAAAGAGCGGTCCGGGAACGGCCGCGCGGCCCTAGGGGCTGTGAGAGAAGTGAAAGAAAGAAACCGTGCGAAAGAAAGTGAGTGAAGAGCTATGAAAAAGAATACGTTTGCAAGAACGCTTGGACTGATCCTATTGAGCATGACCCTGCTCCTGACCGCCTGCAGCAACGGCGGCGACGGTTCTGCGGAACCGAATGCCGATGGCGGCGGAAAATCCGGCGACACGATCAAAGTCGGCGTAGCAAACCGCACTTTCAAAGAATCCGCATATTTGTTCATGCAGCAGGGCTCCGAGGCGAAAGCAAAGGACTATGACAACCTCCAGATCGATTGGCAGGCCTGCGACCTCAATATCGCACAGCAGAAAAACATTGTCGAGAACTTTATCAGCCAAGGCTATGACGTTATCGCCATCGAACCCTGCGATTCGGTTTCCATGGTGCAGCAGGCGCAGGAAGTGCGCGACGCGGGCATCAAGCTGATTTTCATTGAGCAGAAAATGGACGGCATTGCGCCGGACGTCTGGATCACCGGCAACAACTATGAGATTGGCTGCATGCAGGTGGAAGATTTCGTCAAGCGCTGGGGCGAGGATAAGCCCGCGACCTGCGTTATGCTGGCAGGCACGGACGGCGACTTTGCCGCCGAAGAGATCAAGCGCGGCGTTAAGGACACGGTTGCGAAATATCCCCAGCTTGACCTGGTTTTTGAGCAGACCATTCAGGATTGGGACCGTGAAAAAGCAATGAAATCAATGGAAGATGCGATCTCGGTGCATGGCAATAAAATCAACGTCGTATTTGCGGCGAACGATGGCATGGCGCTCGGCGCGTACAAGGCCGCGCAGAACGCGGGCTATGAGAAAGATATGCTGTTCTATGGCGGCGACAACGACCAGGAAACCAACGAGATGATCTTGGCGGGCGCGGAAAACATTTTTGTCGTCGACCGCGGTTCCTATGCGCATGGCGAAATGATCACTGACGCGGCTTATCAGCTGGCGACTGATGGCGAAGCGGCTTATGACGAAGAAGACGACGAAGGCTATAAGTGCAAATGGGCGAAGCTCACGATGGTCGGCTACGACAATATGGAGCCGAGCAAGATCAAATTCCCCGAACTGTTTAAATAAAACAGACGCTCCAAATTGGAAAACCTGAGGGGAAAGGAAGCCATTATGAGCCATATCAAAATGGAGCACATCACAAAGCAGTTTCCGGGTGTTGTGGCGCTGAACGACGTATCGGTAGAGTTTGAAGAGGGCACGATCACCGCGCTTTGCGGCGAGAACGGTGCAGGAAAATCGACCCTCGGCAAAGTGCTGGCCGGGATCTACGACCATAAAAGCTACGACGGTGCGATCTATATCCGCGGACGGCAGGTGTACTTCCGCAACACGCTGGACGCGGAAAAGGAAAAGATCGTGCTTGTGCACCAGGAACTGAACCTGATCCCGGACCTGACCGTGGAGGAAAATGTCTTTCTGGGCGATTACCCGGTCAAGTTCGGACATGTCGACTACGACGAAATGACCCGCCGCACGCTGGAGATTTTCAAAGAACTGGAGATCCAGATCGACCCCAAGGAGACGGTGCGCAATCTGTCCACCAGCCTGCAGCAGATGGTCGAAATCACCAAGGCGATCGCGCGCGATCCCGAGGTCGTTATCTTTGACGAAGCGACCAGTTCGCTCGCCGCCAAGGAGATTCACACTTTGTTCGCCATCATGCGCAAGCTCAAGGCAAAGGGCGTTACCATCCTATACGTATCGCACAAACTGGAGGAGATCTTCGAGGTGTGCGACCGCGTTGTCATCCTGAAAGATGGGTCGTATGTCAACGAGGCGCCGGTCGCCGAGATAGACCGTGACAAGCTGATCACCTGGATGGTTGGTCACAGCATGAGCGACCAGTTTCCGCCGCACGACAAGGATCTTGTCCAGCGGGACAAGGTACTCTTCGAGGTGCGCAACTGGAACGTGTACAAGACCGGCACCAACAAAGCCGACCAGATCAAAACGGTCGATAACCTGTCGTTCCACGTGTGCGCGGGCGAGGTCGTGGGGCTATACGGGCTGATGGGCGCGGGGCGCACCCGCCTGCTCAACTCGATGTTCGACAGTGAGCGCTACCAGCACGACGGGCAGATCTTTGTAAACGGCAAGGAGGTCAAAAACCATACCGCGCTTGATTCGATCAAGTGTGGCTTGGGATATGTGACCGAGGATCGCCGCAAGACCGGGCTGTGCCTGATCCATTCGGTCAGCGAGAACATCCTGCTCGCCTCGCTGCGAAACTATGCCAACCGCGTCGGCTGCATCAGTGACAAGAAAGGCACAGCGGCGCAGGACGAAATGGTGAAAAAGCTCGGCATCAAGGTGGCGGATATCAATAGCTCGGTGGCCAAGCTCTCGGGCGGCAATCAGCAAAAGGTGATCTTCGCCAAGTGGCTGCTGAACAACCCGCATGTGCTGCTGCTCGACGAACCCACGCGCGGCATCGACGTGGGCGCGAAAAAAGAGATCTATTCGATATTGAGGAAACTGTCGGAAGCCGGCGTCGGGGTCGTGCTGGTATCCTCGGAAATCCCCGAGGTCATGGGCGTCAGTGACCGGATTCTGGTCGTCAAGGGCGGCAAGATCGCCGCGGAAATAGACCGCAGCGAAGCCACAGAAGAGCTGCTGCTCAAAAACGCAATTGGAGGGTGAGGGTCATGACGCAATTAAAAAAGATCGATTGGAAAAAATACACCTCGATCATCGGGCTGGTGCTGCTGTGCATCATCTCGATCATCTTAAACGATAGCTTTCTCACGGCGCGCAATTTGATGAACATTGTGCGGCAACTGGCGGTGCCCGGCCTGCTCGCGATCGGCATGACCTATGTCATCATCTCGGGCGGTATCGACCTTTCGGTCGGCGGCATCTGCGCGCTTGTCAGCGTGCTGTTCGCCATGCTGCTGCAAAAGGGCATGGGCTTTGGCGTGGCGACGATCGCTATGCTTGGCCTCGGCCTGCTGCTCGGCTTGTGCTACGGCTTTTTCGTGGCCAAGGTCGGCATCCCGCCGTTTATCGTGACGCTGGCCGGCGTCAACGTCTGCAAGGGCGTGGCGCTCGTGCTGACGGACAGCGCGGCCGTCGGCGTGACGGAAAAGGTGACGCTGGGTATCGGCAGCCTGAGCCTGCCGTCCGTGCCTTCGCTGGTGCTGCTGGCGGTCGCCGCGGCGTTCTGCGTCTGGCAGATGGTCAAGGGCGCGAAAAGCGGCGCGTTCCGTTGGGTCAACATCGTCTATATTGCGATCCTGGCGTACTGCGCGTACTTAGTGCTGAACAGCAAGGGTGTGCCATATATGGCGCTCATCTGCATCGCGCTGATCCTGGTGTTCAACTTTGTGCTAAATCATACAGTGTTCGGCAAGGGCATTTACGCGGTGGGCGGCAACATTGATGTGGCGCGCATGGCGGGCGTCAAGACGGTGGGCGTGCTGGTGAGCGTGTACGTGGTGGACGCGATGCTGGCCGCGCTTGGCGGCGTGCTGACAGCGGCCCGCTTGGGCGCGGGCGCTCCGACGATCGGCACCAACTGGGAGCTGGACGCGATCGCCGCGGTCGTCATCGGCGGCACGAGCATGACGGGCGGCTCGGGCAAACTCAGCAAGACGGTGATCGGCGTGCTGCTGATCGGCGTACTGAACAACATGCTGTCCCTGATGAACGTGCAGACCAACGTCCAGATGATCTTCAAGGGCCTGATCATCCTCGGCGCGGTCGTACTTGATAAGGTGACGTCGACCCAGAAGTAAAATAACGGCAAAGATGCGCGCGCTGTGCGGAATTTTCTGTGCAGCGCGCGCTTTTTGTGCTATACTAGGCTAGAGTATTTGCTTTCGGAGGGAAAGACGTTGAGAGTCATGCATGTGATGGGCGGCGGCGACGTGGGCGGCGCCAAGACCCACATTATGAATATGGTGACAGGGCTGAACGAGCGAAACGAAGTGATGCTGCTGTCATTCCGGGCGGGACCGTTTGCCGACGAGGCGCGCGAGCGCGGCATCGATGTGCGCGTGATCGAGCGGATGAGCCCGTTTCGCGCGGCGCGCGCGATGCGCGGCCTGGTGGACGAATTCAAGCCCGATATCATCCATTGCCACGGCGGTCGCGCCAACCTGATGGGCGCGATGGTGCGCCGCAGCCGCAAGATCCCGGTCATCACGACCGTACATTCGGATTATAAGCTCGACTATCTCGGCAACCCGGTCAAGCAGCACACGTTCGGCACGGCCAACGCGGTCGCGCTGCGGTTTCTGGATTTTTACCAGCCGGTGGCCGACCGGATGGCACGCACGCTCATTCAGCGTGGGTTCGACCCCGAGCGGATCGTGAAAATTTACAATGGCATGGAGTTTAAGCGTCCGGAGGGGGCGTTCGACCGCGCGGCCTATCTGAAAGAGACCTACGGAGCGGAGATCGCGGCGGGCGACGTGCTGGTCGGCATCGCGGCGCGGCTGACCGCGGTCAAGGACATCGCGACGACCGTGCGCGGCTTTGCCGAGGCGCTCGAAGAAGCGCCGCGGCTGCGCCTTTTTATCGCGGGCGACGGGGAAGACCTCGACATGCTGCAAAAGCTCGCGTCCAAACTCGGCGTTTCCGGGCGGGTGACGTTCTGCGGCTGGGTGTCGCCGGTCGAGCCGTTTTTCCGGTCGATGGATATCAATGTGCTGTCCTCTGTGTCCGAAACGTTCCCGTATTCCATCCTCGAGGGCGTGTGCGCGGGCTGCGCGACGGTCAGCTCGGATGTCGGCGGCATGCCCGAGCTGATCGACACGGGCGAAAACGGCTACATTTTTCCGGTCGGGGACGCAAAGCAGCTCGCGCGCTATCTCGCGCGGCTCGGAAACGACGCGGCGCTTCGCAAGGAATTTGCGGACAAGCTGTATGAAAAGGCGTCGCGCGATTTTTCCAAGGATAAAATGTGCGAGCGGCAGGAGGAGAACTACCGCCACGTGCTCGCGCGCTTCCACACGCCAAAGGATGCGCGGCGCGATATCGTCATCTGCGGCGCGTATGGGCGCGGCAACGCGGGCGACGACGCCATCCTCGAGGCCATCGTGCAGGAAATGCGCGCGCTCGACCCGTCGCGGCCGATCTGCGTAATGTCGCGCCGGCCCAAGGAGACGCGGCTCGTTTACCGCACGGGCGCGATCTACACTTTCAACGTGTTCGCGGTGCTGGCAAGGTTCCGCCGTGCCGCGCTGTATATCAACGGCGGCGGCTCGCTCATGCAGGACGTGACCTCGACCCGGTCGATCTGGTATTATTGCTATACGCTGCACGCCGCCAAGCGGCACGGCTGCAAGGTGATGATGTACGGCTGCGGCATCGGTCCGATCAACCGTGCGGGCAACCGCCGCATGGCGGCGCGCGTGATCGAACGGTCGGTCGACCGCATCACGCTGCGCGACGACAATTCGCGCACCGAGCTTGCGCGCATGGGGGTGACGAGCCCGGATATCCGCGTGTCCGCCGACCCGACCATCATCCTCGACCCCGCGCCGCGTGAGGTGGTGAATCTCGCGCTCGAGCAGTCCGGCATTGACCCGGCGGGGCGGTATATCGGCTTTGGCCTGCGCAACTGGCGCGGGCTGGAGGCGGCGCTGCCCGAGATCGCCGCCGCGGCGACCTACGCTTATGAAAAGCACGGGCTGACGCCGGTGTTCGTGCCGATCGAGTTCCCGAACGACCTGATGCCCGCCGAACGGGTGGGCGCGCTGCTCAAATGCCCGTGGCACGCCATCCGCACGCGCCTGCCGATCGAAACGACCATCGGCATTTTGGCGCGCATGGAGACGGTTGTCGGCATCCGCCTGCACTCGCTGATGTTCTCGGCGGGGCAGGGCGTGCCGGTGGTCGGCATGAGCTATGATATCAAGGTGGACGGCTTTTTGAAATACATCGGCAGCCGCACCTGCCTGCAGCTCAAATCGGTACGCGCCGCCGACTTGTGCGCGCTCATCGACGAGTGCGTTTCGGGCGCGCTTGACGGCGAGGTGCGCCGCACGGCGGAAATGCTGCGCGAGCGCGAGCAGGAAAATGTTAACGGCGCGGCGATTTTGCTCGGGCTGGAGGAGGAGAACGCGTGAAAAACCATATCGTCTGCCTGTCGACGACCAATTACCACCCGCTGCCGACACGCAAACAGAATGTGATGAGCCGCCTGCGGAACAGTGAAGTGCTGTATTTCGACCCGCCGGTGTCGGTCATCGCGCCGCTCAAGGACAAAAAGGCTGCGGCGTATATCGGGAAGTACAAAGAACCCGGAGAGGCCGTTGAGGGGCATGAGAACATCACGGTCTACGCGCTGCCGCCCGTGCTGCCGTTTTTTAATAAGTTCCGTTGGGTCAACCGCTTGAACCAGAAGCGGCAGGCCAAATTTGTCCGTCAAAAGATGCGTGAGCACGGCTTCGGGGAAGAAACGGTGCTTTGGTGCTATTCGCCGTCCTCGTGCGATATCGTGCCCCACCTGCCGCACGCCAAATTGGTGTACGACTGCGTCGACCGTCATTCGGCGTACAAGGGGCATATCACGCCCGCGGTCGTCGACCAAATGGAGCGCGATCTGGCCGGCCCCGCCGATCAGGTGTTCGCGACTGCGGTTGGTCTGGCGGAAACGCTGGGGACGGTCAACCAGACGACGAAAATGATCCCGAACGGCGCGGCTTATGAGATCTTTTCGCGCGTCCAGACGGAAAAGGACAGCCTGCCCTGCCCGGACGACATGATAGATCTGCCGCATCCGGTTTTTGGTTTTGTCGGCATGCTGCAGGAGTGTATCGACTACGATCTGCTCGAAACGCTTGCCCGCGAACGGCCGGACGCGACCGTGTTTTTGATCGGCCGGGAACTGCCCGGCGTCGACCTGACGCGGCTGCGGCAATACCCCAATGTGGTCATCCACGGCTTGGTGCCGCAGCCTGAGCTGCCTGCCTACCTCGCGCAGATGGACGTGTGCCTCAACGTGTTCCGGGCGGGCGCGCTGTCGAGGGACGTGTCCCCGCTGAAGTTTTATGAATACCTTGCCACCGGCAAGCCCGTGGTCTCGACGCGCGAGCCGCTGCAGGTCGAGGAGTTTGCGGACGTGGTGTACATCGCGCGCACGCCGGAGGAATTCCTGCCGCTGTGCGACGCGGCGGCGGCCGAAAACGATCCGGACAAAATGCATAAACGCCTGGCCTATGGGCAAAGCTGCTCGTGGAGCGAGCGCGTGAGACAGATGGAAGGCGTCCTATATAAAAAAGGCGTTCTGCACGAAAGCTGAGACGCTTTTCGAGCTTTCTTGGGCATTTGCACAAAACGTGAAAAACCCTTGCAAAACCCTTGCAATAAGTATGCTTTTTCGATAAAATAATAACGTATCAGCGAGAATGTTGGAAAAGAGGTGCGGCAATGACAGGCTTTACGGTTTCGTATCGCGCGGGCCAGTCTATCCGCATGCAGTTTCACAACCAGAAAGGGCACTCGTGCACGGTTTTGGGCACAGGTGCAGCCAATTGAGAACAGATAGGGCACGGGTATACCCGTGCCCTACGTGTTTTTTCTGAGGAGGAATTTCAATATGAAAAAAGTGCTCGTCGTCATGGGGTCGGACAGCGACCTCAAGGTCATGGAAAAATGCGTGGACCGACTGAAAAGCTTTGAGATCCCGGTGGAAGTGCGCATCTGTTCGGCGCACCGCACCCCGGCTGTCGCGGAGGAACTTGCCAAAAACGCCGCTGATAACGGCTTCGGCGTCATCATCGCGGCCGCGGGCAAAGCGGCGCACCTCGGCGGCGTGCTTGCGGCCTATACGACGCTGCCAGTTATCGGCGTGCCGATGGCGACGAGCGTGATGGGCGGCATGGACAGCCTTTTATCCATTGTGCAGATGCCAAAGGGCATCCCGGTTGCATCGGTCGCGATCGACGGCGCGGACAACGCCGCCATTCTCGCCGCACAGATGCTCGCGATTTCGGACAAGGCGCTCGCCGACAAACTCCAAAAGTTCAAGGCCGACATGGCAAGCGAGGTCATGGCCAAGGACGAAAAGGTAAAGGCGCAGTTTGCGTGACCATTGCGCAGGCTGGGTAAAACCCAAAAACAATCCGGTTTGTTTTTAAATTACATAGAAAAATGGAGGAAAACATCATGGAAAAGAAAGAACAGCTTTACGAAGGCAAGGCCAAGAAAGTATTTGCGACGGACGACGCGAACCTGGTTATTGTAGATTATAAGGACGACGCGACCGCCTTTAACGGCGAAAAGAAAGGCACTATCGTCGGCAAGGGCGCGATCAACAACGTGATGTCGAACCAGATGTTCCAGCTTTTGGAGAAGCAGGGCGTGCCGACGCATTTCGTCGAGCAGCTTTCCGATCGTGAGACTGTGGTCAAAAAGGTCGATATCGTGCCGCTCGAGGTCATTATCCGCAACATCTCCGCCGGATCGTTTGCCAAGCGTTACGGCGTTTCCGAGGGCATCGTGTTCGACCAGCCCACGGTCGAGTTTTCCTATAAAAACGACGATCTGGGCGATCCCCTCATCAACGATTATCACGCGCTGGCCCTGAAGCTCGCAACCCGCGAGGAGATCGAGCAGATCAAGGCCATGGCGTTCAAGGTGAATGAGGTCATGAAAGAATACTTTGACACGCTGAATGTCATTCTGGTTGATTTCAAGCTCGAGTTCGGCAAGACGGCGGACGGCAGCATCGTGCTGGCCGACGAGATCAGCCCGGACACCTGCCGCCTGTGGGACAAGGACACTAAGGAAAAGCTGGATAAGGACCGTTTCCGCCGCGATATGGGCGGCGTGGAAGACGCGTATCAGGAGATCATGCGCCGCGTGATGGGCAAATAAAATTTTATGAAATACCGTATCCAAAAGCACAGCAAAACCCCGTTTGATAAACTCCATGAAGAGTGCGGCGTGTTCGGCATCGCCGCGCCGGACGGCAAGGAGATCTCTGCCGCGCACGAGGCATATGTCGCCCTGTTCGCTTTGCAGCACCGCGGCCAGGAGGCCGCGGGCATCGCGGTCAACAAAAACGGCGTCATCCGGTGTCACAAGGATACCGGCCTGGTCAGCAAGGTGTTCAGCCAAGAGACGCTGGATTCCATGCCCGGCCAAATGGCCATCGGCCACGTGCGCTATTCGACAACGGGCGGCGCCCTCCGCGAAAATGCGCAGCCCATCGCCATCACCCATGTAAAGGGCAACCTCGCCGTTGCGCACAACGGCAACCTGGTCAATGCAGGGAAACTGCGCCGGGAGATCGAACTCGCCGGCGGTATTTTCCGCTCGTCGAGCGATACTGAAGCGCTGGTGTACACCATCGTGCGCGAGCGCTTGAAATGTGGCTCTATCGAAGAGGCCGTTCTGCGAACAATGGGTGTGATTGAGGGCGCGTACTGTTTGGTCGTCATGTCCCCGCGCAAGCTGATTGCCGCGCGCGACCCGCACGGCTTCCGCCCGCTCTGCATCGGCAGGCTGGACGGCTGCTATGTGTTCGCCTCCGAAACGTGCGCGCTGGACGCGCTTGGCGCAGAGTTTGTCCGCGATGTGGAACCGGGCGAGGTCTGCGTGGTCGAGGACGGCGTGCTGCGTTCGCTGCACTGCGAGAAGAAATGCAAGACCTCGGCGTGTGTGTTTGAGTATATCTATTTCGCCCGCCCGGATTCGGTGATCGACGGCGCGAGCGTTGAGCTTGCACGTCAGGAGGCGGGCAAGTATCTTTCGATCGAACACCCGGTCGGGGCGGACGTGGTCATCGGCGTGCCCGATTCGGGCATCCCGGCGGCCATCGGCTATGCCAAATATTCGGGTATTCCCTATGGCGTGGGCCTGATTAAAAACCGTTATATCGCGCGCACTTTCATCCAGCCCGGGCAGGAGGGGCGCGAACGCTCGGTGCGCCTCAAACTCAACGCCCTGCGCACCGCGGTGGACGGCAAGCGCGTCATCATGGTGGACGATTCGATCGTCCGCGGCACGACCTGCGCGCGGCTGGTGAAGCTTCTGCGCGACGCGGGCGCGAAAGAGGTGCACATGCGCATCTCCGCGCCGCCGTTCCGGCATCCCTGCTTCTTCGGCACGGATATCCCGGAGCGCAGCCAGCTTTTGGCGCACGGGCGGACGGTCGAGGAGATGCGCAGGATCATCGGGGTCGATTCGCTCGGCTTCCTGTCGATCGAAGCGACGCGCAAGATCGCGGTCGGCTGCAGGCTGGGTTTTTGCGACGCCTGCTTTTCCGGGGATTATCCGGTGCCGGTGCCCGAACAGACTGCTAAAAATGTATTTGAAAACGAACTGCCTGATAAAAAATGACCCGCAGGCAGATAGGACAAAATTAGTAAGGAGAGCTTATGGGAGGATTCTTCGGCGCAGTCTCGGAGCGGGACTGTGTGCTGGATATTTTCTTCGGCGTGGACTACCATTCCCATCTGGGCACGCGCCGCGGCGGCATGATCATGTACGACAGGGAGCACGGCTTCCAGCGCCAGATTCACAACATCGAAAATACCCCGTTTCGCACCAAATTTGAAAAGGACCTGATCGATTTCCAGGGCTGCAGCGGCATCGGCTGCATCAGCGACACCGACCCGCAGCCGCTTCTGGTGCGTTCGCACCTTGGCCTATATGCGCTGACCACGGTCGGCATCGTCAACAATGCGGAAGACCTTGTCACCCGCTATTTTTCCGACCATGGCCACCAGTTCATGGCCATGGGCTCGGGCAAGGTCAACCAGACCGAGCTGGTCGCCGCGCTGATCAACCAAAAGGACGACTTGGTGTCCGGCATCCTGCACGCGCAGGAGATGATCAACGGCTCGATGACCCTGCTCGTGCTGACCGGGGACGGCAGCATCATCGCGGCGCGCGACCGGCTGGGCCGTCTGCCCGTGCTGATCGGCAAGAGCGAGGATGGGCACTGCGTATCGTTCGAGTCTTTCGCCTATCACAAGCTGGGCTATGAGGACGCGTATGAACTCGGCCCGCGCGAGATCGTCAAGGTGACGGCCGGCGGGTTTGAAACGCTCGCGCCCGCGGGCAAGGACATGAAGATCTGCGCTTTCCTGTGGACGTATTACGGTTATCCAAACTCCAATTACGAGGGCGTAAACGTCGAGCTGATGCGCTACCGCAACGGCCAGATTTTGGCGCGCGAGGACAAGAAGCGCGGGTTTGACAGCGAGCTCGACTATGTTGCGGGCGTGCCCGATTCGGGCGTTCCGCACGCGATCGGCTATGCCAACGCGGGCAGCGCGCCGTTCGCCCGCCCGTTCATCAAATACACGCCCACCTGGCCGCGCTCGTTTATGCCGGCCAACCAGAAGATCCGCAACCAGGTCGCCAAGATGAAGCAGATCCCGGTGCCTGAGCTGATCGAGGGCAAACGGCTTTTGTTCGTGGACGATTCGATCGTTCGCGGCACCCAGCTGCATGAGACGATCGATTTCCTATATGCATCTGGTGCGAAGGAAGTGCACATGCGCTCGGCCTGCCCGCCGATCATGTATGGTTGCAAGTACTTAAACTTTTCGTCCAGCAACTCCGATATGGAGCTGCTGGCCCGCCGCACCGTGCAGGAACTGGAGGGCGACGAGGGCCAGAAGCATCTGGAGGAATATGCGGACGCCGATACCGAGCGCGGCCAGTGTATGCTGGGAACAATCTGCGAAAAGTTCGGCTTCAGCTCGCTCGGCTATCAATCGCTCGACGGCCTCTTAGAGGCGATCGGCATTGACCGCGATAAGGTCTGCACCTACTGCTGGAGCGGTAAAGAGTAAAAAAATTTGATTGCGGCTGTGCCGCGATCGAAATGACGGAGGAGTTTTATTATGAGTGAAAGCCGTTCTGAAAGCTATAAGGCGGCAGGCGTGGATGTAACCGCAGGCTATGAGGCCGTCAAACTGATGAAGCCGATGGTCGAATCGACGTTTACTAAGGGCGTGTTGGGCACGCTCGGCGGCTTCGGCGGCCTGTTCCAGCCCGATTTTGCAGGTATGCGCGAGCCGATTCTGGTTTCGGGCACCGATGGCGTCGGCACCAAGCTCAAGCTGGCGTTTCTGATGGACAAGCACGACACGGTCGGCATCGATTGCGTCGCCATGTGCGTGAACGACATCGCGTGCTGTGGCGCGCAGCCGCTGTTTTTCCTCGATTACGTCGCGGTGGGCAAGAATAAACCTGAGCGTGTCGCGTCGATGGTCTCGGGTATCGCGGAGGGCTGCCGTCAGGCGGGCTGCGCGCTCATCGGCGGCGAGACCGCCGAAATGCCCGGGTTCTATCCCGAAGACGAATATGATATGGCCGGCTTCTCGGTCGGCATGGTGGACAAGCAGAAAATGATCGACGGTTCGGCTCTCAAGACGGGCGACGTGCTGATTGGCGTGGCCTCGTCGGGCGTGCACTCGAACGGGTATTCGCTCGTGCGCAAGACGCTGGGCATCAATGAAAAATCCGTCCGCCGTTATATCGACGAGTTCGGCAAGACGCTTGGCGAAGAGCTGCTCACGCCGACCAAGATCTACGTCAAGGCCATCCAGTCGCTCATCGCAACAGTCGATGTCAAGGCGATCAGCCACATCACGGGCGGCGGCTTTTATGAAAATGTTCCCCGTATGCTGCACGACGGCGTGCGCGCGGTCATCGAAAAGGCCGCGATGCCGGTGCCGCCGGTGTTCGACCTGATCGCTAAAACGGGCAAGATCCCCGAGCGCGACATGTATAACACGTTCAACATGGGCGCGGGGCTGGTGCTGGCGGTCGCAGCGGAGGACGCCGACCGCGCGGTCGCCGCGATTTCGGCTGCGGGCGAAAAGGCCTATGTGATCGGCGAGGTCACCGCGGGCGATAAGGGCGTGGAGCTGGTATAATGGTGAATATCGCAGTTCTGGTTTCGGGCGGCGGCACCAACCTGCAGGCGTTGATCGACGCGCAGCAGGCGGGCGGGATAGAGGACGGCAGGCTCGCGCTCGTCGTTTCGTCCAACCCGGAGGCGTTCGCGCTCATAAGGGCGCAAAAGGCGGGCGTGGAGACCGCCGTAATGCGCAGGCGGGATTATGCCTCGGCCGAAGAATACGGGGCGGAACTTTCCGCGCTGCTGGCAGAAAGGCAGATCGGCCTTGTCGTCCTCGCCGGGTTTATGACCGTGCTGCCGGACAGCTTCTGCAAGGCCTATGAAAACCGCATCATCAATGTGCATCCGTCGCTCATCCCCTCGTTCTGCGGGGAGGGGTTTTACGGGCTGCATGTCCACGAGGCCGCGCTCAAAAAGGGCGTCAAGGTGTCGGGGGCGACGGTGCATTTCGTTTCCGGCGTGGTGGACGGCGGGCCGATCATCGCGCAGAAAGCGGTCGCGGTTTTGCCGGACGATACCCCCGAAACGCTGCAAAAGCGCGTGATGACCGAGGCCGAGTGGGTATTGCTGCCCCACGCCGTGTCCGATTTCTGTGCCGGCCGCCTCACAGTGGACGGCGCGGTGGTCAAAGTTCGATAAGGAGAGTTTTCCATGGGAAAGAATGTATTCAATATCAGCGAAGAGCTGATTTCCAACGTTTATCCGGGCCGCGGCATCATCCTAGGCCGCACGCCGGACAATAAGCATGATGTGATCGCGTACTTCATCATGGGCCGCTCGGAAAACAGCCGCAACCGCGTGTTCGTTGAAACCGAGGACGGCATCCGCACCGAGGCGTTCGACCCGTCCAAGATGACTGACCCGTCGCTCATTATCTATCATCCGGTCCGGGTGTGCTGCGGCAAGACGGTCGTCACCAACGGCGACCAGACCGATACCATCTGCGAATATCTGAAGCAGGGCAAGGATTATACAGCCGCGCTGCGCACCCGCGCGTTTGAGCCGGACGCGCCCAACTACACCTCGCGCATTTCGGGCGTCGTCAACGAGGACGGCTCGTACAGCCTGTCTATCCTCAAGAACTTCACCTCTGACCGTACGGCGAACAAGCGCTTTTTCTACGAGTACGACAAGCCGGTGCCCGGTCTCGGCCATTTTATCCACACCTATATGTGCGACGGTGACCCGCTGCCCCCGTTCCGCGGCGAGCCCAAGTGCATCCGCATCGAACTGCCGGTGCACGAGTTTGCCAACCTGCTTTGGAACTCGATGGATGAGCAGAACAAGATCTCGCTGTTTGTGCGCTATATCAATCTGGAGACCGGCGCGTGTGAAACGGTCATCAAAAACAAGCACGTCAGATAAGGGGAGGAACCGATGAAAGAACTGGAACTGAAATATGGCTGCAACCCCAACCAGAAGCCTGCCCGCATTTTTATGACCGAGGGCGAACTGCCGATCGAAGTGCTGAATGGTAGGCCGGGCTATATCAACTTTTGCGACGCGCTGAACGCCTGGCAGCTGGTCAAGAGCCTGAAGAAAGCGACCGGGCTGCCGGCGGCGGCCTCTTTTAAGCATGTGTCTCCGGCGGGCGCGGCGCTTGGAAAGCCGCTTTCCGCCATGGAAAAGCAGATCTACTTTGTTGAGGGCGGAGAGGAGCTGTCGCCCATCGCGTGCGCCTATATCCGCGCCCGCGGTGCAGACCGCCTGTGCTCCTACGGCGACTGGGCCGCGCTCTCCGATGAATGCGATGCGGACACCGCGCGTTATCTTGCCGCCGAGGTATCGGACGGCATCATTGCGCCCTCTTATTCGGCGGAGGCGCTTGAAATTCTAAAAACAAAGCGCAAGGGCGGCTATAACGTTGTCCGGATCGATCCGGACTATGCGCCGAAGCCGGTCGAGCAGCGCGATATCTTCGGCGTGCGTTTTGAGCAGGGCTATAATGATTACGAGATCAGCGAAGCATTGCTTTCCAATATTGTGACTGAAAACAAGGCGCTTCCCGAGGAAGCCCGGCACGATATGATCCTCGCGCTCATCACGCTCAAGTATACGCAGTCCAACTCGGTCTGCTATGTGAAAGATGGACAGACGATCGGCGTAGGCGCTGGCCAGCAGAGCCGCATCCACTGCACGCGCCTCGCGGGTCAGAAAGCAGATAATTGGTTCCTGCGCCAACATCCCAAGGTGCTGGGCCTGAAATTTAAGGACGGCATCCGCCGGCCCGATCGCGACAACGCCATCGACGTATATATTTCGGACGAATACGAGGATGTGCTGGCGGACGGCGTTTGGCAGAACACGTTTGCGGAAAAGCCGCCCGTTTTGACCCGCGAGGAACGGCTGGTCTGGATCCAGGGCAACACCGGCGTAACGGTCGGCTCGGACGCGTTTTTCCCGTTTGGCGACAATGTCGAGCGTGCGCATAAGTCGGGCGTGCAGTATATCGTGCAGCCGGGCGGCTCGATTCGGGACGATAACGTGATCGAAACTGCCAATAAATACGGCATCGTGATGGCGTTCACCGGCATGCGCCTGTTCCATCATTGATGGTGAGCGCAAAAAACGCCCGCCGCGCGGCGACGCTCGCGCTCGTGGGACTGGGCTGCCAGCTTCTTGGGGCGCTGATTATCGGCGTGCCGGGAGGACAGGCGGCGGCGCTTGCCGTGATCGCGGCCTTTTACCTGCTGACCGGCTACGCGGCTTATCTGCTCAAAAGCCAGATTGCTATTGTCGCGGCGGTGGCAGGGCTGGCGCTCACGGCTTTGCCGATTGCGTCAATGGTGCCGTCGTGGAGCGCAAACGTGGCGGTCAACCTCATTTATATCGTTCTGTATCTGCCCATGCAGCGCGCGTTTGACCGTGTGCTGTACGATGCGGACGTGTCGCAAGGTACGCTCACCTTGGGACGCTGCTGGGTGGTGTCGCTGCTGATTGGGCGCGGCGCGTCCATGCTGGGCTTTATGCCCTATTTTGAGGGCCAGGCCGAGCTTTCCACCGCCCAAGGTCAGTTTACCATGCTGTTTCGCATACAGCTCATTTTGGAAATCGTGGCGCTGATCGCGGCGTTCGTGTCCTATGTGTGCATGGTGCGTTATCTGTGGCGCGCCCGCGGCCTGCTGGAGGAAGACGCGCCATGAAAGAGATTAAGGGCTATTACGCCTATCTGCTGATCGTGGGCGGTCTAATCCTGAGCTTGGCTGCCGCGCAGAATTGGATGCTGTGCATCGTCGCTTACGCGCTTATTTCAGGCGGCGCGCTTGCGCTGAACTGCGCTTCGCTCCACTACCAGTGGGCTAGCATCGCGGCCGACGTGCTGATCGTGTTGGAAATGCTTGGCCGCGGCGCGGTGGCAATGTTTGGAGATTCATCCCGCATGGTGCATCTGGTGCTTGAGACCGTATCACTCGTGCCATATCTGCTGATGGGATGCTTTTTGCTGCTCGGCGCCGCGCAGCAGTTCCGCGCGGCGGGGGAGGGCACCAAACTGGAATGGCTGCTTCTCGTGGTTTGGAGCGCGGGCGTTATTTTACCGCTGCTCCTGTTACTCGGTGGCGGTCTGCTCAATGAGTGGACGTTCGCATACGCGGCGAAAGCCGCCGAGGTGCTGCGGCCGGTCGGCCTGATCGCGCTGATCGTCGAACTGTTCCGCGCACAGAGAGAATATATCCGCACAGGAGGAAATTCACAATGAAAGTTCTGGTTATCGGCGGCGGCGGCCGGGAGCACGCAATCTGCGTGGCGCTGTCCAAAAGCCCGAAGGTAGACCATATCTGGTGCGCGCCCGGAAACGGCGGCATCGCTTCGGTCGCCGAGTGCATCGACTTGAAAGCGACCGACATCGAAGGCGTAGTCGCCTTTGCTAAAGCGAACAAACCCGATCTTGTTATGGTCGCGCCAGACGATCCGCTCGCGCTCGGCATGGTGGACGCGCTCGAGGAAGCTGGTATGCGCGCATTCGGCCCGCGGAAAAACGCGGCCGTGATCGAGGGCAGCAAGTCGTTTGCCAAGGATCTGATGCAGAAATACCATATCCCGACCGCGGGCTACGCGGTGTTTGAAAATTCGGCGGACGCGATCGCCTATATTAAGGCGCAGGGCGCGCCGATCGTAGTCAAGGCGGACGGGCTGGCGCTCGGCAAGGGCGTGACGGTGGCCGAGACCGAGGAGGAGGCCATTGACGCGGTCAAGGACGCGATTGACGGCGGCGCGTTCGGCGGCGCCGGCGCCCGTGTCGTCATCGAGGAATTCCTGACCGGGCCGGAGGTTTCAGTGCTCGCGTTTGTCGACGGCAAGACGCTCAAAACCATGCCGTCCGCGCAGGATCACAAGCGTGTGTACGACCACGACAAGGGCCCGAACACTGGCGGCATGGGCGCGTTTTCGCCCTCCCGTTTTTACACCGAGGAGATCGCCGCACAGTGCATGGAGACCATTTTCAAGCCCACGGTAGAGGCGATGGCCAAGGAGGGACGGCCGTTTAAGGGCGTTTTATATTTCGGCCTGATGCTGACGCCAAAAGGCCCCAAGGTGATCGAGTACAACGCGCGTTTCGGCGATCCGGAGACACAGGCCGTGCTGTCCCGGCTGGACAGCGACCTATACGATATTTTTAATGCCGTTATTGACGAAAAGCTCGATGAGATCGACATCAAGTGGTCGGACAGCGCGGCGTGCTGCGTGTGCATGGCGTCGGGCGGCTATCCGAAAGCCTATGAAAAGGGCAAGAAGATCGACGGTCTGGACGCGGTGCGCGATTCGTTCGTCTACCACGCGGGCACGAAGCTGCAAAACGGCGATCTGGTGACGAGCGGCGGCCGTGTGCTCGGTGTGACCGCGGTCGCTCCCACGCTGGATGAAGCGATCGTCAAAGCTTATGCGGACGTGAAGAAAATCCATTTTGACGGCGCGCATTACCGCACCGATATCGGGGTGAAGCCATGAAGACAGAACAGCAGAAGCAGCTTCTGGGCTGCATGGCCGACGTTTTGAATCAAAACGGCTTCCGCGCGGAGCTCCAGCAGCAAGAGAACGCGCCGACGCTCCTGCGCTGCGAGGCGATGCGGCAGGGCAAGGTGGCCAAAGATGTGGTCATCGAATGCTGCTTTATCCCGATGCCGCTGCCGGGAGAGGAAATGGGGCTGCTGCAGTTGTTCGCCACCCTGTTCCAGAACGTGCCTGAGGAGCATGGGGCGACGCTTCGCCGCGCATGCGAATACTGCAACGATTTTTGCGCGCTCGGCGCGTTCGGTTTTTTCCCGCAGGCGGGGCAGCTGTTTCTCAAGCATACCACGCTGCTCGACGGTTCGCTCGAACTGGAGAAAAACGTGCGGCTGATCGCGGACAACATTTCGCTGGTGCTCGCGTCGGTCGTTCGGTTTATCGACGGCCTCGCGGCGGTCGGCTTCTCGGGCATGCCGCTCGAAGCGGTGATCGATCAGGAATTGTTCCCCAAGCTGTAAACAGGACAAACCCCGGCGGAATCCTCCGCCGGGGCTTTTTGCGCCGCAGACGCATTCTGCGGCGCTTCTTTATGCCGATTTAACCCGGACATTTTCATTCTTTTCGCTCTTTTAACGCATTCGCGCCTATGATGAAAGCGTGGAAAGAAGGGATCCTTATGATGGCTAAAACGCTTTATGAACGCCATCCGCTTATTTATGGTATCGGCGTACTGCTGCTGGTGCCCGCAGCGATTCTATGCCTTGTCGGCCTAGCGGTCTGCACAGTCACGCTACCGGTCTGCTGGCTGATGGGCTGGCTATAAAACCTTTGTGAAATCTTAATTCTGCGGCAAAGGCGTTAATACGCTTTTAAACCCATTGGCAGTACACTGAGATACGCAAGGAGGGAAAACCATGGCGATACTTACCGGCGTGGCTGGAGTGGCCGCGGCACTGATGCTTGTTTACTATTTTGTGATTTTGATGCGGGGGGATAGGACGTGATGGCTTCGATCGTGCAATATGCACTGTATCTTGCCGTGCTGGTTTTGCTGGGCATTCCGCTCGGCGCATACATTGGCAAGGTGATGAACGGGGAAAAGACCATTTTGTCGCGGGCGCTCGGCCCATGTGAGCGCGGGGTATACCGCGTGCTGCATATTGACAGCGATGACCAAATGAACTGGAAGCAGTACACGGTAAGCGTACTGCTGTTCTCAGCGGGTGGACTGGCTGTTCTGTTTCTGCTGCAACTGCTGCAAGGCGTGCTTCCCGGAAACCCGCAGGGACTGCCGGGTGTCAAATGGGATCTGTCGTTCAATACGGCGGTCAGCTTTGTCACCAATACCAACTGGCAGGCGTACAGCGGCGAATCGACGCTCAGCTATCTGACGCAGGCGCTTGGGCTGACCGTACAGAACTTTGTTTCAGCAGCGACCGGCATCGCAGTGCTGTTTGCGTTGATCCGTGGCCTGATTCGCGTGAAAACAGACGGCCTCGGCAGCTTCTGGGTCGATATGACGCGCATCGTGCTGTATATTCTGCTGCCTCTCAATTTGGTGCTTTCTCTGTGTCTGGTCGGCGGCGGCGTGGTGCAGAATCTCAAGCCCGCTGAAACCGTGCGCCTGCTCGAACCGGTCGCAGTGTCGGCGGACGGCGAAATTCTGGAAAACGCCGAAATCGACCTTGCCGCAGATACGGTCACGGTGGACGGCGTGCCAGTGCCGGATGCCGACATTATAACCGAGCAGTTTGTGCCCATGGGACCGGCGGCAAGCCAGATCGCGGTCAAGCAGTCGGGCACGAACGGCGGCGGCTACAATGGGGTAAATTCAGCGCATCCGCTGGAAAACCCCAATGCGTTCACCAATCTGCTTGAGGTCATTGCCATTCTGCTGATCCCGGTCGCGCTGTGTTTCACATTTGGACGCAATGTGCAGAACAAAAAGCAGGGAGTCGCGATTTTCCTCGCCATGTTCATTCTGCTGGTGCTGGCTCTTGGCGCCATTGGCGTGAGCGAACAGATGGGCACGCCGCAGCTTGCGCAGAGCGGCGCGGTCGATCTTGCAATGGACGGGCAGGCTGGCGGCAACATGGAGGGCAAGGAGACGCGTTTCGGCATCGTGTCCTCGTCCGTATGGGCGGGCTATACAACTGCGGCCTCGAATGGTTCGGTGAACTCCATGCACGACAGCTATACGCCGCTCGGCGGCATGGTGCCGATGCTTCTGATGATGCTGGGCGAGGTCGTGTTCGGCGGCACGGGCTGCGGCTTATACGGTATGCTGGCGTTTGCCATTCTGGCGGTATTCATCGCCGGGCTGATGGTCGGCCGTACGCCCGAGTTTTTAGGAAAGAAAATTGAGCCGTTTGAAATGAAGTGGGCCGTGCTCGTCTGCTTGGCTACGCCGATCGCCATTTTGGCCGGCAGCGGCCTTGCCGCGGCGGTGCCCGCCGTGGCGGACAGCCTCAATAATCCGGGTCCGCACGGACTCTCCGAGGTGCTGTATGCGTATTCGTCCTGCGGCGGCAACAACGGTTCTGCATTCGCGGGCTTTAACGCCAACACGGTCTTCCTTAATGTGTCGCTCGGGCTGGTCATGCTGTTTGCGCGTTTTCTGCCGGTGGCCGGCACGCTGGCGATCGCGGGCAGCCTCGCGAAGAAAAAGAAGATTGCGGTCACAGCGGGCACGCTGTCAACGACCAATGGTATGTTCGTCTTTTTACTGATTGCCGTTGTGCTGCTGGTGGGCGCGCTTAGCTTCTTTCCAGCGCTGGCGCTCGGACCGCTTGCTGAGTTCTTCAGCTTTATGGGTTAACGGAAAGGAGGATCAACCATGTCGAACATAAAAAATGCGGCGGTTAGCCGCAGAATGCTGCTGCGCGCGGCGGGCGACGCGTTCCAAAAGCTTGCCCCTCGCAAGCAGGCGGAAAATCCAGTCATGCTGCTGGTCTATGTGGCGGCCATCCTGACAAGCGTTTTGTGGGCCGCGTCCCTGTTTGGCGTCCGCGACGCGTCCTCCGGCTTTACCTTTGCCGTCGCGGCGATCCTGTGGCTGACAGTGCTGTTTGCCAATTTTGCCGAGGCGATTGCAGAAGGACGCGGCAAAGCGCAGGCGGATACACTGCGTGCTTCACGCCGCGACGTGCAGGCGAATAAGATTCCGTCCATGGAAGAAAAGGAGCAGGTGACTGCCGTTCCATCGGCGCTGCTGCGAAAAGACGATCTGGTCATCGTTCGCGCTGGCGAGCAGGTCCCGGCAGACGGCGAGGTGGTCGAGGGCGCGGCTTCGGTCGATGAATCTGCGATTACGGGCGAATCCGCGCCGGTCATCCGCGAGGCGGGCGGCGACCGCTCGGCGGTCACGGGCGGCACGACCGTGTTGTCCGATTGGATCATCGTGCGTGTCACCAGCGAGGCGGGAAACAGCTTTCTGGACAAGATGATCGCAATGGTCGAAGGCGCGGCGCGCAAAAAAACGCCGAACGAAATTGCGCTCCAGATTTTTTTGGTCGCGCTGTCCATCATCTTTATTCTGGTCACGCTGTCGCTGTATACCTATTCGCTCTTTTCCGCAAAGCAGGCCGGCATCGAAAATCCGACCTCGGTGACGACGCTGGTCGCCCTGCTGGTCTGCCTTGCGCCGACGACCATCGGCGCGCTGCTGTCGGCCATCGGCATTGCGGGCATGAGCCGACTCAATCAGGCCAATGTGCTCGCCATGAGCGGCCGCGCCATCGAGGCGGCGGGCGACGTCGACGTGCTGCTGCTGGATAAGACCGGCACCATCACGCTGGGCAACCGTGAAGCGGCGGCATTTATCCCGGTAGACGGGGTGCAAGCCGACGAGCTAGCCGATGCGGCGCAGCTTTCTTCACTCGCGGATGAAACACCTGAAGGACGCAGCGTGGTCGTGTTTGCCAAGGAGAAGTTTGGCCTTCGCGGACGCACCTTATCCGATCAAGACGCGCACTTTGTGCCTTTTTCCGCAAAGACGCGCGTTTCGGGCGTTGACTTTGGCGGTAAAGAGATCCGCAAGGGCGCGGCGGATTCGATCAAAGCATATGTGCTCGCAAACGGAGGGACATATAGCGAGGAATGTGAGAACGTTGTCAAGGGAATTGCGGAACAAGGCGGTACACCGCTCGTGGTGGCGAAAAATCACAAGATCCTCGGCGTGATTCACCTGAAGGATATTATGAAAGAAGGTGTACAGGAAAGATTTGCCGATCTGCGTAAAATGGGTATTAAAACCATCATGATCACGGGCGATAATCCGCTGACGGCGGCCGCGATCGCCGCCGAAGCGGGCGTTGATGATTTCCTGGCCGAGGCAACGCCCGAGGGCAAACTTCAGATGATCCGTGATTACCAGGCCAAAGGGCATCTGGTCGCTATGACCGGCGACGGCACTAACGACGCGCCCGCGCTCGCGCAAGCCGACGTGGCGGTCGCCATGAACACGGGCACGCAGGCAGCCAAGGAAGCGGGCAATATGGTCGATTTGGATTCGTCGCCCACCAAACTGATCGATATTGTCCGCATCGGCAAGCAGCTTTTGATGACGCGCGGTTCGCTGACCACCTTCTCCATTGCCAACGATGTGGCCAAATACTTTGCAATCATCCCGGCGCTGTTTATGGGTCTATATCCCGGCTTGGCCGCACTCAATATTATGCAGCTGCATTCGCCGCAGAGCGCGGTGCTGTCCGCAATTATCTACAATGCGCTCATTATTATTGCGCTGATCCCCCTGGCGCTCAAAGGCGTGAAATACCGCGAACTGCCCGCGGGCAGCCTGCTGTGCCACAACCTGCTCGTGTATGGGCTGGGCGGTATCATCGTACCGTTTGTCTGCATCAAGCTGATCGACCTGCTGCTGTGTTCGGCGGGGCTGGTCTGAGGAGGAACCGAATAATGAAAGCAATGAAAACCATACTGCCGCGCGCATTGGGGCTACTCGGCCTGTCGATTCTGGTGTGCGGGGTTCTGTATACGGGCGCGGTGACCGGGTTGGCACAACTGCTGTTTCCGCATCAGGCGAACGGCAGCATCATCGAGGTGGACGGCGTGAAATACGGCAGCGCGCTGATGGGGCAGCAATATGCGGCACCCAATCATATGTGGGGCCGTCCGGCGAACGCCGACGTGAGCACCTATACAGACGAAAACGGCAACGCGCTGCTTTATGCCGCGCCGAGCAACCTCAGCCCCGCGGGCGGGGAACTGGAAGCGCAGGTTGCTGCGCGCGTGCAGCGGCAGCGTGAAGCCAACCCGGAAATGGGTGATACGCCGGTGCCGGTCGATCTGGTGACCGCTTCGGGCAGCGGTCTTGATCCACACATCTCACCCGCCGCCGCCGCGTACCAAGTGCCGCGGCTGGCGCGGGAAAACGGTCTGAGCGAGGATGAGGTACGCCAGATCATCGCCGCCTGCACGGACGGTAAATTCCTCGGCGTGTTCGGGGAAGAAACAGTCAATGTTCTTCAGGTGAACCTAATGCTGGAGGGTATCTTGTAAGCGTCTTTATAAAATCTTAATTCTTCGTCCATACCCTTAGTGCGGCGTTTATACCGCGCTAAGGGTATTTATGATATAATACTGTTTACGAAAGGGGGCGGAAATGTGGACGAAGAAGCGCGGAGAAATCCGGAGGAACTGCTCAAGGCGATCCGGACGGAGGAAAAAGCACGGGGGCGGGGCCGTCTCAAGATCTTTTTCGGTTACGCTGCCGGAGTCGGCAAGACCTATGCCATGCTGCAGGCCGCGCACGCGGCAAAGCGGCGCGGGATCGACGTAGTCGCCGGCTATATCGAGCCGCACGCCCGCCCGGAAACGCGCGCGCTGCTTGGCGGCCTGGAGCAGGTGCCGCCGCTTGCGGTCGCGCACCAGGGCATCACGCTGCGCGAATTTGACCTGGACGGGACGATCGCCCGTGCGCCGCGCCTTGCGCTGGTCGACGAGCTGGCGCACACCAACGCGGACGGCTGCCGCCACCAGAAGCGCTATCAGGACGTGGAAGAACTGCTGAAAGCGGGCATTGACGTGTATACCACGGTCAACGTGCAGCATATCGAGAGCTTAAACGACATGGTGGCTTCGGTGACCGGCGTGACCGTGCGGGAACGCATCCCTGATCACGTGTTCGATAATGCCGATCAGGTTGAGTTGGTCGATATCGAGCCGGAAGAGCTGATGGAGCGGCTGCGCGCGGGTAAGGTATACCGGAAAGCGCAGGCCGAGCAGGCGCTCGGCAGCTTTTTTGATGTGAAAAACCTGGCCGCGCTGCGCGAACTGGCCCTGCGCCGCTGTGCCGACCGTGTCAACCGGATGGCGGAGCGCGCGCGGCAGGCGCAGCCGGCTGGCTACTACACCGATGAGCACATCCTCGTCTGCCTATCCGCCTCGCCGACCAATCCTAAGATCATTCGCACGGCCGCGCGCATGGCGGGCGCGTTCCGGGGCGGGTTCAGCGCGCTGTTTGTGGAAACGCCCGCATCCGCGCGCATGTCCGAGGACGACCGCCGCCGCCTGCGGCAGAATATGCGGCTGGCGGAGCAGCTCGGCGCGGCAATCGAAACGGTATATGGCGAGGACATCCCTTTGCAGATTTCGGAGTTCGCGCGTCTCAGCGGCGTTTCCAAGATCGTGCTAGGGCGGTCGGTCGCCCAGCGCAAATATATCTGGAGCAAGCCGACGCTGCCCGAGCGTCTCAACGCGCTCGCGCCTAATCTGGATATTTATATTATCCCAGACCAGCGCGCCCGGCACATGCCCGCGGCTGCGCGCCGGCAGGGTTCGGCCGTGTCTCTGCGCGATGTGGCCAAAAGCGCAGCTATGCTGGCGCTGGCGACGCTCATCGGTTTTGCATTTGATAAGCTGGGCTTTTCCGAGGCCAATATCATCACAGTCTATATCCTGAGCGTGCTGCTGACCGCGGTCATCACCGAGCGGCGTGGGTACAGCCTGGTGCTGTCGGTCATCAGCGTGCTGACGTTTAATTACTTCTTTACCATCCCGCGCTATACGCTCGCGGCTTACGACAAGGGCTACCCCGCGACTTTTCTGATTATGTTTGTCGCGGCGTTTCTGACCGGCACATTGGCGGTGCGCCTCAAGCAGCAGGCGCGGCAGGCGGCGGCGACGGCGTTCCGCACCAAGGTGCTGCTTGAGACCAACCAGCTTCTGCAAAAAACGCGCAGCCGGGACGGGATCGCCGGCGCAGTATCCCAGCAGCTTGCAAAGCTTCTGCGCCGTGATATCGTGTTTTACCGGGCGGATGGAAAAACGCTGAGCGAGCCCGCCGTGTTTTTTTTCGGAGAACAGGGCGATGCCGGCGCATACACAAACGATAATGAGCGCGCCGTCGCCGGATGGGTGTTTCAGAACAATAAACGCGCGGGCGCGACGACGGGTACGTTGGGCAGTGCAAAATGCCTTTATCTGGCTGTTCGCATCGGGGACGCGGTATACGGCGTTGCGGGCGTGGCTATTGGCAGCGAGCCGCTCGATGCATTTGAAAACAGCATTATGCTTTCCATGCTGGGCGAGTGTGCGCTCGCGCTGCAAAACGAAGCGACCCAGCGCGAGCGGGAGCAGGCGGCTGTGCTGGCAAAAAACGAGCAGCTCCGTGCAAACCTGCTGCGCTCGATCTCACACGATCTTCGCACGCCGCTGACCGCGATTTCCGGCAACGCGGGTATCCTGCTCGCAAGCGGGGAGGCGCTGGACAGCGAAAAGCGCGCGCGCCTATACGCCGATATTTATGACGACGCGCTGTGGCTGATCAATCTGGTCGAAAACCTGCTGTCGGTCACACGGATCGAGGACGGCACCATGCAACTGCGTCCAACCGCTGAGCTGATGGATGAGGTCATCGCGGAGGCAATGCGGCATGTGAATCGCCGCCGGGGGGGGCGCCATATCGAAGTCCGCCAGCAGGGAGACTATATCCTTGCGCGCATGGATGCGCGGCTGATTGTCCAGGTTGTCATCAATCTGATTGACAACGCGCTCAAGTATACGCCGGCCGACGCGCAGATCGAAGTGCTCAGCGGCGTGCGGGATGGAAAGGCGTTCGTCAGCGTGTCAGATCATGGCCCCGGCATTCCGGATGACGCAAAACCGCATATTTTTGATATGTTTTACACAGCACATTCCGGCGCATCAGACAGCCGCCGCAGCTTAGGGCTGGGTCTCGCGCTGTGCAAATCCATTATTAACGCGCACGGCGGCGATATTACAGTTTCCGATAACCGGCCGCACGGCGCGGTCTTCCGTTTCACTTTACCGCTTGAGGAGGTAACGCTGCATGAATAAGCCGATGATACTGGTCGTGGAGGACGACAGCGCGGTACGAAACCTGATTTCGACCACGCTCGAGACGCATGGCTATAAATACCACACCGCGCCGACTGGGGAGGCTGCGGTTTTAGAGGCTGCGTCCCATAACCCGGACGTGGTGCTGCTTGACCTCGGGCTGCCCGATATGGACGGCGTGGACGTGATCCGCAAGATCCGCTCTTGGTCCGGAATGCCGATTATCGTTATCAGCGCGCGTAGCGAGGATACGGACAAGATCGAAGCGCTTGACGCGGGCGCGGACGATTACCTGACCAAACCGTTTTCTGTTGAGGAGCTGCTCGCGCGTCTGCGCGTGACCTTCCGGCGGCTGCATGGTACGGCGGCGCAGGGCGATTCGTCGGTCTTCCAAAACGGCGCGCTCAAAATCGATTATGCGGCGGGCTGCGCGTTTCTGGACGGACAGGAGCTGCACCTGACTCCCATAGAGTACAAGCTGCTCTGCCTGCTCGCGCGAAACGCCGGCAAAGTGCTGACCCATGCGTTTATCACGCGCGAGATCTGGGGCAGCTCATGGGAGAACGATGTGGCCTCACTGCGGGTGTTCATGGCGACGCTGCGCAAGAAAATCGAGAAAGACCCATCCTCGCCCCTATATATCCAGACCCACGTCGGGGTGGGATACCGGATGCTCAAGGTATAAAAAGAAAATCGCGCCGGAAACCGGCGCGATTTTTCTTTATCCAATTTGCAGAAGCAAACCGCTGTATGGCGGCAGATTCAGCGTGGTTTCGTCCGAATTTGACAAAAAAGAACACGCGGTTTCTTTTGCTGCCCCTCCGAAGCTCACGTTTTCGGTCGACAGCAGCACGGCGGCGGAACCAATGGGCAGCGTGCAATCCGTGCATGGCTCGTCGGACAGGTTGAATACGGCGGCAAGGCGTTCGTCCGCGTTGGAACGCGTGAAAGCGAAGACACAGGGAGCCTCTTCCGGGCTGTCTAACCAAGAGAAATTCCCCGGGGCATAATCGGCGCAAAGCGCGGGATGGGCGCGGTACAACTGGCAGAGTGCGCGGAAAAACGTGTGGAACGCCTGATGCTGCGGGGCGCTGTCAAGCGACCAATCGAGCTCGCCCGCGTCGTCCCACTCGCGCAGCATGCCGAGCTCAGCGCCCATAAAATTGAGCTTTTTGCCCGGATGCGCGAACATATATAAATAGAGTGCGCGCGCCTGCGCGAATTTCTGCGCGGGATCGGCACCGTACATCTTCTGCACGATCGACGCTTTGCCGTGCACGACCTCGTCGTGCGAAAACGGCAGCAAATACCGTTCGTTTGCAAAATATTCCATGGAAAACGTCAGCTTATGCCGGTCGCGCGGGCGCAGATCGGGCTGAGTCTGAAAATATTCGAGCGTGTCGTGCATCCAGCCGAGATCCCATTTGTAGTCGAAACCCAGGCCGCGCTCTGAGACCGGACGGGTGACGCCTGCGAACGCTGTCGAATCCTCTGCGACCAGCAGCACGGACGGATGGCGCTCTTTCAGTCCGGCGTTCATGGTTTTCAGGAAGTCAAGCGCGTCGCCGTTGACGCCGCGCGTCTCGTCGCCCTGCCAGTAAATCAGTCGGGAGACCGCATCCATGCGCAGACCGTCGAAATGGAACTCGCTTAGCCAATAGTTGGCGGCGGACTGCAAAAAGCAGCGCGTTTCGCGCCGCGAATGGATGAAATTAAAGCTGCCCCACTCGCTTTCGCCGACCGCCGCGTGCGGATACTCATATAAATGCGTGCCGTCGAACTGGGCAAGCCCATAGGAATCGACTGCGAAATGCACGGGTACAAAGTCCAATATTGCGCCGATGCCGGCCTGGTGCAGACGGTCGATCAGAATTTTAAGCTGGTCAGGCGTTCCGTAGCGCGAGGTGGGCGCAAAAAATCCGGTATTTTGATAGCCCCAAGAGCCGTCGAACGGGTGCTCGGACAGCGGAAGGAATTCCACATGTGTAAATCCGTGTTCCCGCAGATAGGGAATGAGCAGGTCGGCCAGCTCGTCATAGCGGTACCAGCCGTTTTCCTTGTCTTCAGGGTTGCGCCGCCATGAGCCCGGATGCATCTCATAAATATTCAGCGGCAGATCGGTGCTTGCCGTGCGCGCCGCCATCCACTCGCCGTCGGAAAACCGGTAGGCGTCAAGATCAGTGATGACAGAACAGCAGCCTGGCCGCCGTTCCATGGCAAAGCCGTAGGGGTCGCAGTGCTCGACAACACGCCCGTCCCGCGTGTATATGCGATATTTGTAAAACTGCCCCGCCTTGGCGCTGGGTACGGTGTGCGTAAAGAAACCGCCCGTGCCGTCGCGCGAAAGCTCGTCCTCGCCCCAGCTGTTAAACGCGCCGGTGAGTGTGACTTTTGCCGCGTTTGGCGCAAAAACCCGGAAAACAACGCCATGCTCCACAATATGCGCGCCGAAATACCGGTAGGCGTCGAATATGCGGCCATCAAAAAAATCCTGCCTGTTCATTTCATTCCTCCCCCGCTTTGTACCGGGATGTGTTATGCTTATTATAAAGGCGGCGCGGCGTAAGCGCAACCGACAATCGGCCGCGTCATTGTCCAATATTTTTTTAAAACCCGTGAACCGAACGAACGCCGAAGCGCTCTTATAGACAGGTGCACCGAAAACCGGAAAGGAGGGGCCATATGACCGACGAAGAACTCGTCCGAGACTGGAAAGCCGGCGACATGCAGGCGTTTGACGCGCTGTACGAACGCTATAAGGACGATGCGTTCCGCGTTGCCTGCCTGATCACAGGCACCCGCGCGGACGGAGAGGATCTGGCGCAAGAGGCGTTTGTGATCTGCGCGCAGTCGATCGGCAGCCTGCGGGACGGCGCGAAATTCCGCTCGTGGCTGCTCAGAACGCTGACGCGTTCGGCCTGGAAATACTGTAATAAGAAACGGCGTGAACAGCCGGTGGCCGAATTGTTTGAAACCGGGGAGGGCGAGTCCGCCCTGTCGTCTGTTTTGCGCACGGAGGAGCAGCGGCGGCTGTACGCCGCCATGCAGCAGCTCGATGAAAACCGCCGCACGGTGGTTGTGCTTTATTATTTCAACGAGCTGTCCGTCCGGGAGATCGCACAGGCGACCGGCGTGCTGGAGGGCACGGTCAAGTCCCGCCTGTTTTCCGCCCGCCGCATGCTGCGCCGGGCGCTGACCGAAAGAGAACCGCAAACAAGGGAGGCACCCACACATGGATGACAAGAATTTGAACCGCGCGATTTCGGAAACGCTGCACACGGTAGGCGACAGCCTGCACGCGCCTGCGGAAATGAAGGTCCGCGTGGATTTTGCGCGGAATGCCGCTCCGCGCCGCAAGATGCGCTCATGGAAGCGCACCGCGGTCGCGCTCTGTGCAGTATTCGCCGTGGTCGTGACCGGCGCGCTCGCCGGCGGCAGAATCGTGAGCTGGTCGTCCCACTCGTATCTCGATCAAAAATGGTCGGATTTCGACAGGACGGCAAGCTCGGTGCAGAAATATGTGCCGGGCATGAAATACGTCGAGTCGTTTGAAAACGGCTATACGTTCGACAAGGGCTGGGAAAACACGACCGCCAAAAACGATGAAAGCAACCATGCGGTGGAAACGTTTACCGGTATTATTCTGAATTATCAGAAGGACGGCGCGGTTGTGTCGCTGGACGTCGATCCGCTGCAGGAGGACGCCACGTATTTCTCGCCGTTTGACACGGTGCGCGAAATCGGCGGGCTGGAAGTGCACTACCGTGAAATGCACCAGATCTTCCTGCCGCCCGACGGCAGCGAAAAGCCGACCGCCGAGGAGCAGGCCAAGCGCGACGCGGGTGAGATCAATATCGGCTACGGCTCGGACCAGCGGGAGGAAAACACGTTTTATAGGGTCTGCTGGATCGAGGACGATATGTCCTACTCGATTTACACGACCGACCCCGGCAGCCTGACCGAAGACGATTTCTTCCAGATGGCGCAGGAGATCATCGGCGCATAAACCGATTTACAGAAAGGCCCTGTCAATGTGCAGGGCCTTTTGTTTCATGAACCGGAGAAAATGAGGTGCTTTCCATGAAAAAAAGGCTGATCGCGTTTTTGGCGGCCGCCGCGCTGCTCGTTCCGCTGTTCCCAGCGCCGGCCGGGGCGGCCGGACGCTATGAACCCTACGGCTTTGCTGAAGAAAAGACCAAAAAAACAGACGAGGGGACTTATCATTTGCTGCGGCACGAAAAGAGCGGCGCGCAGGTCGTTTGGCTGGAAAACGACGCGGAGGAGCGCTCTTTTGCCGCCGGGTTCCGCACGCCGCCCGAGGACTCCAAGGGTGCAAACCACGTACTGGAGCACGCGCTGCTGTGCGGCAGCGAGAAATATCCGGTGCGGGAATTGATGCATATTCTGGTAAACAGCTCGGTCGCGAAGGAGCTCAACGCCTACACGTCCGACGATTACACCTGCTATGTGGTGCGCACCCAAAACGAGGCGGATTTTTACAACCTGTCCGACGTGTATATGGACGCGGTGCTCAACCCGCTCGTGCGCACCGAACCGAACATTTTTAAGCAGCAGGGCATCCGCACCGAGTACGCAGACGGCAAAGCACAGTATAACGGCATCGTGTTCAGCGAGCTAAAGCTGCGCAGTCTGGATACAGATGAAAATTCAATCGAGTTTGTCAGCGAACAGATGTACCGCAACTTATATGGGAACGGCGCGCCGACGCTGAGCGCGGGCGGCGCAATCCCGGACATTCTCGATTTGACCTATAAAGATGTGATGCGCGTTTACGAAACATATTATAAGCCCTCCAACATGTTGATTTATCTTTCGGGCAAGCAGGATATCAGCAAAACGCTTAAAATGCTGCATGGATATTTGTCTAAAAAGGAGAAAACCGCCGTGCCGGAGATCTCCATGGACAACGCCCCGCGAATCCCTGCCAAGCGGGTGCAGGAATACCGGATGACAAGCGCGACTAAAACGGTCGATATCGGCTGGATGGCGCATGGGCCTGACGTGCTCGATCTCAAGAAGGCCGAGGCATGGGGGGCGCTGGTCGCGTATCTGCAGGGCGGCCTGCGCGACAAGTTTCCCGACGCGCTGGCCTATACGGTCGGCGGAACGAGCGGCGGCGTTTACAATGTCGGCGTGATGCTGTCGGGCGTGCCGGCGGCGCAAAAGGACGAGGCGGTCAAGGCGTTTGATGCGCTGCTCGCGGACGCGGTGAAAAACGGCATTCCGGCGGAAAAACGGGATGAGCTGCTGGAGGATCAGAAAAACGCGCAGCAGTTTGGCCGAGAGGAGATATTCAACGGCTTTGCCTACGGGGGCGATCCGTTTGCGTGCATTGGACGCGCGCAAACGATCGACGCGCTGAAAAACGAGAACGCGTATTTCCAAACACTGGCTGCCGAATGGCGCGACACCAGCTATCAAACCGTCGTGATCGTGGGAAACGGCGCGGAAAAACCGAGCGTGCCAACCCCGAAGCTGACCGCATCGGAGCTTGAGCAGGTAAAACGCGAAACAGAGGACTTTAATCAATGGGTGAAAACGCCGGATTCCGCACAGGCGATCGCCACGCTGCCGCAGCTTGGGGCGGAGGACTTTTCGGAAGACCCGTTCAGCCTTGCGCAGACGAGCGAGACCACGGACGAGGCGGTCTGGTACCGCACGGAGGACGAGAAAGCGCAAGAGGCGTCGTTCTCCCTATATTTTCCCATCGAAGCCAAGTGGGACGACCTGCCAAAATGGTGCCTGCTCGTGGAATATTTGAGTGACCAAATGGAAAAGAACGGGTTTAGCGGGTATCTGGCGCTTGACGCGGGCGCGCGGTATGACGATCCGGAGACCTTATCGCCCACATTGCGTGCGTGCGGTTCGGCGGAGGCTGGCAAGGCGGGCGAACAAGCCGCAAAACTTGCGGCCTTGCTGAAAGAGCCGCCCGCGATTGATGCATCCGCGCTGCGCGCGTTCCTTGCGGAGCGGAAAAACGCGCTGAAAGCACTCTATTCCAACCCCTTTTATACCGAATATGGCATGATGCTGCGTTCAAACAGCCAGGCAAATCGTTTCCTGTTCGGTGCGCCCGCAGGGTTTGTCGGCTCGTCGACCGTTTACCGCGATTTTATAGACCGTGCGCTCCAGCAGCAGGATCAAGCGGCGCTCTGTAAGGAACTGTCTGATTTGTGGGACAACGCTGTCCGGCGCGGCGGTATTCTGGCTGATTTCAGCGGGAGCAAGGCAGATTACCGCGCGTTTCAAAACGCGGTGAAGCCCGTGCTTGCGGCGCTGCCCGCAGGGAACGGCACATCCTCGTGTGAATTTTTGCCGGGCGGCTGGCCGAGCGCGCTTGTGGTATCCTCCGGCACGCAGGATTCCAACCACGTTATGCTGACCGGCAGCTTCGACATGCCGGAAAACACAGCGGCCCTTCGCGTGCTGGGTTCGGTATTGTCGGCCAAATACGCCCTTCCTGAGCTGCGCGATAAGCGCGGCGCATATGGCACGAACGTGAGTTTTTCCGAAACGGACGTCACGTTTTCCTGCGCGGGCGGTGTGCCGGTGGATCAGGTGATCGAGGTCTATCAGGGCGCGGCAGACTGGCTGCGCGGCCTGTCGCTGACTGGTCGCGAGCTCAACGGGTATGCCATCCGGGCGCTCGGCGAGTTTGACGAGGAGGCGGGATGGTCGCGCGGCAGCGCCGCTGGCGTTGAACGCGCGGGAAGGACACAGGCGGACTTTACCCGCGAGCGGCAGGCGATTCTAGCCGTCACGCTGGACGATCTGAAAGCCTGCGCGCCGCTGCTGGACGAGGCACTTAAACAGGGACGCGTGTTCGCTAACATCAGTAAATCAAACGAAGCGGGCATCCGGTTCCCATTTGCGTGCCGTGTGGATGCGGATACCGGGCGCATCACGCCGCGGCTCAAAGCGGATATCGCGGCATCCGACGACCAGACGCCGTTGACCCGCGGCGGCATGGCGGAATTGCTGGCGGCCAGCCTTATTGACCAAAGCGAACCTGAGCGGCCGGAGCTTGCGCGGTTTTCCGACGTTCTGCCGGGCGGCGGACAGGCAGACGCGCTGGCAAAGCTTTTCGACCGCGGCCTGCTGCGCGGCTACGCGGACGGTACGTTCCACCCAGATGCACCCATCACCCGCGCGGAATTTTGCGTGATCGCAGATGCGCTCGCGGTGAGCGGCGCAGGGGAGGGCGCACCGGCGTTTTCCGACGTGCCGGCTGGCTACTGGGCTTACGGCGTGGTGTCGCGCATGGCGGCACAGGGCATCTTGAAAGGCGAGGGGGACGGTACGTTCCGTCCGGAAAACGCGATTACCCGTGCGGATGCGGTGCGCATCCTGCGCCGCCTCGCGGGACAGGACGCTTGACTTTGCTTTCCCTCTCTGCTATACTGAACCTACAACAAGACAGGGGTGCCCCGCGCGGGGCTGAGAAATACCCTAGGAACCTGATCCGGGTCATGCCGGCGGAGGGAGTCAAATACGGGAAGCGCGCCCGCAGAGGCGCGTGGGAATTCGCTTTTGAACGCCTCCGGCATGTAAGCCGGAGGCGTTTTTTGGTCTTGCAAAGGAATCGATTGGGGGAATCTAAAAATGAGTGAAACAAAAAATATGAACCGAATACATATCCTTGTGGAATGTGCGGTCATGGTCGCGGTTGGCTTTGTGCTGATGAGCCTGAAACTGTTTGAATTGCCACAGGGAGGGTCGGTGACGTTCGCATCCATGTTGCCCTTTATCATCATTGCGTTCCGGCACGGAACAAAATGGGGTCTGCTCGCGGGCTTCGCCTGCTCGCTGCTGCAAATGCTGACAGGCTTCTGGGCGCCGCCGGTCGGCACAGCGCTCAACTATGCACTGGTCGTCATTTTAGACTATGTGCTGCCGTTTACGCTCTTGGGCTTGGCAGCGTTGTTTGCAAAGCCTTTCCCGCACCGTGCGCTTGGGATCGCCGGCGGCACGGTGATCGTGTGCATCATCCGGTTCCTGTGTCACTTTGGTTCCGGCGCGCTCATCTGGAGCTATTATGCGCCCGAAGGCACCGGTGCGCTGATTTATTCGGTGGGTTACAACAGCTTTATGCTGCCGGAATCCATTATCACGGTCGTTGTCGCGCTGCTGCTGTATAAAATGATGCCAAAGCTGTTTGGCACCGCTGAATGAGAAAAAGAAAAGCGCCCCGATCGGGGCGCTTTTTTTAATATTGCTCGAAATACCCTTCGCCGCCGTGGGCAAGCGATTTGAGCGCCTGTTCGGCACGCTCGTCCGGATCGCCAGATGTGGACACACTGTCCATCAGGTTTTCCCGTTCCTCGTCGGAAAGCGAGAAGAAACGGTCCATTGCGCGGGTGTTATGGCCCATTTCATGAAGAAATTCAAAGGGGATCTCGCCGGAGACTTCTTTTTTATCCATGTGTCACCGCTCCTTTCAATTGCAGTATGCGCCGCATACATGGTATAATACCAATAAACACTGAAAAAAGGAGCTCGGCATTCTATGGAGCTTTTAAAAAATAAAATTTACCGCGCGCAGATCATCGACTATACGGCAGACGGCACAGGCGTGGCCCGCGTTGGCGGACGGGCGGTGTTCGTTCCGCGCACAGCGGTGGGCGACCAGTGCGATATCCGCATCACAAAGGTGGGGAAAACCGTTGCTTTTGGACGGCTGGAAGAACTGGTCGTGCCGTCGAAGCACCGGATCGAACCGGCATGCCCCAAGGGCGGCGTGTGCGGCGGCTGCTGTTTCCAGCATATCGCGTATGAGGAAGAACTGCGCGCCAAGGAAAAGAAAGTGCGCGATGCGCTCGAACGCATCGGAGGGCAGGATGGCGGCAAGCTCACTGGCATCACAGGCGCGCCCGGCACAGAACGTTACCGCAACAAGGCGCAGTACCCTGTCGGCCAGGATGGGGACGGCAGGGTCATCACCGGGTTTTACCGCCCGCGCAGTCATGATATCGTGCCGATTGAAACGTGCCTGATCCAGTCGGAAACTGCCGATAAAGCCGCTGCCGTTGTGCGCGGCTGGATGCAGGAAAACAGCATTCCGCCATATGTGCCCGGCGTTCAAGGCGGCATGATCCGCCACATTTATGTGCGGGTCGGCGAGGCGAGCGGCGAAGCGCAGGTGACGCTGGTTTCGGCGGCACGGCGTGTGCCCGCGCTCGACCGGCTGGTTGCGGCGCTGCGGGAAACCGTGCCCGGGCTGACCGGCGTGCTGCTGAATATCAATCGGCGGGACGACAATGTCATTTTGGGCGACCGTACGGTCGTTATTTGGGGAGAAATGCAATTAGAGGACCATTTGTGCGGAAATTCATATCTTTTGTCGCCTTATGCGTTCTATCAAGTAAATCATGCACAGACCGAAAACCTATACGCCTGCGCGCTTGCATACGCAGGGCTTACGGGCACGGAAACAGTGCTTGACCTATACTGCGGCGCGGGCACCATCACGCTGACGGCGGCGGCGCAAGCCGCGCGGGTGATCGGCGTGGAAATCGTGCCGGAGGCGGTTGAAAACGCCAAGCAAAACGCGGAGAGGAACGGGGTGCGAAACGTCGAATTTCTCTGCGCGGACGCGGGGAAGACGGCTTCGATGCTTGCAGCACAGGGCGAACGGCCGGACGTGTTGGTGGTCGATCCGCCGCGCAAGGGGCTGGATGAGCTCGCGCGCGATGCTATCATGAAAATGAAGCCGGCGCGTATCGTTTATGTTTCGTGCGATCCGGCGACGCTCGCGCGGGATGTCAAAGAATTGACCGCCGCTGGCTATATGCTGCAAAAAGCGCGGGCGTTTGATATGTTCCCGCGCACGAGCCATGTGGAGACTATTGTACAATTGGATCGGAAAGAAGCGCAGTCCGGTTAACCGGGCTGCGCTTCTTCGCGCTGTTTGTAATGCGGGCAGGCTGGCGTTTCGCTTTCTCGGCGCTTTACGCGCGGATAGACGCAGTGGCCGTCATGTATCCGGTTATAGCGGTAGCCATAACGGACATAGTGGAAGCGGAAATGCTTGCAGGAACCGCAGGTTTGGGAGTTCAATGCTATCACCTCAACAACATAATAACGAGAAACTCGTTATAAGTCAATAGCGAATTTCTCGTTATGCTAAAATGCTTTTGAGGTGATAACATGGTATATGAACATATACGCGCCTTGCGTGAAGATAAAGATTTATCTCAAAAACAGATAGCAAATATGCTGGGAATTGCACAAACTACTTATAGCGGCTATGAAACTGGGGCGCATGATTACCCAAGCGCAGTATTAATTCAATTGGCAGATTTTTATAAAACTTCTGTGGATTATTTGCTAGGCCGTACAAATGACATGACACCACCGAAAAAATTATGAAAACGATCGGAATTTTAGCCCACGCGGACGCGGGCAAGACCACGCTGTCCGAGCAGATATTGTTCCGCACGGGCGCGCGCCGCACGGCAGGGCGCGTCGATGAGGGCAGCGCGCTGCTTGACGCGGACGCGCTCGAACGGCAGCGCGGCATCTCGATTTATCTCGGGCTGGTCTCTTTTACTCATGCAGGGCAGGCGTTCACCCTGCTCGATACGCCGGGACACGCCGATTTCTCTGCAGAAACTGAACGCGCCATCGCGGTCATGGACGCGGCAGTCGTCGTGGTCAGCGCGGTCGAGGGCGTGCAGGCGCAGACCGAAGCCGTGTACCATCTGCTGCGCGAAAGCGGAGTGCCTATCCTGTTTTTCCTCAATAAGACCGACCGTCCGGGTGCGGACGCGGAACGGGTCGTCCGGCAGTTACAGACTGAACTGCGCGCGCCCGTCTGCCTCTATGGGCAGGACGAGCCCTGCGCCGAGTTCCTCGCCGGGCTGGACGATACGCTGCTGGAGCAATATCTGGAGCAGGGAGGCTTTGAGATCGAGCCCACCGCGGCGCGCCTGTTCCGCGAAAACCGTTTTTGTCCCGCGCTGTGCGGCGCGGCCTTGCAGGGCGAGGGCGTGGAGGAACTGCTGGGGGTGCTGGCGGCGTTTGTCCGGGCAAAAGAGCCGGAAGAGCGTACCGTCACACCGTTTCGCATCCGGCACGATGCAGCGGGCGCGCGGTTGACGTTTCTCCGTGTTACGGGCGGCACGCTGGCGGCAAAAGAACTGGTCTGTGGCGAGAAGATCAACGAACTGCGCGTGTACAACGGGGAAAAATATCAAAGCGTGCAGGCCGTCGAGGACGGTGGGGTCTGCGCGGCGGTCGGGCTTTCGCTCGCGCTGCCAGTCTCAGGGCGGGTTCAGCCGGTGCTGACCGTGACCGTTGAAACCGCGGCCGACCGCGAACAAACACGCCGTGCGCTCGAGCTGCTGTCGGACGAGGATCCGCTGCTTGCAGCGCATTGGCGCGAGGATCTGGGCAAATTTCAGGTGCAGGCCATGGGCACGATCCAGTTGGAGGTGCTCCAGCAAGTGCTGCTGACCCGCTTTGGTATCGAGGCGTCGTTCGGCAAGGGCATGCCGCTGTACCGGGAAACGATTGCGGCGCCGGTCGTCGGCTACGGGCATTTCGAGCCGCTGCGGCACTATGCCGAAGTGCATTTGCGGCTCGAGCCCGCGCCGCGCGGCAGCGGCGTCACGTTTGAGAGCGCCTGCCCGGTCGATGTGCTCGCAAAGAACTGGCAAAACCTTGTCCAGCACCACATTTTTGAAAAACAGCACCGCGGCGTGCTGACCTGCTCTCCGCTGACCGACGTGCGTATTACGCTTTTGACAGGGCGCGCGCACGAAAAGCATACCGAGGGCGGCGACTTCCGTGAAGCGACATGGCGAGCGGTGCGGCAGGGACTGGAGCAGGCACAGAATGTGCTGCTGGAGCCGTATTATGCGTTTGAAGCCGTCTGTGCGGCGGACTATGCCGGGCGCGTGCTCGGTTCACTGCAGCGCATGGGCTGTGAATTCACGCCCGCTGACGCGGAGGAGGGCCGCTTTGCTGCGCGCGGGCGCGGCCCGGTGGCCGCGTTCGTGGATTACGCGGTGGACTTTGCCGCGGAAACGGGCGGCACCGGCCGCCTGCGGCTGACATTTGACGGCTATGAGCCTGTCAAAAACCAGGAAGAAGTGGTCGCCGCCATCGGTTATGACCGTGTACGCGATACCGAAAACACGTCCACCTCGATCTTCTGCAAAAAGGGCGCGGGCTACCCGGTCAAGTGGTATGACGTGCCCGGCTGTATCCACTGCAAATAACCTTGCCGCCTTTCTCTGCATAGACTGCCAGAGAAAGGTGGTATCTTTATGGTCATTCATGTCGTGCAGCCGGGGGAATCGCTTTACCGGATTGCACAGCAGTACAACGTGCCCGTGCAGTATCTGATCCAGCAGAATGAGCTTCGCGAGCCAAACCGTTTGACGCCGGGACAGACGATCGTCGTGCCGCAGCCCAGGGAGACCTATACGGTTAAGCGGGGCGATACGCTCGGAAATATCGCTGCGCAGCATGGCACGAGCGTCATGTCGATCTGGCAGAACAACCCGCAGCTTGGCGGCGCCGACCGGATCTATCCGGGGCAATCGCTCGTCCTGTCATTTGAGGGCGATAAGCTGGGCACGCTCGCGGTCAACGGCTATGCGTACCCGAACATCGACCTGCGCGTGCTGCGCCGCACGCTGCCGTATCTGACCTACTTATCGGTGTTTTCCTATGGCTTTGACACGGCGGGGCGCATCATCCCGCAGAACGCCGACCTGCTGACCAAAATGGCGCGGCAGTATCAGGTAAAACCGCTTTTGGTGCTTACGACGCTCGGCGAGGACGGGCAATTCTCCGGCGAGCGTGCGCACGCGCTGCTCCGGAATCCGGCGGCGCGGCAGACGCTGATGGAAAGCCTGCTGCAAACGCTGCAAGGCCACGGGTTTGCAGGTGTGGACGTGGATTTTGAGTACATCCCGCCGGAGGACGCGGAAGCCTACGCTTCTTTCATCAGCGAACTGCGCGCAAAGCTGACCCCTGAGGGGCTGACCGTAATGGTGGCGCTTGCACCCAAAACCTCGGCTTTGCAGCGCGGCCTGCTGTATGAGGCGCACGATTACCGGGCGCTTGGCATGGCGGCGGACGACGTGCTGTTGATGACGTATGAATGGGGCTATACCCTATCCGCGCCAATGGCGGTCGCGCCGGTCGATAAGGTGGCGCAAGTGCTGAATTTTGCGGTCTCGGTCGTCCCGGCTGACAAGATTTTTATGGGCATTCCCAATTATGGGTATGACTGGACGCTGCCGTATGTACAGGGGCAGTCGCGCGCACGAAGCCTTGGCAATGTGCAGGCGGTCGAACAGGCGATTCAGGTGGGCGCGCCTATCCAGTTTGATGAGACTGCGCAGACGCCGCATTACAATTATTGGCGCGAGCGCGCCGAACACGAGGTATGGTTCGAGGATGCGCGGAGCATCCGCGCCAAGCTCGCGCTCGCAAGCGAGTTCGGCCTGCGCGGCGTCAGCATCTGGAACATCATGCGGTATTTTCCGCAGCTTTGGCTGGTGCTGAACCAGCTCTACAACATCCAGAAGCTCGATTAAATATTGCAAACCCGGCCGGAATGTGGTAACTCCGGCCGGGTTTTTCTGTATCTTGGGCGGGGAGGCGGGTATTTCCATTGCAAAACGGTTACAAACGGTGCTATCATTCGGTACGTGGAGCAAAACAAACCAGTTTTGCCGTCAAACGAATACCAAGGAGGTTTTTAAGCTATGAAGAAGATGATTCCGATCGCGCTGGCGCTGACCGTCGCCGCGACCTCGACCGCAGGGGCGGCGTTCCGCCCGAACGTGAACCGCCAGAATGTGCAGGTGATTGTATCACAGGCACAGCAGCAGATCGTACAGAAGCTGTGTGAGCAGTACGGTTTCACGCTTTGCGGACAGCAGCAGAACTGCCCGGTTATCAAGCCTGAAACCAAGCCTGAGAATAAACCGGACCAAAAGCCGGATACAAAACCTGAGCAGAAGCCGGACGTTAAACCGGAAGAGAAGCCCGAGCAGAAGCCGGATGTCAAGCCTGAGGAAAAACCCGAGCAGACCCCGGATACAAAGCCCGAGGAAAAGCCCGAGCAGACTCCGGACGAAAAGCCGGAGGACAAGCCGAACACGGACAACGGCACGTCGCAGAGCAGCTATGCGGCCGAGGTCGTCCGGCTGGTGAACGCCGAGCGCGCCAAGAACGGCCTGTCTGCGCTGACGGTATCAGGCAGCGTACAAGCGGCGGCGCAGACCCGCGCGGGTGAACTCAAGCAGTCGTTCTCGCATACGCGCCCGAATGGCTCTACGGCCTTTACCGCACTTTCCGAGGCTGGCGTGAACTATCGCGGCGCGGGTGAAAATATCGCCTATGGCCAGCGAACCCCGGCGGCGGTCATGCAGGATTGGATGAACTCGCCCGGACATCGCGCGAACATCCTGAAAGCCGAGTTTACGACGATCGGCGTCGGATATACGGTTGTGAACGGCACGCCGTACTGGACGCAGATGTTTACTTATTAAATTAAGATATCGCTAAAACCCTCCCTTTTGGGAGGGTTTTTCTTTTTATAAAATAGGGCTTGACAAATGTGAAAACATGCCGTATGCTTAATTCATATAAAACACCTATGAATTATGTGAAATGAATGAAAGGCGGTTACCCAACATGTCTGATATCAAGAGAAGTTTTGCAGACCTCATCGGAGGCACTCCGCTGTATGCGGCGGAAAAGCTGGCGCAGAAGCACGGTGCGAAAGCCGAGATTCTGGCAAAGCTTGAATATTTCAATCCGGCGGGCTCGGTTAAGGACCGTGTGGCAAATGCGATGATCGCGGATGCAGAACAGCGCGGCGCGCTGAAGCCGGGCGCGACCATTATCGAGCCCACGAGTGGCAATACGGGCATCGGCCTCGCGGCAGTCGCGGCAAGCAAGGGCTACCGTATTATCCTGACGATGCCGGAGACCATGTCGGTCGAGCGCCGCAACATGCTCAAAGCCTATGGCGCGGAGCTTGTGCTGACCGACGGCGCCAAGGGCATGACGGGCGCGATCGCCAAAGCGGAGGAACTGCAAAAGGAGATCCCGAACAGCTTTATCCCCGGACAGTTTGACAACAGCGCGAACCCGGCCGCGCACCGCGCCACGACCGGGCCGGAGATCTGGGAGCAATCCGGCGGCAAGGTGGACATTTTTGTTTCAGGCATCGGTACGGGCGGCACGATCACGGGCGCGGGCGGATATCTTAAGGAAAAGAACCCGGATATCAAAATCGTCGCGGTCGAGCCGGCGGATTCGCCCGTGCTGTCGGGCGGCAAGCCCGGCCCGCATAAGATCCAGGGCATCGGCGCGGGCTTTGTGCCGAGCGTGCTGGATACCAAGGTGTACGACGAGATCATCCAGGTCACAAACGAGAATTCGTTTGCCACCGCGCGCGATTTCACGCACAGCGAGGGCCTGTTCGTCGGCGTTTCGTCGGGCGCGGCGCTGTGGGCGGCGCTCGAGTTGGCTGGGCGTCCGGAAAACGCGGGCAAGACCATCGTCGTCCTGCTGCCCGACACGGGCGACCGCTACCTGTCGACCCCGTTGGTCGGTGAATGAGGAAAAAAGAAAGAGCTGTGCTTGATGCACAGCTCTTTTGCTTTACGGGACGACATACCAGATGGTCGAATCGCCGTCCTCCGCGTGGAAATAATCGAAGCCCGCGTTTCGCAGGCGGTAGCTGATCACTGAAATATCAAGGCCGTTTTCCAGCGCGTTGCTTTCAACATACATCGTGCCGCCGATGACCTTAGCAGCCATCGAGCTGTATTTCCCGTCTACACGTTTTCCATCGCGCGTAACGCCGGTGCTGCCGTCGGTCAGCACGCAGGTCACGCCGCGGTAAACGACGGACGCGCTCTGCGTTTTGGAATCCCACGTGACCGTTCCGCCTAGGCGTTCGATGAGCGGGCGGAGCGGCGTACCGAGGAATTCCTTGCCGTCAATGTCGATGCGGATGGTCGGCATCTCGATCGGACGGATATCATACGGCATCGGATAGGCGGCGCCGGCGCGGCCGTCGACAAAGTATTCCGTGCCATCAACCACGATTCCTTCGAGGCTGGCGGGATCACAGACTGGGCTGAAATAGCCGGTGCTGACGCCACTGCTTTCGTCACCACCGCTCCGATGCTCCAGGCCGAACTGTCCTACGGTTTTCATTGTGCCGTCTTTCATCGCGAAGCAGAGGAAGTCCTCCGGCTCAAACCAGCCGTCGAATTCCGGCAGATACGTGCAGGTATAATGGAGCTGGTAGGTCATGGCAGTCAGCTCGAGGGAATGCAGGGTATACCGCGCGCCGTCCGGCGTTTCGAGCTTTGCGTTTTTCAGATCGACTTTAACAGGCTGCAGGCTGTCCGTGCGCGGTACGGTGATCACCTCCGCGCTTCCGCGCAGATGCAGTGTGACCGGGCCTGCGTAATCTGAGGTGCTGAGCGAATAAAACCGCTGCTCGGGCGTGTCCTGCTCCGGGAAAGCGCCCATTGAATAGCTGATTACCTCATCCGAGGATTTATAGCTGGCGGATACTGCGCAGTCAATCCCTTCCACATAGTTTTCATCATACAGCAGGGTCTTGCCCTGATCGGTCAGCGCGGTCAGCGAGTACACAACAAAGGTCATGTTGCTGTCCGCGAGCGACTGCTCGAGCGTCAAGCGGATATCGCCGTTGTCGATGGACTGCTTTTCGGTGTTGACCTCGAGATCACCCGTCCCGCCCTCAAACCATGCTTTCCAGAAGTCCGCCTGATAAGCCGCGACCGAGGCCGTGATCAGACTCGCCGCGATAAGCGCCGCGGCCACGCCTTTTTTGAATAGCTGCTTCATATGCCGTCTCCTTTCGGCGGGATCCTCGTCGAGCGCGTCGTTGACGCGCCGGCGGAGACCGCGGGAGGAGAGATCCGGCTCATCTTTGGGAAGCGGCTCGGCCAGCAGGGAATCTAGTTCGATTGGGTCGAGCTCGTCAAACAGCTCAGAGATACGCATAGCCGTCCACCTCCTTTGTGAGTTTGTCCCGGAGCTTTGAGCGGCCGCGCGCCAAGCGTGCCTTAACCGTCGATTCGTTCATATCGAGCGTTTCGGCGATCTCGCGCACGGTTTGCCGGTAGTAGTAGAAACGGACGAAGATTTCGCAGTCGTCCGCCGCCAGTTCCTCCAGTACCGCGCGAAGCGTCTGCGCTTGTTCGCGCCGCAATACGGTCTGCTCCGGCCCCTGCGCTTCGTCCGCGGCCAGCAGGTCGCCTTCGGGCAGGGGCTCGGCCGGACGCGATTTGCGCAGGCGGTCGACCGACAAATTGCGCGCGATGGCGGAAAGATAGCTTTTGAACCCGCCGCGCGTTTCGTCCAGCCGTTCGGATACGCGCCAGAGCGCGAGAAACGAATCGGAAACGATCTCCTCCAGGTCCTCCCGCGTTGCGCGGGATCCCAATACACTGCGGGCGACGGCGCCGACATAGCCGCTGTACCGGTCGATCGCCCGATCCAAAGCGCCGCGCTGCTTGCGCTTCAAATCGCGCACAAGCTTTGCTTCATTCATACCGGCCGCCGCCCCCCTTTCTGTTGCCGCACAGGCTTTGCGCATTTGCCTATACACTATCCATTACGCAGGACGCGGCCGATTGGTTGCAGCGGTTTCAAAAAAAGTTTACAGCAGCCCCAAAACCATTTTCCAGCGCACGACGCGCACGGCGGACTCGCGGATCTGCTCCTTGGAGAGCGAGCCGCTGTACACCGCGTCCAGCACAGCCTGATACTGCGTGACGAAATCGCTGGAGATCAGCATATCGTTTCCGGCCTGCACAGCGAGCACGGCGGCGTCCGCCCCGTCGGTATATTCGGTGATCGCGTCCATGATGAGGTCGTCGGTCATCACCACGCCCTGATAGCCCAGCTCGCCGCGCAGAAGCTCATGCACGGCGGGGGAGAGCGAGGCCGGCAGGTCGGGGTCGACCGCGGTCATGATATTATGGCAGACCAGCACCGACCCCGCGCCCGCGCCGAAGCCCGCCTGAAACGGCTTAAAATCGTTTTCGCGGAACGTTTCGAGCGGTCGGTCATCGACCGCGATACCGGTATGCGTATCGATATTGTTCCCGTAGCCGGGGAAGTGCTTGAGTACCGCGCCCATGTTGTCCTCCGACATCTGGATGACGACTGCGCGGACATACTCGCTGGTCGAAGCCGCATCCTGCCCGAACGAGCGGTCGAAAATGAAGTCGCCCGCGTCGGTCGATACGTCGCACACGGGCGCGAGGTTGACGTTGACGCCGATGCTGCTGAGCAGTTCATCCTTTTCCTTGGTATCGCTGACAACAAGTTCCATACCGCCCTCGGCATATAGGCTTTGCGGGGAATGGAATTTGGCCGCGCGGAAATTCGGGTTGGAGCTGACGCGCACGACCGTTCCGCCCTCCTCGTCCACGCCGATCAGCATGGGCGTTTTAGCGGCGGCCTGATAGGAGGCGATGGTTTCCCGCACGGAATCGGGCGTTTGCCCCTCAAAATCGCGGCCGAACAAAATATATCCGCCGATGTTGTACTGACCAGCGAGCGCGGCCGCGTCTGTTTCGGGGCAGCGCGCAAAAAACATCTGCGCGATCTGCTCCTCGAGCGTCAGGTCATCCACGTAGGTTTCTGCCGGGTCGGGCGTGGGTTCGGCGGGCGGCTCTTCAGGCGCCGTTTGCGGCGCGGAATCAGAAGGCGCATCCGGTAACGCCGCCGGCTGCTTGCCGCATGCCGAGGCGGTAAGCAGGCACGCAAACAGCAGGCAGACGATTCTTTTTTTCATGGAAAGTTCTCCCCTTTCGTTGTCTTTTATAGTATACTATAAGCGAACGCCAATGAAAAGGAGTGTTTGGCATGGGAAACGCGGCGGTCGGACGGTTTGCGCCCAGCCCGAGCGGGCGCATGCATCTGGGCAACGTGCTGTGTGCGCTGCTGGCGTGGTTGAGCGCGCGGAAGCAGGGTGGGCGGTACCTGCTGCGCATTGAGGATCTGGATGAGATGCGCTGTCCCCGCAGTTTTGCAGGGCTGATACTGGACGATCTGCGGTGGCTCGGCCTCGACTGGGACGGGGAAGTACCCTACCAGTCTGAGCGCACAGCGTTGTATGAACGATATGAGGCGGTTTTACGTGAAATAGGGCTGCTGTATCCGTGCTTTTGCTCGCGCGCGGCATTGCACGCGGCCTCCGCGCCGCACCTGTCAGACGGCCGGGTGGTTTATGCGGGCACATGCCGGGATCTTACGCCGGACGAAGCAGCCGAAAAGAAAAAGGTTCGCGCGCCCGCCACACGTCTGCGCGTTCCAGATGAGGAAATCGTGTTCACGGACGGTGTGTTCGGAGCGTACCGGGAAAATCTCGCACGGGAGTGCGGTGATTTTATCATCCGCCGGTCGGATGGGGTGTTTGCGTATCAGCTCGCGGTCGTGGTGGACGACGCGCTTTCGGGCGTAACCGAGGTGGTGCGCGGCAGCGATCTTCTTTCGTCCACGCCGCGGCAAATCTGGCTTCACCGGCTTTTGGGATTTACGCCGCCGGATTATATCCATATCCCGCTGCTGTGCGGGCATGACGGCAGGCGGCTCTCCAAACGGGATGAGGATCTTGATCTGGGCCTTTTGCGGGAGCGCTTTTCCCCGGAGCGAATTGTTGGCGCGCTGGCGTGCGCCGCCGGACTGACGGACAGGCCGGAGCCGGTTCCGGCGCGCGAATTGATCGGCGGTTTTTCGTGGGATCGTGTGCCGCGGCACGATTTGCTACTGCCGGACATTTTTCAATAGCACAGACGCTCCGGGAGGGGCGTTCTTTTTTTCAAAAATAGTTGTTGACAAAGGGGTAGGGAGGATGTATTATGATGATATCAAATTGATATGAATGTGAGGGATAAATCATGGAGAAGAACGAAGTGCTGTATCAGGAGAGACTCCTGAAAGCGCCAAACGGCCTGGCGGTGCTGATGCTGAATATTCTGCTGATGATCGCGGCGGTGGCGGGCATCGTCTGGGGCGCTTTTTTAGTCGACGGCGGGCAGACGGTCGGATTGGGCGTTGCATTGCTAGTGGTATGCATTTTCTATTGGTGCCTGCCGTGCTGGCTGCTGTTTGCGGGCGTTAAGGTATTAAAACCCAACGAAGCGCTGGTGCTGACGCTGTTCGGTAAGTACGTCGGCACGCTCAAGGGCGAGGGCATCTTTTTTGTCAACCCGTTCTGTTCGGCGGTAAACCCGGCGGCCGAGGTAGCAAACGCTGTTGCAAGCGACGCGGTTGCACGTGAGGAAAAGGGTGCGGCCAGCAAAGCGATGAAGGTTGCTGCAATGGGCAAAAAGCTGTCGCTCAAAACCATGACGCTCAACAACGACAAGCAGAAGATCAACGATCTTCTCGGCAATCCCATCATCATCGGCATCGCGGTCATTTGGCGCATCGAGGATACGGCTAAGGCCGTGTTTGCGGTCGATAACTACCGCGAGTTCCTATCCATCCAGAGCGACGCGGCGCTGCGAAACACTGTGCGCTTGTACCCATATGACGTATCCGAGTCAGGCGACGAAAAGAGCCTGCGCGGATCTTCGCAGGAGATCGCGGCAGTGCTGGCCGAGGAGATCCAGCAGCGTGTTTCGTGCGCTGGTCTGAAAATTGAGGAAGCGCGCATCACGACGCTGGCCTACGCTCCCGAAATCGCGGCGGCCATGCTGCAGCGCCAGCAGGCGTCTGCGGTGATCGACGCGCGCAAGATGATTGTCGAAGGCGCGGTCGGCATGGTGGAGATGGCGCTCGGCCAGCTTTCGGAAAAAGAGGTGTGCGAGCTCGACGACGAACGCCGCGCGCAGATGGTGTCCAACCTGATGGTCGTGCTTTGCGCGAATAAGGAAGCGCAACCTATTGTAAACTCGGGCAGTATCTATTAAAATAAGAAAAAGAAAGGAGGCGGAGCGCCATGGCGGACAAGGAAAAAGCAAAAAAGCAGGTGCCGCTGCGGCTTTCCGCCTCTCTGTATGATGAGATCGCCCGTTGGGCCGAGGATGATTTCCGCTCGGTCAACGGGCAGATCGAATTTTTGTTGACGGAAGCTGTCAAAAAGCGCAAAAAGGGCCGCGTGAAAGATGAGTGATTCTCATTGCGAGAAAAATTACAAAAGAAACATCTTGACAAATTCTTAAACACGGCATATACTACCAACAGAACAAGAAAAACCGCAGAGCAAGAGTAAGTAAGAACGAGCACCGCGCGTTCAGAGAGCCGTCCGGCTGGTGAGAGGATGGCCGCGAAAGACGTTCCGAATGGACTTGTGAGGGCAGCCCGAAATCCGGCTTTCCGGGAAGTAGGCGCTGACGGGGTTCCCGCCGTTACCAAGGGAGGGCGCGTGTTAGCGTGCTGCAGAGCGGGCGTTTTTCGCGCCAATTTGGGTGGTACCGCAGAAGTTTCGGCTTTTGTCCCATGATGAATGTTTCATCGTGAGGGCAAGAGCTTTTTTTTGTTGCTTTTTTGGAGGGAATACATATGATAACGCCAGATACGGACACGATTTTATCGCTTTCCAAAGCCTATCCGGTCATTCCGGTCAGCCGTGAGGTATATGCCGACGGGACGACCCCGATCCGGCTGCTTCGCCGGCTGCAAGCCAAGTCGAGCCGGTTTTTCCTGCTCGAAAGCGTCGAGGGCGGCGAAAAATGGGCGCGGTATTCCTTTCTGGGATTTGACCCGGTTCTGCGTGCCACCTGCAAAAACGACAGAGTGACGCTCGAAGGTGCGGAAAACCGCACGGTGGAGACCAAAAAGCCGCTGGACGTGCTGCGCGAGGTGCTCGCGCGGTACCATTCGCCGCGTATCGAGGGTCTGCCGCCGTTCACGGGCGGGTTTGTCGGCTATTTCGCCTACGCGATGCTCGAATACGCCGAGCCGTCGCTTTCCATCAAGCGGAACGGCTGGGATGATTTCGACCTGATGCTTTTCGATAAGGTGATCGTGTTCGATCATCTCAAACAGAAGATCGTGCTCATCGTCAACATGAAGACAGATAACGTGCTTGAAAATTACGGCAGAGCGTGCGCCGAGTTGGAAGCCATGGCCGCGCTTGTCTCGGACCAAAGCACGCTGCCGCCGCTGAAAGCGGACGAAAACCCGCAGTTCACCTGCAATATGACCGAGGCACAGTATGCGGACATTGTGGAGAAAACGCGGACGCATATTTACGACGGCGATATTTTCCAGGCCGTGCAGTCGCGGCAGTTCACCGCGCCGTATGAAAGCAGCCTGCTTTCTGCTTACCGCGTGCTGCGCACGACCAACCCCTCTCCGTACATGGTGTTTTTTTCGGCGGACGGGGATGAAATCATGTGTTCGTCTCCCGAAACGCTGGTGCGCTTGCAGGATGGCAAGCTGACGACTTTCCCGGTCGCGGGCTCGCGCCCGCGTGGCACGACGCCCGCCGAGGATAAGGCGCTGGAGGAAGAATTGCTGCAAGACGAAAAGGAATTGAGCGAGCACAACATGCTGGTCGATCTCGGACGGAACGACTTGGGGCGCGTCTCTAAGGTCGGCTCGGTCGGGGTAACCGAATATATGATGATCCACCGTTACTCCAAGATCATGCACATCTGCTCGCAGGTGGAGGGCGACATCCGCAAGGACTGCGACGCGCTATCCGCCATTGAGGCGGTGCTGCCTGCGGGCACGCTGTCTGGCGCGCCTAAAATCCGGGCGGGTGAGATCATCGAGGAGCTGGAGCCTTCGCCGCGCGGTGTGTACGGCGGCGCGCTCGGCTATCTCGATTTGGCGGGAAACATGGACACCTGCATCGCCATCCGCATGGCGGCTAGGAAGAACGGCGCGGTGACTGTGCAGGCGGGCGGCGGCATCGTGGCAGATTCGGTGCCTGCGACCGAATATCAGGAGAGCGCGAACAAAGCGCGCGCCGTGATCGATGCGATTGAGCGCGCCTCGGAGGTGGACGGCTGATGGTACTTTTGATTGATAACTATGACAGCTTTTCCTACAACCTGTACCAGCAGGCGGCTGCTGTCGAGCCGGATATCCGCGTGGCGCGCAACGACACGCTGACCATCGGGCAGATCGATGGGCTGAACCCCTCGCACATCCTGCTCTCGCCCGGGCCGGGATATCCGAAAGACGCGGGTATTTGTGAGGAGATCGTCCGGAAACTGGGCGGCTTTATCCCGATTTTGGGCGTGTGCCTCGGACACCAGGCGGTCTGCGAGGCCTATGGAGCGGAGATCGTGCACGCGGAGCGGCTGATGCACGGTAAGGCCAGTCTGCTTCGGGTGAACAACACCGACCCGCTGTTTACCGGGCTGCCGGGAACGATCACCGCTGCGCGGTATCATTCGCTGGCCGCGAAGGTGGATACGCTGCCCGCCTGTCTGCGTGTGCTGGCGGAGGACGAAGGTGGCGCAGTCATGGCCGTGCGGCACCGCGAAAAGCCTGTTTACGGCGTGCAGTTCCACCCCGAATCTATCCTGACGCCGCAGGGCGGTGTGATCTTGCGAAACTTTTTGAGCCTTTGAGGAGGAAACATATATGATGCATACAGCGATACACGAGGCCATTAATGGCCGCGATCTGGATTATCAGACCGCCCGCGCGGCCATGGAACAGATGATGGAGGGCACGGCGAGCGAGGTTGAAATGGCGACGCTTTTGACCGCCCTCCGCATGAAAGGCGAGACCATCACCGAGATCACGGCCTGCGCCGAGGTCATGCGCGAAAAAGGCGCGCACATCGAGCCCAGGGGCGCGGTGATGGACATTGTCGGCACAGGCGGGGACGAGGTCGGTTCGTTCAATATTTCTACGACCGCGGCATTCGTCGCGGCGGCAGGCGGCGTGCCGGTCGCCAAGCACGGCAACCGTTCGGTGTCCTCCAAGTCGGGCGCGGCGGACGTGCTGGAGGAACTGGGCGTTGTGCTGAACCTGACCCCAGAACAAAATGAGATTGTGCTGCGCGACACCGGCATCTGCTTTCTGTTCGCGCAGGGATACCATAAGTCGATGAAAAATGTTGCGCCTGTGCGCAAGGGCATGGGCGAACGCACGCTGTTCAACATGCTTGGCCCGCTGTCCAACCCGGCACGGGCGACCATGCAGCTTTTGGGCGTGTATGATCCAAAGCTTGTCAGGCCGATGGCGCAGGTGCTCGCAAACCTCGGCGTGACGCGCGGCATGGTGGTCTGTGGAGGCGGCATGGACGAGGCCAGCCTTTCCGGAACCAACAAAGCTTGCGAAATCCGGTTTGGCAAGCTGCACGAATATGAATTTACCGCCGCGGATATCGGTCTCTCGCCCTGCACGGTGGACGACCTGCGCGGCGGCAGCCCGGCGGAAAACGCGCAGATCACGCGCGATGTGCTGGTGGGCAGAGAGCAGGGAGCCAAGCGGGATATCATTCTGCTGAACGCGGGTCTGGCGCTCTATCTCGGCATCGACGGCTATGAACTCTCGGACGGTATCGCGCGCGCGGCCGAGCTGATCGACAGCGGCGCGGCTTATGAAAAACTCACGCAGTTTATCCGGGCGACGCAGGAGGTGTCCCAATGATTTTGGACGATCTGGCAAACTATGCGCGGGAGCGCGTCGCGGTGGCCAAGGAAAAGGAACCGCTGGCAGCGCTCCGGACAAGAGCGGAGGCTTTGCCGCGCGGCGATTTCCGGTTTGAGAAAGCGCTCGCGGGTAAGCGGCTTTCATTTATTTGCGAGGTCAAAAAAGCTTCGCCCTCCAAGGGGATCATCGACCCGCACTGCGACTACCTTGCTGCGGCTATGCAGTATGAGGAGGCGGGCGCGGACTGTATTTCTGTGCTGACCGAGCCAAAATGGTTTCTCGGTTCGGATGAGATTTTTCGCGCAATTCGCCTGATGGTTGATGTGCCCATGCTGCGTAAGGATTTCACGGTCGACCCGTATCAGATTTACGAAGCCAAAACGATGGGCGCGGACGCGGTGCTGCTGATCTGCGCGCTGCTGGATACGGAAAAGCTCAAAGAATTCCTCGCCATTTGCGAAACGCTCGGTCTGTCCGCGCTGGTCGAAGCGCACGACGCAGGCGAGATTGGCTCGGCGGTCGAAGCGGGCGCGCGGTTGATCGGAGTGAACAACCGGAACCTGAAGGATTTTTCGGTCGATTTATCAAACGCGGCGCGGCTGCGGGCAAACGCGCCCGCGGGCACGGTTTTCGTCGCGGAGAGCGGCGTGTCTTCTCCAGAGGACGTAAAAGCGCTGCGGGCCGCGGGCGCGGACGCGGTGCTGGTCGGGGAGTATTTGATGCGGTCGCACGATAAAGAAGCAGCGCTTGCAAAACTGCGGGAGGCGGCGGGATGAAGCTGAAATTCTGCGGCTTGACGCGGGAGGAGGACATAGCCGCCGCGAATGAAACGCTGCCCGATTATATCGGATTCGTGTTCGCGGAGAGCCGCCGCCGCGTGTCTGACCGGGAGGCGGCGCGGCTGCGGGCGCGGCTCGTCCCCCAAATTCAAACGGTCGGCGTGTTTGTGAACGATGATCCTGCGCATATTGCCGCGCTCACGCGGGACGGCATCATTCAGATGATCCAGCTGCACGGCGACGAGGATGCAGCCTATATCACGCGTCTGCGAGTGCTGACGGACGCGCCCATCGGCAAGGCGGCGCGCGTGCGCACCAGAGCCGATATCGAGCGGGCGGAAGCACTGCCCGCGGACTTTCTGCTGCTCGACGCCTGTGCCGGACGCGCTTACGGCGGCAGCGGCCGGCAGTTCGATTGGTCGCTGATCGGCAAGGTCGGCAAGCCGTTTTTTCTCGCGGGAGGCATAAACGAGGACAATATCGGACGGGCGCTTCAGACAGGCGCATACGCGCTCGATCTATCAAGCGGCATCGAAACGGATGGGGTCAAGGATCCTGTCAAAATGCGCCGCATTGCAGAACTGGTAAGGAGAGACAACAAATGAGTAAAGGACGCTTTGGCGTGCACGGCGGACAATACATGCCCGAAACGCTGATGAACGCGGTCATTGAGCTGGAACAGGCCTATGACCGGTATAAAAACGACCCGGATTTCAACCGGGAACTGGCAGAGCTGCTGGATGAATACGCGGGACGCCCCTCGCGCCTATATTACGCAGCGCATATGACCGCCGATCTCGGCGGCGCGAAAATTTATTTCAAGCGCGAGGATCTCAACCACACAGGCTCACACAAGATCAACAACGTGCTCGGACAGGTGCTGCTGGCCAAAAAAATGGGAAAGACGCGCGTCATCGCGGAGACCGGCGCGGGGCAGCACGGTGTGGCGACGGCGACGGCGGCCGCGCTGATGGGGCTTTCGTGCGAGGTGTTTATGGGACGCGAGGACACGGTGCGGCAGGCGCTCAACGTATACCGCATGAAGCTGCTGGGCGCCGAGGTGCATCCGGTGGACAGCGGCACGGGCACGCTCAAGGATGCGGTCTCGGAAACCATGCGCGAGTGGACTTCGCGCATCGAAGACACGCATTATGTGCTTGGTTCGTGCATGGGGCCGCATCCGTTCCCAACGATCGTGCGCGATTTCCAGTCGGTCATCTCGAGGGAGATCAAGGAGCAGTGTATGGAAAAGGAGGGGCGGCTGCCCGACGTGGTCATGGCCTGCGTGGGCGGCGGCTCCAACGCCATCGGCGCGTTTTACAACTTTATCGGGGATAAGAGGGTGCGGCTGATCGGCTGTGAGGCTGCGGGCCGCGGCGTTCACACTGCGGAGACCGCCGCGACCATTGCGACCGGGCGGCTCGGCATCTTCCATGGGATGAAAAGCTATTTCTGCCAGGATGAGTACGGCCAGATCGCGCCGGTTTACTCAATTTCGGCGGGCCTCGATTATCCCGGCATCGGCCCTGAGCACGCGCACCTGCACGACATCGGCCGCGCGGAATATGTGGCCGTCACGGATGACGAGGCGGTGGAGGCGTTCGAGTACCTCAGCCGCACCGAAGGCATTATTCCGGCGATCGAATCGGCACATGCGGTCGCGCACGCCATGAAGCTCGCTCCGCAGATGGGAAAAGACCAGATCATTGTGATCAATATTTCGGGCCGCGGCGATAAGGACTGTGCAGCGATCGCGCGCTACCGGGGGGAGGAAATCCATGAGTAACATCCAGCAAGCCTTTGCGAACGGCAAAGCGTTCATCCCGTTCATCACCTGCGGCGACCCGTCGCTCGACGTGACAGAACAGCTCGTCTATGCCATGGCGGATGCGGGAGCCGACCTGATCGAACTGGGCATCCCGTTTTCCGACCCGACCGCCGAAGGGCCGGTCATACAAGCGGCGAACGTGCGCGCGCTCGCAGGCGGCGCAACGACCGACAGGATTTTCGATATGGTACGCCGCATCCGAAAGAATACCGACATTCCAATGGTGTTTATGACCTATGTGAACGTTATATTTTCCTACGGCGCGGAAAAGTTTATTTCGACCGCGGCGGAGATTGGCATGGACGGCCTGATCCTGCCCGACCTGCCCTTCGAGGAAAAAGGCGAATTTGATCCGCTGTGCAAGGCGCATGGGTTGGATCTGATTTCGCTGATCGCGCCGACCTCACACGAACGCATTGCAATGATCGCCCGTGAGGCGAGCGGGTTCGTCTACTGCGTGTCCTCGCTCGGCGTGACCGGCGTGCGCTCCAGCATCACCACCGATATCGGCGCGATGGTTGGGCTGGTGCGGCAGTCGACCGATATCCCGTGCGCGGTCGGCTTCGGCATTTCGACCCCGGAGCAGGCGGCAGAAATGGCGGCTGTTTCGGACGGCGCGATCGTCGGTTCGGCGATTGTTAAGCTGTGCGGGGAATATGGCGCGGACTGCGTACCGCAGGTAGCCGCATATGTGCGGCGCATGAAAGACGCGCTGCGGTAAAAAAAGAAAAGCCCCCGCCGTTTGGCGGGAGCTTTTTTCGTAGGATCAGCCGTTTCCTGTGGGAATGTAGGGACGGATGGCGCCGGCAACGCCGGAGATCGGCATGGTCTGAAGCCATATCTTGCCCGGGCCGGTGAGCACGGTGTTGAACAGGCCCTCGCCGCCGAGCAGTTTGTTTTTGATGCCGGGCACCTGCTGAATATCAATCTGTACGCCGGTTTCAAAGCCTGCGACGTTGCCGGTGTCAACGATCAGCTTTTGCCCGGCGGAAAGCTCGTATTCGACCAGCTCACCGTCGATCTCCGCAAACGCCGTGCCCGAACCGGAAAGGCGCTGCATGATAAAGCCCTCGCCGCCGAAAACGCCCGCGCCCAGCTTTTTATTGAAATGGATGGAAAGCTCAATGCCGGACTCGGACGCGAGGAACGCGTTTTTCTGCAGGATCATTTCGTGCCCGGGTGTGATCTGCAGCGGCAGGATCTTGCCGGGAAAGCTCGAACCGAACGCGATAAAGCCCGCGCCATGCGCGGTGTAAATATTTTGGAACATGCTTTCGCCTGAAAGCGCCTTGGAGAACATCTTGCCGATGCCGCCGCCGGTCGTGGTCATTTCCATGTTGGGCGACATCCAGACCATCGACCCTTTTTCAGTGATCATGCTTTCCCCATCCGCCAGCTGGCAGACGACGACCGGGAACACACCGCCTTTGATTTCATAGTTCATAAAAGCCCTCCGTCCATATGTAGGTGTTACGACTGTACACTGGTATCTTATCGCGTGCAGGGTGCGGATGTCAAGCAGAGTCGGGAACAACACTTGTATCAAACCCGTCAGATATGGTAGAATAGGGTAGCAAAAGGAGGCGTCTGCCATGAATAAACGCATTTGGATCATTCTTGTTGCCATACTGCTGGCCATAGCTGCCTGTGTTGGCGTGTATTTTGCGACCCGCCCGTCTGAGCCGGACACACCGCCCGAGCCGAACCCGCCGGTCACCGAGCCACAGCCAGGGCAGGAGGAACCGCAGCCGGTCGTCGTTTACGTGCCTGACGAACAGGGCGAAACGCTCACGCCAGTCGGTGCGCAGGCAAAGGACGATTCCGACCAAGCATTGGTCGACGCGCTGATCGAAATGGGCGCGCTGCCGGCAGGCGTCGAGGTGCAGTCGTCGGGCGAGGCCGACGGCGTGCTGACGCTCGATATGAACGCGGTCTACGGCAACGCTGTGCGTTCAAGCGGCACGGCGGGCGAGACCATGCTGGTCTACGCGCTGGTCAACACGTTTGCACAGGCGCGCGGCGTGGACAAGGTGCAGATTAATGTGGACGGGAACCCGCTCGAAAGCGGGCATGAGGTATACGACAGCCCGCTCGAAATGGGTTATACCTCCTGAGAAAGCCAGAGAAAAGAGCCAGCCCTTTTGGGGGCTGGCTCTTTTTGATAGCTTGTGGGAATTGCAAGAATCTGTAAGCATGGCTCTGGCGTCCGACAGTTCCCCTATGTGGGATTACCTCTTTCTCATCGCCAGCACCTGCTCGCGGAGCTGGCGTGCGGCGAGGCACGGTTCGTCCGCTTTCATCACGGCGGATACGACGGCAATGCCCGCAATAGGGCTGTCGTGCAGCACAGAAAGGTTGTCCGCGTTCAGCCCGCCGATAGCGACGACCGGGATGGGCACGGCCGCGCAGATTTCGTTCAGCGTCGATACCGGCGTGATCTTGGTCGTTACGTGGGTGGTGGTCGGAAAGATCGCGCCCGTGCCGAGATAGGATGCGCCGTCTTTCCATGCGGCCAAAGCCGCATTAACCGTCTTGGCTGTTGCTCCGACGATCTTGTCCGGACCGAGCAGCCTGCGCACGGCGGCGACCGGCAGATCGTCCGCGCCGACATGCACGCCCGCCGCGCCGCACGCCAGCGCGACGTCGACGCGGTCGTCGATGAGGAGCGGCACGCCGTGGCGGTCGGTCACAGCCTTGACGCGCTGCGCAAGCTCCAGATACGCGCGGCCGCCTGCATCTTTCTCGCGCAGCTGGACGAGCGTCGCACCGCCTTCGCACGCGCCAGCGACCGTGTCCAGAAGACTGTCCGCCGTGTGGTAGGTGCTGTCGGTGATGACATATAGGGTGGGGTCGAATTGCATCATAATTTCCTCTTTCAAAGCTTGATGGTGAGTAGCGTTCCATCCCGTCCAAGGTCGCCCAGCGTTTCGCCTGTGGGCGAAAAGGCAGCCGAGCAGCCTGTGAACAGGCCGGGGGTGTTCTGCGTGACGCCGAAAACCGGGATGCGGTTTTCAATGGCGCGCGCGGCGAGCAGGGTACGCCATTGCAGCGCTTTGTGCGGCCCGTCGAACCAGGCGGCTGGAACATATAAAAGCGCCGCGCCGTCTAACGCTTGCAGGCGGGCGTCTTCGGGGAAACGCAGTTCGTAGCAGGTCAGTATGCCGAGCTTTCCAGCCGGGGTCTCGACCGGCGCAAACGGTTGTTCTCCCGCGCGGCATGCGTCCGATTCGCGGATCACACCCTTGTCAAACAGGCGACGCTTGCGGTACTGCGCGCAGAGCGTTCCGGTATCGTCGAACAGTACAACGGTGTTATAAGGGAGACCTGCGTCCGCGCGCTCGAACAGCCCCGCAGCGAGCCAGACGCCATGCTGCTGCGCGAGCTGAGAAAGCGCGGCAGCAAAGGGGCCGTCGAGCGGCTCTGCGGCGGCAGAAAACCGCGCTTTTTGGCCGGAAACGGCATAAAACATGCTGTATTCCGGCAGCAGCAGCATGCGCGCGCCACTTTGCGCGGCCTTTTGCACGAGCCGCGCGATCACGGCAAGATTTTGCGTATTATCCGCGGCGGCGGCAAACTGTGCGATCGAGATAAGCATTTATTCCCAGCCCTTGCATACGTCGACCCAGCCGGCAAAACCCGAAAAACGCTCCAGCTCCCCGATCGTCAGCTCGATGGCGGAGTTGGACGTGCCGCAGGCGGGGAACACGGTCTCATAGCGGCGCAGCGACTGATCGAGATAGACGGTCACACCCTCGTTCACGCCAAATGGGCAGACCCCGCCGACGGCGTGGCCGATCTGGGATTCGACCTCAGCGGCAGGCAGCATTTTGGCCTTGCAGGCAAAGCGCGCCTTATATTTCTGATTATCCACCTTGGCGTCGCCCGCGGCAACGATCAGGATGGGGCCGCCCTCAGTCTGGAACGAGAGCGTTTTGGCAATGCGGGCGGGCTCGCACCCGGCGGCTTCGGCGGCGAGCTCGACGGTCGCGGACGAAACGGAAAATTCAAGGATCCGGCTTTCCGCGCCAAACGCGGCCAGATGCTTTTTTGCTTTTTCCAAAGACATAGCGGGTTCCCTCCAAAACAGTGGCGAAATATCAGGGCTGCGCGTGGTCGATGAGCTGTTCGCAAAGGCGGCGCATATAGGTCGAGATCGCGGAGAGCGCGAGGCAGATGGACAGCCGCGCGTCAGGATCGCCCGCCGGGTCATCCGGCAGGTGCTCGAGCAGCAGCGGCGGGATCAGCTCGCGTGTGCGCGCCTTGGCAAACAGAAGCCGTCCGTAACAAGCTTCAAAATCCACATCGCTGCGCCCGGTAAGCGCTTTTACATCGCTGAGCGGCAGCGCTTGCTTGAGATGGTAGACGCACAGCAGCTGCATGATCTGCTGGCGCGTGTATTTTTTACCCTTGGCGGGCGTGAGCAGGCCTTCTTTGACATAATTGTGCACCATGGTTTTGGTCAAGAGCTTGTCCTCGGGCGCGCGCTTTTCATCCGAAAAGCCGTCCTCAAACAGCGCGAGCACCTGATCCATATAAAGGTCGAGCCGTGGCACGTCGCCGGGGGCGATGTCCCGGTCGGAAAACACTTCGTCGATCAAAGCCTTGAGGGGCATAACGTTCACCTCGTTTCTTACACATTATACCCTATCGGCCGGACAGGCGCAAGCGGGTGGACAGAAAGGGCAAACGGTGTTATACTGTAAAGCAATGAAAAGGGGACAGATTTTCAATGAGATGTAAACTGCGAAAAATAATCTGCGCGGTGCTGTGCTGTGGGGTGATGGCCGCCTCCTGCGCCGCACAGGCGGCAGGCGGCAAGGTGCCCGTGCTGATGTACCATGACCTGACCGACGATGCGGCGGCGACGAACAGCATGACGATCACCGCTGAGCGTTTCCGCTGGGACATGGAGTTTTTACAGCAGTTTGGATACACCGCGCTGCTGCCTGCCGACCTGATCGATATCCAGAGCGGCGCCCGGGAGATGCCGGACAAGCCGGTGATGATTACCTTTGATGACGGCTATCGCTCGAACTACGATTACGCCTACCCGACGCTGCAGCAGACCGGCATGAAGGCGGTGATCTCGGTCGTCGCCTACAATATGCAGCCAAGCTCTTTCGCGTCGGACGATCGTCACTCACTCACATGGGACGAGATCTATGAAATGGCGAACAGCGGCATTATAGAGATCGGCTCGCATACCTATAACCTGCATAACCCGCAATACGGCGGCAACGGTGCCCCCGACGGCGTCAACGGCGTGATGCGTCTGCGGGGCGAAACGCAGAGCGCGTACAATGCCCGCGTCGGCGCAGATCTGACTAACGCGCTGACGATGATCCGGCAGTATACAGGGCAGCAGACGGTGAATTATTTCTCCTATCCGTTCGGCGCTTACGACGCATGGATGGAGCAGCTTTTAAATCAGAACGGCGTGCGCGTCAGTACGCTGACCAACGGCGCGGTGGCCGATATCTCAAACGGCCTGCACCGCCTGCCGCGCTACCGGATCATGATGGACAACCCGGTGTCGTCTCTGCTGCGGCAGAGCGAACGTGCGGCGCCTGCACTCGCGCGCGTTTCAGTGAACGGCGCGGAGGCCAGCTTGCCGGCCTATAATATTAACGGCAACAACTATGTGCGCGTGCGCGACGTGGCGAAGCTGCTTGCTGGCACGACGAGCGAATTTTCGGTCAATTGGAATTCCGAGGCGGGACGGGTCGAGCTGATTTCGTTCTCCGCCTATACTCCGCGCGGCAATGAGCTTGCACCGCTCCCGGCGGGCAGCAAGCAGGTGCAGTCGGTCACCGAACCAACCGTGGCCGATTATCAGGCCAGCATGGTCGCGGCGTTCAACATCGACGGCAGCACCTTTTATAAACTGCGCAGTCTGGGCGACCTCTGCGGCTTCCGCGTGGACTGGGACCCGTCATCGCAGACCGTGCAGGTCACGGCATAAGCATTTTCTGCACCCGCCTTTAAGGCGGGTGTATTTTTTTGTAAACTTGGCAACAATAAATTTACAAATTCCCTCTTGCAATATATGGGGAATGTAGTATGATAGATGATATAAAGTAGTTTTGAAAACCACTTCTGATGATCTGAGGAGGAAATCGATATGCCCCGCGCGTTTTTGAAAGCCCGAGAGCCGTTTTCCAGTTATTCGCACTTTGTCGGTGCAGTGCTGTCCGGCATTGGCCTGCTGCTCATGCTGGTGCGTCTGCTGTGCGACAGCACGGTATCTGGCCAGATGGCCGCGGCGGCCGTTGTGTTCTGCCTGTCGCTGATCGCGCTGTATTCCGCCAGCAGCGTGTATCATTTTTCCGGCAGGGGGGACGCCATCGTAAAGCGGCTGAAAAAGCTGGATCACAGCATGATCTATGTGCTCATCGCGGGCAGCTACACGCCGATTATCCTGCGCTTTATGCAGCACCCGCGCGCATATGTGTTCATTGGCGTTATCTGGGTGATCGCGTTGGCAGGTATTGCGATCAAGCTGCTCTGGATCGACGCGCCGCGTTTTCTCGGCACGGTCTTATACCTGCTGCTGGGCTGGGCGATTGTGGCGGATTTCAACGTGGTGCTGTCGATGCCCACGCCGGCAATCGCGCTTTTGGCGGCGGGCGGCGTGGCCTATACGCTGGGCGGCATCATCTATATTGCAAAAAGACCCAACCTGGGCGCAACACTCGGCTTTCACGAGCTGTTCCATTTATTCGTGATCGCGGGCAGTGTGTGCCATTACCTCATGGTCTTTCTTTATGTAATTTGAACAGGAGCGGCCGCTAGCGTTTGGCGGTCGCTTTCAATTGCCGCCTTGTATTTGGGGCGGCAGAATCCACAAAGGAAGGGCGCATACCGGATAAAAACATCCTATCAGCGTGAGAAAAAACCGCAAGGCAGTGGCAAAGATGCACAATAAAATTTCCATATTTAGGGCATTGGCTGAAAAAGAAAGGACGAACTTACCAAAAGTACCCAAGAGGCATTGAAGAATGTTGGAAAATTGTGATAAAATGAACGAAACATTTTGGGAAATGCCATGTTGGGAACCCTTGGGGAAAAGGAAGTGTTCGTTGTGAGCCAAGCGATACAGATAAAAAATGAATGGGAAATTACGACTGATACGCGTGAGGGGTGGCACCTGTGGCGCACGCTGGACGCGGGCAGCGAAGCTGAATATGTCCTGTCGGCACGGATTTATAATGAGGAAACGAGCTGTGTGATGGCGCGCGCCATGACCGCGCTGCTGGAGGGGATGTCGGCTGCCGTCATTCTGGGGGATGGCGAGGGCGAAGGCCGCTTTGCCAAAACGGTGCTGCGCCGCATGGGCGAAATGTGGCCGGATAGCCGTTTGATTGCCCGCGCAGATGGGGTGGTGCTCGTCGCGATCGCGGACGATAACAGCCACGGCGAAACGATTAGCCAGCTCGCCGAGTTGGCGCGCCATCAGGAAAAGGCGGGCATTCGGTTTGTCGGCTACCGGACGCCCAGGCTGTCCGAGGTACTGTTCGCCAATCTAATGACAGAGAACAGCGGCGCGGATATTGAGCTCAACCTGATCAAGGGAAAAACGCCGATGCTGCGCATCCGTTATAATCCGGAGGCAGTGGACGATCGGGAGCTTTGGTCCCGTCTGCAGGAATGCTGGATGGACGCTACGGCAAATTCATGATAAAAAACCGTCTCCAATGCTGCGGAGACGGTTTTTTTAGTTTTTTTCGGGGAATACTTGACAAGGTAGGGAAAAGAGGGTATAATCTCAATTAATAAAACTTCCTAATTAGAAAGTGGGTGAGATTATGCAGACCCGTAATACTGTCCAGCGTCAGATCGTGCTGCGCGCGGTGCAGAGTATGCACGATCATCCGACCGCGGAAACCGTTTATGAAGCGGTGGCGGGCGAGCATCCCTCGATCAGCAAGGCGACGGTTTACCGCAACCTGAACCAGTTGGCTGCGCAGGGGGTGATTCAGCGCGTGCCGATTCCGAACAGCGCGGATCGTTTTGATTTTAACCTGGAGCAGCACTATCATGTTCGTTGTACCCACTGCGGCGCGGTATACGATGTGCAGATGCCATATCTCTCCGATTTGATCGACCAGGTCGAGGACGCTTCGGGCGTGTTGGTCGAGCGGTATGAGATTCTATTTGAGGGCGTGTGCGCGGCGTGCCGCGGCAAGTAACCTGTCAACCAGACGGCCGACGCCGTCTTTGAAATTCTATTTTGTGAGGAGAATGTATTATGGCAAATTTAAAGGGCAGCAAGACCGAAGCAAACCTCCAGACCGCGTTCGCAGGCGAATCCATGGCCCGCAATAAGTACACGTATTTTGCATCCAAGGCGCGTAAGGATGGCTACGTCCAGATCGCCAACATTTTTGAGGAGACCGCTGCAAACGAAAAAGAGCACGCCAAAATCTGGTTTAAACTGCTCAACGGCGGGATCGACGACACGGCGACCAACCTGAAGGCGGCTGCCGAGGGCGAGAACTACGAGTGGACCGATATGTACGCGACCTTTGCCAAGGAAGCGCATGAGGAAGGCTTTGAGGACATTGCGTTCCTGTTTGAGCAGGTCGCCGAGATTGAGAAGGAGCACGAGGCGCGCTACCTTAAGCTGCTCTCGAATGTGGAGAACAAGCTGGTCTTCTCCAAGGACGGCGACGCGGTCTGGCAGTGCTCGAACTGCGGTCATATCGTGGTTGGCAAGCAGGCTCCTGAGGTTTGCCCGGTTTGCGCGCATCCGCAGGCATATTTCCAGGTAAAGGCTGAAAACTACTAAAAACTTCTCTGCTTCGGCAGCATTCAGCACAAAATGAGAAAAAATGAACCCGCTGTCGCTTTTGCGACAGCGGGTTTTCTGCTGCCGTGGTTGCGAAGCGCTTTGCCGGTGTGCTATAATAAACAAATCGATGGGAGGTTTTACAATATGCTGTCAGAAAGCATGGCGGCGCTGGGCAAACGGCGCTCGACCATCCGGGAATTGTTTGAATATGGAAACCGCCGCGCGGCTGAGGTTGGGCGGGAAAATGTTTTCGATTTTTCGATTGGCAATCCGAACGTGCCTGCGCCGGACGCGGTGCGGCAGGCGCTGCTCGAGCTAGTGGACGAGGATCCGGTGCGACTGCATGGATACACCTCCGCGCAGGGAGACGCGGCTGCGCGCGCCGCGCTGGCCGATTCGCTGAACCGGCGTTTTGGCACGCGGTATACGGCGGACTGCCTATATCTGACGGCTGGCGCGGCGGCCGCACTGTCGGCTGTGTTCAAGGCGCTGAGCTGTCCGGGCGATGAATTTGTGCTGTTCGCGCCGTATTTTCCGGAATACCGCTGTTTTATCGAGAGCGGGGCGGGGGCAAAATGCGTGGTCGTGCCGCCGCGCATCGAGGATTTCCAGATTGATTTTGACGCGCTCGAGGCGCGCTTGACCGTACACACCAAGGCGGTCGTGATCAATTCGCCAAACAATCCGTCGGGCGCGGTATACTCTGAGGGCACGTTGCGTGCGCTCGCCGCGATGCTCGAACAAAAGAGCAAGACGTTCGGCCATCCGATCTATCTGGTTTCTGACGAGCCCTACCGGGAGATCGTCTATGACGGCTTAACAGTACCGTTTGTGCCGCATTTTTATCAGGACACTATCGTTTGCTATTCCTATTCCAAATCGCTCTCGCTGCCCGGTGAGCGCATTGGGTATATTTTGGTGCCGTCGGAAGCGACTGACAGCGCCGACCTATATGCAGCGGTCTGCGGCGCGGGACGAGTGCTCGGCTATGTGTGCGCACCCAGCCTGTTCCAACAGGTGGCGGCCAAATGCGCCGGACAGACGGCCGACCTCAGCGTTTATGCGGAGAATCGCAGGCTGCTCTATGATGGCCTGACCGCGATGGGCTACACCTGCGTCAAATCGGACGGGGCGTTCTATCTGTTCCCCCGTACGCTGGAGGCAGACGACACGGCGTTTTCCGAGCGCGCGAAGAAATACGATCTGCTGGTCGTGCCCGGCTCGGATTTCGGTGCGCCCGGGCATATGCGCATCTCATATTGCGTGCAAACCGATACCATCCGCCGCGCGCTGCCGCTGTTTGAAAGATTGGCGGCAGAATATCGATGAAACGCTGTGCATAATATCCATATTGAGATGTTTATATATGTACAAAGTGTAAATGAGCGATGTTGAATATGCACAAAATAATCTGATGTATATTGTGACAGATTCATAAAACCTGCCGCTTGCTATCTCCTACTATTCCGTGTATGATAATGACAGAGGCAAAGGAAAGCCTCAAATACGGAAAGGAGATGATAACATGTTTAAGGGTTTCTTTGACGAACTGGTTGCCGCCCGTATGATGGATCTGGACGCGGGCCGTGTCAAGTCGAATGTTTCCAAGAAGGCGCGCCGCGCTGCCAAGTAATGTTGAAATTACGGCAGCCCTGCCTGCCTGAAGGAGTATGGAAATGACAAGTGAATCCAGCATGTGAAAGGCCTTCCGGGAATCGGAAGGCCTTTTGCTGTGTCTCAGCCCGAACGCTTGCGCACCGCATCAGTCTGGTAGCGGAAATAATCGGCGCGTTCGGCATGGGTCGCCGGGCGGACGTGTTTTTTGCCGCAATCCGGGCAGCGGCGGATGCGTTCACTGCCGATAAATGTATAGTGGCAGCCTTTTTGCATGCAGGTATAGATCATATTTATCACCTCTTGCTTGTATCATACCGGATTTACTGTCCCATAAACCTCTCTGTTGCGGGGGGAGAGAAAAAATGATATAATTCGCACAGTGAAATAAAGGGGGAACAGGGAAATGACGGAACGGAAAACCCATCTTGCACGTCAATTATATATCCCGGCGCTTTTGTGCACAGCCTTATGGGGCAGTGCGGCGCCGTGCGTGAAAACCGGATACCGGCTGTTTGCTGTCGCCGCGGGGGACTATTATGCACAGCTCGTTTTTGCGGGCTGGCGGTTTCTGCTCGCAGGCCTGCTGGTGCTGGTTGCCGCACGGATAAAAGGCCGCCGAATCCTGCCGCGGCGGGATGAACTGGTGCCGATCGCAGGGCTCAGTATGTTTCAGACGGTTATCCAGTATATCTGCTACTATATCGGATTGTCGCAGACCACCGGGGTCAAAGGGTCGGTGCTGTCGGGCACGCAGACGTTTTTTTCTGTGCTGCTGGCTCATTTTCTGCTGAAAGACGATAAAATTACCAAAGGAAAAGCCGCCGGGTGTGCACTCGGCTTTGCGGGAGTGCTGGTTTTGAACCTGAACAGCAGCGGGCTGGGAGGCTTTTCATGGGGCGACGCGCTGGTGCTCGTTTCGGCGGTTTCGGCGGGCGCGGGCGCGCTGGTGTCGCGCATTGTCACGCCCGGGCGTGACCCGATGCTGCTTACGGGCTGGCAGCTTGCAGGCGGCGGTGCGCTGTTGCTCATCGGCGCGACGCTGCGGGGCGGCGCTCTTGGCGCGGTCACACCCGGCGGTGTAGCACTGCTCGCCTATATGGTTGTGCTGTCGGCGACCGCATTCACGGTCTGGACGGCGCTTTTAGGCAAGTTCCCGGTCGGCCAGGTTGCGCTGTTCGGCTTCTGCATCCCGATCTTCGGAGCGCTGTTTTCCGCGCTGGTGCTTGGCGAGCAGGTGTTTACGCTGCGCAATCTGGCCGCGCTGGTGCTGGTCAGCGGCGGCATCGCGGCGGCAAACTATACAAAAGCGAGTAAAACCGGATAAATACTGGCATAATAAAGAGAAAAAGGAATCAAAACCATGGTATTCAGTTCGGCAATTTTTCTGTTTTTCTTTCTGCCGGCCATTCTGCTACTGGATCGGTGCATCAAGGGACAGAAAGCGAAAAACGCGCTGCTGCTCACAGCCAGCCTGATTTTCTATGCGTTTGGCCAGCCGGCCTACTTGGCGCTGCTGCTCGTCTCGGTCGGCCTGAATTTCGGCTGTGGATTACTGGCCGCGGGCAGGCGGCGCAAAGTGGGTGTGGCACTGGCGGTCACCGGAAATTTGGCATTGCTCAGCGTATTTAAGTATACGGATTTCGTGCTGGCAACAGTCAATCAGGCATTTGGCCTGTCGCTGCCGCTTTCCGGGATCGCACTGCCGATCGGCATTTCCTTTTTTACCTTTCAGGGGCTTTCCTATGTGATCGACGTTTATCGCGATCGCACGCTGGCGTCGCGTTCGTTTTCCAAGGTGCTGCTCTATATCTCGTTTTTCCCGCAGCTCATCGCGGGCCCGATCGTGAAATATCACGATATCGCGCACGAGATCGATAACCGCACGGCTACGCCCGAGGGTACGGCGCTGGGCATCCGCCGGTTTATCTGCGGCCTTGCGAAGAAGCTGCTGCTTTCCAATGCTGTAGGGCAGATGGCTGACGCGGTGTTTGCGCTCCCGGCGGGCGGGATCGGCGCGTTTGCCGCATGGACAGGCGCAATTTGCTACACCCTGCAGATCTATTTCGATTTTTCCGGCTACAGCGATATGGCGATCGGTCTGGGCAGAATGTTCGGCTTTCATTTCCGGGAAAATTTCAATTATCCCTATACCGCGACCACCATCAAGGAGTTTTGGCGCAAATGGCACATTTCGCTTTCCACGTGGTTTCGCGATTACCTGTATATCCCGTTGGGCGGCAACCGGAAAGGCGCGGCCCGCACTTGGGCAAACCGTTTTCTCGTCTTTTTCCTGACCGGCCTGTGGCACGGCGCGAGCTGGAATTTTGTACTCTGGGGCCTGTGGCACGGGCTGTTTTCCGTGCTCGAGGATTGCGGGGCCATTCCGGCGGACAAGCTGCGCGGTAAATGGTATGGCAGGCTCTACACGATGCTGGTCGTCGTTCTGGGGTTTGTGCTGTTTCGCGCTGACACACTGCCGCAGGCGGGCGCGATGCTGGCGGCAATGTTCACGGGAGGCACGGCATGGCTGGGAACAGCGACTGTCTGTTCATTTTTAACGCCTGCGTTCGTATTTTCACTGATTTTCGCCTTGATTCTCTGTGCTCCCGTGGTCAAAAGGTTTGAAGAAAAATGGGGAAAATGGAGCTTTGCCGGCGCATTGGCGCTGCTTTTGCTGTGTATGCTGAACCTGTCGGCGGGCACGTTCAACCCCTTTATTTATTTCCGGTTCTAGGAGGGACGCAATGAAATACAAATGGTTCAGCGCGGCGTTCC
>NZ_JAXEOA010000029.1:0-33254 GCF_034098985.1 Agathobaculum sp. | reverse complement strand
CGATGATTACAAGCATATCAGATTGGTTGGCAAGCCCGCCGACCATGCAGGTTTTAGAGGCCGGACCAAACAGGCTGCCGCAGATCCCTCTTTTATCCTGCGAACATACCAGCGTCGCGCTACCATGCGGGATCACAGTATAGCGGTTTGAAATGATCTTCTCGCTGGGAAAGGTGACCGTGTAATTTGAAATATATGTGCGCAATGCAGAGTGTGGCAAAATATAAGCAAAATCCTCTTCGCGCAGCAAGATACGGTCGGTTTGTTGGTAGGCTCGAAGGTCTTTTTTTGTTATCATAAATTCATATTTCCTCGCGCCGGAAGTCCTTGGGTTTGACGCCGGTCAGCTTTTTGAAAATGCGGGAAAAGTAGACAGGGTCGGAAATGCCGACGCGCTCGGCGACCTCATAGGTTTTGAGACCGGTGGTACGCAGCAGCGTTTTCGCCTGCTCGATGCGCACGCCTTGCACGTAGGTGCTCAGGTTTTCCCCGACCTCGCGCTTGAAAAGCTTGCTGAGGTAACTTGGGCTGAGATACACCTGTCCCGCTAGATTTTCAAGCGATAGATCCTCCGCATAATGCTGGGCGATATAAGCCTTTACGGTGTGGATCAACCCATCGGCATCGGCCGTGTCTCCGCCCGTGCGGTCGAGCATCTGCTCGACGAACGACAGCATGTTTTGTTCCAGCGTTTCGGGCGCGCCGCTTTCAATCAGCTTTTTGAGCGCGGGCAGGCTGTTTTCGGAGAGATAGCCCTCGGTATCAGGCAGAAACAGCAGGCTGATGCAGAACTGGTGAATATAAACGCAGATGTTACGCACAGTTTCAACAGGCACTTTGTTTTCCCGCATAAACGAAAACAGGCGGCGCAGGATATCGAGCGCCTTGGGGCGGGTTCTGTTTTCAATCGCGGATTTGAGTAGACGGAGATCGGAGAAAATGCGTTCGGTCACCTGCTGCGGAATGGCGGGCATCTGTTCAAAACGCATGACAGGGCAGTCCGGTGCGTACTGTGCGAACTGCACGGCCTGATCCGCCTGCTCAGCGGCCGCAGCCATGGCGAGCGGGTCGGTACTGTGGGAGCTGATGCCAATGGATAGGGAAAAACGGGGCAGGCTGCCGATGATATCGACCGTCTCAGCGCACAGTCCCTCGAGCGCGGCCGATTCGGGCGCGCATACGACCGCGTAGCACATCTGGTCGCCGCGCGGCACAAAGTGGACCGGATATTCGCTCATACAATCGCTGAGCACCTCCTGCGACTGTCGCAGGTAGGACAAAAAGTTAGACTCGTCATCCTCTGGGCCAAGGGGAGCAATGTCGAGACGAAGGACGTAGAAACTGGTCAAATCGAGGCCGAGCTGCGCCATACGGTTGAGTACGAACAGATGGGACAAGTCAACTTGCCGGATCAGATCGTGCAGCAGCATGCCGCGTTCCAGGCGGAGCGTCTGCTCGGATTGGCTCAAAAGCGCCTGCTGCAGCTCTTGACTCGACCGTTCCTCCGCAATGCGCGCTTTGGCTTTTTCAATGGCCTTTGTCAGGCTGTCCACCGAGGTGGGCTTTAAGACGAAATCAACCACCCGGTATTCTATGGCGCGCTGGGCATATTCAAAATCGGGGAAGCCAGTCAGGATGATCACCTTGATGTGGGGATATTCTGCGCTTAGCCGGCGCGCCAGTTCCAGCCCGTCCATGCCGGGCATACGGATGTCGCTGATGACGATATCGGGCGTAATGTGCGCCACCTGTTCGAGCGCGTCGATACCGTCCTCGGCCTGCGCGGCGACAGCGCAATCGAGCGTCTCCCACCGGATACAGTGGATCAGCCCTTTGCGGATCGCCGCTTCATTGTCAACAATCATCACTTTCAGCATTGGGCTTGCTCCTTTCTGTGGTATTCGTGCCGTGATCGATGGGCAGAGTGAGCAGGATCTCGGTGCCCACGCCGGGCGACGAGTGTATCTGCATGCCATATTGGCGTCCATACAGCAGTTGGATGCGGCGGTTGATATTGGCCAGCGCCACATGGTTGTGGCGTGAGCTTTCGTCCGCACTTCCAGAAATATCGAGGTTGACAAGCACGGGATCAAAGCCGATGCCGTCATCCGACACGCGGATGCAGACCTCGTCTTCCTCTTCCCAGATGCTGATGCGCACCGTGCCGCCGCCGCGCTTATTTTCCAGCCCGTGCACGATGCTGTTCTCGACCAAGGGCTGGATGGTAAGCTTGGGCAGGGAATAGGCGAGCATCGCTGGATCCTCCAGATCGATGGAGTAATTCAGCTTATCCTCGAAACGTTCCTTTTGCAACTCGAGGTAATAGCGTACATACCGTAGCTCCTCCTGCAGCGCGATGGTCTGCTCATGCTTGTGCGTAATATTGGCGCGCAGAAGCTGTGCCAGATTGGATACCGTGTGGCAAATGCCGTTTTCCCCGGCGGCCAGACAGCGCATATTAATGAGCTCGAGCACATTAAAGATAAAGTGCGGTCGGATCTGCGATTCCAGCAGATTAAATTCCGCGTCGCGCAGCAGCAGGCCCTTCTCATAAACCTCGTCGAACAGCTCTTCGAGGCGGTCAGCCATGTCGTTAAAGGTCTCGGCCATGCGCTCGGTCTCGCGGTAGGGTGTCTCATCCATGCGCGCGGTCAGGTCTCCGGTCGCCAGCCGGTCGATCTGCTGCAGCATCTGCTTGAGCGGCTTATAGACCAGATAGAGAACGCACACGCCAATCGCCAACGTGATTAGCAGCACGACCGCGGTGAAGAAGATATAGATCTTGACCGTCTGGTTGGTTGTTTCAAAGATCTCGCTTTCGGGCACAAAAATATCGACCTGCACATGGCTGGGAGCAAGCGACCGGCTTGCATGATAATAAGATCTGGCGCCGATATCGAGATAACCCTCTCCGGCGTCGGGTGCGACCGCGGCAAAGGCTCCGTCCTCGGGTCCGGAGATCACGCGCCCGTCGGTCGAGCGCAGCAGCACGGCGGCCTGCTGGTACATCGTGTCGATATAGCTTGCATTGACAAGGTGCGCCACGTCGAGTTCAATAATGACCTTGCCAAGCGTCCGCATTGTTTCGAGGTCGAGATAGTCCACAATAAAGTAGCAATAATTCGGATGGTCAGGCAGCGTATAGAGGTCGCGCGCCGAATTAATGTCGCTGCACTCCTCATAAACGTTCAGGATGCGGTTGGCAGTGCCCTGAAAAATGCCGCTGCGTAGAACTGAAAGGTATTGCTGCCCGTTCTTAACCAGATATATGCCGGTGACCACACTCGGATCCAGCTTGTCCCCGACGAAAAACGCCCGGCTGAGGCCCTCCTCAACCGCAAGCCGTTCGAGCTGGTCGGGCATGTCGTCCCGCCGCATGATGCTTTGGGTGCGGTCGTCGCTCATTAAATAGTAGATGCTGTTGCGCAGCGTGTCGAGGATCGAGCCGCTGTGGTCTGCGAACTGGTCCATATAAAAGGATACGGTTTCGCGCGCCGTGGTCTCCAGCCGCGCTGAGACTGTTGTACTGAAATAGATGATGGAGCAAAGCACGGGCACGATGACGAGCGCGCAGCACATCACGGCCGCGATCAGCTTAAGCGACAGCTTTTTTTTCATGTTCCGTACCCCCTTTGCTCTTTCTTACTGTACCATATTTATGCGTGTGAGGGAAGTTCCAAACCCGGACGCATGGCGATAGAAAACAAGATTTTACCAGTAAGAGTGCAAGAAAAGTCTGCTTTTTCAAAAACAGACGGATTCCGATGCTCGCCGTATCACTAAACGAACGGGAAAATCCCAGTTTCGTCCGCTTCGTTCGATTGTGAGGGAGGGGAACGTCCGCTATAATAGAGCCAACAACAGGGGAGCGGCCCATGCCGGGGCGCTTCGAGAAAGAGGAGGACCCAGAGAATGAACAAGAAATGGACTGCACTGCTTCTGGCAGGCGCTATGACTGCAACGCTGCTCACTGGCTGCGGCGGAGGCGGCCAGCAGGGAGGCGCCGACCCGAATGCGGCAAGCGGCGGCGACGGCGTTGTCACCATCAATTATCCGACGTTCCAGTGTGGCGTGAATACGGCGGCCCCGGTCGTTGCCAAGCTGGTTGAGGAGTTCAACGAGCAGTATGCCGGCAAATACCAGATCAAACTGGAAGAAGTGCCGGGCGATGCGAATTATGTGGATAAGATTAAGGTGCAGCTCGGAACGGGCGACCTGCCGCCAGTAGTTTACGGCGCGGGCTATAACCTGCTCGATCTGGCTCTGGCCAAGGACGTGGTCGTCGACCTGACCGAGTATGTCAACGCCGATCCCGAATGGAAAGCGCTGTATTCTGACGCTGCGCTGACCACCAACAGCCGCGACGGCAAGATCTACGCGTCCTCAGTCGAAGGCTCGGTCGTCGGCTATTTCTACAACAAGGACCTGTTTGCGCAGGCTGGCATCCAGGAACCCGCCAAGACCTGGGACGAGTTCTTCCAACAGTGCGATAAGCTCAAGGCCGCGGGCATCACACCTTTGGCGATGGACACCGCGGATTCCGCGTGGGTCACACAGCTTTGGTGGGGCGCGATGGTCGCTACCTCGGGCGACGAGGGCCTCAAGTTCATGCAGACCATGAATCCGACCGATTACAACTTCCCGGCCATGGAAGAGGCGGCCGAAAAGATCCAGAAAATGCTCAAGGAGTATACCACGCTGGATGCCATCGGCGGCAAGTACGAGCATGCGGCCAACAACTTCATGTCCGGCCAGGCGGCGATGATCGCCAATGGCCCATGGATGATCGGCGATTTCTCCGACACCTCCAAGACCACCGAGGATTTTGCTGAAAAGGTCGGCTCCGCGATCTATCCGGACAGCTTTGTATATGACGCGCCGATTCAGGGCTACTTCGTCACCAAGCAGGACGATCCCAAGGTGCAGGAAGCCGCGATCGAGATGGTCAAGTTCTTCACTTCGGCACACGCGCAGCAGCTCGGCCTGGAGATGCAGGGCATGGTACCTGCCTCCTCCACCGTAGAGGTTTCCGCGGAAGCCAAGAGCAAATACCCGCTGCTGGTCGAGTTCCTCGACCAGGCTGCCGGCGCGACCGTCCGTACCGACAACATGCAGGCTACGATGTTTTCTAACCTGCTGGACGTGGTCAGCCAAGAGCTGCCGCGCCTCTACTCGGGCGAGCTGGACGCGAAGGGCTTCTGCCAAGCGCTGACCGACGCAGCCGCCAAGAACCAGTAATCTCTTTTCTTCCCCCGATAGACAGTACGGTGAAAGGGGCCCCGCGGAGACGCTCCGCCGGGTCCCTTTTGCTGGCTGACGGAAAGGACTGAACAAGTACGTGAAAATTAAAAAGGGCTGGATCCCGGTGTTCCTGCTGCCTGCGGTTGTGCTGTTCCTGCTTATCTACGCGGTGCCGCTCATTATGGTGTTCGCCACCTCGCTGTTCGATTACCGCCTGACCGCGCAGAGCATGACGTTTATCGGCCTTGATAACTACATCCGGCTGTTCCACGATCCCGATTTCTTCAAGGCGCTGACCAATACGGTCGTCTGGATCGGCATCCAGTGCATCGTGCATGTGGCGCTTGGCACATTTATCGCGCTGATCCTATATAAAAAGCCGCGCGGCTGGAAATTCGTCCGGACCGCGTATATGATCCCCAACATCATATCCAACGCCGCGATCGGCATGATCTTTCTCAACATTTTCAATCCCCAGTTTGGCGTTGTCAATTCGGTGCTCAAGGCGGTCGGTCTGGAACACCTGACGCACAACTGGCTGATGGACTCGACAACGGCGTTCCCCTCGGTCACGCTGATCTGGGTGCTGTTCGCGGGTTATACCACCACGCTCGTACTCGCGCAGGCGCTGTCCATCGACGAATCGGTGCTCGAAGCCGCGCGCGTCGACGGCGCAACGCCGTTTCAGACCGACCTATTTGTCGTGCTGCCGCTGCTGAAAAAAATCATTGGTACGACCATGGTCATGGCGGCGACCTACATGCTCCAAATGTTCGACCTCATCTACATCACGACCAACGGCGGCCCGGGCAAAACGACCACCAACCTGCCGCTGCTGCTGTACGGCGTGTATAAGGCCGAAAACAACTACGGATACGCCAACACCATCGGCGTGTTTATCGTCATCATCGGCATCGTCGCGATGACGGTCATCAACAAGGCCCTCAAGGTCAACGAAGAGGATTATTAAGGAGGCGCAAAACGTGAAATTCAAGCAAATGACTGCAAAAGAGCGCGTTTTGTGCACGCTCAAATACATATTCCTCGCGCTGTGCGTGTTTGTCGCGCTGTTCCCGATCATCTGGGTCGTCATGTCTTCGTTCAAGACCAACGCGGAAATTTTATCGAATGGCGTAGCGCTTCCGAAAAACTTTAGCTTTGTCGGCTATAAGGACGCGCTCACCATTTCGCCGATCCTAAGTTATTTTGGACACAGCGTGATCATCACGGTCATCTCAACCGCGCTCAACGTGCTGTTTCTCGCCATGGCCGCCTATGTGTTCGCGCGCTGCCGCTTTAAGGGGCGGGACGTACTGTATTTCATCCTGTCGCTCGCCATGGTCATCCCGATGACCGCGCTGCTGCACCCGGTTTACAGCGTCGTCCAGTCGCTCGGGCTCTATGATACCAAGGCAGGCCTCATTCTGGTGTACACCGCGCTCAACCTGCCGATGAGCCTGCTCATCCTGCGCGGGACGTTCTCCTCGATCCCAAGGGCGCTCGAGGAAGCCGCCTATGTGGACGGCGCGGGCTTTGTGCGCACCTTTTTCCAGATCATGATGCCGTGCGCCAAGGGCGGGCTGACCTCGGCGGCCGTGCTGGCGTTTCTGCAATCGTGGAACGAATTTACGTTCGCGCTGGTGCTCACCAGCGGACAGGAAGCGCGCACCCTGCCTCTGTCGCTGAGCTATTTCACCGCGCAGTTCAGCTTCAACTATACGGCGATGTTCGCCGCGGTCACCATCGCGGTCATTCCATCGATCGTTGTGTTCGCGGTGTTCCAGGAGCAGGTCGTGTCCAGCCTGACCGCCGGTTCGGTCAAGGAATGAGAAGGGAGAAGCAAGATGGCAAGTATAACGCTTAAAAATATCGATAAAACCTACCCCGGGGATGTCAAGGTCATCGAGAACCTCAATCTGGAGATCGAGGATAAGGAATTTATCATCCTTGTAGGACCATCCGGCTGCGGCAAATCGACCACGCTGCGCATGATCGCGGGTCTGGAGGAGATCACGGGCGGCGAACTGAAGATCGGAGACCGTGTGGTCAACGACGTGCCGCCCAAAGACCGCGACATCGCAATGGTGTTCCAGAACTACGCGCTCTATCCGCATATGACCGTATATAAAAACATGGCGTTTGCGCTTTCGCTGCGCAAGGTCGATAAGAAAATCATCGACGAAAAGGTACATGAGGCCGCGCGTATCCTCGATATCGAGCATTTGCTCAACCGCAAGCCCAAGGCGCTTTCGGGCGGCCAACGGCAGCGTGTCGCGTTGGGGCGCGCGATGGTGCGCGACCCAGCCGTATTCCTGCTGGACGAGCCGCTGTCCAATCTGGATGCCAAGCTGCGCACCCAGATGCGCACCGAGATCACCAAGCTGCACAAAAAGTTACAAACGACGTTCGTTTATGTCACGCACGACCAGACCGAGGCCATGACCATGGGTGACCGCATCGTGGTTATGAAGGACGGCGTGATCCAGCAGGTGGACACGCCTCAGAACTTGTACGACAGCCCGTGCAATCTGTTTGTCGCCGGGTTTATCGGCTCGCCGCAGATGAATTTTATCGACGCAGTGCTGACGCGGAAAAACGGCGCATATCATGTGGACTTTGGCCCGTATTCGATTCCGCTGCACGAAGGCAAGGCAGCAGAGGACGATCTGGCCGCTTATGCGGGCAAACAGGTCGTGCTGGGCGTGCGTCCGGAGGATCTGCATACCGAACCCGCATTTTTGGACGCGTCCAAGGAAAGCACGATTGAGATGAATGTCGATCTGGCCGAGCTGATGGGCTCGGAGATCTACCTTTACGGCGAGACGGCGGGCGTGCCCATGACCGTCCGCGCGCCAAGCCGCGTGCAGGCGCGCGCGGGAGACACCGTGCGTCTCGCGGTGGACCGCAACAAGATGCACCTGTTTGATAAAGAGACCGAGCGGGTCATCTGCAACTGACTGACGAAAGGGGAGAGCGGCCATGGCGCTGTTTCGGCCGAGCTATCTGAAAGAGGGGCCGGGCATAGAGAAGGACGCACCGCCAAAAACCGGACTCGCACTGTTTTTCGAGATCCTCGGGCGCGAATTCTGGCAGGTGCTGGGGCTGAACCTGCTGTTTCTCGTGTGCGCGCTGCCGCTCGTCACCTTTGGCATGGCGCGCGCCGCGTTGTCCAAATGCACGGTGAACATGGTGCGCGACCGGCCGAACGACGTCTGGTACGATTTTCGCCGGCAGCTTACGCAGGACTGGAAGAGAAACACCCTGTTCGGACTGGCCGAACTGTTCTGCGTAGGCCTGCTGCTGACCGGCTCGCGGCTCGCGGGCGGCAGTGTCGCCGCGCTGGCGGCCGTGCTGATGGGAGCGGTGTTCTGTGGGCTGTTTTTCGGCTATCTGTGGCCGATGGCGGTCGCGGTCGACCTGCCCGTAAAGGCGCTTTTAAAAAACGCGCTGATTTTGCCGCTTGCCTGCCTGCATCACAGCCTGCCCGCGCTCGCCGTCGGCGCGCTGCTGGGCGTCCTGAGCTTCTGGCTGTTCCCGCTTTCGCTGCCGCTGGTGCTGTTTATCCCATTCGGGCTTTCGAGCTTTGTCATGAGCTTCGCGGCCTGGTCGGACATCAAGCGGCTCATTATCCGTGGAAATAACAATGGAGGAGAAAATATATGATTAAAGTTGGCGTTATCGGCTTGGGCGAGGTTTCCCAGTGCATGCATCTACCGATCTTGCAGGATCTGTGTGAAAAATATGAGGTGAAGGCGGTTTCGGACGTCGCCCCCTCGCTGGTGGAATTCATCCAGAAGAAATACCATATCAAGGAGAGCTATCTGGACGCAGCCGAGTTGATCGAAAAGGCCGATATCGAGGCGGTTTTGATCCTGTCGCCCGACCAGTATCACGGCGAATACGCCGCGCGCGCGCTCAAAGCGGGCAAGCATGTGTTCGTGGAAAAGCCGGTCACACTGTGCCTGGACGAGCTGAAAGAACTGATCGAGCTGAAGAAGCAGTATCCGGATCAGGTCGTGATGGTCGGCTACATGCGCCGCTACGCAGGCCCGTTCCTCAAGGCAAAGGAGATTCTTTCTGAAAAGCCTATGAAGACCGAATACCTGCGTTTTCGCGATATCATTCTCGAAGCGCCGTTCTTTATCGGGCAGACGCGCCCGATCTTTTACCCGAGCGACGTTCCCACCGAGGTCATCCGCGAGGGCGGCGCGCGCCGCCGCGCGCACCTCGACCGCGCGATCGGTGCGGACGCGACCGATGAGATGCGCACGACCTATCAAATGATGACCGGTCTCGGCTGCCATTCCTTTGCGGCGGTGCGCGAGCTGTTCGGCGTGCCGAAGAAGATCCACTCGGTTACGACCGCCTGCGGCGGCGAGCAGGTCGTCGTCGTCATGGAGTTTGAGGACGGATTCCTTGGCACCTATGAGCTGGTCAACAACCAGAACATCGTCCAATTTGACGCGGCCATCGAAGTCTTCCAGAAGACCCGCAAGGTACTGGTCAAATACGAAACGCCGTATCTTCGCTATCAGCCCGCGCGTGTCGAGGTCACCGAATCAAACGACGACGACACTAAGACGACTGTCTACGGTCCCGATTTCCACGACGCGTTCCACACCGAGCTAAACCTGTTTTACGACTGCATTACAAACGGCCGCCAGCCCAAGACCAATCTGGAAGACGCTGTGGCCGACCTTGAGCTGTTTCAGGAGATCATCCGCGTGATGGCGGAACAGAAGAAGTGAGGGAAAAGCAATGAGCAATGTTAAGATCGCCACCGCGCCGTGCTCGTGGGGCGTGTGGTATGCTGACGGCACACCCTCGGGCACGCCGTACGAGGTGTTTCTCGATCAGGCCGCCGAGGCGGGCTACAAGGCGCTCGAGCTTGGGCCGGATGGCTATCTGCCGACCGATGAGGGCAAGCTTCGCGAAGAACTGCAAAAGCGCTCTTTGGAGGTCTGCGCGGGTACGGCGTGCTACCAATTTGACACCGGCGCGTCGTTTGCGGATTTCCGTCCGCGCGTCGAAGCGCTATGCAAGCGTTTGACCGCGCTCGGTGCGAAATACCTTGTGACGATGGACGAATCCGACGTCGGCCTATACAGCGAAAAGAAGCGGGATATGGGTTCTGACGTTTGGAACGCGTTCCTAACAAGAATCCGCGATATGGGAGAATACACCCAAAACGAATTCGGTATTGAGGTCGTGTACCACCCGCATATCAAAACCATGATCGAGTATGAGGACGAGATCATCCGCCTGATGGATTTTACCGGCCTCAATCTTTGCTTCGACACCGGGCACCACGCCTATGACAATGGAAACGGCAAGCCCGGCGACCCATCCGCGCCCAATTTCATGCGCCGCTTTGCCGACCGGATCGCCTACCTGCACTTTAAGCAGGTGGACGGAGCGGTCTATCAAAAGGTGATGGAGGAGCACATCGATTCGGATACCGCGTTCGATATTAACGTCATGTGCGACCTGCCCGACGGCATCATCGATTTTGCCGAAATCAAAAAGGCAATGGACGACATCGGCTTTTCCGGGATCGCGGTCGTCGAGTCCGACATGCCGCGCGCGACGACCGCGCAGGCGTTCGCTTCGGCCAAGCGCAACCTGAACTACCTACGCGATATCCATATCATCGAATAAAGGGGAAAACGCAAATGATTTTGACGATTTGCAAGGACTATGAGGAAATGAGCCGGAAAGCCGCGTCGCTCGCGGCCGAAAGCATCCATGAAAACCCGTCGGCGCTCGTCAGCTTCCCGGGCGGCGATACGCCGCTCGGTATGGTGCACGCGTTTGCCGATATGGTCAACACAGGCGAGGTCGATATCTCTAAGGCGCGCTATGTATCGCTTGACGAATGGGTCGGCCTATCGGATAAGGACGAGGGCTCGTGCGGTCTCTTTAACCGCACGGAACTGCTCGGCCGGCTGCAAAAGCCGTTTCTGGACACGCACATCTTAAATGGGGCAGCGGCGGACATCGAAACCGAACGCAAGGCGCTCGATGCCTACATCGCGCAGTACGGCCCGCTCGACGTGTCCGTGCTTGGCATCGGCATGAACGGCCATCTGGGCTTTAACGAGGACGGCGTGGATTTTTCTCTCAACGCGCACATCATCCCGCTTTCCGAAACGACGAAAACCGTGATGACCAAGTATTTTGGAGAGAAGTTCCATCCGGAATACGGTATTTCGCAGGGCATCGCGCAGATCATGGCGGCCAAGAAGGTCATTTTGATCGCGAACGGAGCGCATAAGGCGGAAATTCTTGAAAAAGCGCTTCGCGGCGAGGTGACAAACCGCGTGCCCGCGTCGGTGCTGCAAAACCATCCCAATTGCTACGTCGTGGTCGACGAGGCGGCCGCGGCGCGACTGTGAGCACGCTGGACAGCCTTGCCGGACGGCGGGAGGAGATCGCCGGAAAACGCATCGTCGTCGGTTTCGACGGGTTTACGGATACGATCGTGCGCCCGCTCAAGCAGGCCGCGGCGGCGGACGCGCCCGCGCTGCCGTTTGACACCATCCGGGAATTTGGCGAATTTTTGATCGGCAAGGCGGAAAAAAGCTGCTCGGTCGAACTGCAGGTCGAAGCGCGGCAGCTCGGCGGGAATCTGCCATACCTGTCGCGCGGAGCGGGAGGGCTCGGGCTGGACGTTGCCTGCATCGGTATGCTGGGGGACGGCGCGGCGGAAGAGCCGTTTCGCCGGATGCCGTGCACGCTGTACCCCTACGCGCCGTCCGGACAGTCGACTTGTATGGAGTTCCGGGACGGCAAGGTGCTGCTCGCGGCCGACTGCGCACTGCCGCGCGATGCATGGGAGCTGGTGCTCGATGCGACCGGCGGGGACGCGCCCGCGCTGTTCCAAAAAGCCGATTTGCTCGCGCTGGTCAATTGGAGCGAACTGTCGTTTTCACACGGCTTGTGGGAGCATACGTTGGACGCGTTGGACGATGCGGACAAGACCCGCTTTGCCTTTTTCGACCTGTGCGACGTCTCCCGCAAGACCGACGGGCAGATCGACGCCGTGCTGAACTTGATCGGCGGGTTTGCCGAAAAGCGGACGGCCATCCTCAGCCTGAACGAAAATGAAGCGCTCACCGTGTCCGCGCGCGTGCTGGACGGTGTAACAGATACTGGGGAGATCGCGCGCGCTGTCCGCGCGCGGTACGGCATTGACGAGGTGCTCGTCCATACCGTGCGCGACAGCCTGCTGTGTACGCCGCGCGGCGAGACGCACCAGCCGACGCATTTTGTCGAGCAGCCAAAGATATCGACCGGCGCAGGCGATAACTTCAACGCCGCCTCCTGCTTTGCCGCGGTCATGGGCCTGCCCGACAGTGATCGGCTGACGGTGGCGAACGCTTTCGCGCATTTCTACATTTCACAAGGCTATAACCCAACCCTAGATGAATTACTCGGCCATATAAAAGCCCTATCCTGACTCATTTTTGGATAAAAAGCAAACCCGCCTGAATTTGTTCAGGCGGGTTTTTGTGGTTACGATGCGTGGCGCTCAACGCGGTTGTCCCGGAAGAGCAGCGAAATGCACCAGATTGCGGCCAGACCGACGAGGCCGTAGACAATGCGGCTGATCACGCTGGCCGGACCGCCGCAGAGCGCGGCAACGAAGTCGAATCCGAACAAGCCGATGCTGCCCCAGTTCAGGCCGCCGACGATGGCGAGGATCAAAGCGATTTTATCAACGATCATCATGAAACCCTCCTTTGCGGTTTAGTATGACCGCAAAAAGGGAAAGCATACAAAAAAATCAGAACAAAGACAATTGTTCGGGCGCCTGCGGCAGCTTGGCTTTCATAATGGCCTGATAGTTGCCGGTCAGCCCGTATTTCGCGCGGAGTCTGCCGACCGTCTGATAAAGCTGCGCTTTGTAGGTTTTGTCCAGCGCACCTTTCCGGTAAAGCGCCGAAAGCGGGGCATACAGTGTGGGATAATCGCGTTTTATAAAATCAAAAAACACGTTTCGTGTGTTGCCGCGCAGATACATGGCGCCGGTCAGCAGGTAGTCGACGTGCGCGTCCGAAGCCCCAGCACACAGCCCTTCCAAATTTTCGGGCGAATCGGTCAGATAGGGGACGATCGGCATGGCATGCATACCGGTGGCGCAGTTGGTCTTGGAAAACGCTTTCAGCATGGCAAGCCGCCTTTGGGACGGCACACCGCCGGGCTCCAGCCTTTGCCGCACGCGTTCATCGACCGTCGTGACGGTCGACGCGATATTGACAAAAGTGATGCGGCTGAGCTCGTCGATCAGGTCAAAATCACGCAGGATCAAATCGGATTTGGTGGAAATAATGCACGGCGTCTGATATTTAATGAAAAGCCGCAGGATGTCGGGCATCAGCCGGTAGGTGGCTTCAAGCGGCTGATAGCTGTCGGTCACGCCGCCGATGTTGACCACCTCGCTCGGCCAGTCGGGGCGCGAAAGCTGGCGTTCCAGCTGCTCGACGATGTTGGTTTTGACAAAGATCTCATCATAAAACGCACTAGAATCGAGATAGCGGTGGGAATAGACCGCGAAGCAGTATTGGCACCGGTGCGCGCAGCCGCGGTAGGGGTTTAGATCCCAATGGTATGGAAACCGTCCGCTGACGCGGCGGAATGCTGCCGCGCAGGTGATCTCACGGGGGGTCACAGCTGGGAAAAGACCTTGCCGATAGACTCGTGGAGGACGAGGTCGGCGCGCCGGTCGGCGGGCGTTTCAGATTTGTTGATGAGCACAAGCTTGGTTCCGCGGTAGTAGTTGATGAGGCTTGCGGCAGGGTAAACCGCGAGCGACGTGCCGCCGATGATGAGGATATCAGCCCCTTGGATGTATTCGAGGCTCTTTTGCAGCGTATATTCGTCGAGACTCTCCTCATAGAGCACTACATCGGGCTTGATGGTGCCGCCGCAGGAGCATTGGGGAACGCCCTGTCCCGCGGCGATATCCCGGACATCGTAGGGCTTGCGGCAGCGCATACAGTAGTTGCGCAATACCGAACCGTGCAGCTCAAGCACCTCGCGGGAGCCGGCTTTCTGGTGCAGTCCGTCGATATTCTGGGTGACGACCGCGCGGCATTTGCCCTGTTGCTCCCATTCTGCCAGTTTTTTGTGCGCGGCGTTGGGCTCGGCGTCAAGCGCGAGCATTTTAGCACGATAGAAGCGGTAAAATTCTTCGGTCTGCGCCATGAAAAAAGTGTGGCTTAAAATGGTCTCCGGCGGGTATTTGTACTGCTGGTTGTACAATCCGTCTACCGAGCGGAAATCCGGGATGCCGCTTTCGGTCGACACGCCAGCGCCGCCGAAAAAGACAATATTATCGCTGCCGTCGATCCATTCCTTGAGTTTCGCAATTTGCGCATCCATAGGGGGACGCCTCCTTTTGTCATTCGGTGAACGAAACGACGCCTTCCTTGCGGGGCTTTGCCGGCGTTTCCTTGGCAGTATAGCCGACCGCCGCGGAGCAAACGACAATATGGTCTTCAGGCACGCCGTATTCGGTGAGCAGTGCGCGCACCTTGGCATCGTCGCAGCATTCGCGCAGCTGGTTGATCCAGCACGTGCCGAGGCCGAGCCCGGTCGCCATCAGCAGCAGGTTTTCCATCGCGGCCGCGCCGTCGACAAATGCATGATGCTCGTCCCTCTTGTAGGAAATGATGACCTGCACGGGCGCGCCGTAGAAGTTGTAATCCGGGCCGCGGTTGTCGGCCTCAGCCACTGCACGGGCGAGTGCGTAGGATTTTTCGGCGCTGTAAACGACCGTGAAATGCCACAGGAATTTGCCCATGCCGGAGGGCGCCCATTCGGCTGCCTCGACAAGCTGCATCACCTGGTCCTTGGGCGGCAGCTCGGGCTTAAACGCGCGGGTCGATCGGCGCGCTTTGATCACGTTCATCAGTTCAGACATTGTTTAGCCTCCTTTGGAAACGGATAGATTAAATATAGTATAGCCCCACGGCGGCGAGTTTTCAATACAGGGTGCACAAAAATCGCGAAAAACCTATAAATTAACTGTGAAAAAGGCGGCGCATGTGGTATACTGAAACAGATTTGAACAATGACAGACGGAGGCAATTTAACAGCTATGATTACAGTATCCGAACTCAGCTTAAACTTCAGCGGCGAGCCGCTGTTTAAGGATGTAAACCTGAAATTCACCGAGGGCAACTGCTATGGTGTTATCGGCGCGAACGGCGCGGGCAAATCGACCTTTTTGCGTATCCTGTCGGGAGATCTCGATTCGTCGACCGGTACGGTGGCGGTCGCGCCTAAAACGCGCATGAGTGTGTTAAAGCAGGATCATTTTGAATTTAACGACGAAACCGTGCTCAATACCGTGCTTGGCGGCAATCCGCGCCTTTTGGAAGTGATGCGCGAGAAAGACGCGCTCTACATGAAAGACCCCTTTACCGAAGAGGACGGCAACAAGGCCGCCGAACTCGAAGCCGAGTTCGCGGAGATGGACGGCTGGGATGCCGAGACCGAAGCCGGCCAGCTTTTGAACGGCCTGGGGCTGGACGCGGACGCGATCGTATACAGCGAGATGAAAACGCTGGGCGACGTGGAAAAGGTCAAGGTGCTTTTGGCGCGCGCGCTGTTCGGCAAGCCTGACATTTTGCTCATGGACGAGCCGACCAACCACCTCGATATCCAGGCTGTGCGCTGGCTGGAGGATTTTCTTGCCGATTTCCCGGGCACCGTGCTCGTGGTCTCGCACGACCGCCATTTTCTCAATAACGTCTGCACGCATATCGTCGATATCGACTTTGGAAAGATCAAGCTGTATGTGGGCAACTATGAATTCTGGTATGAGTCCTCGCAGCTTGTGCAGCGCATGATCAAGGATCAAAACAAGAAAAACGAGGACAAGATCAAGGAGTTGCAAAGCTTTATCCAGCGCTTTTCAGCGAACAAATCAAAAGCCCGGCAGGCGACCAGCCGCCGCAAGCTGATTGACAAGCTGACCGTCGAGGAGCTTCCAGCGTCCTCGCGCCGCTATCCGTGGGTCGCGTTTGACGCGGACCGCGAGGCCGGCAAGGACATTTTGGAGGTGCGCGGCATTTCCAAGACGATCGACGGCGAAAAAGTGCTTGACAACGTGTCGTTCATCGTTCGCCGTGATGATAAGATCGCCTTTATTTCGGATAATGAGCAGGCGATGACCACGCTGTTCCAGATCCTGATGGGCGAAATGAAACCCGATGAAGGTAGCTTCAAGTGGGGCACGACGACCTCGCAGAGTTATTTCCCCAAGGATAACAATGCTTTTTTTGACGGCCACGAGGAAAATATGCTTGATTGGCTCGCGCCCTATTCCCGCACGGATACGCTTGAATCGACGCTTCGCGGCTTTCTCGGCCGGATGCTGTTCTCGGGCGACGATGTGTATAAACCCGTCCGCGTGCTGTCGGGCGGCGAAAAGGTGCGCCTGATGCTCGCGCGTATGATGCTGTTCGGCTCGAACGTGCTGGTGGTCGACCAGCCGACCAACCACCTCGACCTGGAATCCATCACCGCGGTCAACAACGGCGTACGCGATTTCAAGGGGACGGTGCTCTTCGCCTCGCATGACCATGAGTTTGTCAATACCATCGCGACCCGCATCATCGAGATCCGTGAGCAGGGCGTGCTTGACAAAGAATGCTCCTACGATGAATTTTTGGAGTTCCGCGAAACTTATAACGGCTGATGAAGAAAGGCTTTAAGGGCCTTGCGGTGCTGCTGGTGCTCATCGCGGCCGTCTATACGTCGGCCGCGGTCGCGGGCTGGGGCTGCCCAGTGCAGCGGGTGACCGGCGTCGGCTGTCCGGGGTGCGGTCTGTCACGCGCGGCCGCGGCACTCGTGCGCGGGGATTTTGCAGGCGCGTTTCGCTTGCATCCGATGGTGTATGTGCTGCCGCCAACCGTTTTGTTTGTGCTGTTTGGCAAAAAGCCGCTTCTCGGCAGCAAGGCGCGCGAGCGGGCGCTGCTGTGGGGCGTGATCGCGCTGTGGATCGTCATTTGGGTCGCGCGCTTGCTTCTGCGCGACCCGGTCTTGCTGGGCTGACGCGCGAATTTGTGGCAGATACCCTTGCGAAACAACAAGATTTTGTGTATACTAACGAAGTATGAGCGAAATGACAGAAAGAGAGGGACGGCATGATCGTCACATGTCCGCACTGCCAGGCCGAGAATGAGGTAAAGCCGCTTGACCATATCAATATCGACCGCACGCCCGAGCTGCGGCAAAAGGTGCAGGACCTGTCGTGCTTCCGCACCGAATGCCCCAATTGCGGCGAGACTGTGCTCGCCGTGCAGCCGTGCCTCTACCATGATATGTCAAACCAGTTCATGGTCTGGCTGTGGCCGGAGGAAGAGACCGCGCCGCGCGCCGAATTCGACCCGCTGGCGGGCTATAAGCTTCGTATCGTGGACAGTCTCAACGCGTTTCGCGAAAAGATCAGCGTGCTCGAGCTGGGATTGGACGACCGCGCGGTCGAGCTGATGAAGCTGCTTCTTTTTATGCAGCTCAAGCATGACCTCGATGTGGTCGAGATTCTGTTTCACGAGTTTGACCCGCGGACGGGTGATTTCCGTTTTGTTGCTGTGCTTTCGGACGGGGCGGAGCAATACGCCGCCATGCCGGGCGCGGCCTATCGAAAGCTCGCGCGGGACGTGGAGGAGCGGCTGTTCACACAATCGGGCGATTTTGTACGCATCGATCTCGAGTGGGCGGCGCAGGCGCTCGAACTGCTGCGCGAAATTTAAAAAAATATCCTGAACGGAGAAAAGCGCCCTGCCGGATGGCAGGATGCCTCTCTGCGTTCAGGATGAAACGTCAGGCGAACAGTTGAAGCAGGGTGCCGCCGATGACTGCGATGACGAATGTCGCCGCGATGACCGGGAGTGCGCGGCGGCGGCCCTCTTTCTCGCCGAACAGCACGATATAGCCGAAGCCAGCGCCGGTCGACAGCCCGGCGACGAGCGCGCCGAAGCTGATGGTGCCGCTTAAAAACAGCTCGGAAAGCAGTACGCTCATCGCACAGCTCGGCACCAGTCCCAACACCGCGCACAGGAGCGGCTGCCACATGCTGTCGGCCAGCAGCAGGGCGGACAGGCGCGCTTCTCCGATCCATGCAATGCCAATGTTGAGCGCGAGCATGACGGCGAACAGGAACAGCGCGGTCTTGACCGTGCGCCAGAGCACGGTGGCAGCCGGCGATGCACCGCCGCAGCATGAGCAGTCGTCCATCTCGATCTCGAGTGGCTCATCGGATAAGGGCTTATGCGCGCGGAACACAGTCCACCGCAGCGCGTATCCGCCGAGGACTGCGAGCGCGAATTTGACCACCAGCAGCCAGACGACCCGGGAAACGCCCGCACCGCCCGCAAGCAGCACGGGAACGGCCTCATCCGATGTGGCGAGGAACACGGCCACGAGCGTCGCCGGGGCGAGATAGCCGGCGGAAAAGAGCGCGGCGGCAGCCGCGGAAAAGCCGCATTGCGGCACCGTGCCGGCCAGCGCGCCGACGACCGGGCCGAACCGCGCTGCTCGCGAAAGCAGGGCGGGGGTATTGGTCAGCCGGTTTTCGATATAATAAAGCAGAGCGTAAACGAGCAGCAGCAGCGGCAGCGTTTTCGCAATATCGACGAGCGATTCGGTCAAAACTTCGAGCAAGTGCGTCACCTCAATTAATCGGAAGCCATAAACAGGTACTTTTTAGTATACCATAAACCGGTGCAAATGAGCAAGCGAATTTGCATTGTGATTATCAAGTAAAGGATATGAAAGAAACAACATGAAATTCAGTGAACTTGGAATTGAGAAAAACATTTTGAAAGCCCTCGCCGAGGCGGGCTATGAACAGCCCACGCCCATCCAGGAAAAAGCGATCCCGCCTGTGCTGAACGGCATGGACCTGCTCGGCTGCGCGCAGACGGGTACTGGCAAGACCTGCGCGTTCTCCGTGCCGATCATCCAGCATCTATCCGCCCATCCGGGCGCGAAAAATACCGTGCGCGCGCTCATCCTGACGCCGACGCGCGAGCTCGCCCTGCAAATTTACGAAAACGTCTGCCAGTACGCGCGCTATACCAGCCGCCAGGCCGCGGTCATTTTCGGCGGCGTGTCGCAGGTACCGCAGGTCGAAGCGCTGCGAAACGGCGCGGACATCCTGATTGCGACCCCGGGCCGCCTATGGGACCTGATGGGGCAGGGGCATATCAAGCTCGATAATGTCGAGTTTTTTGTGCTCGACGAGGCCGACCGTATGCTGGACATGGGCTTTTTCCCGGATGTCAAGCGCATCATCAAGTTTATCCCGGAAAAGCGGCAGACGCTGCTGTTCTCTGCGACCATCCCGAAAGAAATCGCGTCGCTGGCGGACAGCCTGCTGCATAACCCGGCGCGTATCGCGATCACCCCGTCGGCCAAGCCGGTCGACAAGATTGACCAGAAGCTGTATTTTGTCGAGCGCGCGGAAAAGCGGGAACTGCTGAGCGAGGTCATCCGTCAAAGGAACGTTGCGCAGACGCTGGTGTTTACGCGCACCAAGCACGGTGCGGACCGAGTCGCGCGTGATTTGAACCGCGTGGGCATCAAGGCGCGCGCTATCCACGGCGACAAATCGCAGAACCAGCGCCAGACCGCGCTCGCCGATTTTAAGGCATGCAAGATCGCCGCGCTCGTCGCGACCGATATCGCGGCGCGGGGCATTGACATCAACGAATTGCCGCTGGTGATCAACTTTGAACTGCCCAACATCCCGGAAACCTATGTGCACCGTATCGGCCGCACTGGCCGCGCTGGGCAGGAAGGCGAGGCCGTGTCGTTCTGCGACCGCTCCGAACGCCCCTATCTGGCCGATATCGAGCGGCTTATCGGGCGCAAGATCCCGGTCGCGGGCGAGGTACCGCACGAGGAAAAGGAAACGGAGCAAGCGCCGCGCCGGACTGCGAATACGCGCACGCGCCGCAACTCACATTCCGAAAAAGCGACCGCCGAAGAGGTTGCGGCAGACGCCGCGCGTGAGAAAGCGCAGAAAAAGCGCCAGAGCGAGACAAAGCCCGCCCAGCCGCGCCGCAAGGCGGCCGTGCAGGCGGAGGGGAAAGACGAGCAGCGCGCAAAAGCTGCCGCGCCGCGCCGTACCCGCGCGGCAGCCGCACCGCGGAATCGACGCGGACGCGACCCCTATGCCCGTTTTGAGAAAAATGAACCGCGGGTAGACGCGCATACCCCTGCCCGCGCGGACGCGATTTCCGCGCAGGCCGCCGAGCGCATCCGGAAAAAGGTTGCCGCCGCGCTCGCCGCGCGGGGACAGGCGGCTTCGCCGTCTGCTGCGGCAGCGGAGCCTCGGAAAACAGCGCCCCGTCCGCGCCGCGGACGGCGCACCGTGCAGAAATAAGAAAAAGGAGAGGGATAACCGATGAATGGAGCAAGGCACCGGGTAGCGCTGGGGTTTACCTGCTTTTTTCTGGTCTGTCTGACCGCGGTTTATCCCTTTCTGCTCTATACGCCCAATGCGTTTGTCTCGCGCTGGCGCGAATGGTATATTGAGACTGCGATGGGTACGATGACCCACCAATGGCTGGCCACTTGGTTCATCCCGGAAGAGATCATTCAAGAGGTCATGCTCAAGCACTATATGATGGATCAAAAGCAGGCCGGACTGGAAAGCAGCTGGGACGACACGCCGGATGAAAAGATGGGTGCGGACACGCCGCGCGATAAATTCTTCGCGGCGTTCACGCAGCTCGACCAGGACAGCTTCGACGCATTCATTAAGGAAAACCCGGAATACATAGCGGACGGCTACGACCGCATCAATATTGACCTGATTTCGAGTGCCACGAAGAAAAACTATAATACCGGCCTGAAAACTACGCAGGGCGACCCGGTTGTCGCCATTAACGCAGAGTACGGCATCATGATCGCCGAGATTGCCGGAGAAGACAGCCTGGGCATGGAATACGCGGGAAAGCTCGCGTTCTGCACAAAGCCCGAACGCGTCATGGTTGGCACCTGTGCCGCGCTGTTCGAGTGGGGTTCGTTTGTTTCGGAAATGGCCGACCGGTATGACGCCATGCTGGGCATCAACGCTTCGGGCTTTGCCGACTATGAGGGTAACGGCACGGGCGGCCTGCCGTATGGCTTTTTGAAGAGCGAGGGCGAAAAGCTGCAAAGCGCGGTCGGCGGCGGATGGAAGATCATCGGCTTTGATGAGGAAGACCGCCTGCAGATCGGCGAATTCAGCGATACCTCATCGCTGCGGGACGGCGTTGAATTCCATCCGGCGATCATCCTCAACGGGGAAAACATTGTGAGCGGTACCGGACTGAACGATGCCCAGCCGCGCACCGCCATCGGCCAGACTAAGGACAAAACGGTGATGATGCTGGTCGTCGATGGGCGGCAGATGCACTCTTTCGGTATCACGATCGAGCGCTGTGCCGATATTCTCGAGCAGTACGGGGCGTATCAGGCCGCGATGCTGGATGGGGGGTCGTCGTCGGTTATGGTTTATAATGGCCGGGAGATCACCAGCCCGACAACACTGTCGCAGAATCCCGAGGGGCGGACACTGCCTGATGCGTTCCTCGTCCGCTGAAAAAAACGCGGAAATTTTGCGGAAAGTATTGCATCTTTGTTGATTTCATGTTAAACTATATAGGCGCTTGTGATAACGGGCGTCCTATCTGGACAGGTATCGAAGTGGTCATAACGAGCTCGACTCGAAATCGAGTTGCCGGTGAAACGGCACGTGGGTTCGAATCCCACCCTGTCCGCCAGATGAGGCTTGCAGCGCTGTCCGCGCTTGCAAGCCTTTTTTCATTTTGAAAGTGCAATAAACAACCGCGCTTTGGGAAAAACTACCCATAGCTGCGAATGGAGTGAATGAGGATGGAGTACAACCGTTTGGCGGAACTGCTGTTCCCACATATCAAAGCGACGCCCGAGGAGATCGAGGCAAGCTATCCGAGACGCGACCTGCCCGAGGGGGCAAAGGTGACCCGTATGGGCCCCAGCCCGACCGGGTTTATGCATCTCGGCAACTTGTATGGCGCGCTGGTGGACGAGCGCCTGGCGCATCAATCCGGCGGCGTGTTCTATCTGCGCATAGAGGACACCGACAAAAAGCGCGAGGTTGAGGGCGGCGTGAAGACGATTATCGAAGCGTTTTCCTCTTTCGGCCTGCCGTTTGACGAGGGGGCGACGCTTTCGGGCGATAACGGTGTTTACGGACCCTACCGCCAGTCGCAGCGCGCGGAGATCTATCAAGCGTTTGTCAAAAGCTTAGTGCAGCGGGGCATGGCCTATCCCTGCTTCTGCACTGAGGACGAGCTTTCCGCCGCGCACGCGCAGCAGGAGGCCAATAAAGAGAATTTTGGTTACTACGGCAAATATGCCGTCTGGCGCGACCGCCCGCTGGAAGACATCGAAGCGGAGCTGCAAAAGGGCACGCCCTATGTTGTGCGCTTCCGTTCGGAAGGCAGTATCGAGAATAAGGTCAAGCACGAAGACCTCGTGAAAGGTAAAATGGAGGTCACCGAAAACGATCAGGACGTCGTCATCCTCAAGTCGGACGGCATCCCCACCTACCATTTCGCACACGTGGTGGACGACCATCTGATGGGTACGACGGTCGTCGTGCGCGGCGAGGAATGGCTGGCGACCCTGCCCGTACATCTACAGCTGTTCCGCGCGATGGGCTGGAAAGCGCCCAAGTACGCGCACACCGCGCAGCTCATGAAAATTGATCCGGAAACCGGCGGCAAGCGCAAGCTTTCCAAGCGTAAGGATCCCGAGCTTGCGCTTGATTTCTATTATCGGGAGGGATATCCCGTTCCGGCTGTGCTCGAATACCTGATGACGCTCTTAAATTCCAACTTTGAGGAATGGCGGCGCGCAAACCCGGATACGCCGATGAACGATTTCCCGTTCTCAACGAAAAAAATGAGCGGCTCGGGCGCGCTGTTCGATATTGAAAAGCTGCGCGACGTGTCCAAAAACGTAATTTCGCGCATGACAGCGGACGTGGTGTACGACTATATCGCCGCGTGGAGCGCAGATAATGATCCGGCTTTCCACGCGCTGCTGTCGCGCGACCCTGCCTATGCCAAGGCATATCTGGCCATTGGCCGCGGCGGCAAAAAGCCGCGCAAGGATCTGGCGCTGTGGTCGGACGCCAAGCCGTATATGGATTTCATGTACGATGAGCTGTTTACCCCCGACTATACAATGCCTGAGCGCGTGTCTGCACAGGATGCGAAAGAGATCCTCGCTGCGTTTTCCGAGGTGTTTGACGAAAACGATACGCCGGATGGTTTCTTTGAAAAAACCAAGCAGCTCGCCGAGCGGTTCGGCTTTGCCAGCGATACCAAAGCCTATAAAGAGCAGCCGGAGCAGTATAAGGGCCCGGTGGGTGACGTTTCCATGGTTCTCCGCATCGCTGTGGCCGGCCGGCAGAATGCGCCTGACCTGCAAACAGTCATGGGCATTTTGGGGCGCGAAAAAGTGCTGGAGCGCCTGCGCAGATGCGCGGACGCGCTTTAATCAACCTTTTGGGGGAATACAAACGCTATGATGGAAAATGTGAATAATTTTCTGACCGAAATTATTGATGAGGATATCGCAAACGGGCTGTCGGAGACCATCCATACCCGTTTTCCGCCCGAGCCGAACGGCTATTTACACATTGGTTCGGCCAAAGCGATTTTTATCAACTGGTCGATCGCCAAGAAATATGGCGGCAAGTTTAACCTCCGGTATGACGACACCAACCCTGTCAAGGAGGATACGGAATATGTCGATTCCATTTGGGAAGACATCAAATGGCTGACCGGGGAGGAGCCGAACGGCGGCGTTTACTATGGGTCGGACTATTTTGAGACCTGTTATGAATGTGCCTGCGCGCTTATCCGCGACGGCAAGGCCTATGTGGACGACCTGACGCAGGAGGAGATGCGCGCCTACCGCGGTACGCTCACCGAGCCGGGACGCGAAAGCCCGTACCGTAGCCGCACGCCTGAGGAAAACCTCGCGTTGTTTGAGGACATGCGCGCGGGCAAATTTCCGGACGGCACCAAGACCCTGCGCGCTAAGATTGACATGGCGAGCCCGAACATGAACCTGCGCGACCCCGCGATCTACCGCATCGTGCGGGCGCACCACCACCGGCAAGGCGACCGGTGGTGCATTTATCCGCTCTATGACTTCGCGCATCCGATCCAGGATGCGATCGAGGGCATCACCCATTCGATGTGTTCGATTGAATTTGAAAACCACCGTCCGCTGTATGAGTGGGTCGTGGAAAACTGCCCGCTGCCGCACCATCCCAAGCAGCGTGAGTTTGCCCGCTTGAACATCACCAACACGGTGATGAGCAAGCGCTATCTGCGCGAGCTTGTCGAGACGGGTCGCGTCGAGGGCTGGGACGACCCGCGTATGCCCACTCTGTGCGCGCTTCGCCGTCGCGGCTACACGCCGAGCGCTATATTGGATTTTGTCCAGCGCGCGGGCATCGCCAAGGCAAATTCGCTGGTCGACATTAAGCTGCTCGAGCACTGCATCCGTGAGGAACTGAACAAGACGGCGCTCCGCCGCATGGCGGTTTTGGAACCGGTGAGGCTTGTAATCACCAATTATCCTGCGGATAAAACCGAGTATTTCGAGGTGCCGAACAATCCGCAGGACGAAAACGCGGGCACGAGAAAGGTTCCGTTTACCGGCACGCTTTATATTGAAAAAAGCGATTTTTCCGAAGTGCCCCCCCCGAAGTTCCAGCGCTTAAAGCCGGACGGCGAGGTGCGGCTGATGGGCGCATATATCGTAAGGTGCAGCGAGGTCATTAAGGACGGAAGCGGCGAGGTTATCGAGATTCGTTGCACCGCCGATCTGGAGACCGGCAACAGCATGCCGGCGGATGGCCGCAAGGTCAAGGGCACGATCCACTGGGTTTCCGAGCAGACCGCGCTCGATGCCGAAGTCTGCCTCTATGAAAACCTGTTCACGTTGGAAAACACAGGCGATGTGCCTGAGGGGACGAATTATCTAGATTTTCTCAACCCGGACTCGCTCAAGCGGCTAAGTGGCTGCAAGCTCGAACCTTCGGTGGCTGAGGTGCCCGAGGGCACGCGCATGCAGTTCGTGCGCATGGGCTATTTCGTTAAGGACCGCGAGGCAGGGCGGTTTAACCGCATTGTCACGCTCAAGGATAGCTTTGCAAAGACCCTAAAATAAAAAGAAACCGCCCGCACAACCTTGTGCGGGCGGTTTTTCATGTTTTATTGCCGTTTGTAGCGCGTGTTATCGGCGGGCTGCTTGCCGGCCTTATGCCGCTCAATGGCTTCGGGCGTGATCGCGCCCGAGAGCGTAAGCGACAGCTTGGCGCAGGCTGGACCAATCAATTCGTATAATACGGACGAAGACAGGATGATGGTCAACAGCAGGTCGCCGATCGCGGGAGGAAGCATCCGATCGCCCAGAAAGGCGAGGCCGATGGCTACGCCGGCCTGCGGAATGAGCGCAAGCCCCAGGTAATTGCGGATATTGCCGTCCATATGCGACAGCTTTGCCCCCAGCCATGCACCGCCGTATTTGCCCAGAATGCGAATGAAAAAATAGCAGATGCCGATCAGGCCGACCGTGCCGAGCAGGCGCACGTCCAGATTCATGCCCGAGATGATAAAAAACATGGACATAACCGGCGGCGTAAAGCCACTGAGCTGCCGGAAGAGCGCCTTGTCGCGGGTCAGGTTCATGTAAGCCGCGCCGAAGACCATGCAGGACAGCAGGGGGGAAATGTCAAACAGCGCGCACACGCCCGATAGGCCGAGCAGCATGGCGACTGCCAAAATCAGGCGGTTGTCCTGGCTGCGGGTCGCTGGACGGAGCAGGCGGCTGAGCAAAAAGCCACACAAAAAGCCAAGCCCTATGGCGAGTACGTTCCAAACCAACGGCAGGACAAGATCGGCTGCGGAAAAACCGCCCTCCTGACCGTTGACGATGGCGGCGGTTACGCTAAAAGCGAGCAGACAGACCACGTCATCCAGTGCTACGACCTGAAGCAGGGTATCCACAAATGGCCCTTTGGCGCGGTATTGTGAAATTGTCATCATCGTGCTGGCCGGTGCGGTCGCGGTCGCGATTGCACCGAGCAGCAAGGAAAACGCGGCGGACAGATGGAACAGGAAATACATTGCCGCAAATACGAGCAGACCCGCCAGCAGCGATTCAAGCAGTGTCACAAGGAAGACAGAGCAACCGGTGCGTTTAAGCGTCTTTTTCCGGAAAAACTTACCTACATTGAACGCGATAAACGCGAGCGCGATATCGGAGACAAAGCCCATTTTGTCCACAAGCGGTTCAGGAATCAGTCCAATGGCGTGCGGTCCAATCAGCATTCCGGCTAGAATAAAACCGCTGACATTGGGCAGGTGCAGTCGCTTGGTCACGCGTGTGACAAGAAAACCGGAAAACAGGATGATTGACAGTGCAATTAAGATTGTGGTGCTTCTCGGATAGTTTTCGTATAGCAGGGACATACCATTCGCCTCCTTTCGGTTCGGAGGTTGAAACACTTTAATATATGAAATATGATAGCCCCTATGTTGCCGGAAAGCAAGCGAAAAACAAAAACATTTTCGCCCGCTTTGTTCAGGTTTCTTTGTGCTTGGCTTTCCAACCCTTGATCTGCTCGAGCCGCGCTTTATATTTGGCCTCGAGTCCTTGTTCGGTCGGCCGGTAATATGTTCGGCCGACCAACGAATCGGGCAGGCACTGCATCGTGGTCAATTTCTCTGCGGCATCGTGTGCGTATTCGTAGCCTTTGCCATACTCCAGCTCTTTCATCAGCCGTGTCGGCGCGTTGCGGATAACGAGCGGCACCGGCTCGGCCAACTGCTGTACCGCGTCCTTTTTGGCGGACTCATATGCCAGATAGAGCGCGTTGGATTTGGGCGCGAGCGACAGATAGGTGACCGCGTGCGTCAAATGCACGGTGCATTCGGGCATGCCGATAAAATGGCACGCCTGATATGCGGCGACCGCAATTTCAAGGCCGCGGCTGTCGGCCAGGCCCACGTCTTCGCTGGCAAAGCGCACCACGCGGCGGGCGACATACAGCGGGTCTTCTCCGGCCTCCAGCATACGGGCGAGCCAGTAAACGGCGGCGTCCGGATCGGAGTTGCGCATGGACTTGTGCAGCGCCGAAATGATGTTATAATGTTCCTCGCCATTTTTATCATAAAGCAGCGACTTTTTGGAGATGCACTGTTCGAGCGTGGAGAGCGGGACAACCACTTTCCCGTCGTGCTCGTCGCCGTTGAGCACGACCATTTCGAGCGTGGACAGCGCGGTGCGCGCATCGCCGTTGGCAAATGCCGCGATCATCCGAAGCATGTCCCCGGAAATATCGACCTGTTGGCCGCCAAAGCCACGCGGATCGTCAAGCGCGCGCTGGAGCAGACAGACAAGGTCATCCTCGCCGAGCGCCTGCAAGACAAACACCTTACAGCGGCTCAAAAGCGCGGCGTTGACCTCAAACGAGGGGTTTTCAGTCGTCGCGCCGATTAAGATGATGCTGCCTTTTTCAACAAAGGGCAAAAATGCGTCCTGCTGCGCCTTATTAAAGCGGTGGATCTCATCAACAAATACAATGGTCCGTTCCCCAAAACGGCGGTTGTTTTCCGCGCGCGTCATGACCTCCCGGATCTCCTTAATACCGCTGGTGACCGCGGAAAAGTCGATAAACGACGACCTCGTGCTGTTCGCAATAATACGCGCCAGCGTCGTTTTGCCCACGCCGGGCGGCCCCCAAAAGATCATAGAGGAGATCTGGTCGTGCTCGATCAGGCGCCGAAGAACCTTGCCCGGTCCGATCAAATGCTGCTGCCCGAAAAAACCGTCGAGTGTTTGGGGGCGCAGCTGGTCGGCCAGTGGCCGCGATTCCTCTCCACCGAAAATTGTCTGCTGTTCCATGCGCCGTCCCTCCCATTTAGTTATATTATAACATCGAACAAATGTTCCTGCAAGGTGAATGGATAAAAAATGCGTCCGCATTTCTGCGGACGCAAAATTTTAGAAAGCTTCTTACGGCTTTGCAATGATCTTCTTGAGTTTAGCAAAGCGGGGCAGGCCATTTTCCTTGGGGCCTACGTTCTCGCCGGCGATCAGCGGCATCGCATAATCGATGAAGCCCTGTGTAACGCCGTTGTGCTCGGCATTGATCCATTCCATCGGAACTTTTTTCTCTGTGTTCGCAACCTTGGACAGCGGCAGCAGCTCGATTTCGCACTTGTAGCCGTTCGCGTCGCGGGTGCACTTGAAGCCCGGCATAAAATCGGTCTTGCCAGCGACGGCGTTTTCAACAGCGGCCTTACCAGCCATATAGGACTCGTCCACGTCGGCCTTGGAGGCGCAGTGTGCGGCGCAGCGCTGCAGCAGCGAAAGCTCAATGCCGCGGACCTTGACGCCCAACTCGTTCTTGACCGTGTCGGCCAGCATGGCGGCCAGACCGCCGAGCTGCGCGTGGCCGAAGCCGTCGGTCGCGGAGGTCTTAGCCTCGGAGACAAACGAGCCGTCGGCATAATGGATGCCCTCGGAAACAGCTACCAGACAGTTGCCCTTTTCTTCATAAATTTTCTTGACGTCAGCCAAGAACTTGTCCATCTCGAAGTCGGTCTCAGGGAGGTAGATCAGGTCGGGACCGGCGCCCTGCGCGGTCGCGAGGCCTGCGGCGGCGGTCAGCCAGCCGGCGTGACGGCCCATGATCTCGACGATGCAGACCATGCCGGTATCGTATACGCGCGCGTCCTGATAGATCTCCATGCAGGAGGTGGCGATATACTTAGCAGCGGAGGAAAAGCCCGGGCAGTGGTCGGTGCCGAACAGGTCGTTGTCGATGGTCTTCGGGATACCCATGACGCGGCACTCATAGCCCGACTTCAGCATATACTTGGAGACCTTGTTGCAGGTGTCCATCGAGTCGTTGCCGCCGTTGTAGAAGAAGTAGCGGATGTCGTACTTCTTGAAGATCTCGAGAATACGCTTGTAATCGGTGTCGTCCACGTCGGGGTCGGCCAGCTTATAGCGGCAGGAGCCGAGCGCGGAGGACGGGGTGTAACGCAGAAGCGCAAGTTCGTCGCGGTCTTCCTTGTCGATGTCGTACAGTTCGTCGTTCAACAGGCCCTTGATGCCGTGGGCCATGCCGAATACGCGGGTAATGGACGGGTTGTCCAGCGCGGTTTCCAGCGCGCCGAGCACCGAGGTGTTGATGACCGAGGTCGGTCCGCCCGACTGGCCGATGACGCATGCGCCTTTGAGTTCACTCATGATAAGAAAACCTCCTAACAAATTCAAATACAGCAGCTTTTGTCACGCCTCTGCATTTTCTTTCATTATAAAGGGTACCACAATTAAGCGATAAAATCAATGCCAATTGTAATATTTCGGCCTTCCAGACGGTTTTGCGGCATTGCGCACAAAAAATGGCAGCTTTTTGGCATGATGCACTTGATTTTGACCGTGTATACTGCTAGAATAGGGATGGAATTCTATATCCATTTCAATCAGAAAGGAAGTTTATCCATGCCATTAGTTACTACTACCGAAATGTTCCAGAAGGCATATGACGGCGGCTACGCCGTAGGCGCGTTCAACGTAAACAACATGGAAATTGTGCAGGGTATCACCGAGGCCGCGGGCGAGCTCAAGAGCCCGGTTGTCCTGCAGGTTTCCAAGGGCGCGCGCGCTTATGCCAACCATAAGTATCTGGTGCATATGGTGCAGGCCGCGGTTGAAAACTATCCGGATATCCCGATCGCGCTGCATCTCGACCACGGCGATTCGTTCGAACTCTGCAAGTCCTGCATCGACGGCGGCTTCACCTCCGTCATGATCGACGCATCCTCCAAGCCTTTTGAGGAGAATGTCGCGCTGACCAAGCAGGTCGTGGAATACGCGCACGCACACGGCGCGGTTGTCGAGGCCGAGCTGGGCACGCTGGCCGGCGTAGAGGACGAGGTCGTCGTCGAGTCCGGACACGAGAGCTACACCCGTCCCGAAGAGGTCGAGGAATTCGTCTCGCGCACGGGCTGCGACTCGCTGGCGATTGCCATCGGTACCTCGCACGGCGCGTACAAGTTCACCCCCGCGCAGTGCACCCGCAACGCGGACGGCATCCTCGTTCCGCCTCCGCTGCGCTTCGACGTGCTCGAGGAGTGCATTAAGCGCCTGCCCGGCTTCCCGATCGTGCTGCACGGTTCTTCCTCTGTCCCGCAGGACATGGTCAAGATTGTCAACACCTACGGGGGCAAGATGCCCGACGCCATCGGCATCCCGGAGGAGCAGCTGCGCGAGGCGGCCAAGCTCGCGGTCTGCAAGATCAACATCGACTCCGACATCCGTCTGGCTATGACCGCGATGATCCGCAAGCACATGGCCGAGAATCCGGAGCACTTCGACCCGCGCCAGTACCTCAAGCCGGCGCGCCAGGCCGTGAAGGAAATGGTCGCGCACAAGATCGTCAACGTTCTGGGCAGCGACGGTAAAGCGTAACTTTAAAATTCCTCATCATGAGAAAAAGTGCACCGCTTTCGCGGTGCGCTTTTTTCATACTTTACATTATGAAAGCACTATGCTATACTAAAGGCATGAAATGAGAAATGGATAAAGAGAGGGGAAACTGTCATGAATAAAAAACTCAAGGATGAGGATATGGACATCCTGTTCCGCGGGATACTCAAGCTGGAAACCGTGGACGAGTGCTATGACTTTTTTGAAGATTTGTGCACAATCGCCGAATTGCGCGCCATGGTGCAGCGTTTCCAGGTCGCCCGGATGCTGGATGAGGGCCGCATCTACAGCGATATCGTGCAGGAAACGGGCGCTTCGACCGCTACGATCAGCCGTGTTAACAAATGCTTGGTTTATGGATCGGACGGATACCGCAAGCTGCTGGACCGCCTGAAGGATGATGAATAGTTATCAAACGCTGTCGGCATACTACGACCGGTTTACTGACGATGTCGGTTATGAGCGCTGGGCGGATTTTTTCGGACGTTTGTTTCAGCGTGAGAATATAGAGCCCAAGCTGGTGCTCGATTTGGCCTGCGGCACAGGCACGATGACCCAGCTGCTCGCGCAGCGCGGGTATGAAATAATCGGGGTGGACGCCTCGGCGGATATGCTGATGCAGGCCATGCAAAATACGATGGATTGCGAGCCACGCCCGCTGTTTTTAAACCAGCGCATGGAAACGCTTGATCTGTACGGCACGGTCGACGTGTGCCTGTGCTGCCTGGACAGCGTCAACTATGTGACTGACCCGTTAGAACTTCAGCAGGCGTTTGAACGCGTGCATCTGTTTTTGGAGCCAAAGACCGGGCTGTTCGTGTTTGATATTAACACCCCCGAAAAATTTGCCCGGATTGACGGCAACAGCTATGTCCGCGAGGAAGAAAACGTGTTCTGCGTGTGGCAGGCCGCGGTGGAGGACGCGCTGTGCGCCTATCAATTCGATATCTTTGAGCGAAGCGGGGAAGCTTGGACGCGTGCGCAGGAAATCCATGAGGAACGCGTCTATTCTATTGAACAATTGGCCGGTATGCTGCGGCAGGCCGGTTTTTCTGAAATCAAAACTTATGGTGACCAGTCTTTTTCGCCTGTTCGGGGCGGGGAAGACCGCGTATATTTCACCGCACGAAAGCGAGACTAACTAATATGAGCGATACCTTACTCCGCGCTATGGCCCGCGACGCGGGCATCCAGATCACTGTCTGCCTGTCGACCGGACTGGTCGAACGCGCGCGGCAGATCCACCATACGCTGCCGACGGCGACCGCCGCGCTTGGCCGTACGTTGACGGCTACCGCCATGATGGGCAGCCAGCTCAAGGTCGAAAACGGATCTGTGACCATCCAGTTCAAGGGCGATGGCCCGCTGGGTGCGATCGTCTGTGTTGGCGACCCTGATGGATATGTGCGCGGTTATCTGCAAAATCCGGCGTGCGACCTGCCACTCCGCGCGGACGGAAAGCTGGACGTGGGCGGCGGCGTGGGACGCGGCTATCTGATGGTAATCAAGGATATCGGCCTCAAGGACCCGGTGACGGGCACGGTCGCGCTGGTGAACGGCGAGATCGCGGCCGATTTGACCCGCTATTTCGCGGAAAGCGAGCAGATTCCATCTGCCTGCGCGCTCGGCGTATTGGTCGATACCGACCAGTCGGTGAAATGCGCTGGCGGCTACTTGGTGCAACTTATGCCGGGTATCCGGGAAGCCGACATTGACCGGCTGGAAGAAAACCTGCAAAAAGCCGCGCCGGTGACCACGATGCTCGGCCAGGGGATGACGCTCGAGCAGATCGCAGAGACCGTGCTGGACGGTTTTTCGGTCGAGTTCCTCCAGACAGACGAGATCGGCTACCGGTGTGCATGCAGCCGGGGCAAGGTCGAGCGTGCGCTTATCAGCATGGGACGCGAGGAGCTTTGCAAAATGGCGGACGAACAGCCGGTGAGCGAAGTGACCTGCCAGTTCTGCGACAAAGTCTATTCGTTTTCGAGCGCCGAGCTGCAGGGATTGCTTGCGCAGGCGGAATCTTAAATTTCCATCAAAAAACTGTTGACACAGCGGCAGAACTTCGATATAATAATTACTGCCGCTGATGATTCGGCGGCATCGCAAAATTGGCCCGGTAGCTCAGTTGGTTAGAGCGCTAGCCTGTCACGCTAGAGGCCGTGGGTTCAAGTCCCATCCGGGTCGCCATTTCTTCAGCTGGAAAAGGCTGAAGAAAATTTGCCTCTGTAGCTCAGTCGGTAGAGCAGGGGACTGAAAATCCCCGTGTCGGTGGTTCGATTCCGCCCGGAGGCACCATTTATATGCGGCTGTAGCTCATCTGGTAGAGCGCCACCTTGCCAAGGTGGAGGTAGCGAGTTCGAGCCTCGTCAGCCGCTCCAATCTGGTACCATAGCCAAGCGGTAAGGCATGGGACTGCAACTCCCTGATCCCCAGTTCGATTC
>NZ_JAXEOA010000028.1:0-19244 GCF_034098985.1 Agathobaculum sp. | reverse complement strand
ATCCCCATAAAAACCAACCCGGGGGGGGCCGCTAAACTGCGCCCCACGCCTATTTTACTTAATGGGTCTGCTGCGTAATGATAAACGCCGGGAGATACCAAAGCAGAAGATACAGCAGCAGATGCATGACCGGCAGCGCCGTAACCGCGTTCTGGAACACCAGGTAAAACACGATCAGCAGGCCGCAGATGCCTGCGAACGCGCCCAGCGTCAGGCACGAGCGCACCGCGCCGGCCAGCTTGTCCGCGCATCGCAGCACCTGCACGAACGGCCCCGCGCCCTCGCGCGTCAGGATAGCCGCGGGCGCGTCGCCCTGCGTATAAGCCGGGTCCAGCATCAGCGTGACCGCGTCGTAGTCCGGCTGGTCGGCAAAGCCGCGCCGGAGATCGAACTCGCTTTCGACCATGGCCGGGGAGATGTTGAAATCGCGCACAGCGAGCGAAGCGCTCATATGCATCCGGCGCATCAGGCGCATTGCCTGATAGGTGTGCTTCGTCGGCTGGTAGCGCAGTGTGAGCACGCCTGCGAGCGCGTTGTCCACCACGAGGTAGGCGTAGCACTTGCCTGCGTCCTGCCCGGCGCGCATCCGCACGCCCATCTGAACCATCAGCGCCGCCGTGCCCAAAACCGCGCGGCTGCCGCCGATCTCGCCGGCAACGCCGCCCTCCACGATCTGGAGGTTCCGCGCCTGCGCGGCCGTGCCATAGCGTTCGCGCAGCGTCTCGGACAGCACGCGGCCGACCTCGAGGCCCGCCGCGCTCGTCAGCGCGGCGGCATAGGCCAAGATCTGGTCGTCGCCCAAGCGGCCCATGTTCTGCAGCGCCTCGAGCGACACAGAACCCGCCGGAAACAGATCGTTTTCACTGAGCACCACTTCTTCGGTGCCGCGCAGCAGGCTCGCCTGCCGCGCGCCCGCAAGCGCCGCGCCTGAGCCGAGCAGCCGCCGGGAAACATTCTTATAGCTCGCGCCGAACGCGCAAAGCAGCCCAAGCGGCGCGGAGACAGACAGCAACGCGGAAAACGCCCAGAAAAACCGTACCGGCTCGCCCCGGCCGACCGAGGCGACCAGCGCGAAGATGATCGAAGCGGCCAGCGCGATCGGCACATAGATCATAGAAAAGCGGTCGACCGTGTCCGGGCGCTCCATCTCGCGCAGAAAGTCCTCACGCTGGTGCAGTGGTCCCTTGAGGGCACGGCATACATCGTCCTCGCGGTCGTAATGGCTGTATACCGCCATCGGCTGTTCGGCGGAGGAGAACGCCTTATAGGCGCGCGCCCGCGCGGCAAACCGGCCGCGCTCCTCGCGCATCGAGGCGTACAGCATCAGGATGCTCACCGCGAGATACGGGATCTCAACGCCCGCCTGATTGTCAAACACGATGATGGACGCGCCGTGCAGGAGAGACGCGAGAATCGCAACAGAGACCAGCGTCGACCGGTCGGGCGTGCCTTGGAACAGGCTGACGAATCCCAGCCCAAACACATCGACGCCTACAAACAGCGCGATAAACTGTAGCAGCATTAGCGCGCCGATGGCGATCGCCGGGTTTTGACCCGCATCCAGCACGATGGGCAGCGGCAGTGCCTCAAACTGCGGGGCAAGGCTCAGGTACGCCGCGAGCACGGCCAGGATCAGCACGATGATCGAACGCGCGTTCAGCCCCTGCGCGCGGCGTTGTAACGCACGCTGCGCCTGCATCGGGTCGCGCAGCTCGATATCGTCCTCCTCCTCATCCAGCTCGGCGGCCAGACGGGCGGCGCGCGCCTCCTTTTTGCTCATGCGCTCCGCGCGGGCGCGTGGGGCACGGGCGGGCGGCTCTTCGCCGTATGCCTCGTCCTCATCGTCCTCCGCCATGCGCGCGGCCTGTTTTTCCGCGCGGCGGGCCTGTCTGGCGGTTTCTCGATCCGCTTTCTGCGCTGCCTTGGCCGCGCGGGCGGCACGGCGTTCCTCGCGCGGGTCGATTTCCTCTTCTTCAAACGCGGACAGGTCGGGCAGCTCGTCCTCCGCCGGTTCGGGCGCGCGGCGCGGCGCCTGCCTGGGCGCAGTCTGCCGCGGCGCAACGGGCTGCGGTGCGGGACGCGCGGGCTCGGCCGGACGCGGCGCCGCAGCGGGCGCTTCCGGCATGGCCGCCGCCGGACGTTTGGGCTCGGCTGTTCCCAGCCCCTCTACTTCAGCGATGATCGAATCCAGATCAAATTCTCCGCCGTCGGGCACATCGCTGAGCAAATCCTTGAGCGCGTCAAGGTTCATGGTCTCGTCTTTTCTGTCCATATCCCGGGTCCCCTTTCGATCTATTTCATACGGCGGCGCACGGCCTCGAACAGCAGCACGGCGGCGGCGTTCGATGCGTTGAGTGAATTGACCCTGCCCCGCATCGGGATGCTGACGATATAATCACATTTCTCTCGGGTGAGGCGGCTGAGCCCTTGCCCCTCCGAGCCGATTACCAACGCGCAGGGACGGTCAAATTCGGCCTCATACAGCGGCGCGTTGCCGTCGGCTTCCGCGCCGAACAGCCAGACGCCGCGCTGCTTGAGTTCGTCAAGCGTCTGCGCGAGATTGCCCGCCTTGTGCACACCGATATGCGCCAGCGCACCGGCAGCCGCGCGCGCGACCGCGGCCGTCAGCCCGACCGCCCGCCGCTTGGGGATGATGACCCCATGCGCCCCCGCCGTTTCCGCCGACCGGATGATCGCCCCCAGATTGTGCGGGTCCTCAATACCGTCGCACACGACAAAGAGCGGCGCTTCGCCCCGCGCATCTGCCGCTGCGAACAGCTCCTCCAGCGCGGCATATTCCTGCGCGGCCACCTGTGCGATTACACCCTGGTGGTTGCCGGTCGGGCTCATATGGTCGAGTTTGCGGCGGTCGCACTGCACCACCGGTACGCCCGCACGCTTGGCCTCGGCCGCGATATCGCCGTTGCGCGAACCGTCCGCCAAAAACACCTTATCGACCGGGCGGGCGGCCCGCAGCGTTTCCAGCACGGCGTTTCGCCCTTCCAGGAGCGTGCCGTCATCCTCCGGGCGGCCGTCCCGCTCCGGATGCTTTTTTTGATATTGATTGGACATATTTTTTCTCCCAACAAACTTCAATCGTTAGAATTATACCATATACGACACTCCAGATTCAACGGCGCATGTGTGAAAACCCGAAATTTATACAAAGTTCGCATGCGGATATCCATGCTTTGGGACGCTGTTTTTCAACAATATGAAAATTCTTCTTACATTTTCATGAAAAATATGCTAAAATAAATATATTATCTTTTCTTTTGAGAACAAAAATCTGGTTCTCAAATCCGTATCTGTTTATTTTTGGATAAAGAGGGGTCAAATATTGTATCAAGTAGGAGATCTGATTGTTTATGCGATGAACGGCATTTGCAGGGTGACTGAGATCGGCCCAAAGCCAGAGCTTGGCGGCGAGGCGGACACGCTGTATTATACACTGACGCCGCTGTACCGCACCGAGGTGATCTATACCCCGGTCGATGCAAACCAGTTCATGCGCCCGGCGCTGACGCGGCAAAAAGCGCTCGAGTTAATCACGCAGATTCCTGGGATTGAGGAGCAGGAGCTCGACAGCCGCAACATGAAGCTGGCGGCGGAATATTACCAAAACGCACTGCGCACGCACGACTGCACCGAGCTGGTGCGGCTGATCAAAACCATTTACACCAAAAACCAAAACGCCCGTCTGCAGCGTAAAAACCTGAGCCAGATCGACCAGCGCTATATGAAGCGCGCCGAGGATCTGCTTTACGGCGAACTGGGCGCGGCACTCGGCATCCAGCCCGAGGGTGTACAGCAATATATTGAGCAAACGGTCGCTGAACTGGAGACCACCGTACAATAAGCGAAGTAAAAGGGCCGCCCCGTAGGGCGGCCCTTTTGTTCTAAACGTCGAACGGCAGCACGCGCGCCGGATTATCAAGGCTAAATTTTTTAGCGATATGCGGCTCCACGCCGACTTCACCCAAATACCGCTGGAAATCGCTTAGCACATGGCTGTACCCCCAGCCGCCATAGGACATGAGGAAATGCTTGAGCCCCTGATCATGCGACAACAGGATGCGGTCGCTGAACCCGTGGCTGCACAGCTTGTAAATCGCTTTGGTGCGCTGCAGGTCGGTCGGCAGCACCCACGAGCCGACTTCCTTTTTATAGACGGTCGTATTGCCGCAGAGGTCGAACTGCACGTAGCATCCGCGGTTTGCCAAGCTCAGCAGATGATCCATCGCCTCATGCGGCTCCAAGTCCTTATGGGCGAGCACAAACCCCAAGTGCCCGAGGATGATGCGTTCGGGCGCAACGCCCTCTTCTTTAACTAGGATATCCAGCACCTCATGCCCGCGGCGCGCGGCGGGGTCCAGATGGATGGTGATTGCCATGCCGGTGTCGTGATGGGCGCGCGCCGCGGCGCGCAGCACCTTTTCCTCCTGCCCGGTGATCACAGCGCTGGTGCCGATCTCACCGATGATGCCCGGGCGGACGCCCGTATCACCGATGCCGTTCTTAAATTCGCTGATGTATAGGTCGGCAAGCTGGTCGCTGGTCGACTGGTAAACGATATCCGGCAGCGTCGAGTCAATGTAATGCCCGGTACCGCAAATGATATGGATGTCCGCGCGGCGGGAAACCTCTGCAAGACGGACGGGATCGCGTCCGCAGCCGGGCAGCGACAGCTCTGTGATGGTCTGCCCGCCGTATTTTTTAAATTCTGCGATTTCATACAGCGCGGTGTCCATATCGTCCAGCACGCACTCGTCGCGGTTGGAATATGGGTTGCTCCGCACGGCGTGCAGGTTTGCAAGCGTCACTTTTTCCTCCATGAACGCCTCTTCCGCCGCGTTCTGCGGTTTGAGCAGAAAGCAGGTAAAATCACAGAAAATATGCTCATGCGGCAGCGTTTTTCCCAATTTTGCCGAATCGATCGGCCCAAGGACAGTCATGACAGTTCCCATTGCAATGCTCCCTTTCCAGTTTTATTTTGACAAAAAAACATGGATGCCCAATCGTTTCCGATAAAGCATCCATGGCTTTTCCACATCTGCCGCGCGGCAGTCCTGACCGCGCGTGGCATCGCTATTCTTAATGTGGTATTATTGTACCAAAGCATTTTTTCTTTGTCAAATAAAAAGAGGCGTAAAATTACTTCCCATCATCCAGCAGCTTTTCATACTCCCCTTTTGGCATGGGCCGGTAAAACACATAGCCCTGGATAAAGTCACAGCCGATTTTCCGCAGGTATTCCACCTGCTCCGCATGCTCCACCCCCTCGGCCACGGTATTCACACGGAACTTCTTCACCAAATCGATCACGCCTTGCACCACAGCCATGTCCCGCTCTCTGTCGGCTCCCTCCGAGAAGAAAAAGCCGTCCACCTTGAGCGTATCGATCGGCAGGCTCTTGAGCAGGCTGAGCGAGGAATAACCCTTTCCAAAATCATCGATCGCGCAGGAAAAGCCCGCCCGCTTGAGCTTGTTCACCGTGGCGACCAGCAGGCTGGTATTCTCTACTGCGATCGTTTCTGTAAATTCGATCTCCAGAAGCTGCGGCGGGATCTGGTAGCGTTCGCGTATCTCCACATACCGTTCCACAAAGTTCTGGTCATAAAACTGCAACCGGGATACATTGACCGACACCGGAAGCACCCGTTTGCCCGCGTCCAGCTGGCGGCGCAGCCAGCGGCACACCTCTTCCAGCACGAACTGATCGAGCTGTGCAATCATAAATTTGCGTTCAAACACCGGAATGAACCGGTCCGGCCCGATCACCGTATCGTCCTGCGTCTGCCAGCGCACCAGCGCTTCCGCGCCTCCGATCTTCCCCGTCCGAAGATCGACTTTCGGCTGGTAATACACGGTGAACTCGCGCCGTTCCAGCGCTGTCTGCATCCGGTTTTCGATGTCCTTTTCTTCCCGCAAGCGGGTGCGGATGCTTTCATCATAGTAGACGTAGTTTTGCCGGGTGCCGGTCTTGACCGTCTTGCGGGCGAAATTCGCCCGGTCGAGCAGCACATCGATTTTCAGATCCTCAGAGATGTCCTCCACGCAGCAGATCCCGCAGCAGGTAGACAGCCACTGCCCATCGCAGGAATCATGCATAAAGCCGCGTATCTGTTTATCTGCCTGTCGTTGGCGCGATACGATCTCCGCGCGGTCCTCATAGCGCAGCAGCAGCACGAAATTGTCAGCCGACACGCGCCCGCACAGCTCGTTTTGCCGCAGCCCGGCGCGCAGGATATCACCATAATGGGAAAGCACATTGTCCCCATAGGCGTAGCCGAACACATCGTTAATATATTTAAAATCTGCAAAGTCTGTATACAGCACTGCAAAGCGTTCGCCCGGCAGATCGTCCAGAAGCTGCTGTGCTTTTTCCTTGAATGTGTCGATCAGGTAAACGCCGGTCAGCGTGTCCCGCCGCGCCAGATCACTCAACTTTTTATTGCTCTTTTCCAAACTCAGCAGGTTTTTTGAAAAGGCAAACAAAATAAACACCCACGTCAGCAGCATAATGACCAGCATCACGATACAGACGGTCAGCAAGACATGAGTCTGACGGTTTGAGTAGGCTTCCGCGGCGAAAACCGTGTCATTCGCTTGTATGAAATAGGCTTCGCTGAGCAGCAGAAGCGCATCGCCGCCTGTTTCTTCATTGCGGTAAGCAGAAACTCCACCCTTGATTTGCTTCCACATGCGATCCAGAATTTTCAGATTTTCTTGATATGTTGAATCCTGCGGGGTCGGCAGGCCGTAAGGCCCGTCGCCGCTAACCAGCTCGTTTATGATATCGTCCAGATATTGAATCAGTTCATCATTCGGCTTGTCCGCCAATTCCAGTTTGACCAGCCGTTGGGCTGCGCCACGTACGATGCCCACATAATTAATTAGCTGCCCGTTCGCCTGGGATTGGATCACTGTATGAAGTGTGATCCCTCCGAAGAGGATCAGGAGCGTAAACAGCACTGTCAATCCTCTTATAAAAAAACGTTTCATTGTTTATCCCCCAACAGCCTGATGGTCTCTCCCCTCTATCCATCCCTTCGAGTGCCGCCTCTGCCGCCTTCTATGCTAGAGCATTGAGTAGCTTCCTATAATTAGTATTATTTTAGACGATTGCGCGATGGAATGCAAGTGGCCATGTCATGGCAGCACATAGTTAAGCGGCGCAAAGCAGCACCTCCAGTTCGCATTCCACGCGATTGCTTGCCCCCAAACGCCATTTTATGATATATTGAGAAACATTAAAGTTGAAACCTACAAGGGTAAACAAATCGCTTATTCGCCGGGCAATTTGGCGTTTGGCGGAAACCACAACCCGTCAGAAAAGATTTACCTGATCTACTGCCACAGCGTTACAGTCGACTAGAATACCCGTCAGACGATCGCATCTTCTCACAAGCGATTCCCTATAAAGTCTCCTCGGCAAACTACCGAAATGATTATCATCTGGTAAGAGGCTAAAAAGGCAGTGCCGGAATATAAAAAAATCGCCCGTTTCAAACGAAACAGACGGTTTTCATGGTACGCCCGATGCGATTCGAACGCACGGCCTTTGGAGTCGGAGTGCTGATTTTCGCGTTAATTGTTTCAACTTTTGATTTATTTTATCTAATTTTGCGGTTTATCCCTTAATTTTATTCATACTTTCAAACCCCAAAATGTACGTTTTCGAAAAAACAAACCCCAAATAAACCCCAACGTAATAAAGCATTGCTGTCTGTATATAGAGTGCTCATAGCGAGGCAACCTATCCTCGGTGATAGGTATGAAAGACGAGGACTTTACCAGCGGCAACGCTTACTATGGACGGTCGGTGCACCGGGATAGAATCCCACAGCGGCGGAAAATCGTAAACGTCGAGGTGCGCACACGGCGCGTTGATGGGCTGGACTTCCCCGCCGTTGTGGTCTGGCCTGACGGACGCGAATACAAGATAGACCGCGTACACGGCAGCCGGTACGATGATGATATGAAAGCACTCCGCTATGGCGTACGGGTTGGTAAGCGCAATACGTTTGTCTGGCGGCGGGATGATGGGAGTTGGTTTGTAGAAAAAAGATAAAAGCCCCGTTCGGAGCGGCACGGAAATGGGCGTGTATTTGTATTATGCGCCCGAATTGGTGCAAATTCAGTCGAAGTCAGTCATCATTCCAGTAGACTGTTTGCCGAAATCGCAGAGTATCAGCTTATCTTTATCTAACCTGGTAGGTATTAAAAAAGGCGGCTTTGTCATTCATCAAAACCCATTTTACTTTTCTGTATTCATCACATTCAATGTTTCCGCTATAACTGGCCAAGTTGTCACAGTAGGCGGCAAAGGCATATATGCACTGGTTTGAGCCTGCCATTTGATCGGGATTAAACCTGTCGTTGACCATTTTGTAGTCTATCGCATGACATAACTCATGCGTTAATAAAAACAGCAAATTTTGCATTTGTGTGCCGTCTATGGATGCTAAATCGTTAAATAGACGCCTTGCTTCTTTTCTCATTTTTTCGATTAACTCTATATCTTGAAAATTAGATCCCCAAAGCGCGTATTCGTTTTCTCTGAAGTCGTGAAAGAAATCACCCAGATTTATTTTACCATCTCTATTTATAACATTGAGACGATATGGGTTCAATCTTATGACTATGGTGTTTTTCTTATCTATAGAGGGCTTATAATATTGCGTATCACCTACAAACAAGGTGTTATCATGGAAATATTCTTGCATCGAAATAACTATATCAAATTTTATTACTGCTTCTGAAAAAGGGTCAAGGTAAGTCTCAAAAGCTACCCTTTCACAAAAATCAGACTCTACACGACGTGGGTCTCCTTTTAAATCAGTTTTGGAGTAATACATAAAGTACAAATCATAGCCTACACCGACAACCCTTTCCTTTGTATCTCCGTCAAAAGCCATGCAAGAGAATATGTTGAATACTTCCTCAAATGTAATGCCATATTTAGTATCCATTGGACAAGAAGATAGAATAAGTACATTGAGATGTGATTTAATAAATCTTTCGTCAAAGTGTATGGTTGTAACAATTCCAGTAGTGACAGGCAAAGTGGTGGTTTCTCTATCGTCTATTTGCAGCATTCTATCCTCACAGTATTCCAATTCCAAGACAGAATAGCCCGTATCTTTCCATATTTCAGGAAGATGATATAATTCCCTTTCTTCCATATCATTATCTCCTTTTCCAAATAAACTTAAATTCTTTATTTAAAAAGCATAACACAAGTCCGCAATTCATGATATGGATTTTCATACAAAATACCCCTGTTTTTTTCTCCACCTATGGAAAGTCCACTTTTAAAGTAATAAAAACCCCTCCAGCCATCCGGCCAGAGGGGTGTTTCTATCATCCAAAACCTAAAATCCCGGAATCATCGTCGCCGGGTCAATCGGCTTCCCGTTTTTCCACGCGCTCAAATGCAGGTGCGGAGCCTCCACGTTTGCGGATATATAATCGCCACTATCTGCCGCGCTCTGCATCAATGCCATATAGTCTACGTCTTTATTCCAAAGTCCGTTCGACCCGCCGCCCGACCCCGACGACCCGCTAGACCCGCCAAAAGAGCCGCCAGACGAACCTCCGCCATTGAGATATTTGGAGTATTTGTCCGTCTGCTGGTGCTTGGTGTCTCCGGTCTGGGAAATCTTCTCGTTGCGCTGCTGCTCATACTTGGCCGCAGAGTGATAGTCCCCCTTACTAACCGCATCGTTAATCTTGGCCTGATAGTCGGTATTCTTATTGTAAGCCATATCGCGCCTCCTTTACTTGCCGATCAAACCCAACCGCTGGAGCGTCACCGCATACTGCGCGCGTGTCAGCGGTGCATTCGGCATGGTGCCGTCCAGCACGCCCGCGTCTTTCGCCATAGGCCACGCCTTTTCCGCTGATTTAGGTACGTTGGCGTTCTTCTCCTGCTCTTTCTGGTATTGGCTCATATAAGCCTTAAACTGCTCATAGCTCATTTCCTCGTCCTCCTCATAGGCCGGTCGCCCGTATCCGAGAATCCCGGCATAATTCAAATCATAGCTTTTCTTACGCACACAGCCGCCATTTGCAACCACCCCCGCCGCGCTGGAGGTGTTGCCCTCGATTGTCACGACCTTGCCGCCACCCACGCTAGACACCAGCCCTACGTGACAGGCTACACCCCGGCTGTCCCGGAAAAAGATCACATCCCCGCGCTTGGGCTTGTCCTTGTGCCACTGACCGCGACGTTTAAAACCCTCCACGCTGTAAGGGCAGTACGCAAAGTGCGGCACGATCTCCCTGCCGCAGCCCTCGAACAGCATGTCCGACACAAACACAGCGCACCACGGCTGAGCTTGATAATCCTCGCCCCAGCGCTCCTTGTAACGCACCGCAAAGATGGTGTAATTGCCGTCCCCCGCATTTGCCCCGAGGCTAGTGAGCTGCGAGTTGCTGCGCTTTTCGAGGTAGCCAAGCCACCTCTCGGCGGCGGCAAGCACCTTATCAGCCATTCCCATTGCCGTCGCCTCCCTCGTCGCCTTTCTGCTTCATGCTCTCCAGCGCCTTGCGTAAAAATTCGGGATACGGTACGCCCATCAATCCGATGTTTTCCAATAGCGAAAGCCCCTCGTTCCCGATGAAAAACAGCACGATCATCGTGCGGAACACGCCCGCGCCCGTCGCGTTTTCCAGCATCACGCCCAGCCAGACCAGCAGTAAAATCATGCCCTTTTTGCAGATGCCCCGGAAGCCCGCCTTGCTGTCAAGCGCACCTGTGTCGGATTTGTTGGAGCGCTGCCAAAACAACGCCACCAGCACACCCGTTATGTAGTCTGCGGCCATCAAGCCCACCAACACCTGCAAAGCCGCGTCCCACCCTCCGAATAGTTTTGCCAGCGTGCCGCCTACCATTGCAAGGCCGGCCAGCACCAGATTTTTAACGTTCATTATAGATTCCATAAGCCTGTCCTTTCTTCCGCTTCCCCGCCTATCATCTCATAGGCGGGGATTTTGCCGTCTATCGGTTAACCACCCAACATATTGACCAGCTCGGCATATTCCTCCGCTGTCAAGCGGTCTGCCGCCAGATATACATCCATCTTGTCTTGCAAACCGTCCGTGCGCCCCAGCGCGATCAGCTTCTTGCAAAGATTAAATACTGTACTCATGCTTGTCCTCCTAAATCCGTATCGGTTAATCCCAGTTCCATCAATGACAGCCGGTATTCATGGTCTGCCGCCAGATCCAGCAGCACCTCGTCTGTCGTCGGCTCGTCCACGATCTCCCGGTATAACGGCTCCACGCCATATACCGCCCGTATTCGCTCCGCCGCCGTCTGGCTTTCCTCCTGCGTGGCGCAGGTAAAGTTTCGCGTCACCGGCACCGTCTCCAATACCGGTTCCACATATTCCCCCGTTTCCGTTATGTACCCCGGCGAGACCTCGCGCACACTATTCACCGTATACTCTAAATAAATCATATCAGTCTCCTTTATGGCAAAATCTCGACCCGCTCGGCATTATTTGCATCCCGCCAACATAGCACAGCATTTTCCGCCGCGTTTGTGGTCAGTGTCTTTGCGCCGTCGATCTCGGCAAGCCGTGATAGATCCCTTGTATTAAACGAGCCCATTATTTGCGTATTGTCGGCGCTTGGGCACATCACTGTTTGCAAGCTGGCTCTAATTGCTCCTCTTGCTGTTCTGCCGATTATTGACCCTCCGACTGTTCCTCCTATTTGGGACTGTGATATATAAAAAAACAATGAATTCGTAAAGGCCCCATTGAAAAAAGAATATGTGACATACATTAGATAGCTATTCGGAAAACTGCCTGTCAGCATCGAACATGATATCCCAACGAATACTGACTGTGTAAATATCCCGCTCAGCGAGGAATTTATGTTGTTTCTACAAAATATACTAGTTCGAATTGCCCCTACGAGATTAAGGCCATTATCCTCGCCCTTCCCATTATGATTATATTGGCCTGCGCCAAGAAATCCCAACTCACCGCCCTGACTTACGCCGTGGCGAATTATGTGGACTGGAATGGAAAGACGTTGATTTCGAGCACTCACTGTTGCATATTCGCCGTTCCTCGCTTTACATTGCGGGAAAAGGAATTTTTGCGGACAAAACGAAAAACGAATCTTCCGAGCGGTGCATAAAAATTTCATCCGCTGCCATCGAAGCCTTGCACGAGCAGCGAGGCTGGCAATTGCAAGAGCGGCTAAAACTGGGGGATGTTTGGCAGAATACCGATCGTGTGTTTACTCGTTGGGACGGCCGCGCCATACGGCCCGATTCAATTACCGGGTGGTTTCATAAGTTTGTGACGAAGAATGGTCTGCCGCCTATCCACATCCACAGCTTGCGCCACACCTACGCAACGCTGTTGATTGCAGCCGGAACAAACCTCCAGACCGTAGCGAAACGACTTGGTCACGCAAACACAACGACCACCAGTAAAATTTATTCTCACGCCATTAAGTCAGCCGACGAAGCCGCCGCAGAAACTTTACAAGATATTTTGCATCCCGTAAAAAAGCAAGCGTAAATTCAAACGTCCTCCCAAAACGGGAGGGCGTTTTTTGCGTAATAAACCCCAAACAAACCCCAACCTCAAAATCCAGTTTACACAACCCTATCAAAAAATATAAAAAACCGCCCGTTTCAAACGAAACAGACGGTTTTCATGGTACGCCCGATGCGATTCGAACGCACGGCCTTTGGAGTCGGAGTCCAACGCTCTATCCAGCTGAGCTACGGGCGCGGGTACGTATGGTATTATAACAGACTGCCCGGGTTTTGTAAAGTTATTCCGGTTTGCGTTTTTTCGGCTTCTTTTTATACCGGTCTTCCTCGGAAAAAATGCAGCCGCAGTATTTCTGCATATATAGCCCCAGCTCCCGCGCCTTATCCTGCCCTTCTCGGAAGCGGGGTGAAAAATCGTGGTTCAGAAAAGCGACGCCATATTTCTCTGCGGCCTCCTTGGCGACGCTGCGCATCAGCCCGTGATTCTGGTACGGGCTGACAAACAGGGTCGACGTAAACTGGCCAAACCCGTTTTCAGCGGCATAGCGCGCAGTCTCCTCGAACCGGAGCCGGTAGCAGAACGCGCACCGGTTGTCAAACGCCGGATAAACGCCCTCAATAAACCGGCGCAACCCGTATTCATTTTCAATCTCCAGCTTCAAATCGATGCTTTTCGCATATTCGACAAGCGTATTTTTTCGCATTTTATACTCTGTAAACGGATGGATATTCGGATTATACCAAAACCCAGTCGGTTCGATGCCCTCCTCGCGCAGCATATCCACGCAGGCGATCGAGCACGGCGCGCAGCAAATATGCAGCAGTGTTTTCATTCGCGATCACTCTCCCGTTTTTGTATTGTATCACACCGCCGCTGTCTTGCAAAGGGCGGTTTTTTCCAGTATACTAAGCCTATCAAGTTGGAAAGGGGGCCTCAATCATGCATGATGTGGCCTATTATAATGGAGAAATCGGCCGAATCGACGAAATCAAAGCGCCGATCACCGACCGCGGTCTCTATTTTGGAGACGGCGTATACGACGCCGCCATTGTCCGCGGCAAAAAAATCTTTGCGCTAGACGACCATCTGGACCGTTTTTTCAGAAGCCTGTCGCTTCTCGAAATCGCGCCGCCCATGACGCGGGACGAGCTGTCCGCCCTGTTTTATGACCTGTGCAGCCGTCTGGATTCGAACGGCGACCACGTGCTGTATTGGCAGGCCACGCGCGGCGCGGCACACCGCACGCATGCTTTCCCCAAGGACGCCGCCCCGCGGCTGATGGCCTTTATCGAGCCATGCGGTCTCGATAAGCCCGACCGTCCGCTGAAATTGCTTTCGGTCGAAGACACCCGTTTTTTCCACTGCAACATCAAAACGCTCAATCTCATCCCCAACGTAATGGCCTCTCAGCAAGCGCAGCAAGCCGGTTGTGACGAAGTGGTGTTCCACCGCGGCGAGCGCGTGACCGAGGGGGCGCACTCGGGCCTTGCAATGCTCAAGGCCGGCGCTTTCTGCACGCCCCCGGCTGACGAGCTGATCCTGCCCAGCATCACCCGCCTGCACTGTATGCAGCTCTGTGAATCGCTCGGCATCCCGGTGCGCGTCGCTCCGTTTACGCTATGCGAATTGATGCAGGCCGACGAAGTGCTCGTGCTGTCCACCGGCTCGCACTGCATCCCCGTCAGTGAGATCGACGGCAAGCCGGTCGGCGGCAAGGCGCCCGCGCTGCTGCGCCGGCTGCAGGAGGCTTACGCGCAAAAGTTCGAGGACGACCTCGCACGCTAAGCAACGAGAAAACGGCGCGTTTTTCCGATACGCCGTACATCATTTCCATCGGATTGTGAGGAAACTGCCATGGCATCTGTCATCATCATCGGCGGCGGTCCGGCCGGGCTGTCCGCGGCGATCTATGCGGCGCGCGCCGGTATGGAAACCACCGTCTTTTATCAGAATGGAGGCGCGCTGGAGAAAACGGACAAAATCGAAAACTATTTCGGCTTTGCCGCCCCCATCTCAGGCGCTGACCTGCTGGCGCGCGGACGTGCGCAGGCGGAACGGCTGGGTGTCCGGCTCGTCCACGCTGAGGTGACCGGCGTGGAATATGCGGAAAACGGCTTTGCCGTGAAAACCACCTCTGAAACGTTTCCCGTCCGCGCCGTCCTCCTTGCGACCGGCGCGCCGCGCGCCGTGCCGAAGATCCCCGGGATCCAGGCGTTGGAGGGGCGCGGCGTCAGCTACTGCGCGGTCTGCGACGCGTTTTTCTACCGCGGCCGGCCGGTCGCAGTGCTTGGGCAGGGCGATTATGCGCTGGAGGAAGCCCGTACGCTGCTGCCGGTCGCAGGCTCGGTCACGCTGCTGACGAACGGCGCACCCATTCCCGCTGCCCTGCCGGATGGCCTCGCGGCTGACACCCGTTCGGTGGCGGCGGTCGGCGGGGCAGACAAGGTCGCGCAAATCGAGTTCCAAAGCGGTGAGCCGCTCCCGGTGGACGGCCTCTTCATCGCCTATGGCACGGCGGGCAGCGCCGATTTCGCCCGCAAGCTGGGCGCCCAAATTGACGGCAACCGTATCGTAACCGACGAAAAAGGCAAAACCGCCGTTCCCGGGCTGTTCGCCGCGGGCGACTGTACGGGCGGTTTATTGCAGATTGCCAAAGCCGTGCATGACGGCGCGGAGGCCGCCATGTCCGCCGTGCAATATCTTCGTGCTTGACAAAGGCAAGCGCGTTTGTTATAATAGCCAAACATTTCAGTGAAAAGGAGACCGATGGATGTTTTAAGTTTACGTGCGAATGAAAGAATGACAGGATCGATGCCCACACCGGTGTTCTGGGTTGCTTTGTCATGCTTCTTCGGCGTAAACGAAATCCACGCCCCAACGGGCCGTTGGATATTTTCGTCGTCCTTGAAAGCAGGCGGAGCCCCCAGGGGCGCGTTCCGCCTGCTTTTTTGCATCCAAAAAAGCGCCGATCCGTTATGGAGGATTTATGCTGAAACAACCATGGAAACGTAAATTTTTCACCATTATGGCCGGGCAGACCGTTTCGCTCGTCGGCTCGGGCGCCGTGCAGTTTGCGCTGATCTGGTGGCTCGCGAGCGAGACCGGCTCGCCGCTCATGATGGCGCTCTCCGGTCTGGTGGCGTTTCTACCGCAGACGTTGCTCGGCCCGTTCGCCGGCGTGTGGATAGACCGCATGAAGCGCAAGACCGTCGTCATGGCGGCCGACCTGTTCCAGGGGCTGGTCGCGCTCGCGTTTGCCGCAGCGTTTCTGCTCAAAGCGCCGCCTTACTGGTCTGCCTGTCTTGTGCTCGGCGTGCGTTCGGTAGGCACAGTATTTCAAACCCCGGCCATGCAGGCGCTCATCCCGCAGCTTGTGCCGCAGGACGAGCTGGTGCGCGTCGGCGCGTGGCAGCAGTTCCTGCAGTCGGGCGCATTCATGCTCGGCCCCGTGCTGGGCGCGCTGATGTACGGCGCGCTGCCGCTGCCCGTCATATTGCTGACCGACCTGCTCGGCGCGCTTGCCGCTAACCTGACGCTGGGCGTCACCAAGATCGATGAGCCGCCGCACACGCACGCGGAGGCGCCGCATTTCCTGCGTGAATTCCGTGCAGGCTGGCAGGCACTTACCGCGGACAAGCCCCTCTGCGCCCTGCTGCTTGCGGCGGGCGGCTGCATGGTGTTTTTTATGCCGCTCGCCTCTTACTACCCGCTGATGACGAGCGATTATTTCAATCTTTCCGCCTTTCACGGCGGCATCGTGGAGTTTACTTACGCGCTCGGCATGCTGCTCACGTCCTGCATCGTCGGGCTGTTCGGACACATCAAGCACAAGCTGCTGTTTGCCCACCTCGGGCTGCTGGGCATCGGATTATCCACACTGGTCGCCGGCCTGACGCCGCCCAGCATCGCGGGGTTCTGGGTGTTCGCCGTCGCCTGCACGTTCCTTGGCGGCAGCGGCAACTTTTATGGCATTCCAACCGTCGCCTACATGCAGGAGGCCATTCCGCAGGAGGCGCAGGGGCGCGTCTTTTCGCTGATGGGCAGCCTGCTCTCGCTGACCATGCCGCTCGGCCTGCTGCTCTCCGGCCCGGTGGCTGAGGCTTACGGCGTCGCCCGCTGGTTCCTGATTTCGGGGATCGCTATCCTGATCATCCCTATAATCAGCCTGCTGGTCATCCGCAGGCTGAAAAACGTATAAAAATGGAGGGTAACAGCTTATGATCCGCAAGCACGACATCGACGGCGGCAAGGGCTTCGACTGGGGCAAAGCCTCCTCGGATTACGCCCGTTTCCGCGATATTTACCCGCCCTCGCTTTACCAAAAACTCACGCAAATGGGACTTTGCGTAGCTGGCCAGAAGGTGCTGGATCTGGGTACCGGGACCGGCGTGCTGCCGCGAAACCTCTACGCCCACGGCGCAAAATTTACCGGCGCCGACATCTCAGAAGGCCAAATCGAACAGGCAAAGCTTCTTGCCGCGCAAAACGGAATGGACATCCCCTTTCTTTGCTGCCCGACCGAGGCGCTCGATTTCCCGGACGCATCTTTCGACGTGATCACTGCCTGCCAGTGCTTCTTTTATTTTGACCATACGGTGTTAGCCCCCAAAGCGCACAGGTTTCTGATGCCCGGCGGCAGGATGGCGGTCGTCTACATGGCCTGGCTTCCGTTTGAAGACCCCATCGCCGGGGAAAGCGAACGGCTGATCCTGAAATACAACCCATCGTGGACGGGCTGCGGGGAAACGCGCCGGCCCATCGACATTCCCGGCGCATATGGGCAGTATTTCACGCTCGACCATCAGGAGGTCTACGACGCCAAGCTCCCGTTCACCCGGGAAAGCTGGAACGGCCGCATCAAGGCCTGCCGAGGCGTTGATGCTTCCCTATCCGCGGCAGAGGTCGCTTCTTTCGAAGCCGAGCACCGCGCTATGCTCTCCCAGCATTCAGAAAGCTTTGATATTTTACATTACGTTGCGATAACCGTCCTGAAGCGGCGGTAAACACAAAAAAGCGGTATGGAATGATTCCATACCGCTTTTCGTTTATTGTACTGCTTCCACCGTTTCTGTGCCGTTTTCCCGGTAAGTGTAGACTGTAAATCCGTCGTATGTCCAAATACCGTCCTCACCCTCGCCCATGCAGCTGGGTGAATACGAGGTCGAACTCGGCGCGCCGAGCGCAGCTTTCAAGCTGGACGCGGCCTGTCCTACATAGCCCTGCGCCTGCGAAGCCGTCGGCTTTGCAGGTTCGGGCGGCGCAGGCTGGGGCTCCGGTGCCGGAGCCTGTGTACCGGACGAGCCTCCTCCCGCCTGGTTTCCTGCGCCGGAACTGCCGCTGCCCGACGAGGACGAGCCCGAGCCGCCTGTCGGCTGGCTGGACGGCGGCGTGGTCGGCTTGGGCTTGCTTTCGGTCGTGCCCGAGGGCGCGTCCGATGCGCCGCCCTCGGAGGGCATCGTGGACGAATCCGCGCCGTCGTTCTTGTCTGACGTCTCCTTATCTTCCTCGGGCTTGACCTCAGGCATCACGTCCTGCTGGTTTTCATCGGGCTTGGATGCGGGTTCTTCTGCGTCTTTGCTTCCGCAGCCGGCAAGCAGCCCGCCGCATATCATCAATGCCAGCAATCCTGCTGCAATTCGTTTCATAGTCTTAACATCCTCTCATTGCGTTTGCTTTTTCGACGAAATTCGTGTTCACTTTGTTCCATGCAGCGCCGGGGGATATTTGAGCAGGTTGCCCAAATTGCGTTCGACAATCTCGACGATCACCACATCTCCCTGCTGCACCTGCTCCAGCGGATACGGCATGGCGCGCGTGACGGTCGCCTCAGCAAAGTCTTCGGCTAAAAACGGATACAGCGCGTTGCCGAACGAGTCCCGGCAAAACAGCAGCCGCCCGGTCCCTTTTTCACTCGTCGTCCGGATCAGGATATCCTCGGGCGAGCGCGGCGGCGTGACGTGTTTAAACGAAAAGGCATACTTCTGTTGCGCTTCGCTCGCCGTACCGGCTGGATACAGCATTTCATACAGATCGCCGCGATGCGACTCCGCCGTTTCGTAAGGCATCCCTGCAAATCCGGTGTGCGGCTGTCCAAGCTTTTGCATCAAAAAATCGTGTACAAGCGCCGCCCCCCTGTTCGACCAGTGGGAATCGGTCTTTAAATATAGGATTTCCTCCTGCGCGCTAAAAAATGTAAATAAATCGGCATAATTTACCGATAATTCACGCAAATATGGCTCAACTCTCTCATAGTTCCCCTTCTCCCCGCTTTGCAGGTAACGTTCCGGCATGTACTCTGGATAAAGGGAGTTTTTGTTTGGCGCGATGGTAAAAAGGAATTTTGCGCCTTTTCCCTCACAATACGCCTGCATGTCCGCCACTGTTTGTGCAACCTGCCGCGCCTGTTCCTCGGACAGCGTAGCGCTGTTTTGGTAGTCCGGCAGCGTCTTTGCGTAGTACAGCCAGCCGTCCGAACCCCAAATCACGTCCTGCGCAGGCGAGGTGGCAAACAGCCGGGTATACAGCGCGGCGTTCAGCGTCACCATCTGCTGCCGGAGCGCAAAATGGTCGGCCGCATAGTTTGTGACCTCATCCAGCACGGCGGGATTGAACGCGTTTTCCTCAGTCAGCAGCTTTGGAATAGGCGCAAGGCGTTCATTGCCCGCGGGTTTCGTTTCCGGCGCAAACAGCATACCAGCGGACGGGATCAGGCAAAGCAGC
>NZ_JAXEOA010000027.1:0-73560 GCF_034098985.1 Agathobaculum sp. | reverse complement strand
CCGCCTCGCGCGCGGTCGTATAGGCCGCGCCAAAGCTCCACCGCCCGGACAGCAACAGCGTGCCGTCCTCGTTCCAGCGAAGCGTCAGGCGGCGGTTGTGCACAGGCATGCCAGCGACCGGGGCGGTCAGCACGGCAGCGCCGTCCTCGGCGTCCACCCGCGCGTCTTCGCCGTACAGCCCCCACTGGCGGAACAGCTCCTTTCCGCGGCGGCGCACGGCGCGGACGCCCTCCGGGGTTTCCCCGGCGGCCGTCAATTCTGCTTCGACCGTGCCGTCCGCCGCCCAGTCGATCTCGCCCTGCTCTCCCGAAAAGCGGACCGCGCCATCCACGCCTTCCTCGCGCACCGCGCCGTCCCCCAGCATGGCAGCGGAAACCGTCTCTTCGCTTACGCGGCTGCGGTCGATCGAAAGCTGCGGCAGAACCTTATCCCCCGGCAGGCGGAATGCGTCGTCCAGCGTCACGCCGTCCTCCGCCAGCATCCCGCGCAGGTATCCCGTCACCTCGGCGGTGCGGCGCTCGTCCTGCCATGCGCGAACGCCCAGATTTGTCAACAGGAACGCGTTGACCGCCAGCAAAATGACGATCAAAATGGTTTTTACCTTATCCCACTGCAAGCGGCGCGCCCTCCTCTCTTATTCGTGTATCTCCATGAAACCCCGTATGGGCACATATCGCCCATCCTGCTCGAGATACGCGACGGTCAGCCCGGTCTTGCCATTCCCCGAGGCGGCCGCGGCCGCCTGCAGCGCAGGCATCACGGTGCGCCGGGTATCTCCTGTGGAAAACCGCTGTAAATTCACAGAAGCGGTACTTAGAACGCCTTCCCGAAACACAAACGTCGCAAAATCCGTTTCCCCGAGAATGGCCACGCCGCCATAGGCCTGCGCGAAGACGAGCGTCGTCGTATCGCCCTCCCGCCTGACCGCGTACAGCGAAGCGCGCGTTTCCGCGCCGACCGCCCGCATCGCGGTATCCAGCACGGTGCGGGCGCAGTCGAGCTGCGCGTCGAGCGCCGCATGGCCGCTCAGCTCGCCCTTGTCAAACGCAAGCACGGTGCCGGTATCGCCCAGCGCGGCGTATTGCACCAAGCCGTCCTCATGCAGGCGGAGCGTGCTGATATCGTCGACAAATACCTCGACTTTTCCGCCCTGCTCCTCAAACGGCTGGGTATACGGCGTATACCCAAACGCGCTCAAAACGGTCTGCACACTCGCGTCCGACTGGGGATCGAACAAACGGATCTCCTCGGGCGTCAGCAATTCGAGCGACAGCGTCTCGCGCGCAAACAGCAGGGTCTCGGGGTAGACAGCGTAACCGTCTCCCGCAAACTCGCAGCGAAAGCCCCGGAAACCCTCCTTGGCTTTTTGCAGCGTGCCGCCGTCCGCCTTGGCGGACGCGGCGAGCAGCCGTCCATCGCCCGTGCGGACATAAACGCGGCTTTCATGGGCGGAAAACAGCAGCGTGTGCGCGTTCTGCTCACTTTTCCAAGTGCCGCCCATCCAGCCCGCGATCACAGAAAGCGGAAGCGCGCCGTCATAGCGCAGCAGCGCGCAGTCTCCATTCTGGAGGGCGGAAAGCAGCTCGCTTTCCTCAGCCTCGGCCAGCGTGCCCGCGCCGGATAATACTTCAGCCCACAGCGGCTGCACCGCCTCCAGCCCCGCGTCGATCTCGGAAAGGCTGTACTGCACGCCCGAAAGCGTGCCGTCCGCGGTCAGTGCGAGCTGGATGGGCTCGGCGGCGGCAATGCCGGACGAACGCAGCTCATAGCCAACCGCACCGCCCGAAACATGATCGTATACCCGCCGCAGCAGGCTGTCGGCCGGCATTTGGGAGACGCTCAGCCCGGTCAGCCAGTTGAGCCCGCACAATACCGCCAGCAGCAGCACAAGCACAAGCAGCGCGATATTTTTCGCGGTGTTTTTCACCGAGTGCGCGGCGCCGTTCATGCCTGTCCCTCCTCGGGCAGCGGCAGATCGGCGGGCAGCGTGATGGTCACGGTCGTCCCCGCGCCATATTCGCTTGCGAGCGAAATTTTGCCGCCGTGCTGCTCGATGATCTCCTTGGCGATCGCAAGGCCGAGGCCGGTGCCGCCCGCCTCGCGGCTCCTCGCTTTATCCACGCGGTAAAAGCGTTCAAACAGGCGCGGCACGTCCTCCTTGGGGATGCCGACGCCGTCGTCCTCCACCATGATACGCACGCGCTTGCCCGAAAGTTCCCGCGCGGACAGGCGGACATGCCCGCCCCGCGGCGTATACTTGACCGCATTCGACAGGATGTTCACCACGACCTGCTCAAGCCGCTCCCTGTCGCCCACGATATGCGGCAGCGTATCGGGCGTGTCGACGGTCAGTTCGTGGCCGCTGTCCTCGGCGGTAAACTTCATAGCGTTTGCGACGTTTCGCAGCATATCGCGCAGCGAAAAGCGCGTCATGCGCAGATCCATGCGGCCATAGTCCAGCTTGGACAGCGTCAGCAGGTCGGTCACGATGCGCGCCATTCGCTCGCTCTCGCTCGAAATGACGCCAAGGAACTGCTTTTCCGTATCGATGGGCAGCTCGCCCGCCGCGTCGGACAGCGTTTCGGTGTACGAGCGGATATTGGTGAGTGGCGTTCGCAGCTCGTGCGACACGTTGGCGACAAATTCGCGCCGCGCGTCGTCCAGCCTGCGCTGCTCTGTGATATCGTGCAGCACGGCGATGACGCCGCCCTCGCCGTCCAGCGCGCCGTAGGGCGCGAGGGTAACCGACAGCACGCGTCCAAACCGCGTGATCTCGCTCGTCATGAACGAGCGCATGGCGGTCTCGTCGGTGTCGGGCATATCGAGGTCGGCAAACAATTCGTCGAACGCCAGATCGTCTTCGCTCCGGACGCCGAGCAGGCTCTCGGTCGCAGGGTTCATATGGATGAGCCGTCCATCCGGCGTGAATGCGGCCACGCCGTCGGTCATGTGCAGAAACAGGGTCGAAAGCTTATCGCGCTCGCTCTGCACCTCGCCGACCGTGTTTTTCAGCGTGTTCGCCATGTAGTTGAACGACCGGGTCAATTCCCCAATCTCGTCGGACGACTGCACGCCGAGCTGCTGGTCGAAATTGCCCGCCGCGATACTGCGCGCGCCCTCTGTGATGCGCTCAATAGGCGTGGCGATCGTGCGGGAGAGCAGGAACGACAGCAGGATGGCCGCCAGCAGGCCGAACATCATCGCCTGCATAACAATGGCGAAAAACCGCCAGGACAGATCGGAGATCTCCTTTTTATCGTCCGCGATATAAATGATATAGCGCTCGCCGCCCCCGTCGATCGGGATGGCGACGTCCATGACGCTGTCGCCCGCCGAGCCGCGCTGGCCGATCTCGCCCGCCATCGCGGTCACGATATTGCTTGTCCGCGTCAGGCCGGCGCCCAGTGTGTCGTTCGAGCCGGTCAGATACTGACCCTCGCTGTCCAGGATATAATAATTGCGGTAGCTGTTGATGCCGAGCGGCGCGGCAAACGCCGAGACCGCCTGCTTGAGCGCGGCCTCGTCCCCGCCCCCGGCGACGATCTGCTGCAGCGAGCGGTTCATCTCGCGGGTAAAGACGCTCTGCACCTGGTCGCGGAAGCTGTCCAGGTAAAACGTCGACACGCTGTTGATAAGGAACGTGCCGACCACCGCCATGACCGAAACGATCAGCAGCACCAGGATCAGCACCAGCTTCATATGCAAAGAACGAAACATTCTGTAACCCCATCCGTCTGTCTAAATCTTCCCGCGCCCGCTTGGCGGGCACGCGCGCAGCACATCATCAGCTTTCCGGCGAAGCGTCCACATAATAGTAGCCCATGCCCCGCTTTGTCATCACATAGCGCGGGCTTGCGGGCTGATCCTCCACCTTTTCGCGAAGCCGCCGGATGGCCACGTCCACCGCGCGCAGATCGCCGTAATACTCATAGCCCCAGACCTGCTCCATCAGCTCCTCGCGAGAAAACACCCGGCCCGGCGTTTTGGAAAGGAAGCACAAAATGTCAAACTCCCGCGCGGAAAGCTCAAGCGGCCTGCCGTTTTTGTAAACCATGCCGTTTTCGGGCGAGATGCGCAGGCCGCCGCCCGCTTGCACCGGCTGCCGCGTCCGCTCTTCGCCGGTCACAGTGCGGCGCATGTTGGCCTTGACGCGCGCCATCAGCTCGCGCATGGAAAACGGCTTGGTGATATAATCGTCCGCGCCGAGTTCGAGTCCCATGACCTTGTCAGTCTCCTCCTCGCGTGCGGTCAGCATGATGATCGGTGTATCATGCGTTTCCCGCACGCGCCTGCACACCTCAAAGCCGTCCATTTTGGGCAGCATCACGTCGAGCAGGATCAGGTCTGGCGCCTCGCTGAGCGCAAGCTGCAAGCCGTCCGCGCCGTCGTAGGCAACCAGCGTGTCATAGCCCTCACGCTTGAGGTTGAACACCAAAATATCCGCGATCGCCTTTTCATCCTCGACGACCAGTATTGTCTTTTCCATCGGTTCAGCCCTCCCGGGTTTCAAGTCCTCATCCGAAAAGCCCCGCCAGCCGCGCGCGGTACATCGCGGCAATGGTCTTGGCGTCCCGGATCTCATCGTTTAAAATCATGCGTTCGACCGTTTGGATAGGCAGGCGCACTGTCTCGACAAATTCGTCCTCGTCCGGCTGCATTTCGCCCTCAGTCAGGTCAAGCGCCGCAAACAGGTGCACCACCTCGGTCAAAAACCCGGGGGATGGATACACCGCGCCCAGCGATTCCATGCGCTCGGCTGTGCACCCGGTCTCCTCTTTGAGCTCGCGCGCGCCGCAGGCGGCGGCGCTCTCCGCCGCGCCGTGGTCGAGCTTGCCCGCGGGGATCTCGAGCAGCGTCTCGCCGTACGGATAGCGGAACTGCCGCACGAGGATCACGTTGCCCTCCCTGTCGAGCGGCAGCACGCCCACGCCGCCGACGTGTTCGCACACCTCGCGCTGTGCTGTTTTGCCGTTTGGCAGACGCACCTCGTCCAGCCGGGCTTTCATGATCCTGCCTTCAAAAAAATAGGACGCGGAAAGCTGTGTTTCGGTAAAATCCATTGCTGACTCTCCTTTGTTACAGCGTGCCCCCACAACGCAGGATCAGCGCGGTCTCGGGCGGCACGGACACGCGCAGCCCGTGGCTGTCGGTCTCGGAAAATTCGTTTCGGTCGTCAATCATATCAACCGCGTACAGTGCGTCCAGATGCGTCCTGCTCTCCTGATGGCTGCGGTTGACCAGAATCACGATCCGTGCGTGCGCCGACGTGCGCTCATAGCGCAGCATGCCGCCGCCCGATTTCAGAAAGCGCAGTTCGCCCTTCCGCAGTGTTTCGCTCTCATCGCGCAGCACGCAGAGACGGCGGTAAAACCGCAGCATGTCGCGGTCCTCCGCGCCCCACGGGTAGCCGCGGCGGTTAAAGGGGTCGTCAAACCCCTGCATCCCGGCTTCGTCACCATAGTAGATGGTGGGCGAGCCGGGCATGGTGAACTGGATCACCGCCGCGAGCCGCAGCCGGCGGCGCGCGCTTTCCAGACGTTCATCCGACAGGCGGTGGTTCGCCCGCGCCTCGCGCGGCAGCTTCCACTCGTCCGCGCTGACGCCCAAAACCGTCAGCGCGCGCGCCGTATCATGCGTGCCGACAATGTTCATCAGGTTGTAAAACACATCCCTCGGGTAATTCTCGCGGATGCACTCCATGGTTTCGGCAAAGTGCTCTGCCGTACCGCCGCCAAGGAACGCCAGGATCGCATCGCGCAGCGGATAGTTCATCACCGAATCGAGCTCGCCGCCCTGGAAATACTTCCGCCTCTCGGAATAGGCGACCTTGTTCGACGCGTCCTCCCAGACCTCGCCCACGATGAGCGCATCCGGCTTTTCCTTTTTCGCGGCCGCGTTCAGGCGCTGGATGAACGAATCAGGCAGTTCGTCGGCCACGTCAAGCCGCCAGCCGGACGCGCCAAGGCGCAGCCATCGGCGGATGACGCTGTCCTCGTTTTCGATAATGAAATCCAGATAGTTCGGGTTGGTCTCGCGCACCTGCGGCAGCGTATAGATGCCCCACCACGAGCCGTATTTGTCCGGCCACTCCTGGAAATCGTACCAGCCGTAATACGGCGAATCCTTGGATTGGTGTGCGCCCACGCTGTCATACCGGCCGCGGCCGTTGAAATAGCGGCTGTCAAAGCCGGTGTGGTTGAAAACGCCGTCCAAAATGACGCGCATGCCGCGCTTCGCGGCCTTTTTGCACAGCTCCTGGAAATCCTCTTCATTGCCCAGCAGCGGGTCGACGCGGCGGTAGTCGCCGGTGTCGTAGCGGTGGTTGGAATAGGCCTGGAAGATGGGGTTGAAGTAGATCGTGCGCACGCGCAGGCTTTCGAGGTAGTCCAGCTTGCCGATCACCCCGCGCAGCGTGCCGCCGAAAAAGTCGTTATTGAGGATCTCGCCGTTCTCATCGGGCTGGTAGACTGGCGTGTCGTCCCAGTTTTCGTGGAACACCCGCGGCGCAACACCCTCGCCCTCGGGCTGAACAGGCGCCTTGTCCCGGCAGAAGCGGTCGGGAAAAATATTATAGGTGATGCCCTCGCCAAACCAAGCGGGGGACTGGTACGCGCCGTCGTACACGGTGAGCTGGAATTTGTCGCCCAGTACATCGTTCAGCTCGCTGCGTCCGCCGTAGCCGCGCACGCAGAAGCGCGGGCCGTCCGCTGTGTCGATGGTGAAATAATACCAGTAAAGCCCGGGATGGTCGGGCGTAAACGTCGTGCTGTAACGGTCGCGCGCGCCGAAAATGCCATGCCACCGCATTTGGTACGGCACGGCCTGCCCGCCGTCCTCTTCCACCCAGAGCGTAACGTGCTCGGTGCCGCGCTCCCGGCGCGGATAAGCGGAAAATACGACGGCCTGCCCGGCAGGCACCGCGCCGAACGGCGATTTGCACGAAAGGTTTCTCGAATGGAACATACAGTTGGGAACAGCTTTCAACTCTTCTCCCCCAGTTAACAATTTACTCTAGCAATCAGTATAGCACAAACGGGGCTTTTCGTAAACGAAAAGCCCCGTTTTTCATGGTAAACTTCTGAAATCAGAACGCAAAGTTGGTCTTGACGCGCCAGATATTCTGCGCGTATTCGGCGACCGAACGGTCGGCCGCAAAGCGGCCTGAGTTTGCAATGTTCATGAGCGACATATAGTTCCAGTTCTCCGGACGGCGGTACATCTGACCGACGCGCTCCTGCGCGGCCGCGTACGCGTCGAAGTCCTTGAAAATCATATACCGGTCAGCCGGGCCGCCGTTGCCGCCGTGCAGCAAAAGGTTTACGATATCCGAGTAATCGACGCCGTCGCCAAAGCCGGCAAGCATATGGTCGATCACGCGCTTGATAACCGGGTTGTTCTGATAAATCAGCATCGGGTTATACGAGCCGGACGCCGCCAGCGCTTCGGCCTCTGGCGTTTCCATACCGAAGATAAAGATATTCTCCTCGCCCACGGCCTCGCAGATCTCGACGTTCGCGCCGTCCATCGTGCCGATGGTGAGCGCGCCGTTCATCATAAACTTCATGTTGCCCGTGCCGGACGCTTCCTTGCCCGCAATGGAGATCTGCTCGGAAACCTCGGCCGCCGGCATGATCATTTCGGCAAGCGAGACCTTGTAATCCTCGATAAAGACGACCTTGAGCTTATCGCCAATATCCGCGTCGTTATTGATCATGGTAGCGATCGAATTGATGAGCTGAATGGTCTTTTTCGCCACTGCGTAGCCCGGCGCGGCTTTGGAGCCGAAAATAAACGTGCGCGGCACAAAATCCATGCCCGGGTTGTCTTTCAGCTTGTGGTACAGCGAGATGATATGCAGGATATTGAGCATCTGGCGCTTATACTCGTGCAGACGCTTGACCTGCACGTCGAAGATCGAGTCCATATTGACCTCGATACCGTTGTGCTCCTTGATATAATCGGCAAGCTTCTGCTTATTGTCCCGCTTGATCTGACCGAGGCGGCGCAGCAGCGCCTTATCGTCGCCAAAGTTGGCGAGCACCTGCAATTCGGACGGGTGCGTGATAAAGCCCTTGCCGATCTTGCCCTCGATGAGCTTTGTCAGCTCCGGGTTGGCCTCGCACAGCCAGCGGCGGTGCGCGATGCCGTTGGTGACGTTGCGGAACTTTGCAGGGAAAATCGTATAAAAGTCCTTAAACACGCGCTCTTTAAGGATCTCGGAGTGCAGCGCGGACACACCGTTGATCGAGAACGAGCCTGCGATGGCGAGGTTCGCCATGCGCACGATGCCTTCGGACACGATGGCGAGTTTGGAGATCTTCTGGAAATCGTTCGGGAAATAGTCCCACAGTTCCTTGCAGAAGCGCTCGTTGATCTCATAGATGATCTGCATGACGCGCGGCATCAGCTCCTGCATAAGCGAGACCGGCCAGCACTCGAGCGCCTCGGGCATGACGGTGTGGTTGGTGTACGCCACCGACTGCGAAACGATATTCCACGCCTGCTCCCACGACATGTCGTTCTCATCCATCAGGATGCGCATAAGCTCGGGGATGACCAGCGTCGGGTGCGTGTCGTTGATGTGCAGCACATGCTTGTGTGCAAAATTTGCAAGCGAGCCATATTTGGCCTTGTGCTTAGCGCAGATGTCCTGAATCGTCGCCGAAACGAGAAAATACTGCTGCTTGAGGCGCAAGCTCTGTCCCTCGCGGTGGTTATCCTCGGGATAGAGCACCATCGAAATAGTCTCGGCCATGGCGTGCTTCTCAAGCGCCTTGAGGTATTCGCCGGACGAAAACAGCTTCATATCAAGCGCAATCGGGCTTTTGGCCTCCCAAAGGCGCAGGCAGGCGATGTTCTCGTTCTCATAGCCGGAAACCGGCATGTCGTACGGCACCGCCAGCACCGGCGTATAGTCATGGTATTCAACGATCATTTTGCCGTTGTCGTCAAAATAGCTGTTGACCGTGCCGCCGATGCGGACCTCGCGCGTGTCGTCCATCGCGGGGATGTGCCACACGTCGCCCGAGGCGAGCCACGAATCGGGCAGCTCTACCTGCTGGCCGTCCTCGATCTTCTGCTTGAAAATGCCGTGCTCATAGCGGATGGAGTAGCCGGTGCCGCGCACGCCCGTGGTCGCCATGCCATCCAGATAGCAGGCGGCCAGACGGCCCAAGCCGCCGTTGCCGAGGCCGGGATCGGCCTCCTCCTCAAAGATATCGGCCATCTCATAGCCCATATCGGTAAGCGCTTCAGTCAGTGCGGGCAGCATGCCCAGGTTATAGGCGTTGTTGCGCAGGCTGCGGCCAACAAGAAATTCCATGCACAAATAGTGCACCTGCCGCTCCCCGCCCTTTTCGACCTGATTCTGCGTTTCGATCATGTGCTCGGTCAGGGCGTCGCGGACGACGAGCGCGCAAGCCTCGTACACCTGCTCCTTGGAGGCGTCCGCCACCTCGCGGCCGAAATGCCGCTGCAGCTTACCGGCGATCGCCTCTTTCAGGGCGTTCTTTGTGAAATGATTCTTTGGCATGGTTTCTTTTTCTCCTCACTATCATCGTAAATGCGGGTCCTCAGCCCAGCGTTGACTGGTAGACCTCTATGTATTTGTCAGCCGACGCGCTCCAGCTGAAATCGGTTTTCATCCCCTGCAGCATCAGCTTTTTCCACGCGGGCTGGTTATAGCGGAATACGCCGCACGCCTCGCGGATCACATGCAGCATATCGTGCGCGTTGTAGCTCCGGAAGCTGAAGCCGTTGCCCGTTCCGGCGTAATCGACGAACGCCTGCACGGTGTCCTTGAGGCCGCCGGTCTCGCGGACGATCGGGATGGTGCCGTAGCGCAGCGCGATCATCTGCGCCAGGCCGCACGGCTCAAATTTGGACGGCATCAGGAACATATCGCAGCCGCCGTAGATGCGGTTGGCCAGATCGCCCGAGAACATGATGGAAGCCGAAATTTTAGCCGGATAGCGGCGCTTGGCTTCAATAAACATCTGCTCATAGCGCCAGTCGCCCGTGCCCAAAACAATCAGGCGCACATCGTCCGCCAGGATATCGTGCAGCACGGCTTCGACCAGATCGAGCCCCTTTTGGTCGACAAAGCGCGTGACCATACCGATGACCGGCGTGCTCTCGCTGCCCTCCAGCCCGCAGAGCTTTAAAAGCTCCATCTTGTTTACGAGCTTATCCTTGGGATTGCGCGGCCCGTAGTTTTTAAAAAGCTTGGGGTCGGTCATAGGGTTAAAGACGTCCATATCGATGCCGTTCAGGATGCCGTGCAGCTTGTAGCTGTTCATGCGCAAAACCGAATCAAGGCGGTAGCCGTAGTATTCGGTCTGGATCTCCTGTGCGTAAGAGGGCGACACCGTCGTCACCGCGCTCGACGCGACGACCGCGGCTTTCATGAGGTTGACGTCGCCGTCCATCGCCATGAAGCCTGAACGGAAATGCGCGTCGTCGATGCCGAGCACATATTCGAGGATCTCGCGGCCGTACCGTCCCTGGTACTGGATATTATGAATGGTGAACACGGTCTTGATGCCGTCGTAAAACGGGCGCGAGGCGAACATCAGGTTGTAGTATACCGGCACCAGCGCGGTCTGCCAGTCGTTCGCGTTGATGACATCGGGCTTCCAGTCGAGGTCGGGCAGGATCTCCAGCACGGCCTTGGAGTAATATGCAAAGCGCTCCGCGTCATCATATTCTCCGTAAACCTGTCCGCGTGAGAAATAGTATTCATTGTCGATAAAATAGAAGGTCACGCCATCCTGCTCGTATTCAAACACGCCGCAGTATTGGTTGCGCCAGCCCAGACGGACATAGGCGTTTTTCAGGTAGGCGAATTTTTCCCGCCAGTTTGCGCCGATCGCGGAATACATCGGGCAGAACACGCGCACATCGTGCCCCTTGGCGGCAAGCGCCTTGGGCAGCGAGCCCGCCACGTCCCCGAGGCCGCCGGTCTTGACGAATGGGGCGCATTCGCTCGTGACATACATAATCTTCATAAAGAGATAGACCTCCTTAAAGGCAGACGGAAGCGGAAAACTTTCCGCTTCCGCACTTTCCATTATACTAAATTCCCTTTCCCGGCAATATAGGGATTTTCCACGAACATTGTATGCTTTGCAGCTTGTTTTTGCGCAGATATGCCCGTTTCACCCCAAAATTCGGTTATACGGTCGCGCTTTTGGCGATCGTGATCGGGTAGTTCTCATGGCCCATCATCGTGCGGCCGTCGCGCACGGTCACACCGCGGTCGGTGATCACGTGCCGCAGCGACGCGCCCGAAAGGATGCGCCCGCTCTCCATGATGATGCAGTCGCGCACGTCCGCGCCCGGTTCGATCAAAACATCGCGGAACAGGATACTGTTTCGCACCTGCCCTTCGATATGGCAGCCGTCCGCGATCAGGCAGTCCTCGACGACGGCCTTGTCGCCATAGTAGGCCGGGGATTCGTCCTTGATGCGGGTAAGGATCGGGCGGGTGCGCAGAAACACTTCGCCGCGCACGTCCTTGTCGAGCATGTCCATATTGCTCTGGAAATAGTCGATGGTGTCCTCGATCTTCATTGCATATTCCGAGAACAGATAGCCGGCCACCGTGCCGTCGATCAGCGCGCGGGTCAGGAACTCACGCTCGAAGTGGATGCAGTTATGCGTCACGCAGTCGGAAAGCAGGTGGATGAGATACTGCCGGCTCATGACATAGATACCGAGCGCGGCATGCTTGCACTTGCCGTCGTTCGTGTCGCCCACGCGGATATCGACCGCTTCCTTGCGGCGGTTTAGCTCCACATAGGTGGTGAACGGCGAATCCTTCTGCTTCTTGGTGACGACCATGGTCAGGTCGGCGCCCGATTTGGCGTGGCGCTCGATCACATCGTCGAGCGGCACGTTGGCGACGATATCGCCGTCCGCGATCACGACATAGTCGGCGCGGTTCTTCTGCAGGAAGTCCACCGCACCCGCAAGCGCGTCGATCTTGCCGCGGTACTCGCCGGTGACGAGCGGCGAAGCCTTTTTGGAATAGGAATACGGCGGCAGAAGCGTGACACCCGAATTTTTGCGGGACAGATCCCAATCTTTCGCGTTGCCGATATGGTCGATCAGCGACTGGTATTTGTCCTTCATCAGAACGCCCACGCGATAGATGCCGGAGTTTACCATGTTGGAAAGCATAAAGTCGACGATGCGGTATCTGCCGCCCCACGGCACGGCCGCGACCGTGCGGTGCTCGGTGATCTCGCGCAGATCGTTGTCGTTATCGAACGCAACGATAATTCCAAGAATGTTGTTCATCGTGTCCGCCCCCTCAAATCTTATCCGGCAGATCCTGGTCCGCCATTTCTTTCGCGCCCAGCTTGGCGCCGCGCCCGATGCGTACGCCCGCCGCGACGACCGAAACGCCCCATTTGTCCACATCGCCCTCGGACGGGCTGCCGCCCACGATAGCGTCCTTGGCGATCACAGCGCCCTCCGCGACGATGGAATAGCGCACGGTAGCGCCCTCTTCAATGATACAGCCCGGCATCAGGATCGAATATTCGACCTTAGCGCCCTTGGCGACCGTCACATCCGAGAACAGCACGCTCTCCGAAACCTCGCCCGCGATCTCACAGCCCTCGGAAATCAGCGCGTGTTTGACCACCGCGTCCTTGGTCGTAAAGTGCGGGGGCGCGCCGTTGTTGCGGCCGTAGATCTTCCATGAATCATCGGTCAGGTTGAGGCCGGACTGCGGGGACAGCAGATCCATATTGGCCTCCCACAGGCTTTCAATAGTGCCGACGTCCTTCCAATAGCCTTCAAAGCGGTAGGAAACCAGCTTCTCACCCGCGCCCAGCATGGCCGGGATAATGTCCTTGCCGAAGTCGTTTGACGACTTCTTGTTGCCTTCGTCGTCGATTAAGTACTGGCGGAGCTTCTTCCAGGAGAAAATGTAAATGCCCATCGAAGCCAGGGTCGATTTCGGGTTCTTGGGTTTTTCCTCGAACTCATAGATCGTGCCGTCCGGATTACAGTTCATGATGCCGAAGCGGCTGGCTTCCGCGAGCGGTACGTCCAGCACGGCTATCGTCGCATCCGCGCCGGTCTCCTTGTGCTGCTGGAGCATTTTATTGTAATTCATCTTGTAAATATGGTCGCCCGACAGGATGAGCACGTATTCGGGGTCGTATTCGTCGACAAACTGGATGTTCTGGTAGATCGCGTTCGCCGTGCCCTTGTACCATTCGCTCGCCTTGCCTTTCTGGTACGGCGGCAGGATATACACGCCGCCGCGCAGGCGGTCGAGGTCCCACGTCTGGCCCGCGCCGACGTAGGCGTTGAGCGCGTGGGGCTCATACTGGGTCAGCACGCCCACCGTGTCGATCCCCGAGTTGGTGCAGTTGGACAGCGGGAAATCGATAATACGGTATTTGCCGCCGAACGGCACGGCCGGCTTGGCGACGTTGGTCGTCAGCACATAGAGGCGGCTGCCCTGCCCGCCGGCAAGCAGCATTGCTACACATTCTTTTTTCCGATACATGGATGACTCTCCTTTTTTCGCGCGCTTTATATGCGCGTTTTCTCTCGCGCGCCGTCCACCGGCGCCATCCCCGTTACTCTATCAATTTATTTCTCAGCTTTTTGTTCCGGCTTTACGGCGACCGCTTTGGACGGCGTTTTGGCCACTGCCTTTTCACCGGTCTTCGCGACCGCCTTCGTCGGCGTTTTGGCTATCGCTTTTTCGCCGGTTTTGGCTATCGCTTTGGTTGCCGTCTTTGCCACTGCCTTGACCGCGGCCTTAGCGGCCGCCTTTGGCGATTTTCGCACCGAAGCCTGCTTTTTCGCCGCTTCGATCTCCGCTTTGGTGCGGCGCTTTGCGCGGGGCTTGCCTTTGAAGAACAGCACGCCGAAGCGCGGGATCTTGATGTTGATGGACTGCTCCTGCCCATGCATCGGCTTTGCGTCCGTGCGAACCTTGCCGTTCGTCACCCCGCCGCCGCCGAAGTCCGGGCTGTCTGAGGTGAAGACCTCCTCGAAGGTGCCTGCAAACGGCACGCCAATGCGGTACTGCTCCTGCATCTCGGGCGAGAAATTGACCACACAGACCAGATCCGAACCGTCCTTGGCTACGCGGCGGAACCCGATGATGTTGTTGCGGTTATCGTCGTGCGTGATCCACTCGAAGCCGCGCCAATCGGTGTCCTGCTCCCAGAGCTGGGGCGTTTCCAGATAGAAATGGTTGAGCGCTTTCACATACGATTGCATCTGCTTGTGCGCCGGATAGTCGAGCAGCATCCAGTCGAGTCCCTTTTGGTAGGCCCATTCGGAGAACTGTCCGAACTCGCCGCCCATAAACAGCATCTTTTTGCCCGGGTGCGACGCCATATAGCCATAAAGCGCGCGCAGGCCGCCGAATTTGTTTTCGTACGGGTCGGGCATTTTGTCGAGCAGGCTCTTTTTGCCGTGCACGACCTCGTCATGCGACAAGGGCAGGATGTAGTTTTCCGAGAACGCGTACATGAACGAAAACGTGATCTTGTCATGCATGTCCTTGCGGAAGAACGGGTCGGCTGAGCAATAGCACAGCATATCGTTCATCCAGCCCATGTTCCATTTAAAGTTGAAGCCCAGTCCGCCGTCGTAGCCCGGCTTTGTGACCATCGGCCACGCGGTCGATTCCTCCGCGATCATCATTACGTCCGGGTGGTCGGAAAGGATGAACTCATTTAAAATGCGCAGGAAGTCGATCGCTTCCAGGTTCTCGCGCCCGCCGTGGATGTTGGGCCGCCATTCGCCCTGCCGGTTGTAGTCCAGATACAGCATCGAGGCCACCGCGTCGACGCGCAGGCCGTCCATATGGAACTTTTCGATCCAGAACATCGCGGAGGAGAACAGCAGGTTCCGGGTGGACACCTTGCCGTAGTCGAACACGCGCGTGCCCCATTCCTTGTGCTCCATTTTGAGTGGGTCGGCGTATTCGTAGAGGTATGAGCCGTCGAACTCGACGAGGCCGCAGCCATCCTTGGGGAAGTGCGCGGGCACCCAGTCCATGATCACGCCCAGCCCCGCCTGGTGCGCCTTGTCCACTAAGTACATCAGGTCGTGCGGCGTGCCGTAGCGGCTGGTCGCCGCGAAATAGCCGACCACCTGATAGCCCCACGAGCCATCGTATGGGTATTCGGTCAGCGGCATACATTCGATGTGAGTATAACCCATTTCTTTGACGTACGGGATCAGCTCGTCCGCCAATTGGCGGTAGGAGTAGAAGTTCCCGTCCTCATGCTGCTTCCACGAGCCGAGGTGGCATTCGTAGATATTGACCGGGTTGTCGTACGGCAGATGGCTCTTGCGCCAGTCCAGCCAAGATTTGTCGCCCCACTCATAGCCGTCCAGATCAAACACCTTGGAGGCGTTGCCCGGGCGGGTCTCGGCGTGGAAGCCGTACGGGTCGGATTTGTCGAACACATCGCCCGATTTGGCCCACACGCTATATTTATATGCGTGAAACTGCGTAACATTCGGAATAAACGCTTCCCAAATGCCCTGTTCGTCCTGCGTCATCGGGTCAGCCTCGCGGTTCCAATCGCTCCACTCGCCCATAACGGATACACGCTCGGCCTCCGGCGCATAAACGCGGAACAAATAGCCCTTTTCGCCGTCCTTTTCCGCCGGATGCGCGCCCATATAATCATAGGCGCGGCACTCGCGCCCCGAATAAAACAGCTCGCTGCGCTTTTTCATCAACGAACCTGTTGCTTTTTTCCTCATGATGCCTCTCTCCCTTTTTTCGCCAAAATCCCGCGATTTCCGATCGTTTTCCCCGAATTTTGTCTATTTCGCTGCAATTTGGGCGGGTGGATCTCACTTTAGTTGGGTATAGTATACATCATGATAGAAAAAAAGTCCAGTAATTTTACACAATTACCAGACTTTTTTCATGAAAATTTTGTAGGGTTTCAACAGGAAATGCCGGGAAATGTCGGAAAACCATACATTCGACCCCAATATTAACTTAAAACAGCCTGCGGCGGATCATATCCAGCGCAGTCGAGGCCGCTTGGTTGCGCACGCGGTCGCGCCCCAGGCTGGACTGCATTTTTTTCGTGAAATGCTGCCCGTCCGCATAGACGCTGATGTAAACCAGGCCGGCTGGCTTTTCCTCGGTGCCACCACCAGGACCCGCGATTCCCGTGATGCCGACGCCAACGTCCGCACCGAGTGCCTTCGCAACGCCCTGCGCCATTTGCTCGGCCACCTCGGGCGACACCGCACCCACCGCATCGAGCGTATCCTGTCTGACGCCGAGCACCTTCCTTTTTACCTCGTTGGCATACGAGCACACCCCGCCCAGATAATAATCCGAGCAGCCGGGCACGTCCGTGATGCGCTTTGACAGCAGACCGCCCGTACAGCTTTCCGCGACCGCGAGGGTCAGGCCGCGCGCGCGCAGCCCGTCGCCCACCACCTGCTCGAGCGAATCAACGTCCACGCCGTACACATCCTCGCCCAAAAGCGCGCAGACCTCCTCGACGACCGGTGCGAGCAGCTTTTCGGCCTCGGCAGGCGTATCGGCCTTTGCCGTCACGCGCGCAAAGCATTCGGACACCTTGGCGTAGGGCGCGATGGTCGGGTTCTGCATACGCTCCATCATATCGTGCAGGCGATCCTCCATGGCGCTCTCGCCCAGGCCAAACACCCGGATGTTGCGCGACACGATGCAGCCGCCCGCCAGCTTGTAGAGGTACGGCATCGCGCATTCTTTCCACATCGGATTGCACTCGCGCGGCGGGCCGGGCAGCATGAGCACATGCTTGCCGTACGCCTCAAACGCGCAGCCCGGCGCGGTGCCCCATTCGTTGACGAAAACCGTGCAGCCCTCGGGCAGCCATGCCTGTTTTTCGTTGTTTTTGGTCATCTCGCGGCCGATATTCGCAAAAAATCCCTTGATGCGCTCGAGCGAGGGTTCGTGCAGCGCCATCTTGCGGCCGAACACCTCGGCTAGGGTCTCTTTGGTCAGATCGTCCAGCGTGGGGCCGAGGCCGCCCGTCGTTATGATGATATCGGCGCGGTCGCGCGCGGTCTCAACGACATGACGCAGGCGGTCCGGGTTATCCCCGACGACCGTCTGGTAAAACACGTTGATACCCAGCTCGGAAAGCCCCTGCGAGATCACCTGCGCATCGGTGTTGACGATATCGCCGAGCAAAATCTCCGTGCCGACCGCAATCAGTTCTGCATTCATGGAAATGGATTCCTTCTTTCTTATAAATGAATGATTTCAATGCCCGCGACGGCTTCGTCCACCAGCGCGTCCACGTCCAAATGGCTTTCCGCCTCAAGAATTTTGGGCATCTTGGGCTTGGTATTGGGATGTTTGGGGGTGAATACCGTGCAGCAGTCCTCATAGGGCAGGATGGACGTTTCAAAGGTGTCGATCCGCCGCGCGATCTGCACGATCTCCTCCTTATCCATGCCGATGCAGGGGCGGAAGACGGGCAGCTCGCACGTAGCGCCGGTCACCGCCATGGCGGGCATGGTCTGGCTGGCTACCTGCCCAAGCGATTCGCCCGTGATGAGCGCGCCCGCGCCGTATTCCATGGCGGCTTTCTCCGCAATGCGCATCATAAAGCGGCGCATGACGAGCGTAAACAGCTCCTCATGGCATTTTTCGCGGATCTCCTCCTGGATCTTGGTGAACGGCACGACCAGCACGCTCATGCGGCCGCACCACGCGGTCAGCTTCCGGCCTAGCTCGAGCACTTTCTCCTTGGCGCGCTCCGAGGTATACGGATAGCTGAAAAAGTGCACGCCGATCAGCTCGAGGCCGCGCTTTGCCATCATCCAGCCTGCAACCGGCGAATCGATGCCGCCTGAAAGCAGCAGCGCCGCCCGGCCGTTCGAGCCGGTGGGCATCCCGCCCGCGCCCGGCTCGGGGCCGGCGTGTACGAACGCATACTGCTCGCGCATCTCGACATGTACGGTCAGCTCGGGGTGGTGCATGTCGGGCCGGACGTCCGGGAACCGGTCGGCCAGTTCGCCGCCGACGTGCTGGGAGATCTCGGTGGAGGTCATGGGGAATTTCTTGTCCCCGCGTTTGGACTCCACCTTGAACGTTTTTGCCGCGGCGAAGCGTGCGGCAAGGTAGCCCGCCGCAGTCTCGATCACGCTTTCAAGCGTCTTTTCCGGGCAGACGGCGGCGCGGGAGATGGTCGCAAAGCCGAACACCTTTCTCGCGCAGTCCATCACGGCTTCCTTGTCCGCATCCTCGGGCACCTCAACATAGACCACCGACTGGCGCATCGAGATCTGGCAATCAGCCACGTGCGCCATGCGGCGTTTCAGGTTTTTGAGCAGGCGGTCCTCAAAGGTCTTGCGGTTGAGGCCTTTTAAAACAATCTCGCCGCATTTGAGCAGCAGCACTTCTTTCATCTATTTCTTCGTCCTTTCCTTATGCCGTGACCGAGCCTGTCGTCACCGACACCGCGGCCAGCTCTGTGCGCCTTCTTTCGGTTTACCGGCGCAGCATTTTCGCTCCCTTTTCAATGCCCGCAATCAGCGCGTCCACATCCTCCCGCGTGTTTTCCGGGCAGAACGATACGCGGATCGTGCAGTCGCTCTTCGCGCGGGGCAGGCCGATAGCGGCCAGCACGCCGCTCTGCCTGCCCTTCGAGCAGGCAGAGCCGGCGGAGACGCACACGCCCTCGTCCGACAAAATGCGAAGCAGCACCTCGCTTTTGCAGCCGTCGGCCGCAAGGCTGTGTACATGCGGCACGTCACCCGAAATATTGAAGGACACATAGGGCAGCCCGGCCACCCGCTCGTGCAGATAGGCGGCCAGCGCGGCAACCTTTTGCATATCCTCATCAAACCGCGCGGCGCGGGTTTCGCACGCGGCGGCAAACGCCGCGATGTTCGGCAGCGGCTCAGTGCCCGGACGCATGCCCTTTTCCTGCCCGCCGCCCGTCATCAGCGGCGGCAGGCGAACGCCCTTTTTCACATAGAGCGCGCCAATGCCCTTGGGCGCGCCGATCTTATGGCCGGACACGCTCATCAGGTCGCAATTCCACTTCTTCGGCGTGAGCGGCACGCGGAACAGCCCCTGCACCGCGTCGATATGGAACAGCGCGCGCGGCGCTTTTGCTTTCAGCATTGCACCCAACACGGCGACCGGCTGCAGCGTGCCGATCTCGTTGTTGACAAGCTGGCAGGAAAGCAGCACCGTGTCCGGCGTGAGCGCCTCCTCGAGCGCGGCGGGCGGGATGTGCCCGGTCCCGTCAGGCGTGAGCAGCACAGTCTCAAAGCCCATCTCGCCCAGTCCCTTAACCGTCTGGAGCGTCGCCGCGTGCTCGATCGCCGTGGTGATAACACGTCCCTTTTTGTGCCGGTTCAGGTGCGCCGCCCCGCGCAGGGCGATATTCGTGCTCTCGGTGCCGCACGAGGTGAAGAAAACCTCCTCGGGCAGCGCGCCGAGCGCGCCGGCAACCGTTTTCCGGCTGTCCTCCAGCAGGCGCGCCGCTTCAATGCCCATTTTATGCAGGCTCGACGGGTTTCCGAAGCACTCGGTCATCGCCCTGACAGCGGCCTGCGCCGCCTCAGGCAGCACCCGTGTCGTCGCCGCGTTATCCAAATAATGCATGTTAAAGCCCCTATCTTTTCCCGGTTCTTTCATTGTACAACGGCGGTCACCGCGTGGCAAGCGGTTTCATACGCGGCTTTTTCGAGGTAAAAGCACAAATGGTCCTTGATTTCCCCGTTATACAGCTTTTCCGCGCGGTGCAAGGTGCCCTCATACTGGAAGCCGCACTTTTCCAGTACGTTTTTCGAGCGCGCGTTGTCCGGGTAGCAGGTCGCAGAGATCAGTTCAAGCCCCATTTCATAGAACCCAGCGTTCAAAACCGCCTGCACGGCCTCGGTCATATAGCCCTGCCCCCAATATTCCTCGCCCAGCGCATAACCCAGCATCCGCGCGGCCTCGTTTTCCCGCTTTGGGTCGTGGATGATGCCGCACGAGCCGATGAGCCGTTCGTCCGACCGGCGCACCACCGCCCAGACGCTCGGCTGGTTCAGAAAGACGACGCGCAGGATATCGGCCGATTCCGCGGGGGATTCGTGCGGCTTCCAGCCCGCGTTCGGGCCGACCTGCGGCCCCTTGGAATATTGATAGACCGCCTCGGCGTCATCCTCCCGAAACGGACGCAGCAGCAGGCGTTTGGTATAGAGTTCCATTCCTGATTCCTTTCCAAATGCAAAACAGGCGCAAAGCGGCAGTGAACGCCGCTTTGCGCCTCAGCAAAACCCTTTACTTGATCGTCATCACCTGGTCGCGCGCCGGGCCGACGCCCAGCATCGTGATCGGGCAGCCGACAATGCGCTCGAGCTCCTGGATATAGTGCCGCACCGCTGCGGGCAGCTCGTCCCACGTGCGGCATGCGGTGATGTCCTCGCTGAAGCCCTCAAACTCCTCATAGATCGGTTCGCAGTGCGCGAGGTCGGCAAAATCGGCCGGGAACTCGGTCAGCGTTTCGCCCTTGAACCGGTAGCCGACGCACACCTTGAGCGTGGGCAGGCCGCGCAGCGGGTCGATCTTGTTGATGACAAGGTCGGTCAGACCGTTGACGCGCACGGCGTACCGCGCGATGACTGCGTCAAACCAGCCCGTTCTGCGCGGGCGGCCGGTGACCGTGCCGAACTCGCCGCCGGCACCCCGGATATAGTCGCCCGTCTCGTCGAACAGCTCGGTCGGGAACGGCCCCTTACCGACGCGGGTCGTGTAGCTCTTGCAGATGCCGATGACCGAATCGATCGCGGTCGGGCCGACGCCCGAGCCGATGCAGCAGCCGCCCGAAACCGGGTGGGACGAGGTGACATACGGATAGGTGCCCATATCGAGGTCGAGCAGCGTGCCCTGCGCACCCTCAAATAGGACTTCCTTGCCCGACTTGACCGCGTCGTACGTGATGACGCTGGTATCACGCACGAACGGGCGCAGGCGTTCGGCATAGCCGCGGTATTCATCGAGCACCGCCTGGATATCGATAAGTTCCCCGCCGTACACACCCGAAATGACCTTATTCTTGCGCGCACACGCTTCTCGCATGGCTTCCTCAAAGCGTTCGCCGACAAAGTCGTGCATCCGAACGCCGATGCGCTCGGCTTTGTCCATATAGGTCGGGCCGATGCCCTTTTTGGTCGTGCCGATATCGTCGCCGCCGCGCGCCTTTTCCGAAAGCGCGTCCAGCTCTAGATGCCAGGGCAGGATGCAGTGGCACCGCGCGTCGATATACAGCTTCTCGGTGGACACGCCCTTTTCCGCAAGGCCGTCGATCTCTTTCAAAATCGCGCGGGGATCGACCACCACGCCCGGGCCGATCACGTTCACACAGTTTGGATATAGGATGCCCGACGGGATGAGCTGCAGCTTATAGGTTTCCTCCCCGACGACGACGGTGTGCCCCGCGTTGTTGCCGCCCTGGCTCCTGACCACGAGATCGGCCTTTCCCGCGAAGATATCAATAAATTTTCCTTTTCCCTCATCGCCCCACTGGGCGCCTAAAATCACTTTACCGGGCATTTCATCCCATTCCTTTCCTGAATGCTGCGCGCCCGCGGCACGCCATACGGGTTAAGTATATCATATCGTCCCGCGGGATTCAATCCCGAATCCGGCCGGCTTGACAAGAAAACGCCTTTTAATTCCCGGTTTTTTGACGGGATTTATGCTTGAAACCGTTCCGTTTGTGTGATAGAATAGCTGCAACAAGCGAGGTGAATGTTGGAAATGAGGAAATTTGCAAGCACTGCCATCATCGCGGCGGTTCTGGTCGGCGCGCTGGCCGTGCCGGCGGGCGCGCACCACAATGGCGGACACCGACGCGCCGCCCAGTGCAGCACGTCGGCCTGCATGGTAAACGGCGTATGCGACGGTTCGTGCACCGGTACGGGCTCGTGCAGCAGCTACAGCGGCTGCAACGCTACGCAGCACTATCAGCATCATCAGTCGCGCGGGCACCGCGGCTGCCGCTAAAAACAAAAAAGAGGCTGGTTTAAAAACCAGCCTCTTTTTTTATTTGTTCAGCAGCCAGATGAACAGGTTGAGATAGCCCGCGAACACGGTCCAGAGCAGATATGGCGCGAGCAGCCATGCCGCGCGCCGGTCGATGCGCGCAAAGCGCACGATCGTCACCAGAATGAGGATGACCAGCAGAACGAGCCACAGGAACGCGGTGAAATAGCTTTCGAGCTTAAAAAACAGGATCGGCCAGATAAAATTGACCGCAAGCTGCACCGCGTAGGCCTTCAGCGCGCCTTTTTTCTCGTCTTGCGGCGCGTCAGAACGGTAAACAAGCCAGCTGGCAACGCCCATCAGGATGTATAGGATCGTCCAAACCACCGGAAACACCCATGGCGCAGGCGCAAGCGGCGGCAGGATCAGGCTTTCATAAACGCTCATGCTGTTCATCGTCAATACACCGGCAAGCCCGCCCACGATCAGCGGAATCAAAATGCTCACAATCAATGCCATACTCTCACACTCCCTGCAACAGCATATGGGACGCACGGCAAAGCTATGCGAATAAACGCTTTTACCTTGGTGCACACTATGCACAGGAGGTGTTATCATGTTTAAACACGAAAAAGAATATCTGCAGCCTGTCCGCGTCGACCGGCCGAACCCAAATTATGCGGCCATGCTGCAGGAGCAGCTTGGCGGCCCGCAGGGCGAACTGAAAAGCGCATTGCAATACCTTTCCCAGTCCATGCGTATCAAGGATCCTGAAATTAAAGACCTGTTTCTGGATGTCGCAGCCGAGGAGCTTTGCCATCTGGAGATGATCTCCGCGACCGTCAACATGCTCAACGGCCATCATCTGGACGCGGAAAACGCCACGGTCGGCAACGTCGAGGCGCATGTGCTGACCGGCCTGACCCCCATGCTGGCGAATGCGAGCGGTTATCTTTGGACGGCGGCCTACGTCAACGAGACCGGCGACGCCGCTGCCGATATTTTGTCCGATATCGCGGCGGAACAGCGTGCCAAGGTGGTTTACCAGTATTTGTACCGCCAGATCGACGACAAGGGTGTGCGCGAAACCATTGATTTTCTTTTGAACCGTGAGGAAGCGCACAACACCATGTTCCGCGAAGCGTTTAACCGCATTCAGGACAACGGTTCGCAAAAGGACTGGGGCGCGACCCGCGATTCCCGCATTTATTTTGATCTGTCCAGCCCCGGCGGCCAAAGCTTTGACCCGGCAAAATCCCAGCCGCCCTCTTTTAATATGTGATCCGGCGCGGCCGCGGGTTTCCCGGTGTTTTCTGGGCAGCCCGCGACTTTTTTAAAGTTTTTTGAAAAAATAATTTGACATTCAAGGTTTGATGCGCTATACTGTGTATATAGTCCAAATGTATCAATCAACTCACTTCGTGTAAGTCATTGTTCTTTTGATGATTTACGGAACGTGGGTTTTTTTATTTGCACGAGGATCTAAAAATTTTTTAGGAGGTACCTCATTATGACAGGTACAGTTAAATGGTTTAATTCTGAAAAGGGCTTCGGCTTCATCAAGAATGATGACGGCAGCGACGATCTGTTCGTGCACTTCTCCGCGATCCAGGGCGACGGCTACAAGTCCCTCGAAGAGGGCCAGCGCGTTTCGTTCGACTCTGAGACCGACCCCAAGAACAGCCGCAAGATGCGCGCTGTCAATGTCTGCCTCGCGTAAGAGCAGCATAAAAAAAGCCGCCCCTAAGGGGCGGCTTTTTTATTTATCCCCGTTTTCCGGGGGCGAAAAAGGGAGACGCCTGCGGGCGTCTCCCTTTTATTTTGGTGGAGTTGGAGGGGCTCGAACCCACGACCTCTCGCGTGTGAGGCGAACGCTCTGACCAGCTGAGCTACAACTCCGTGTATCCAATACTATACCAGAATACACCGGAGTTTGCAAGCCCCTTTTTACATGTTACCTGCGGTCAAGCCGCCCGAGCAGGGCGACCGCCAGCGCGATAACCGCCAGCACCGCGAACACGCCTGCCATGCCCTGTCCCAGCAGGGCGACCGCCGTTTCCAGATTTGCCTGCATATCTTTCCATCCTTTCCCTATAAGAAGAAGCCCAGAATCACGCCGCCCGCCACGACCGACGCGACCTGTCCGGCGACATTGGCGCCCGCCGCGTGCATCAGCAGGTGGTTTTGGTTATCCGCCTCGACGCCCAGCCGCTCGACCACGCGCGCCGACATCGGAAACGCCGAGATGCCTGCCGCGCCGATCATCGGGTTGACTTTGTTTTTGCAGAACAGGTTGAGCACCTTTGCAAACAGCACGCCGCCGACGGTATCGAACACGAATGCCACGAGCCCCAAGCACAGAATGAGAAGCGTCTGCGGCGTGACAAACTGCTCGGCGCGCATAGAAAACGAAATGGTGATGCCGAGCAAAAGCGTGATTAGGTTTGCCAACTCGTGCTGCGCGGTCTCGGACAGACTGTTCAGCACGCCGCATTCCCGGATCAGATTGCCAAACATCAAAAAGCCGACGAGCGACACCGATGCCGGCGCAACCAGCCCCGCCACAATGGACACCAGGATTGGGAACAGGATGCGCGTGCGGCGGCTGACCTGCGTTGAGGCATAGGGCATGCGCATGGCGCGTTCTTTTTTGGTCGTCACCAGCTTGATAGCCGCGGGCTGGATGATAGGGACGAGCGCCATATAGCTGTAAGCCGCGACAGCGATCGCGCCGACATATTTGCTTTTCAGCACCTGCGAGACCAGCAGGCTGGTCGGCCCGTCCGCCGCGCCGATAATGCCGATGGAGGCTGCGTCCTGAATATCAAAATTCAGCAGCACCGCGACGATCACGGTCAGGAAAATGCCGATCTGCGCGGCCGCCCCAAACAGAAACAGCTTGGGGTTGGCAAGCAGCGGGCCAAAATCGATCATTGCGCCGATGCCGATGAACAGCAGCAGCGGAAACGCCTCGCTGGCCTCGATGCCATGCGTAAACAGCCACTGGATGATGCCGTTGGTCTCCCCCGCGCCCTGTGTAATCTGGTTGAGCACGCCCGATGCGGGCAGGTTGACCAGAATTGCGCCGAAGCCCATGGGCAGCAGCAGCGCGGGTTCATATTTCTTTTCAATAGCCAGATAAATCAGCAATCCACCGACCACAAACATGACCGCCTGTTTCCATGTGACGGCAAGCAGGCCCTCCCATAAAAACTCCATATATAACACCTCTCCTTCCGATTCCACACCGCCTGCATGTAAAAAAAGACCTGTGTCTCCCTTTGGGAAACACAGGTCTGGTCATTTCAGGCGTCAGCCAGAACGCGGTCAAACGCCGCGCCCATGCTTGTTGGCGATGCCGCGCGGTGCCCCGCGCCGACTACTCCCCTTTGTTTGGCCTCATCGTATCACAGGGACAAGCCCGCTGTCAAGCGCAAAAGCCGCTAAGATCCCGCTAAAGCTACTGCCCGGCGGCGGGGAAGCGTCTGCCGTCCTCCATCTGAAAGCCGACGGGCAGCCAGAGTCCGGACGCGTCCGGCGAAGCGCGCCGCATGGTGATCTCCACACTGCCGTCCGCCCATTGATAGGTCGCGCGGCACTCGGCCGCGTTGTCCTGCACGTCCGTGCGGGCACTCCACTTGCCGCCCACAAGATGCAGCAGAGTGGCGGCGCACGCTTCGGGCGTGGACAGGTCGGGCGGTTCCGGCGACGCGGACTTTGCCGCCATTTTGCGCAAGGCTTCCAGCGTGCCCTCAAAATCCGGCATGCCGAGCGAGCCTCCGTAGGCCCTGCCGAACGCCTCCATCGACCGGACGCCGTCCGACGTATTGAGCAAGGTTTCCGTGCGTGCGGGTTCCAACGCGTTTTTGTCTGTGAACCACACCCGTTCGACGGTACGGAACACATAATCCCCGGACAGGTTGGAATAGGAGATCGTGACCGTGCAGGAGTTGTCTTCCAGATTTGCCGCCGTGTCCCACCCGAGAACGGATAGCTCCTCTGCCGCGCTGAACAGTGTATAGGCATAGGCTTCGCCCTGTTTTTGCAGACGCAATGCTTCGCAGGCCTGCTTCTGCTCCACGGTCTGCCCGTCGAACGAGAGCGCGTCTTCAGTCATCGCTTCCGCATCGCCGTACAGCTTCCGATACCCCGCCGCTTTCGCTTCGTCCGCCGGGTCATACTGCACATCCGAGGCCAGCGCCGCGAACCAGGACATCCCATCCCGCTCGTCAAGCGGCACGCAGGGCACCGGGAATCCCGCCGCCCAGTCCTCGCCGTAATTTTTCTTAAAGAGCGCGGTAAGATCCACGGTTACGTTCATCACTGTGCCATATTGGAATTCCTGACCCGGTTCGTCCCCCGCTGCGAACCGCATGCCGAACAGGACGTTGGCCGGGTCGCGCTCGTCGATAAATCCGGCTCCCACAAAGCTCTCGGGCAGAGAAAGCGTATAGCCATAGACCGGGTTTGTATACGTGACGCTCTCAATGGCGCGTACCGTATCGACCGCCTGCACGTCCTCAGGCTGCCCCGCGTCCTGCTGGACAAGGTAGGCAGGCAGCCAGTAATCGCCGTTCTTCTGCATCCGCACATCAAGCGGCTCGCTGCCGTCGATAAACGTCAGGCGCACGACCGCTTCCTCCCCTTGCTGCATGAGGAGCGACACGGAAAACCAGCGGTTCCACCTGAATTCGTGGGGATCGCCCTCGGCATGCTCCTCCTGATCCCCAAAGTAGCCGAAAACGGTTTCCGCTGCGCTCACCGGCTGCATCAGATCGCTGTAATGCCCCGCGTTATAGTAGGTATCCGGCGTGGTGGTCGCCCCTCCATATAATTCGGGCCACGGCAGGCCTGTTGCATAATAGAGCTTAAATAACTTGCTTTTCGTCAACTCCGCTTTTTGCGGCGCCAGTTCTGTCAGCATCCATGACTGCCATGTATCATACTCCTCAAAGCCGGTGATGACCGAGCGGCCGTTCTCTTTGCCGATCAGCACCTTATTCGCGCTGCGAAAGTCGGTCGTACCGCCGCCATATCCCTGAAACACCACGATGGCGGAATCCGGCTCCCCGGAAGGCACGACCACAAAATTGCGGTACGACGGCGACGAACCGCCGAACTTGGTATACCACACGCCGCCCGGCTCGCTGCCTACGATATTCCGCTGGTGCTCGGCGAGCCTTTGCTGCCCGTCTTCGCTTAGCACATCATACAGCGGCCACACCGACTTATGGGACACCGCGCGGCCGTATTGCTGCGCCAAATCGGCGGCGGTGCGGTTATTTTCGCCGTTGCCGTCCGCCCACTGCGAACCGGTCAGGAGGAGCACGCTGCCGTCCGCGAAGGTGTACCGCGTTTCAGAACTTTCGTTTTCACCGTCGCCCGTCGCGTCCCACTCGCGGACAGTCTCGGCTGTGCCACCCTCCAAATGGGCGAGCACGCCGTCCTCTGGCAGGCCGAGGTCGTTTTCATAGAAAATGCGGAAATTTTCCAGGCTGTCGGCCTTGGCGGCGGCGGTTTCGATTTTTGCAACACGCCAGCCGTCCCCGTCTTTCTCAAAAAACAGCCGTTCGGCAACGCGCGTTTCCTGTGTGTCTTCACCGTCCTGTGCCAGAATCAGCAAGGCGGTATCCGTCTCCGGCACAACCGTATAGCGGCTAAAGCCGTCCGCCAGCTTCGCCTCGGCGGCTTGCTCCGCCAACCAAAGTATTTCCTCCCGCGTCAGCTTTTCCGCTTCCCCGCCGACCGAAAACGCGCATCCCAGCGTGCCTGTGAGCAAAGCGGCCGCCAGCACCAGCGCGATGCCGCGCTTTTTCGCCGTCTTGTCAAACAGACCCTCAAACCGGCGCATCAGCGTTTCCTTGTCCCCATTAAAGCAGGACATGAGCGCACGCCTTTTCGCCCGCTCGACCGCCGAGCGCAAAATCGTCTCGCCGTAGGCGCGCCGCTGCGCGCCGTCCATCTGCCGGGCGACCGCGTCGTCACACGCCAGTTCAATGTCCTCATAGGCAAATCGCGCCATCAGGTGCACGAGCGGGTTGAACCACTGCACCGCCCGCGCGAGCACGAGCAGCAGCTTGAGCCACAGGTCGCCATGGCGGTAGTGCGTCAGCTCATGGCGGAAAACAAACGCTGCTTCCTGCTCGGAGAGCGCCTCGTCCGGCAGATACAGCACCGGACGGAAAAATCCCGCGAGCATCGGGCAGTCCGCCGCCGGACTCACCCGCAGGGGGATCGCGCGCCGGATGGAAAGCGCCCGCTTCTGCTCATTAAACACTCTGCACAGCGTCGCGCTCTGCACGCTCCCCGCGTGCCGCCGCAGACGGCGGCTGTACCGCAGGTACAACTCGATCTGCGCTGCGGCAAAGCAGAATACGCCCAGCAGCCAAAGCGCAGCCAGCGGGCCGCTGACATCGATCGCTGTGGCCGAGGCCGGGTTATTCGGATTATCCCTGTCGATCTGCGCCACCTGCTGCCGCGTCACCCAGCGGCTATCCGCAGGATCGATCATGTTCTGTCCGGTCCCCGCCGTAAGCTGGTCGTTTTGCAGCACATAATAGGTGCGCGGCGTGACCTGCACCGGCGGCTCGGGCAGCGTGATCTGCACCGGAACGAGCAGCCGCACCGCCAGCAGCGCCCAGACCAGACACATTGCGCGCGCCGGATAGCGCTTTTTCAGCACCCGCCGCAGTACAATCGGGACCAGCGCGACAAGCGACACGGTCAGCCCGATCTGCACCGCGCTGAATAACAGGTCCTCCCACTTCATAAGCTACTCCTCCTGTCCTGCATGTGCGTCCAGAAATTCACGAAGCTCTTCCATATCCCTCTCGGAAAGTGCGCCCGCGCCCGACAGACCCGCCATCAGGTTTTTAACCGATCCGCCGCACAGCCGCTCCAGAAAGCTCCTGCTTTCGCGCTCCAAATAGTCCTGCTGCGAAATGAGCGGCGTATAGTAGTTCTGCCGCCCCTCCTTATCGCACCGGAGAAAGCCTTTGTCAGTCAGCCGCGACAGGAAAGTGAGCACGCTCGTCGCTTTCCAGTCCTTCACCGTTTTCTGCTGGATCTCTGCCGCCGTAACCGGCGGCTCGAGCGCCCAGATGACCTGCATGACGGCGAGCTCCGCGTCAGGCAGACGTTTGCGTTTCTCCATGGTGTCCAGCTCCTATTCTACAATTGTAAAACTTATCTTGCCATCATTCTACAACAGTAGAATATTCCTGTCAACCGCCCGTTGTTTACAATTTGGTGAAAGTACCGCTATTTACATACCCGGTCATAATTTATTTACACTTTGCCGCGTTGACAGGTGTCATCAATTGGGTTATGCTGATAATGACCTTATTCACCTCGCTGCAAGGAGATTACGCCATGCGAAAATCAACGGCCCTCGCGTTCGCGCTCTGCGGTACGCTGCTGCTTGTGCTGCTGTTTGTCGCCGGACGCTTCCTCTATATCAACAACCATTCGCAAAGCCTGGAAAAGATCGCCGGAAAGGGCGTGCAGGAATCGCTGCTGCTGGTCGAAAACGACACCGAGCTCGGCGCGGTGGACGACCCCGCCCGCGTTTCCGATATCATCGCCCTGCTGTCCGGTTATACCTATACCGAATACCCGAAATTTTTCCATCCGCAGGAATATGAGCTGTCCGCCTCGCGCCTGACCGTGCATTTCGGCAACGGACACTCGATCGGCGTCAACGCCGACGGCTATGTGTTTGTAAACGGCAAGCTGCGCGACATTGAGGGCAGCCGCGGCAAGGAATTTTACCATAAGCTGTACCTGCTGTTCTACCCGAACGCGGGCTGAAAGGACATTTTATGAAACAACTGAAAAGGAATCTGGCGCTGGGTCTCGCGCTGCTGCTGTCGCTGCTGCCGCTTTCCGCGTGCGGGAACGGCGATACCATGACGGGCTTCGCCGTCATCGGCGGCAAAGACGGGCCGACGCAGATCGTCACCACCAACCCGGGAGACGCGCAGCCCGCTGAAAACGCGGATCACGATGCGCTCCCCGCCGACAGCGGCGGCGAAGCGCTCGGTCCCGCCGTCACCGGCAGCGAAACGATCCTGCTGGGCGACACCGTGCTCGATGAGGAGGGCTGGTACGCCTCGAAAGAGGAGGTCGCCCTCTATTTGATGGAATACGGCAGCCTGCCTCTCAACTACATCACGAAAAAAGAGGCGCAGGCGCTCGGCTGGGAGGGTGGTTCGCTCGAACCCTACGCGCCCGGTAAATCCATCGGCGGCGACCACTTCGGGAACTACGAGGGGGCGTTGCCCGAAAAAGACGGGCGGTCCTATACCGAATGCGACATCGATACGCAGGGCGCGGACAAACGGGGCACCAAACGCATCATCTTTTCAAACGACGGCCTGATCTTCTACACCGAAGACCATTATGAAACGTTTACGATCATCCAGGGGGAGGAATGACCGAACATGCGGGAGCTGCTGCTTGACGCAGAAACGCTTTACACCCGCGGCCAGCTGCATGACGCTTTCGCGCGCGCCCTCGCGCTGCGAGACGATGAATATGGCCGCAACCTCGACGCGCTGTACGACACGCTGACCGCGTGCCCGCCCACCCGGCTGACACTGCGCCACGCCGAAATGCTGGTGGTAAACCTCGGCAACTACGGCGAGCTTGCGCTACGTGTGCTGGCAGATGCGGCGGCGGAAAATCCGCAGTTTGTGCTGCAGACCGAATAAAAAAGAGCACCTATAGGTGCTCTTTTTTTATTGCTGCTTAAGGCGCGTGCCGTTATATTGCTGTGCCGCCGCCGGACAGCCCGCAGAAATGATGCACGCCGCCGCCTCGACCGCGTCCCGGCAGGCCGCGTCGACGGCTTCCCGCTCGTCCGCGGTGAACTTGGAAAGCACCCAGTCGGCCAAATCGTAGTCCGGGTGCGGCTTGTGCCCAACGCCGATCTTGATGCGCGGGAAATCCTCGCTTTTCAGATGGTAAATGATATTCTTAAGGCCGTTCTGTCCGCCCGCCGAGCCTTTGGGGCGCACGCGCAGCGTGCCAACGTCGAGCGAAACATCGTCGGACAGTACGATGATATGCGCAGGCTCGATCTTGTAAAACGCCGCCGCGTCGCGCACCGCCTCGCCGGACAGGTTCATAAACGTTTGCGGCTTTAAGAAAAGCACCCGTTTGCCGCCGAGCATGCCCTCGCCCGCAAGCGCCTTGAATTTCATCTTATCGATCCTCTGGCCTGTGCGGGCGCAGTAGGCGTCGAGCGCGCGGAAGCCCGCATTGTGGCGCGTACCCTCGTATTTACTCCCCGGATTGCCCAGCCCGACGACCAGCCATTCGACCGGCTGCGCCGCGTTTCCCGCTTTTTCCGCATCTAATTTTTTGAAAATATCAAAGACTGACATGGTTTCCCTCTCCAAAAAGCCTCCCCGTTGGGGAGGCTTTCGTGTACTTATTCGACCGACAGAATGTAATAATACACCGGCTGTCCGCCGTTGATAACGGTGATCTCCAGATCCTTGTTTTCCTTGCGCAGCAGGGCTTCCACCTCGGCCGCCTGCTCCTCGGTCACGCCCTCGCCGTAAATGACGGTGGCGAACGCGCTGTCCTCGCGCACCAGCTCGCGCACCAGCTTTTTGATGACCGAGCTTTCGCGCCCGTTGGCGCACAGCTTGCCCTCGCACAGGCTGAGCCACTCACCCTCCTTGATACGCTTGCCGTCAAACTCCGAGTCGCGCGCGGCATAGGTGACCTGTCCGCTGTGGACTTGGTGCGCCGCCTGGCGCATGGCTTCGGTGAGCGCTTCCTCATCCGCGTCCGGGTCGGCCGCCAGCAGCGCCGAAATGCCCTGCGGGATGGTCTTGGTGCCGACAACGATGATCTTTTTCTGATCGGACAGGTGCACGGCCTGTTCGGCCGCCATGATGATGTTCTTATTGTTTGGTAGCACGAACACGATCTCGGCGGGTACCGCGTCGACCGCGCGGACAAGGTCGTCGGTCGAGGGGTTCATGGTCTGGCCGCCCTGCACGACCACGTCCACGCCCAGATCGGTGAACACGTTTTTCAGCCCCTCGCCCGCGGCGACGGCCACAAACCCGTATTTCTTCTCCGGCGGCACGATCACGCGCTCCTGCGGCGCGTCCGCCGTGCCCTCGATCACCTTAGCTGTGTGCTGCTCGCGCATATTTTCAATCTTGACCGTCAGCAGCGGGCCGAATTTGAGGCCCTCCTCCAGCGCGCGGTTAGGCTCGTCCGTATGGACGTGTACCTTGACGATATCATCGTCCTCGACGACAACCAGCGAATCGCCCATTTCACTCAGAAGCTGGCGCATCCGGCCGACGTTTCGCGCCTTGTCGCGCCGCTCGGCGATAAACTCTGTGCAGTAGGTGAATGTGATGTCCTCGTCCGAAATTGCGCTGAAATCAGCTGCCGGCTTGGACTCTTCGGCCGCTTTGCGCTCCTTTTTGACGCCGCGGAACGCGTCGAACATACCCTCAAGGATGGCGAGGAAGCCGAAGCCGCCCGCATCCACCACGCCGGCCTTTTCCAGCACCGGATTCTGGTGCACGGTCTCCTCGAGCGCCTCTTTGCCGCGCGCGAGCACGGCCTCGAACACCTGCTCAACTGAAAGCTCGCTCTCCGCCTGACACTGCTCGACCGCATGCTGCGCCGAAACGCGCGACACGGTGAGGATGGTGCCCTCTGCGGGCTTCATGACCGCCTTATACGCGGTGTCCACGCCCTCGCGCAGCGCAAGCGCGAAATCGCAGCCGCCCGCCTCGTCCAGCTCGCGCAGGCGTTTGGCCATGCCGCGGAACAGCAGCGACAGGATAACGCCCGAATTGCCGCGCGCCCCGCGCAGCAGCGCGGACGCGGTCGCGTCCGCCGCCTTGGCGAGCGTAGGTTCTGCGAGTTTTTCCATCTCGGCCTTGGCGGACGCCATGGTCAGCGACATATTCGTGCCAGTGTCGCCGTCGGGCACCGGAAACACGTTCAGCTCGTTGGCCTCGACCTTTTTTTCAGCAATTGCAAGCGCGCCCTCGATCACCATTGATTGGAACAGCGCGCCTGTGATTTTCGTTTGTGACATGTCTGCTCTCTCCCTTTAATCGGCCTTGATGCTCTCGACGTAAATGTCGACGTTTTTCACGTCCACGCCCGTCAGACGTTCGACGTTGTAGCGCACCTCGCCGATGATTGAGCGGCAGACCGTTGCGATGTTGACGCCATGCTCGACCGCGATATGCAAATCGATATTGACGCCGCCGTCCGGCGCTTCGCTCACCTTGACCCCGCGCGACTGGTTTTCCATGCGCAGCAGGTGTGCCAGCCCGTCGGTCACCGAGCGCATCGTCATGCCCTTGACGCCAAAGCAGGACGACGCCGCGTAGCCCGCGATGCCGGCCAGCACCTCGTTTGTAATTTCGATATATCCAAGATCGGTTTTGATAGTCATATAGAACCCTCCTGACGATTGGCAGTATATGCTTTTTCGTTGTTCTTTATTTTATAACAAATCCCCGTCAAATACAAGTAAAATACGGAGACTCCGCTTTCGGACGGAATTTTCGCGCAAAAAACAAAACAAATGTTTGCTTTTTGCCGGCAAACGCGGTATAATAAAGCAAACGCGAACGTATGTTTCCTTTTACGACACAGGGAGAACGTCCTATGAATAATAAAATTTCCCCAAAACAGCAGCGTATCCTGCAATTTATCAGCGAATTTTCGATCGAACACGGGTATCCGCCCTCGGTGCGCGAGATCTGCGCCGAAATGGACCTGCGTTCGCCTTCGACCGTGCACGCGCATCTCAAAAAGCTGCAAGAAGCCGGCTACCTCGAATCGAACGACCATAAATCCCGCGCGCTCACGCCGGTCAGCGGGCCGGGCATGGTGCCCCGCGTGCCCATCATCGGCCGCGTCACCGCCGGCATCCCCATCCTGGCGGTCGAAGAGCACGTAGGTTATGTACCCTTTGAGGGCGCGGCCGCGGGCGGGGAATACTACGCGCTTCGCATCCGCGGCGATTCGATGATTGGCGTCGGCATTATGGACGGCGACCTCGTCATCGTCCGGCAGGACGCCGCCGCGCGCTCGGGTGATATCGTCATCGCGCTTCTGGAGGACGAGGCCACCTGCAAAACGCTCTCGGTCACGGCCGACGGCGTCTGGCTTCTGCCCGAAAACCCCGCCTATACGCCCATCAACGGCAACGGCTGCCAGATTCTCGGCGTCGTCAAAGCCGTTTACCGCGAATACTGATCCTCCCGCGTCCAGGGCTCCCGCGCCGGGAGCTCCGGACGCGTTTGTCTTATTATAAGGAGCGAACCACATGCCCGCACTGAGCGACAGTATCCAATTTGTCAAAGGCATCGGCCCCAAAAAGGCAAAGCTGTTTGAAAAACTGCATCTCCGCACGCTGCGCGACGCGCTCGAGACCTACCCGCGCGACTATGAGGACCGCACCCGCATCACGCCGATCGCCGCGCTTGGCGAAGAGGAGAAATATTGTGTGCGCGCGCTCGTCGGCACAGCGCCTGTGCTGCGCCGCATCCGCAAAGGCCTCGAGCTGACCAAACTGACCGTGTTCGACGAGTCCGGCACGCTGCCCGTCACCTTTTTCAACAACAAATATACGGCGGCGGCGCTCCGGGTAGGCCGCGAATACCTGTTTTACGGGGCGGTGCAGGGTGTGGGGCGCGCCCGCATGATGGTGTCCCCGCAGGTCGAGCCCATTTCAGAAGGCACGTCGACCCCCGGGCGCATCGTGCCCGTCTACCCGCTGACAAGCGGGGTTTCCCAGAAAGACATGGCGCGCGTGACCGACGCGGCGCTCGGTGCGGTCGCGGGCGACTGGCCCGACCCGCTGCCCACCGCCTTACGCGCCAAATACCGGCTGGTGGACGCGTCCGACGCACTCGCCGCTATCCACCGCCCGCAAACGCTTGGAGAGGTGGAGGAAGCCCGGCGACGCATGATTTTTGAAGAGCTGTTCCTGCTGTGCTGCGGCTTACAGCAGCTGAAAGAGCGCCGCCGCGCGGATGAGGGCCTGCTGTTTGAAAATACCGGCCTCGAACGTTTTTTTGCGTCCCTGCCGTTCGAGTCAACCGGCGCGCAGCGCCGTGCGATCGAAGAACAGGCGGCGGACGTGCGCGCGGGCAGACCGATGAACCGACTGGTGCAGGGCGACGTTGGCTCGGGCAAGACCGTCGTCGCCGCCGCGCTGTGCGCGCTGGCCGCGCAGAACGGCTACCAGGCCGCCTTCATGGCGCCGACCGAGATCCTCGCCGCACAGCACGCGGAAACGCTCGCGCCCCTATTGCAAAAGCTCGGCGTCTCCTGCACGCTGCTCACCGGCTCGATGACGGCGGCGCAAAAGCGCGCCGCGCTCTCCGCCATTGAAAGCGGAGAGGCACAGGTTATCGTCGGCACGCACGCGCTCATCCAGCAGAGCGTCCGCTTTGCGCGGCTGGGCGCGGTCATCGCGGACGAACAGCACCGCTTCGGCGTTACCCAGCGCGCCGCCCTCGCCGCCAAGGGACAGACGCCGCACACGCTCGTCATGTCGGCAACCCCCATCCCGCGCACGCTTGCGCTCATCATGTACGGCGATTTGGACGTGTCTGTGCTGGACGAGCTGCCGCCCGGCCGCACGCCGGTCGAAACCTACGCGGTCGGGGAAAACATGCGGCAGCGCATCCTGAAGTTTATCGACAAGCAGATCGCACTCGGCGGACAGGCCTATGTGGTGTGTCCGTTGGTCGAAGAGGGGGAAATGAACCTCAAAAGCGCCGAGCAGCATGCGAAAGATCTCCAGCAGGCGCTGCCGCACCGGCACGTCGCCGTGCTGCATGGGCGCATGAAAAACGCGGAAAAGGACCGCGTCATGCGCGCGTTCGCCGCTGGGGAGTACGATATCCTAGTCGCGACGACCGTTATCGAGGTCGGCGTCGACGTGCCGAACGCCAACCTGATGGTCGTCGAGGACGCCGACCGTTTCGGCCTTTCCCAGCTCCATCAGCTTCGCGGGCGCGTAGGCCGCGGCGAACGCAAATCCTACTGCGTGTTTTTCGGCGCGGACAAAGGGCAGACCGCCCGCGAGCGCCTGAAGATCCTGTGCCGCACGGGCGACGGGTTCGAGATCGCCCGCGCCGACCTCGCCCAGCGCGGCCCGGGGGACTTTTTCGGCCGCCGCCAGCACGGGCTGCCCGCGCTGCACGTGGCCGACCTCGCCGCCGACCTTGCGCTGATGCAGTCGGCCCGCGAGGAGGCCGAAGAGCTGCTCGCGCACGACCCCGCGCTTGCTGCCTACCCCACGCTTCGCGAACGCGTCGAGCGGATGTTCGCCGCGAGCGGCGACGAAGCGTTTAACTGACCGAAAGGAGGCGGCCTCTTGCAGATCCCTTCCGGCATTGAGCCTGCCATGATCGCGTCCTGCGGGATGCCGTGCTTCACCTGCTACAAATACTGTGCGGGCAGAAAGCCCTGTCCGGGCTGCCGCGCGGACGATAAAAACAAGCCGCAGGGGTGCAGACGGTGCACAATCAAGGTCTGCGCCATCGAGCACGGGCTCGCCTATTGCTTCGACTGCCCCTCGTTCCCCTGCCGCCGCATCAAAAACCTGGAGCGCAGCTACAAACGCTATGCGTTCAGCTTCATCACCTGCGGAAATTTTGCGCGCGACCACGGCATCGAGGCATTGCTCGAGCAGTACCTCAGCCGTTTTCTCTGCCCGCGCTGCGGCGGCATAATCTCGCTGCACGATAGGGCTTGTACCGAATGCCTGTCACCCGTCACAAAGGAGGAACCAAAAATGGTTGAACCGCTTTGGAAAGACCGCTACCCCGCCGACCGGCCACCCACGGCCGAAGAGATCGCCGCCTGCGTGCAGTCGCCGCTCTGGAGGCGGTTCTGCACCGAAATCGAGGAAACCTACGGGATCTCGCCAAAAACCGAGTTTAGCAAGTGCACGATGGCGCCCGGCTGGAACGTCAAATACAAAAAGCGCGGCAAGGCGCTGTGCACGCTCTATCCGGACGCGGGCAAGTTCTCCTGCCTGCTGATGGTTCCGGACGCCAAGCAGAACGAAGCCGAGCTGCTGATGCAAACCGCCGCGCCCGCGCTGCGCGACCAGTATTTCTCGCAGAAATCGACCATGGGCGGACGCTGGCCGATGGTCGACATGACGGACGAAAAAACCATGCAGGATGTGCTCGCGCTGATCGCGCTAAAAATGGAGTGACGCGGCTTTGGATTATGAAAAACCGACCTACCGCATGTTCTTTGTCTGGATCGCGGCATTTTTGGCCGTCATGGCCGGCGGGACTGCGGTGTGCTCGCACTGGCCGGATACGTTTTCCGGCGGCGCGGCAATCAAGCTGATCCTGCTGCTTTGCCTGCTCATGCTGCTTGCGCTGTTTTATTATATATACCGCACCGGGCGCGTCTACTGGTTCAACGGCGTGACCTACAAGGAGGCCGCGAAAGCGGGCGGCGAACGCCGCCATGCTTACGCGTGGGCGCACCTGCGCGTGTTTCTGCTCGCGGGCGCTGTTTTTGCTGTTTACTGCGCGGCGGGCGCGGCGCTGCACACTGGCGCGATGCTGGATACCGCCGTCTTTCTGGTGGTCCTCCTCACCGCGGCGTTTTCCACCCTTCGTATCAAATTGTAAAAAACGCGGCATCCTATCCCCATCAAGGGAGGGATGCCGCGTGTCACATTCCGGGCTGCGCGAACGCGCGCTCGACGTTTCGTTCGACGTGCTCGGCTCGCTCGCGCTCGCGGCCGGTATCGTATGCTTTATCGAGCCCGCGAGTATCGCGCCGGGCGGCGTGTCCGGCCTCGCGCTTTTGCTCAAATACCTGTGGGGGTTGCCGGTCGGCACAATGACGCTTGCCATCAACGTGCCCATCCTCTATCTGGCGTTCCGCTTCCTCGGGCGGCGGCTGACGCTCAAAACGCTCCGTACCGTGCTCATCAGCAGCCTGATGATCGACGCGGTGGTCACGCCCTTTTTCCCGCAATACGCGGGCGACCGGATACTGGGCTCGGTGTTCGGCGGCGTGTGCACGGGCGCGGGGCTCGGTCTGATCTTCCGCCGCGGATCGACCACGGGCGGCACGGACATCATTTCGATGCTCGTCGAACGGCGGTTCCCCCATGTTCAGCTCGGCACTGCGCTTCTGCTGGTCGACTGCGCCATCCTCGGGCTGTCCATTCTTGTGTTCCGCGATCTCGAGGCCGGCCTGTTCGGCGTGCTCGCGCTTTATTGCCAGTCCAAGGTGATCGACGGCATCGTGTACGGACTCGACCAGGGGCGGCAGGTGCTCGTCGTTTCGGAAAAGAACCGGGAGATCGCCGCGCGCGTCATTGCCGAGCTCGAACGCACCGCGACCTACCTCAAAAGCCGGGGCGCGTTTCGCGGACAGGACGGCGAGGTGCTGCTATGTGTCGTGCGGGTGCAGGAGTTCCACCAGCTCAAGGCCATTGTATACGAGGAAGATCCGCGCGCTTTCCTGATCGCGTGCCAGACCGAGCAGGTGCACGGCGAGGGCTTCCGTCCCGTGGAAAACAAAAAAGCCTGACCGTTCGGTCAGGCTTTTTCTACTTTCGTTTCACGCTTTTCCGATAAAAACAGGCCGGCAAGCGCAAGCATAGTGCCAACCGCCATCGTAGGCGTCAGCCGCTCGTGCAGGATGAGCACCGAAAAAACGATGGTCACCACCGGCACGATATAGACGTACACCGAGGTCCTGACCGCGCCCAGTCGCTCGACCGCGCGGTTCCATGTGACAAAACACAGCGCGGACGCGCACAGCCCAAGGAACAGCAGGTTTGCGACATGTACCGGGTCGCCCCAAGCCGCCGCAGGCGCCGGAAACCCGTCCCACACCGCGAACGGCACGAGAAACAGCAGGCCGTAGCCAAACACGCGGCAGGTGGCGGGCACGGTCTTGTAGCCGAACGCGCCGATGCGGCGAACGACCGTTGAATACGCGCCCCAGACCGCGGCCGCCGCGAGCGCGAGCACCGCGCCCACCGGGGAAAAGTGCATCTCGCTCACGCCCGAAAATGACACGAGCGCGATACCCGTAATCGCCACCGCGAAACCCGCGACAAACCATTTGCCCATCCGCTCGCCGCCGCCGAAAAGCCGGCCGAAAACCGCCGTACACAGCGGCGACACCGCCACCAGCACGCCGACGAGCGAGGCTGAAGCATAGGTAAGCGCGATATTCTCCATCAAAAAATACAGCGTCACGCCGAACAGTCCGGCCGCCGCAAAATAAAGCTCATGCCTGCGCTCCGTGGCCTTAACCCAGCCGCGCCCCACAAGGAGCAGCGCAAGAAAACCGAGCGCAAAGCGCGTGACCATGATCTCGACCGGCGAAAACGCGCGCAGCAGCACCTTGGTGGACACGAACGTCGTGCCCCAGATCAGCACCGAGAACAGTGCGGCCGCGTGCCCCTCGATGCGTTCTTTCTTTTCCACCGTCATCCGTACCGCCTTCCGATAAACCCGCCGCCGATGACGATATCGCCGTCGTAAAACACCGCGGACTGTCCTGCCGCGGGCGCGCGCACCGCGTCACCGAACACGACGCGGGCGTTCTTCCCCTCCGGGTAAACCACGGCGCGGTCGCTTCTTGCGGAAAAGCGCACGCGCACATCGCAAGAAAACGAGCCGTTTTCCGCGTATTCCGGCGCGATATAGTGCACGTCGCGCACAAAGATCTCCTTTTGGAACACATCGTCCAACGAGAGCACGACCTGATTTTTCACCGGATCGAGCGCGTGAACGAACAGCCGCCCCTCGGCGGCCACGCCCAGCCCCTTGCGCTGGCCGACCGTATAGCAGTGCAGCCCCTTATGCCGCCCGAGCACGTTTCCGTCCAGGTCGACAAAGTCGCCGGGCGGCGTCTGCGCGCCGTGGCGTTCGAGCCAGCCGTGCACGTCGCCGTCCGGGATGAAGCAGATGTCCATGCTGTCCGGCTTGTCCGACACCGCAAGCCCGATCGCGCGCGCGTTTTCGCGCACTTCGTCCTTGTTTTCCGCCCCGCCGAGCGGGAAGATGCACCGCGCGACCGTTTCGCGGGGCAGGCGGTGCATCATATAGGTCTGATCCTTTTTGGCAAGGGCGCGCAGGAGCAGCGCGCGGCTCTGCGCGTCTTTTCCCGTGCGGGCGTAGTGCCCGGTCGCGACATAGGGCGCGCCGATCTCGTCGGCATAATCGGTCAGCGCGCGGAATTTGATGAGCGGGTTGCACACCACACATGGGTTGGGCGTGCGCGCATCCCGGTACGCGTCCGCGAAATAGCCGCACACCTGTGCTTCAAACGCCTCGCGCCGGTGCGCAATATAAAGCGGGATACCGAGGCTGTCCGCAACGTCGCGCGCGGCCTCTTCGCCGCCCAGCCCGACCTCCAAAAATAGGCCGTGCACCGCAAAGCCCATTTCCCGCAGCCTTGCCGCCGCGACCGCCGAATCGACGCCGCCCGACAAGCCCAAAACAACTTTTTCCATGCTTTTCTCCATAAATTTTAAAATGGGGGTTAGGTACTTCGCCAGTCCTGCAAACCGGCAAACACGTTATAGGGCGCGGGTGTGATGCTGTCGATCAGGCCCTTGCGCAAAATAACCTGGTCACGCTCAAACGCGAGCGGGATGACCGGCATTTCCTCCAGAAACTGCGTGTAAAGCGCGGTCACATCCTCGCCGGCGCGCGCCTTGGAAATCGCGGCGTTCATCGTCTCGCTCGCGGAGTGTCCGTAGTTTAAGCTGCCGCCGGACGACAGGAGCGGCCGCAGGTCGAAATCAGGCATCATGCGGGTCTCGCCGTAATATAGGTCGAAATTGCCCGCCGCCAGCGCCTCCATATATGCATCGTACGGCTGGGGGTTGACGGTCACCGCCGCGCCGAGTGCGCGCCACGCGGCGGCGACCTGCTCGGCGGCCGCTACCTTGAACGCGTTGTCACTGTTGACCAGAAGGGTAAGCGAAAGCGGCTCTTCAAGCGCGGCTTCAGCCAGAAGCGCGGCGGCCTGTTCGCCGTCCGCATCCATATTGAGCGTGAAGCCGTCCCCGTTCGGCTGCGGGTTGACCGGCAGCACCGCCGGGTCGGCAAAGGTCTGCAGCTGTGTGCTGCAAATGCTCTGTCTGCCGATCGCGGCCGACAGAGCATTACGCACCTTGGCGTTTTGCAGGGCTGGGGTGCTGAAATTCACGCCGAGATAATGCAGGTTTGCGCTCGCCGCCTGCACGGTATCGACCGAACCGCCGATCGCCACCGATTTCGGCGAGATGCGCGGCTCCCGCATGAGCGACACGTCGCCCGTCTGGAAGCTGGTGACCGCGGCGTCCGCATTTGCGACCGCGACCAACGTGATTGTCCGGATCGCGCCGAGATAGCCCTTGTGCCAGTCTTCGTTCGCGATGAGCGTGGTTTTTCCGTTCTCTGTGACCGGCTTGAACGGCCCTGTCCCGTCTGCGAACGCCTCGCCGGCCGAACCGTCGCGGTAAACCGGGATATCGAGCAGGCGCGGGAAATTGGTGTTCGGCGCTGTCAGCACGATTTCGACTTGATTTTCGCCCTTGGCCTCCAGCGAGGCCACCTGCCGCATGCGTTCGCGGTAGGGCGAGGCTTCGTTGTTCTGCGCGGCGAGCAGACTCGCTACCACGTCCGCCGCGGTCAGCTTCGCGCCCGACCAAAACGTCACGTCGTCGCGCAGGGTAAAGGTAAAAGTCGTGCCGTCGCCCGTGTATTCGCTGCACAGCACGGGTACCGCGGTGAAGTTCGCACCCACCTCGAACAGGCCCTCGTACATCGCCTCGCATACAAGGCGGTTGATGCGCGTATTGTCGACCACGGGGTTGAGCGGGCCGTTGTCGTAGTAAGCAAGGCCGAAATACGCGTCCGACACCGGGACATCGTCCACTTTCTTCTGCGCCTCATCCTCTCCGTCCCCGCCGCCGCAGCCGGAAAGCAGGCAGGCCGCTGCAAGGCAGAGCGCGAGCAGTTTGCGTTTCATATCGTCATCCCTCTTTAATCTCTTTACGGAAGGCAGATCACGCCGGCCTGCACGCCGCGCACGCCGTTCGTTGCGCGGTGCGACCAGAATTCGTCCTTTTGGCACATGGTGCAGACGCCGCTGTCGATCACGTTTTCTTCGGAAAGCCCAGCCTCGCGCAAAAGCGCTGCGTTGATCCCCTGTAAATCGACATGGAATTTCACGCCTTTTTCCGCGACGAACGGCCGCACCCACGCGCCGAGCTGCGCCTCCATGGCATCCGGCACGTCGGCGTCGGTCTCAAAGCACTCCTGATGGATGGACGGCCCCATCACCGCGACAAGGCTCTCGCGATTCGCGCCGAGCGCGCGCGCCATGGTTTCGACCGTTTTTCCCAGAATGCCCTTGGCCGTGCCGCGCCAGCCCGCGTGGCACACGCCGCAGGCGTTCGTCTCCGGGTCGTACAGCAGCGTGACCACACAGTCGGCATAGAACCCCGCGAGCGGGATCCGCGGCAGCGCGGTCACGATCGCGTCCGACTGCCAGGCCATCGGCCGCGAAAGCCCCATGCCCACGTCCGCCTCGCGAACCACCGATACCTCGTCCTCATGGATCTGGCGGGTCAGCGTCATACGGGCGGCAGGCACGCCGAGCCCTTCCGCCAAAATGCGGAAATTTTCACGCACATTTTCGTCCTGGTCTCCGCGCCCGAACCCAAGGTTCAGGCTTTCGCAGTGTCCTTTAGACACGCCGCCGAATTTCGTGGTAAACGCGTGCGGTACGGCGATACGGCCGCACGTATAGTAAACAAGCCCGCCGCGCTGGACGCGGCGCATGGTTGGATGCATCATCATGGTCCTCCGTTCACAGTCGGTATATTATATCAAATGCAGGGGACGGTCACAAGGCCGCGTCCGCGTTCTTTTCAAGAAACGCCAAAATATACCCCGTCCGGGCAGTCTTTTTCTTGACAGTTTGACCAAAAGGCTTTACAATTATCATATATAATACCTATTGTAATATAGCAGCGCATGATTGCGCCGCTTTTTTCGAGGCATTATACAGCGCAAATCTCAAAAATTGCACCCAAAAAACAAAATAGGAGGACACACCAAAGCAATGGACAAAATCATTATACCGATTATCGCCGGTATCGTGTGTCTCGTTGTGGGCGTTGTCATTGGCTTTCTGTACCGAAAAAGCGTTGCGGAAAAAGAGATCGGCAGCGCCGAAAAGGAAGCGACACGCATCATCAATGAGGCCATCAAGGCCGGCGAGACCAAAAAGCGCGAAGCCATTTTAGAAGCCAAAGACGAGATCCACAAGCAGCGCACCGAAGCCGACCGTGAGCTGAAAGAGCGCCGCAACGAGACCCAGCAGCTCGAACGCCGCCTGATTCAGCGCGAGGAAGCGCTCGATAAAAAGAGCGACACGCTCGACCGCAAGAACGAAGAACTGTCCCAGCAGTTGGCGGCCACGCAGGCCGAGCGAGAAGACCTCGAACGCGTCAAGGTCGAACAGCTGCAAAAGCTCGAGCAGATCGCCAGCATGACGCGCGACGAAGCGCGCGATGCGCTAGTCGCATCCATTGAGACCGAAGCCCAGCATGACGCGGCCATCAAGCTGCGCGAGATCAACCAGCGCGTCAAGGATGAAAGCGAGCAGACCGCGCGCGAGCTCATCTCGACCGCCATCCAGCGCTGCGCGGCAGACCATGTTGCGGAGGCGACCGTATCGGTCGTGCCGCTGCCTAACGACGAAATGAAGGGTCGCATCATCGGCCGCGAGGGACGCAACATCCGCACCCTCGAGACGCTGACCGGCGTAGACCTGATTATAGACGATACCCCGGAAGCCATCACGCTTTCCTCGTTCGACCCGGTGCGCCGCGAGATCGCGCGCCTGTCGCTCGAAAAGCTGATCGTGGACGGGCGCATCCATCCGGCGCGCATCGAGGAGACCGTTGAAAAATCGCGCCGCGAGGTCGACCAGATCATCAAATCGGAGGGCGAACGCGCCACTTTCGAGACCGGCATCCACGGCATCCATCCCGAGCTTATCAAAATCCTCGGCCGCCTGCGCTACCGCACGAGCTACGGTCAGAACGTGCTCATGCACTCCATCGAGGTCGCGCATATCGCAGGCATGATGGCCAGCGAGCTCGGCCTTGATCCCACCCCCGCCCGCCGCGCCGGGCTTTTGCACGACATCGGCAAGGCGATCGACCACGAGGTTGAGGGCAGCCATGTGCAGATCGGCGTCGACCTGTGCAAAAAATACAAGGAAGCGCCCGGCATTATCCACGCGGTAGAAGCGCACCACGGCGACGTGGAGGCCAAGACCGTCATCGCCTGCCTCGTGCAGGCGGCAGACGCGATCTCGGCAGCCCGCCCGGGCGCGCGCCGCGAAAACCTGGAGAACTATATCAAGCGTCTGGAAAAGCTGGAGGGCATCGCAAACGACACCCCCGGCGTCACCAGCTCGTATGCGATCCAGGCCGGCCGCGAGATCCGCATTATCGTCAACCCCGACAAGATTTCGGACGACGCGATGCTGCTGCTTGCCCGCGATGTGGCTAAGAAAATTGAGGAAGAGCTCGATTATCCCGGTCAGATCAAGGTCAACATGATGCGCGAGACCCGCGCCATCGAATACGCAAAGTAACGATCAGGACCCGCGCTTACTGCGCGGGTCCTTTTTGCCCCATAAACGCAAGGAGGTAACATGGAATTTTCTCTCGAAAGCTGGCTTGACCGGTATATCCCAGCGGTACAGAATGCGTTCGGCGCACGCATCCGGCTCATTGGCATCCAGGGCAGCTGCCGGCGCGGCGAAGCCACGGACAGCAGCGATATTGACGCCGTGCTCATCCTCGACACCCTTTCCGCGGACGACCTCGCCCGCTACCGTGCGCTGGTCGGTACGCTGCCCGACGCGGAACGGGTCTGCGGGTTCGTATCCGGCGAAAACGAACTGCGCTGCTGGTCTCGCGCCGACCTGTTCCAGTTTTATTTCGACACCCGCCCGCTTGTCGGCTCGCTGGACGCGATCGTCTCACGCCCCACCGAAGAGGAAGCGCGCGAGGCGGTCAAGGCCGGCGCGTGCGCGCTGTACCATGCCGCCTGCCACAGCGTTGTGTTCGAGGATCGTGTGCAAAACCTGCCGTTCCTGCTTAAATCCGTGCTGTTCATCCAGCAGGCGCGCGTTTTTTTGCAGACCGGACAATATCCCGGCACCACCGCAGAAACCCTTGCCGCCCTCTCGGGTGAGGACCGCGCCCTGCTCGCGCTCAGCCGCGAAAAGCGCGCGTATACCCAAGAAGAGGCCGACGCGTGCTACCGCCGCCTGCTTGCTTTTGCAAGCCGCCTTATTACCGAGGAATAGAAAAAAGGGAGCCGCTTCGGCTCCCTTTTTTCTCATTTATCCTGCTCCTGTTCCCGCTTTGCCTTGCGGCGCTTTCGGACATTCCAGAACACCGCGAAGCCCGCGCCCAGCACGAGCACCAGCGGCCAGAGCGCGACCAGTGTGATGATCAGCCCGCGTGCAAAGCCCGTCAGGCCGTGCAGCCCGCTTTTCGCCGCCTGCGACAGCTGGGCGCCAAAGCCCGTGCCGCCCGAGACCGCCGACAGCGCCTGCACCTCGCGCACGGACAGGCTGATGGTCGAAAAGCCGACCAAGCTGTCATAATGCCGTTTTGCACCCGTTAGGCTGTCGATCTCGTATTCGCAGTCCGCCAAGGCGTTTTCCAGCGCGATGATGTCCTCCATCTTGTCCGCCTGATCGAGCAATGTGAGCAAACGCTCATGCTTGGTTTGAAGCGTTGCAAGCCGCGTTTCAATATCGGTATACTGCTCGCTGATATCCTCGGCCGAGCGGTCGCTCGACACCACGTGGCACGTATCGCCGACCTGCGCGAGAAAGCCCTCGTATTTCTCCTGCGGCACGCGGACGGTATACGACATGTACCGGCTTCCCAGCTCGCCGTGCGTGCTGCTCGACTCGATGTAGCCGCCCGCCTCTGCGGTCATGCGCTCGATGGAGGAAACCGTGTCGTCGACGGTCTGTGTTTCGACCGACAGGTCGGCGCGCAGAATCAGCTTGGCGTTTTCGCGCACGGTGGAAAAGTCCACACCGCTTTCCTCCGTCGCCCCGGCCGGTTCGGACTCCTTATAAAACCCATTGTCCTGCGCGGACGCGCTGTCGGCCGACACCCCCGTTTCCCCGCCGCCGTCCGCCGCGCCGCAGGCTGCCAGCGAAAACAAAAATAACAGGGTAAGCCCCATACATAGCCATCTTCTCTTCATGTCTAACACCCTTTCTGTCCCTTTGTTATGAGGTTAGACACTTTATCCTGTTAAATTGTTCCTTATTGTTTCCGCTTTGTAAACAGCTCCTTGCAGCCGATATAGAGCAACAGCACGCCGAACAGGCGGCGCAGCCAGCTCACATCCATATTAGCGGCGGCGAACGCGGCGAGCACTGAGGCCGGCACGCCCGCTAGCACCGCCCACTTGACAGCCGGCTTTTCCACAAGCCCGTTTTTCACATGCGAGACCAATGCGGCGGGGGCACACGCGATAAAATATAGCAGGTTGATACCGCCCGCCTGATACTGGGACACCCCGCCGAACAGGGTCAGATAGAGCAGCAGGAGCGAGCCTCCCCCGATGCCGAAGCCGGACAGCACGCCGGTGGCTAGGCCGACGAGCACAGCGATAAAAACCGTCACAGCAGCAGCACCGCCCTTACACCGCCGTATAGGATGAGCAGGCCGAAAACGCGCCGCAGCCACAGCATGTTGACCTTTTGAAACACCCGCCCCGCGATGATGCCGCCGATCGCGCCGCCGATCAGATAAGGCCAAGCCGTCATGAAATCCAGCCCTCCGCGAAACCAGTAAACAATAGCTGAGACCGCCGAGAGCGGCAGGATAACCGCGACCGAGGTCGCGAACGCTTTTCGTTCCTCCAGCTTTGTCCACGCGGCGAGCAGCGGCACGAGGAACAGCCCGCCCCCCGCGCCGAAAAAGCCGTTTGCTGCGCCCGCCAGCGCGCCCGTGACGGCATATTTGACCGAATTTTTCATAAAAGAAACCCCTCCGGCGTTAGCGTGCGCCGGAGGGATTTCAATTATGCCTGCCGTTCTTCCAAAAGAGTAAACTTTTCGCAGGCCGGATCGTTTTGGTGGTGCGGTTTACCGCGTTTGTTGAACGCACAATGCCCATATAGCGTCATCCGGTAGTTCCGGCTGGACAATTTATAAAAGTGCCGCATAAAATGTTCGCACACCGCGCAGCAGCGCTGTTCTTCCTGATTCTGCATAACAATCACTCCCTATGTTCATTATAACACTATATAGTGCCTATCTGCAACCAATTGTTTGCACCTGATTGCACATCTATAATGAGCCTAAGGAGGTATACTTATGGCAGAACCCTATTTAAAATACCGGAAACGCTTTACTTCTTCGCTGAAAAACGAGCTTGTGCCGCTTTTTGATGAACTATCACGCAGCACGCGTATCCCCAAGTCCCGCCTGCTAGACGAGGCGATCGAAGACCTCCTCAAAAAACACGGTATCGACGTTACCACGGTGAAATAACAAGCGCCGCTGTGCAAACCAGCGGCGCTTTCCGTTTTTTACTTGGTCGCCCAGTTGCCCGTTGCAAGCGCGGACAGGTAGGCGTTAATAAACCCGTCCAGATCGCCGTCCATCACGGCGCTGATGTTGCCGTTTTCAAAGCCAGTGCGCGTGTCTTTCGCCAGCGTGTACGGCATAAAAACATAGGAACGGATCTGGCTGCCCCACTCGATCTTCTTCTGGTCACCCTTGATGTCCGAGATCTTTTCCAGATGCTCGCGCTCCTTGATCTCCACCAGCTTCGAGCGCAGCATTTTCATACAGTTGTCCTTGTTCTGGAACTGGCTCCGCTCGGTCTGGCAGGCGACGACGATGCCGGTCGGGATGTGGGTCAGGCGCACGGCGGACGACGTTTTGTTGATATGCTGGCCGCCCGCGCCGGACGAACGGTAAACCTGCATTTCAATGTCCTCTGGGCGGATATCGACGTCCTGCGAGTCGTCCGCGATCTCCGGGATGACCTCGACCGCCGAGAACGAAGTGTGGCGGCGGCCGGACGCGTCGAACGGCGAAATGCGCACAAGGCGGTGTACGCCCGATTCGCCTTTCAGGAAGCCATAGGCGTTTTCGCCCTCGATGAGGATGTCCGCCGATTTCAGGCCGGCCTCGTCGCCGTCCTGATAGTCCATGATCTTATAGGAAAACCCGTGGCGCTCGGCCCAGCGCGTGTACATGCGGTACAGCATCTCGCACCAATCCTGCGCTTCCGTGCCGCCAGCGCCCGCGTGGAATGAGACCAGCGCGTTGTTGCGGTCGTATTCGCCGGTGAGCAGGGTGGACAGCTTCTGCGTCGCGATGCCCTCCTCCAGCTCATCAAAGCCGCGCTCCAGCTCTTCGAGCATGGATTCGTCGTTTTCCTCGAGCGCCATTTCGCAGATGGTGAGCATATCCTCGCGCAGCGTGCACAAATGCTCATAGGCCTCGATTTTGCCCTTTAACGCCCCCATACGCGAAACGACTTTCTGGCTGGCCTCGGGATCGTCCCAAAAGCCGGGCTGCGCCGATTTAAGCTCCAGTTCCTCCACCTCGCGCGCAGCCTGCTCCAGACCCAGATTGCCGCGCAGCTCGTCGAGCTGCGGCGCAAGGTTGTTCAGCTTTACCTTGTATTCCTCGAATTGCAGCATATACATGCTCCTTTACCCGTAACGTTTCGTATTCGATTTATTATATCCAAAAGTATGCAGTCTGTCAAAGGGGCTGCGCAAAAACCGCTTGACAACCGCGCAAATTTTGCATATAGTAATGCAGGTACTCATAACAATATATTGAATAAAAGGGAGTAGCTCACGCCGTCCCGGCGTGGGGCGGTGTCGTCAATCCCGGCCGGAGAAAGCCCGGCCCGTACCGTTCCGTTAAGCAGCGAGACTTTTATTGCATCCATCTGCAATAAAGGTCTCGTTTTTTATTTTGGACAAAGTAAAGGAGTCGTTTTCATGGTTTCGTTCATTGTGCTGGTCATCGGGTTTGTCCTGCTCGTCTGGGGCGCGGACAAGTTCGTCGAGGGCGCGGCCGCGGCCGCGCGGCGGTTTGGCGTTTCGCCGCTGCTGGTCGGGCTGACCATCGTAGCGTTTGGCACGTCGGCGCCCGAACTCGCTGTTTCCGCAACCGCCGCGCTCAAGGGCGCGAATGAGATTGCGCTCGGAAACGTCATCGGCTCCAATATTTTTAACCTGCTGGTGGTGGCCGGCCTGTCGGCGGTGTTTTGCCCGCTCAAAATGGACAAAACGCTCCTGCGGCGCGACTGGCCGCTCTCCGTGGGCGCGGCCGTGCTGATGCTCGCGCTGATGGCGGCGGGCGGCGGCCTGTCCCAGCCGGACGGCCTGATCCTGCTCGCGTGCTTTGCGGCGGTCATGGTCGCGCAGATCCGCCCGGCGCTGCGTGAGCGCGCCCCCGCGCCGACCGAAACCGTCACCATGCGCGGGAGCCTGATCGCTTTAAACATTGTTCTCGGCCTTGCGTGTATCGTCATCGGCGGGCAATGCGCCGTGGACGGCGCGACCGGCATCGCCCGCATGTTCGGCCTCTCGGAAACGCTGATCGGACTGACCATCGTAGCATTCGGCACGTCCCTTCCCGAGCTTGCCACATCGGTCGCGGCCGCGCGCAAGGGGCAGACCGATATCGCCATGGGCAACGTCATCGGCTCCAACCTGTTCAACATCCTGCTCATTCTCGGCGCGTCCGCCGGTCTGCACGCCATCCCGGTGCAGACAACCGGCCTTATTGACGCGCTGGTGCTCATCGTGGTGAGCGTCCTGTTCTATCTGCCCGCGCGGCGCGGCAAGATCGGGCGCGGAACGGGCGCCGTCATGGCGCTCACCTATGTTTGTTACACAGCATACCTGATTTTGCGGTAAAAACACGCTGTTTACAAAAAATTTGTTTGTAAACGCGTTAACCTATGCTATAATAAGCTGATAGGATTTCGGGAGTATATCCTCCTGTTTGAAAGGCTGATTAAACATCATGGCGAATTTTTTGACCAAGCTGTTTGGCTCGCACTCGAGCCACGAGCTGAAAAAAATCTACCCGATCGCGGACAAGGTCGAGGCGCTGGCGGATGATTTCCGCAAGCTTTCCGACGAGCAGCTCCGCTTAAAGACCGACGAATTCCGCACCCGCTTCCAAAACGGCGAGTCGCTCGACGACCTGCTTCCCGAAGCGTTCGCGAACATGCGCGAGGCGGCCGACCGCGTGCTCGGCATGCGGCACTACCGCGTGCAGATCATCGGCGGCATCGTGCTGCACCAGGGCCGCATCGCCGAAATGAAGACCGGTGAGGGCAAGACACTTGTGGCAACGCTGCCTGCCTATTTGAATGCGATCGCGGGCAAGGGCGTGCACATCGTCACGGTCAACGATTACCTGGCCAAGCGCGACAGCGAATGGATGGGCAAGGTGTACCGTTTCTTGGGGCTGACCGTCGGCCTCGTCATCCACGATATCGAACCGGCGCAGCGTCAGGCCATGTATCGGGCCGACATCACCTACGGCACCAACAACGAGTTCGGCTTCGACTACCTGCGCGACAATATGGCGATCTATAAAAACGCGATGGTGCAGCGCGGCCACGCGTTTGCCATCGTCGACGAGGTCGACTCCATCCTGATCGACGAGGCGAGAACGCCGCTCATCATCTCCGGCCAGGGCGAGCAGTCCTCCGCGCTCTACCAGATGGCCGACCGCTTTGCCGCCGGCCTCAAGGCGCTCCGCGTCAAGGAAGTGGACGCCAAGGAAGAGCAGGACGATATCGACGCAGATTACATTGTCGACGAAAAGGCCCGTACCGCCACGCTCACCCCGCACGGCCAAGCCAAGGCCGAGGCGTATTTCAAGGTCGAGAACCTGTCCGACCCGGAGAACACCACGCTGCAGCACCATGTCAACCAGGCCATCAAGGCGCGCGGCGTCATGCAGCGCGATGTGGACTACGTGGTGCGCGAGGGACAGGTCATCATTGTCGACGAGTTCACCGGACGCCTGATGTTCGGCCGCCGCTATAACGAGGGCCTGCACCAGGCCATCGAGGCCAAGGAGGGCGTCAAGGTCGAGCACGAGTCCAAGACCCTCGCCACCATCACCTTCCAGAACTATTTCCGCCTATACGGCAAGCTGTCCGGCATGACCGGCACCGCGCTGACCGAGGAGGAGGAGTTCCGCCACATCTACAAGCTCGACGTTGTCGAGATCCCGACCAACAAGCCCATCGCGCGCGCGGACAACCCGGACGCGGTCTATAAAAATGAGCGCGGCAAGTTCACCGCGGTCGTCGGCCGCATCGAGGAATGCCACGCAAAGGGCCAGCCGATCCTGGTCGGCACGGTCTCGATCGAAAAATCCGAAGAGCTTTCCGCGCTTTTGAAGAAAAAGGGCATTAAGCACACGGTGCTGAACGCGAAGTACCATGAAAAGGAAGCCGATATCGTCGCGCAGGCCGGCAAGGCGGGCGCGGTCACGATCGCGACCAACATGGCCGGCCGCGGCACGGATATCGTGCTCGGCGGCAACCCCGAGACCATGGCGCTCGACGATCTGCGCCGCGGCGACTACACCCCCGAGCTGATCGCTGAGGCCAACGGCCACGCCGAGACCGACGACCCCGAAGTGCTCGCCATCCGCGCGCAGTTCCAGGAGCTTTATAAAAAGTACAAGGCCGAGACCGACGCGGACGCCGAAAAGGTGCGCGCCGCCGGCGGCCTCTATATTTTAGGCACCGAGCGGCACGAATCCCGCCGTATCGACAACCAGCTGCGCGGACGCGCCGGACGACAGGGCGACCCCGGCGAATCCTCGTTCTATATTTCGCTCGAGGACGACCTGATGCGCCTGTTTGGTTCCGAACGCATCCAGAATATGATGGATTCGCTCGGCATCGAGGAAGACGAGCCGATCGACCAGAAGATCCTGTCCGGCGCGATCGAAAACGCGCAGAAGAAGATTGAATCGCGCAACTTTGCAACCCGTAAGCACGTGCTCGAGTACGACGACGTGCTCAACACCCAGCGCCAGACCATTTACAGCCAGCGTTTGCAGGTGCTCGAGGGCAAGGACGTTAAGGACAACATCGTCAAGATGATCGACGACACCATCGCCCGCGCCGTGCACGCGGCCATCGGCGAGCACACCATTATCGAACCCGAAATGGTAGAGGCCGCCCGCCGTCCGTTTATCGGCCTGTTCCTCCGCCCGGAGGACTGCACGTTCTCCGCCGAGGAGTGCGACGACCTGACCGCCGAACAGCTCACAAACGTGCTGTGCGACCAGGCGCACAAGGTCTATGAAGCCAAGGAGCAGCAGCTCACGCCGCAGATCATGCGCGAGCTTGAACGCGTTGTGCTTCTGAAAAACGTCGACACCAAGTGGATGGACCACATCGACGCGATGACCGAGCTGCGAAACGGCATCGGCCTGCGCGCTTACGGCCAGCACGACCCGGTGGTCGAGTACAAGCGCGAGGGCTTCGACATGTTCGACGCTATGATCGACTCGATCCGCGAGGACACCGTACGCATGATCTTCCTTGCGCAGGTGCGCACGCAGGAGGAACCCAAGCGCGAACAGGTCGCCAAGGAGACCGGCGCCGCGGGCGCCGCGGACGGCTCGCTTGCCAAGGAGCCCAAGCGCGTCGGCAAAAAGGTCGGCATGAACGACCCCTGTCCGTGCGGCAGCGGCAAAAAATACAAAAAATGCTGCTACCTCAAGTCGGACAATCCGTACGCAAAATAAACAAAAAGCGCCGTCCCCATTGGGGCGGCGCTTTTTCCTCTTGTTTTCAGCCGTTTTTGCGTTTATAATCAAGGTAACCCTGCAGGATCAGCGACGCGGCGACCGCGTCGACCGTCTGGCGGTGCTTTTTCTCTTTTTTGCCGCTCCGGTGCAGGATGGCGTGCGCCTCGACCGTCGTGCGGCGCTCGTCCCACAATATCACCGGGACGCCCGTGCGTTCTTCGAGCGTTTTCGCCAGCGCCTCGCACTTTTTCGCGCGCTCGCCCGCCGAGCCGTCCATATTTTTAGGATGCCCCAAAACGATCTCCTCGATTTTTTCCCGCTCGATGAATGCGCACAGCTTGTCCGTCAGCTTATCCATATTCCATTCGTGGATCACGCTCGGCGAACCGGCCAGAAGCCCGGTCGCGTCCGAAACCGAAAGGCCGGTGCGCGCGTCGCCATAGTCGATGCCTAAAATCCGCATAAGTTCCTCCCATATCTTGTGGTACTCCCAAGTATAGCACAGATATGCGAAAAAATCAGCACTTTTTTGAGAAAAACGCTTGACCGGGAAAATCCGGCGTGCTATACTAGTAGAACCTATGCAGGTTCTTTTTTTTGCGCTCATTTTTCGTGTGTCTGGAAATGCTGCGCCGGGGCACTGCAAAGGGAGGCAATTGGCCCGCATCCGCGTCAAACGGGCGCGGCATGGGCGCAGAATTTGAAGGAGGTGCCGTTATTATGCGCGTAAAGGTTACGCTCGCCTGCACAGAGTGCAAGCAAAGAAACTATGACACGATCAAAAACAAGAAGAACGATCCCGACCGTCTTGAGATGAACAAGTACTGCCGCTTCTGCAAGAAGCACACGCTGCATCGCGAGACCAAGTAAGAGAAAGGAAGTACGCTTCATGGCTGAAGAAACCAAGGCAAAGAAGCCCGGTCTCTTTGCGCGTATCGCCAAATGGTTCCGCGAGCTGAAAAGCGAGTGCCGCAAGATCGTCTGGCCGACCCGCCAGCAAACGGTCAACAACACGCTTGTTGTTATCGCCTGCGTCATCCTGGTCGGTATTTTCATTTGGATCCTGGATTTTGTATTCAGCATCGGCATTCAGGCCCTGCTTACGCAATTCGCTTCCGCCGCCTAATCAAAGGAGGCTTTTATGTCAGACGCTGCAAAGTGGTATGTGGTGCACACATACTCGGGCTACGAAAACAAAGTGGCCTCTTCGATCGAAAAAGCGGTCGAAAACCGCAAGCTGCATGATCTGATCCCGGCCGTCAATATCCCGGTCGAAACCGTCACCGAGGTCAAGGACGGCAAGTCCCGCGAGGTGGAGCGCAAGCTCTTTCCGGGTTATGTGCTGGTCAAAATGGTCATGACCGACGAGACCTGGTACCTCGTGCGCAACACGCGCGGCTGCACCGGCTTTGTCGGGCAGGACAAATCGGGCGGCTCCAAGCCGATCCCGCTGACCGAGGATGAGATCGCGGCGATGGGCGTCGAAAAGCGCGAGATCGAACTCGATTACGCCGAGGGCGACAGCGTCCGCGTCATCGACGGGCCGCTGGCCGGCTTTATCGGCGTGGTAGACAAGCTGGAACCCGACAAGAACAAGGTGAACGTCGTCGTTTCCATGTTTGGCCGCGAGACCCCGGTAGAGCTCGAACTCGACCAGGTCGAGACCCTAGGCGAATAAGCGCGGGAATCCGTTTCCGCACCGTTCGGACGGAGCATCCGTCCAGTTTTAAAAGGCAAGTGGGAGAGCCGTTACGGCTCGCCAGCCACCACATTTTGTTAAGGAGGAACCCTTCACAATGGCACAGAAAGTAGTAGGTTATATCAAGCTCCAGATTCCCGCCGGCAAAGCGTCCCCGGCGCCCCCGGTAGGCCCGGCCCTCGGCCAGCACGGCGTAAACATCATGGCCTTTACCAAGGAATTCAACGAGCGCACCAAGAACGACGGCGGTCTGCTGATCCCGGTCGTTATCACGGTCTACGCTGACCGTTCGTTCAGCTTCATCACCAAGACCCCCCCGGCGGCCGTCCTGATCAAAAAGGCGTGCGGCATCGAGAGCGGCTCTGCCGTTCCGAACAAGACCAAAGTCGCCACCCTGTCCAAGGCGGACTGCCAGAAGATCGCCGAGCAGAAAATGCCCGACCTGAACGCTTCTTCGCTCGAGAGCGCGATGAGCATGGTCGCCGGCACGGCCCGTTCGATGGGTATCACGGTCGAAGAGTAAGTTAGCTGAAGAACGTTTGGCCGCTCCGCCGACGCGGAGGCGCGCCAAAGTGGGAGGGTATAGTTTGCCTATCCCCGCTTTACCACTTAAGGAGGATTTATTGTGCATAAAGGTAAAAAATATGTAGACAGCGCCAAGACGATCGACCGCTCCAAGCTGTACGACGTCAGCGAAGCGCTCGACACGGTCGTTTCGACCGCTAAGGCTAAGTTCGATGAGACCATCGAGCTCCACGTCAAGCTGGGCGTAGACTCCCGCCATGCCGACCAGCAGGTCCGCGGCGCGATCGTGCTGCCCCACGGCACCGGCAAGAACGTGCGCGTTCTGGTGTTCGCCAAGGGCCCCAAGGCCGAAGAGGCCGCCGCTGCCGGCGCGGATTACGTCGGCGCTGAGGATATGCTCGAGCGTATCCAGAAGGAAAACTTCTTCGATTACGATGTTGTCATCGCTACCCCGGATATGATGGGTATCGTCGGCCGCCTCGGTAAGGTGCTCGGCCCCAAGGGCCTGATGCCGAACCCCAAGGCCGGGACGGTTTCGATGGACGTGGCCAAGGCTGTCCAGGAGTCCAAGGCCGGTAAGATCGAGTACCGCCTCGACAAGACCAACATTATCCACTGCCCGATCGGCAAGGCGTCGTTCGGCGCGGAAAAGCTGGGCGATAACTTTAACGCGCTCATGGGCGCGATCATCAAGGCGAAGCCCTCGGCCGCCAAGGGTCAGTATGTCCGCTCCTGCGTGGTTGCTTCCACGATGGGCCCGGGCGTCAAGATCAACGCAGCCAAGCTGATGGACTAAGCTTTTTCCCGAAAATCGCCGCAAACGCGGCGATTTTCTGTTGACAAAGACGTTTTGCCCTGTTATAATAAATGAGCTTGGTCAAAGACAGCAGGCAGCCGCAAGGCTTCAAAGGCAATTTTGCCGCCCGCCGAGGTCAACACGAAACGGTTTGTTTTTTGTGTACCCTCTTGTCTTTGTACAAGAGGGTACTTTATTTTTATAGGAGGTGAAATGAGATGCCGAACGCAAAGGTTCTGGAAGAGAAAAAGGCACTGGTTGCGTCGCTCGTGGAAAAGATCAAGAATTCCCCCGCTGGCGTTCTGGTCGACTACAAGGGCATCAATGTTGAGGATGATACCAAGCTGCGCCGTGAGCTTCGCGAAGCGAACGTCGATTATGCGGTCATCAAGAATACACTGATCCGCTTTGCCGCCAAGGAGCTGGGCTTCGACGCGCTCGATGAGCACCTGAACGGCACGTCCGCTCTGGCCATCAGCATGACCGACGACGTGATCGCTCCCGCCAAGATCCTGGGCAAGTTCGCTAAGGATCACGAGAACTTCACGATCAAGGCTGGTTTCCTGGATGGCGCCGTTGTCGGTGCGGACGAGGTACAGAAGCTCGCCAACATGCCGAGCAAGGAGACCCTGATCGCGCAGGTTTTGTATTCCTTCAACTATCCCATCATGCAGCTGGCTATTGCGCTTGACGCGATCGTCAAGAAGGCTGACGGGAACATGGACATGAAGGTCGCCGACCTGCTTGCCCCCGCCACGGTGGAGGCTCCGGCCGCTCCCGAGGCTGCCGCTCCGGCCGAAGAGGCCCCTGCTGCTGAATAAGAAGCAATCAATAAAATTTATAAAAAACGGAGGTATATCCCATGTCTGTTAATGAGATTATGGACGCTGTAAAAGAGCTCAAGGTTCTGGAGCTCTCCGAGCTGGTAAAGGCTCTTGAAGAGGAATTTGGCGTTTCTGCTACGCCCGTAGCTGTTGCCGGTGCTGCTGCCGGTGCCGACGCTGGTGCTGCCGCTGCCGCTAAGACCGAGTTCGACGTCGTTCTGACCGAGGCTGGCTCTTCCAAGATCAACGTCATCAAGGTTGTCCGCGAGATCACCGGTCTGGGCCTGAAGGAAGCCAAGGAGAAGGTCGACGGCGCTCCGGCGACCATCAAGGAAGGCGCTTCTGAGGCTGACGCCAACGAGATCAAGGAGAAGCTCGAGGCTGCCGGCGCTAAGGTAGAACTCAAGTAATTAAAAATAAAAGGATGCCAAAGGCATCCTTTTATTTTTATCTATATAATTGATGAAAAACCTCCGGGGCGAAGCCCCGGGGGTTTTTGTTTGGCTGCGGTTCCCTCCGCTCATGCGCGTGCCGTGGCGCGCTTGCTGCCTGTGGGCGGGACGAGGATACCGCGGGCAGGTATTTGAGGTTGCGCGGGACGCAGTTTTCTTGTACAATAAGAACAATAGGAAACGCTGAAGGAGAGGTTTATCATGCGAAATTCTAAGCTTTGCACCGTCCTAGACTGCGAAAAGCTGGCGGATGGGCTGTTTTCGCTTGTGCTGGACGCGCCGGGCATCGCGGGCGCGGCACAGGCCGGGCAATTTGTACATCTGGCGTGCGGCGAGGGCAACATGCTGCGCCGCCCCATTTCCATCTGCGAGGCCGTGGACGGAAAGCTTCGCGTCGTATTCCAAGTTAAGGGGGACGGCACCAAATGGCTGTCCGAACGCAAGGCGGGCGACACCGTTGACGCGCTCGGCCCGCTGGGGCATGGATACGACCTTGCAAAGCTCGGAGAAAAGCCGGTCTTTGTCGGCGGCGGCATCGGCGTGCCGCCTATGCTATACAGTATGCAGTGCGCGCGGAAAGCGGGGGCGCAGCCGTCTGCCATTTTGGGCTTTCGGTCAAAGGGCGCGGTCATTCTGGAGCAGGACTTCGACTGCCCCACGACCGCCTGCACGGATGACGGCTCTTACGGCGTGCACGGCTTTGTGACCGACGTACTGAGGGAGCAGATCGCGAGGGCGACCGGCGTCGCCGCGTGCGGCCCCAAGCCCATGCTCCGCGCCATTGCGGAGATCGCTAAGGCAGCGGGCGTGCCGTGCCAAGTGTCGCTCGAGGAGCGCATGGGCTGCGGCATCGGCGCGTGCCTGGTATGCGCGTGCGCGCTGAAGAGTGAAAACGGGGAAACAAAATACGGCCACGTCTGCAAGGACGGGCCGGTATTCGATGCAGAGGAGGTGCAGTGGTGATGGCCGACCTATCCGTGAACTTCTGCGGTGTACCGCTGAAAAACCCGCTCACAACCGCTTCCGGCACTTTCGGTTTCGGCCATGAATACGGCGAATACTTTGACCTGTCGCGCCTCGGCGGCATCGGCGTTAAGGGGTTAACGCCAAGCGAACGGCTCGGCAACCCCGCGCCGCGCATCGCGGAAACGCCGTCGGGCATCCTCAACTGCGTCGGCCTGCAAAACCCGGGCATCGACCGCTTTATTGAGGAGCAGATCCCCTATCTGCGCCGGTTCGACACCAAGATCATCGCCAACGTGTCGGGCAACACGGTTGAGGAATACGAAAGCATGGTCGAAAAAATTTCGGCCGCCGATGTTGACCTCATCGAAATGAATATCTCCTGCCCCAACGTCAAATGCGGCGGCATGGCATTCGGCACACAACCGAAAATGGTCGAGGAAGTGGTTTCCGCCGCCAAAAAATACGCTAAAAAACCGCTGATCGTCAAGCTCTCCCCCAACGTGACCGACATCGCTGAGATCGCTCGCGCCGCTGTCTCCGCGGGCGCGGATGCGCTTTCTCTCATCAACACGCTGCTCGGTATGCGCATCGATATCGAAAAACGAACGCCCATTCTGTCCAACGTGATGGGCGGACTAAGTGGCCCTGCGGTGTTCCCGGTGGCCGTGCGCATGGTCTATCAGGTGCGGAAAGCCGTTTCCGTGCCCATCCTCGGCATGGGCGGCATCCGCACGGGCAAGGATATCGTCGAGATGCTGCTCGCTGGCGCGGACGCAGTCGCCATCGGCACCGCCATGTTCGCAGACCCCTTAGCGCCGGTCAAGGCGCTTGACGAGCTGGAACAGTGGATGGACGCGCACGGCGTTCAGTCTGTTTCCGAGCTTTCCGGGGCGGTGCGCGCATGAAGACGACCGTATATCTGGTGCGGCACGCCGAGGCCGAGGGCAACGTGTACCGCCGTTGCCACGGGCAGTATGACAGCCTGCTCACGCCGCGCGCATACCAGCAGCTCCCCTATCTCGCAAAGCGGTTCGAGCCGGTGCATTTGGACGCGGTATTCGCGTCCGACCTGTTCCGCGCCCGCACGACGGCGGGGGCGATTGCCGGACAGAAGGGGCTTGCGGTGGAAATACGCCCGGTGCTGCGGGAGATCGACATGGGCGACTGGGAAGACCTGACGTGGGCCGAGCTTCCGCTGTTCTGGCCTGAAAAATTCGCACAGTGGCGCGCGCGGCCGTGGGACGCTGTCCCGCCGCACGGCGAAAGCGTCATGCAGGCCGGCCAGCGCATGCTGGACGGCGTGCGCGAGCTTGTCCGCGAGCGCGAGGGGCAGACCTTTGCGGTCGTCACGCACGGTTCGGCTATTCGCGGCGCGCTGTGCATTGCGCACGGCTGGCCCGCGGAGCAGATGGCCGAGATCGGCTGGGGTGACAACACCTGTGTCGCCAAATTTGAGTTTGACGGCCCGGATCAGATCGACGTGGTCTATGAGAACGACGCGTCGCACCTGCCCGCCGAGCTGTCCACCTTTGCGTCCATCGGCTGGACGAATGCCAAGGGGCAGCCGAACACGCCGCAGATCTGGTTCCGCCGCGCCGACCCGCTGGACAGCAAGGACGCGGAGGCCATCGTGCATTATATGCGCGAAATACACCGCAACGCTTACGGCACGGAATCCGGCGTGCATCCGGACGATATCCTGCAAAATGCGCTCGATATGCTGAAAATATCACCGCGCGCGGTCACACTGGGCACGTTCGGCGAGACCGGGGAGACCGCCGCGCTCGTCTGCATGGACACGCGCTATGAGGACGAACCCAATGTCGGCCTTGTCGGCGGGTTCTGCATTGAAGAGAAATACCGCGGCTGCGGGCTTTCCCAGCAAATTCTCGGGCAGGCCATCAGCGTTTACCGGGCGCTCGGCAAGGAATATCTGTGCGCGCATGTGGCCGAGCACAACGAACGCGCCAAGGGCTTCTATCACAAATACGCGTTCGAGCAGCGCGGCGAATACCGCAACGAAAACGGCAACCATTACCGGATGTTTAAGCGGATTAAGGTAGATTCGTGCGCTGTTTGACGCGAAGTACAAAATATTCACAGGCCGGTGTGGCGGCTGTACGGTATTTTAATCGTGGATACACGCAATGGCCATCGGCTGTTTCCATAAAAAATCGATCGCTAACGCGGACATAATGCACGCGGAAGTATTTGCAGTGTTCGCAGGTTTTCATGTAATCACCTCAAACACAGTGTACCTCCGTTTGGGAAAAATGGCTATCCCTCTCTTTGTGTATATACTTATCGCGATATAGCCCCCGCCCGCAGGCGCAATTTAATCGGCGGGCTTCTACGCAGCTCGCCAAAAAAGTCAGGACATGTGCCTGACTTTTTTTACAAACAGAGCAAGGCCGCCGGAATCCAATTTCCGGCGGCCTTGCTCTGCAATAGCCTTTCCAGCCGCAGGCTGGCAAGGGCGTCCCTCGTTTGAAGCTGTACGCTTCAAACGAATCATATCGTATTGATATCGACCATTTCACAGTTTTCAATTTTCACGTCGCCTTCTAAGCAGCGCAGTAGCGCGGTCGCCGTGTCCATGCTGGTCAGGCACGGGATGGCGCGCTCGACCGCCGTGCGGCGGATGTGCACCGAGCCAAGCTCCGGATGGCGTCCCTTGACCGAGGTCGCGATAACATAATCAATCTTGCCCGACTCGATCAGGTCAATGATATTCGGCGACGGCTCGTCCACATTGCGGATGGCGCTCGTCGCGACCATATGGCGGTTCAGGACGTTTGCCGTGCCGCTCGTCGCGAAGATCTCAAAGCCGACGCGCTCAAACCGCTCGCCAATTTTGATAGCCTCCTGCTTGTCCGAATCGCGCACCGAAATGAGCACCGCTCCCTTTTTCTTCATCTGGAAGCCCGCGCCGGTCAGCCCCTTGAGGAGCGCCTCGCGGAACGAAGTTGAAACGCCGAGCACCTCGCCCGTAGACTTCATTTCCGGCCCGAGCTGAGTGTCCAGATCGCGCAGCTTCTGCCATGAGAACACCGGCACCTTGACCGCGTAATAGCTGCTCTCCGGGTGCAGGCCGGTGCCGCAGCCGATGTCTTTCAGCTTTTCGCCGAACATGCAGCGCGTCGCCAGATCGACCATGGGCACGCCCGTCACCTTGGAAATATACGGCACGGTACGCGACGAACGCGGGTTGACCTCAATGACGTACACCTCGTCGTTATACAGCACGAACTGGATGTTCACCAAACCGAGAACGGCGAGCGACTTGGCAAGCGCCTCTGTATACTTGATGATGGTCTCCTTGTGGCGATCCTCAATCGTGATGGACGGATAAACCGAGATCGAGTCGCCCGAGTGCACGCCCGCGCGCTCCAGATGCTCCATGATGCCGGGGATAAGGATATCGTCGCCGTCGCAGATGGCGTCGACCTCGATTTCGCGGCCCATCATGTATTTATCGACCAGCACCGGATTTTCGACCTTGTTGCGCGTGATGACTTTCATAAACTCGCGCACGTCCTCTTCCTTGTACGCGATCTCCATGCCCTGCCCGCCGAGAACGTAAGAGGGGCGCACGAGAACGGGATAGCCCAGATCGTCCGCGGCCTTCACGGCCTCCTCCTCGGTCATGACCGTGTGGCCGGCCGGGCGCGGGATACCGCACTTTTCGAGGATCACGTCGAACTTTTCGCGGTCCTCGGCCGCGTCGATCGACCATGCCGGGGTGCCCAGGATCGGGACGCCTAGCGACTCGATGTGCGCCGCGAGGTTGATGGCGGTCTGCCCGCCGAACTGCACGATGGCATAGTCCGGCTTTTCGGCGTTCACCACGCCAGTCACATCCTCGGGCGTGAGCGGTTCGAAATACAAGCGGTCGGCCGTGTCGAAGTCGGTGGACACGGTCTCGGGGTTGTTGTTGATGATGACGGTCTCGCAGCCGAGCTTTTGCAGCGCCCAGACCGCGTGCACCGAGCAATAGTCGAACTCGATGCCCTGCCCGATGCGGATCGGCCCTGAGCCCAGAACGAGCACCTTTTTCTTACCCGACGGCGGCAGGACTTCGGTCTCCTCGTCGTAGGTCGAGTAGTAGTACGGGGTTTCGGCCTCGAACTCGGCGGCGCAGGTGTCGACCATTTTGTAAACCGGCAGGCGCTTGACGGCGGAAGTATCCTTGCCCGACAGCTCCTCGATGGTTTTATCGAGAAAGCCCATCTTTTTGGCCTTTAGGTAGAGTTCCGCGTCGATGGTCTCCGCCACCGCGAGCGCCTTTTCCATGTCAATGATATTCTGGAACTTGTGCAGGAAAAAAACGTCCATCGTCGTCACTTCGTGGATCTCGTCGATGGTCATGATGCCGCGGCGCAGCGCCTCGCAAATGTGGAATAGGCGGTCAACATCGGTGACCGAAACGCCTTTTTTAATCTCCGCGTCGGTCTTGGCGGCAAAGCGCGGCGCGGCCATGCTCTGCATTTTGATTTCGCAGCCGCGCACGGCCTTCATCAGCGCGCCTTCGAACGAATTGTCGATCGCCATGACCTCGCCGGTCGCCTTCATCTGCGTGCCGAGCGAGGAATCCGCGTAAACGAACTTGTCAAACGGCCAGCGCGGGAATTTGACCACGCAGTAGTCGATGGTCGGCTCGAAGCACGCCTTGGTCTTGCCCGTGACGGCGTTCGTGATCTCATCGAGGCCGTAGCCGACGGCGATCTTGGCCGTCACCTTGGCGATCGGGTATCCGGTTGCCTTGGAAGCGAGCGCGGAGGAGCGCGACACGCGGGGGTTGACCTCGATAACCGCATACTCAAACGACTCGGGGTTCAGCGCATACTGCACGTTGCAGCCGCCCTCGATGCCCAGTTCGGTGATGATGTTTAAAGCCGAGGTGCGCAGCATCTGGTATTCCTTGTCGCACAGCGTCTGGCTGGGCGCGACGACGACCGAATCGCCTGTGTGCACGCCGACCGGATCGACGTTTTCCATATTGCAGATGGTGATGGCGTTGCCCTTGGCGTCGCGCATGACCTCGTATTCGATCTCTTTCCAGCCCGCGATGCACTTCTCGACGAGGATCTCGTCCACGCGCGAATACATGATGCCGCTCGCGGCGATCTCGCGGAGCTGATCCCACGTGTAGGCGATGCCGCCGCCCGTGCCGCCGAGCGTGTACGCCGGGCGGATGATAACGGGCAGACCGATCTCACGCGTGAAATCGACTGCGTCCTCAACCGTGTGCACCACCTTGGACGCGATGCACGGCTCGCCGATTTTTTCCATCGTGTCCTTGAAAAGCTGGCGGTCTTCGGCCTTGGCGATGGTGTCCGGCTTGGCGCCGAGCAGCTTTACGCCCATTTTATCGAGAAAACCGTTTTCGCACAGCTCCATGGCGAGGTTCAGGCCGGTCTGTCCGCCAAGGTTAGGCAGCAGCGAGTCCGGGCGCTCTTTTTGGATGATCTCCTGCACGGCCTCGATGGTCATGGGCTCGATGTAGACCTTGTCGGCCATGGCCTTATCGGTCATGATGGTGGCGGGGTTGGAGTTAACGAGCACGACCTCCAGCCCCTCCTCGCGCAATGCGCGGCAGGCCTGCGTGCCCGCATAGTCGAACTCGGCCGCCTGGCCGATGACGATAGGGCCGGAGCCCAGCACCATAACCTTATGAATATCCTTGCGAAGCGGCATTACCGGGCACCTCCCTTGGTCTTTGCAATATTGTCCATGAAAATATCAAACAGATAGCTGGTGTCCATCGGCCCCGGGCAGACCTCGGGGTGATACTGGACGGTGAAGATCGGCTTGTCGGTGTGCACAACGCCCTCGACCGTGCCGTCGTTCAAATTTACATAACGCACGCGGGCGATCTGGGGATCGACGGTTTCACCGACAACGGCGTAGCCGTGGTTCTGCGAGGTGATGTAGGTGCGGTCCTCGTCCAGGTCCTTGACCGGGTGGTTGACGCCGCGGTGGCCGTATTTCAGCTTGCAGGTCTCGGCGCCGATAGCCAGGCTCATCAGCTGGTGACCCAAGCAGATGCCGAAGATCGGGACGTCGCTGTCGCGCAGTACTTTCAAATTTTCGACGATCTCAACGTTTTCCGCCGGGTCGCCGGGGCCGTTCGACAGCATGATGCCGTCAAACCCCTCCTTGAGGATGTTCTGCGGGTCGGTGTCGCCCGGGATGACCGTCACTTCGCAGCCGCGCTTTTGCAATTCGCGCTCAATATTGTATTTCACGCCGAAATCGAGCAGCGCCACGCGGTATTTCTGATCGCCTTGCGCGGGATACACGATGTTTTCGCGGCAGGTGACCGCTTTGACCGCATCCTTGACCGCATAGGCTTTCATCTGCTCGATGGTCTGCGCATCGGGTTCATAACCCTCCGTATAAATCACGCCGTTCATTACGCCGTTGTTTCGCAGGATACGGGTCAGGCGGCGCGTGTCAATGCCCGTGAGGCCGACCACCTTCTGCGCTTTCAAGTATTCATCCAGCGTGTGCTTGCAGCGCCAGTTGGACGGGAATTCGCACTCCTCGCGCATGATAAAGCCGGAAACCCAGCTTTTGCAGCTTTCATAATCTTCAAAGTTGATGCCATAATTGCCGACAAGCGGGTAAGTCATCGTGACGATCTGGCCATAATAGGAGGGATCGGTCAATACCTCCTGATAGCCGGCCATGCCCGTGTTGAACACGGTTTCGCCAATGCTCATCCCCTCGTATCCGGCGGCGCGGCCCTCGAACAGCGTCCCGTCCGCAAGCAGTAAATACGCTTTTTTCATATCCTGTATCTCCACACTCCCAGTTTGATTTATCGAATGGCGTTTACGATGTCGTCGCGCATGCGGATGGCTTCGGCGCGCGCGGCTTCTTTATAGTCATGCCCGTCGCCGCCGGTCTTCTTCCATGCGCACATGATGCCGCGCGAGGAATTGACGATAGCGCCGAGGCCGTCGCTGTTAAACGAGTTCGCGATATCCTTTGCAGTCGCGCCCTGCGCGCCGTAACCCGGCACGAGGAAATAGGACTTCGGCAGCAGTTCGCGGACGATTTTTTGTTCCTCCGGATAGGTCGCGCCGACGACCGCGCCGATCTGGTTATAGCCGCAGGGCGTTTCCAGTCCCTCGCCCCACTTGGCGACCATCTCGGCCATGCGCGCGTACAGCGGCTTGCCCCCCATGTCGCGGTTCTGCAATTCGCCCGAGGACGGATTTGAGGTCTTGACCAGCAAAAACAGGCTTTTCTCGCGTTCGCGGCACTCTTTGAGGAACGGCTCTACGCCATCCGTGCCGAGATAACCGTTGACCGTCACGCTGTCGCACGCATAGGGCGCGATCTCGGTGTCGCCCACGCGGGTCTTGCCCAGATAGGCCTCGGCGTAGGCCGAAGCGGTCGCGCCGATGTCGCCGCGCTTGAGGTCGCCGATGACGTACATGCCCTTGGCATGCGCATAGTCGATGGTCTCTTTGAGCGCCATTGCGCCATAAGAGCCCAGCAGCTCATAATAGGCCGCCTGCGGCTTGACCGCGGGCACGATATCGCACAGCGCGTCGATCAGGCCGCAGTTGAACGCGACGACGCTCTCGGCCGCCGCGCGCAGCGTCTCTCCGTGCAGCATCATGTTGCGGCTCGAAATGTGGGGCGGGATATACTCCAATCGCGCGTCCAGACCGGCGACGGTCGGGTTGCCCTTTTCCTTGATCTTTTCGACCAGTGTTTGAATAGACATATGCTGCACTCCTTTTCTTCTTTGTGGAACGTTTTATAGGATGGTGACGTTATCTTCGCCGTCGACCTCGGTCAGGCGGACGCGCACGCGCTCCTCGCGCGAGGTCGGCAGGTTTTTCCCGATATAATCGGGCCGAATGGGGATCTCACGATGGCCGCGGTCGACCAGCACGGCGAGTTGGATGCGTCCCGCGCGCCCCATGTGCGAGACCGCTTCAATGGCGGCGCGGACGGTGCGGCCGGTATAAAGCACGTCGTCCACGATGACGACGCTTGCGCCCTCGATACGCGGGTCGGCCGGCGGCAGAGGCGCGTCCGAGCGGGGGATATCGTCGCGCCATGGGGTGACGTCGAGCGCGAGGACAGGCGGGGTTTTGCCCTCCACCTCGCGCAGCTTTTCCGCGATGCGGCGGGCGAGGAACTCCCCGCGGGTTTTCACGCCGGCGAGCACAAGATCCTGCACGCCCTGGTTTTTTTCGACGATCTCAAACGCGATGCGTGTGAGCGCGCGGCGCACGCCGTCCGCATCCATGATGACCGCTTTCTGCACGGTGCTTTCACCCCTCCCCAAATGAAAAAACGGCTTGCTGCCCAATGGCAGAAAGCCGCACAAAAACGACACCTTCTCCCAGATTCCGGAAGCGGGCGCATGCACTGATTTTCTGCCTTGGCGGGCTCGCGGGCCGCGCCTTAAAGGCCGATTGTTGCATTTATTATATCCTATGCGCAGCCGTTTGTAAACAGCCGATTTTACAAAACAAAATTGTTTTTTTATGCAATTTTTGTTGTTTCGATGCCGCGCGAAAATTCTGCGCCGATCCGGACAAACTATTTTTGTAGCACCAGAACGAATTTTTGAAAGGCGGCGGATGAAAAATGCGTGTTTCTCCCTTTGTTTCCGGCATTGCGACCGGTGCGGTCGCAGGCGCGGTCGTTTCGATGGTGGCAGCGGGCGCCATGCTCAATCCCTCGGTGCGCCGGGCTGTCGAGCGATCGGCCCACAAGGCCGAGCATGCCATGCACCATGCGGCAAATACCATGTCCAACCGAATCGGATGAAAAAAGGGCCGGCTTCTGAGAAGCCGGCCCTTTTTCATTTTTTACCGGATCGGCAGCATTTTGCCGGTCTCGAAGGACTCCTTGCAGCGGTAAGCCGCTTCGGAAACCGCCGTGCCGTCCTCCACCTTGAGGTCGGAGGGCTTGGTGCCGTTCGCGATGTGGCCGACGAACGCCTTCATCTCCGCGACGAACGCCTCGTGCCAACGGCTCATAAAGTCCGGATAGTATTCCTCGCGTGAGCCGTGCTCATCGACAATGTTTAAAAGGTTCTTCGCGCCGACGTTCGCAATGCGCAGCGTGCCGTGGGTGCCGATGATTTCGGTCTCGACGTTCGAGCCCGCCGCGTGCGTGCGGTTGGTGAACATAAAGCCCATCGCACCGTTGTCCATCTGTACGGTGGCCGCAGCGTTGTCCGCGTCGTTCAACTCTTTATAAAGGTCAAACTCAAACACGCCGCCGATCGCCCATACATTCTTGACATCCGAACCGGTGAACCAGCGGATCAGGTCGATATCGTGCACGCACATATCGAGGAACTGGCCGCCCGAGTGCGGGGCGAACTTAAGCGTGGACTCGATCGTTGTGCGCGGATCCTGCGTGTAGGAACGCACCAGTACGACCTTGCCGATGTCGCCATTTTCAATCTTGCGCTTGGCTTCGGCGTAGGACCGGTCGAAGCGGCGCATAAAGCCGAGCTGGAAGATCAGCTCCGGATGCGCGTTAACGACCTTTTCCGCGTCCCTGCACTGCTGCACGTCGGTGCCGAGCGGTTTTTCACAGAACACGTGCTTGCCGTATTTCATGGCGATCTCGATCTGCTGGGTGTGCAGGAACGATGGCGTGACAATGGCGATGCCGTCCAGCTCGGGATTCTTACACATTTCCTCAAAGTCGGTGTAGGTATGCCGGATGCCCAGCTCCTCCGCGACCTCTTTCACGCGCTTCTCGTCCGCGTCGCAGATCGCGGCGAGCTCGCAGCCCGGCACCTGTGTGGCCAGATTGCAGGCGTGCTCATAGCCCAGGCGTCCCAGGCCAACCGAACCGATTTTTACCGTTTTCATGTGCAAGTCTCCTTTACTTCTATCGTCCTCTTAACGTGCAGCGGGCTGTCTCCCGCCCTCTCTCTTGATGCTATTGTACTGCCGGGTTCATGAAAAAACCAGAGCGTTCTTGCGATTTGTATGAAAAAAAACCGCCGCCTGACGGCAGCGGTTTTCACAAACTTTCGATTTCTTGCTGCTGCACGTATTCCCTGCGGAATGTGCGCGGCGGCATACCGACGGCTTTGGCAAACTGCGCGTTGAAATGGCTCGGGTTGTCGTATCCGACGCGCGCGGCGATCTGCGTGACCGGGAGGCCGGTCGTAATCAGCAGGGTCTGCGCCTCGCCGATGCGGCGGCGCAGCACATATTGCAGCGGGGAATAGCCGGTCACATCCTTAAACACGTGCGACAGGTAGTATTGGCTGACGTGCAGGCTGTCCGCCAGCGTCTGCAAGGAAAATTCCTCTGCGAAATGCGCGTCGATATAGTCCTTGACGCGGCGGGACAGCGCGTTTTCCGCCTCGCCCCCGTCCGCGTGTTCACCCGCAGCGATACGCTGCACGACCGACAGCAGCGCCATCAGCAGGTGGTGGCAGCCATCCTCGTTCCCTGCCTTGAGCTCGTCGAACAGCACGGCGTACAGCCGCTCCAGCCGCGCCGTTTCAGCCTCGGAAACGTGGTACACCGGCGGCGCGCCGTCCGGCAGCAGCGCATTTTCACGCAGGCCGGGAACCAAAAGCCCGCCCAGCGCAAGGCTGTAGCTTGCGATCCGCGCTTCGGGTCCTGAGCGTTCGTCATGCACAACGCCGCTGTTATAGATGAACAAATCGCCGCGCCGCGCGGGATAGGCCACACCGCCGACAAAATACACGCTTTCACCGCCGCAGATGAGCGCAAGCTCGACCAAATCCCCGTGCGCGTGCATGACGCGCGGATGGACACTGGCCTCCGCGTCCGTCCGGCTAACCGAAAACAGGCGCGGCAGGTGCGCAAGCCCAAACGGCGGCGCATATTCCTTTTTCACAAAGCACTGGATCATGTTCCGCCCTCCTCCTATTAGCGGTATCGTATCATGTTTTGGGGTTCGCGGTCAAGAAAAACGAATCGGGGCGCGGCCTCCATCCGGCCGCGCCCCGCAAACATTCATTTCCTCATTCCATTTGGGTGCGTTTTACAGCATCTGGCCGCGCAGGATGATCGAATGGACCGAAAGGTCCTCATCCAGCAGCACCACATTGGCCAGCTTGCCCGGCTCGAGCGAGCCATAGTCGTGCGCGACGCCGATGGCGCGCGCGGGATTGAGCGAGGCCGATTTGACCGCCTCGCCGAGCGGGATGCCCATATTGACCGCGCTCCGCAGGCAGTTCAGCAAATTGGTGGCCGAACCGGCGATCGTACCGTCTGCCAGCGTCGCGAGGTTACCGCGCACCGTCACCGCCTGCCCGCCGAGCGAATATTCGCCGTCCGTCAGGCCAGTGGCCATCATGCTGTCCGAAATGAGCACGACACGCCCCGCAAACATTTTGAACGTCGCACGGACAACCGCCGGGGCAACGTGTACGCCGTCCGCGATGAGTTCGACCGCGACCGCGTCGTTGTCCGCCGCCGCGCCGATCACGCCGGGCGCGCGATGGGAAAACGGCGGCATCGCGTTATACAAGTGGGTCACCTGCCGCGCGCCGCGGCGGAACGCTTCGCTTGCGGTGTCATAATCGGCCTCGGTGTGCGCGATCGACAGGCGCACCTCGCCCGCGAGCTGCTCGATGACCTCCATCGCGCCCGGGAGCTCGGGCGCAAGGTCACACAGCTTGAACAGGCCGTTCGCCTTCTTTTGCAGGCGGCGGAACATCTCGGCGTCCGGTTCGTGCAGATAGGCGGCGTTCTGCGCGCCTTTTTTGGCCTCTGAGATGAACGGCCCCTCCATATTGATGCCGACGAGCGCCGCGTCCCGCGCCTCGACCTGATAGGTCGCGGCGGCTTCGGCAACGCCCGCGAGCTTTTCCTCGGGATAGGTCATGGTCGCCGGGCAAATGGCGGCGACGCCGTTTTCCGCCTGATAGCGCGCGATGGCCGAAATGGCCTCGTGCGTGCCGTCGCAGAAATCGTAGCCGACGCAGCCGTGGAAATGCACGTCGACCAAACCGGGAATAGCATACAAACCGTCCATGTCGCAGGCGTCGACCGCAGGCGTATTACCGGTGATCCGGTCACCCGTAATGGTCAGCCCGCCGGACTTGAACGTGCCGTCCGGCTGGAATACTTTCAGATTCTTAAACTCCATAGAGCCCTCACTTCAACAAATCTCCGCATTCTGACAGCGCAGCCTCGTCCACAACAGCAACCACATCGGGGTGGAGCTGCAGGATAGAGGCGGGCACCTGCGGCGTTACCGGGCCGAAGAATGCCTTGCGCACAATTTCAGCCTTATTTTGCCCGGAAACGATAATAATAATCTTGCGCGCGCGCATGATCGTCTGCACGCCCATGGTATAGGCCTGGCGCGGCACGTCGTCGGCCGAAGCGAAGAAACGCTTGTTGGCTTCGATGGTTGATTCGGTCAGGTCGACGCAGTGTGTGCCCTTGGGGAATGTGTCCTCGGGTTCGTTAAAGCCGATATGGCCGTTCAAACCCATGCCTAAGAGCTGCAGGTCGACACCGCCCGCTGCTTCAATCGCCGCGTCGTAGCGCGCGCATTCCTTTTCTGCGTCCGGCTGCGAGCCGTCCGGCAGATTGATGCGGTCGCGCGGCACATTGACCGAATCGAAAAAGTTCTTATACATGAAATAGTGATAGCTCTGGTCGTGGTCGGCGGTCAGGCCGCGGTATTCGTCCAGGTTAAACGTCGTGCAGGCCGAAAAATCGACGTCGCCTTCCCGGTATCCCTTGATAAGATTTTCGTAAATGCCAATCGGGGACGAGCCGGTCGCCAGCCCCAAAATAGAATCGGGCTTTAGGATAACCTGCGCCGCAATGATGCCAGCCGCCTTGCGGCTCATGTCGTTATAGTCTTTTGCACGAATGATTTTCATGAATAAACACCTCGTAATCCTAACTCTTCCGGCAGACCGAAAGGCGGGCGCTTCCGCCCGCCTCCCGATGTGTGGGGTTTCTTACTTGAGCATCTTGGCCATTTCGTCGGCTACGAACTGGACCTTGGTGCCTACAATAACTTGTACCGCCGTCTTGGACGGGCGCATAACGCCTGCGACGCCAGCGGATTTGATCTTCTTTTCATCGACAAGGGTATTGTCCTTGATCTCCATGCGCAGACGGGTGATGCAGTTGTCCAAGCTGGCGATGTTGTCCTTGCCGCCGAGGCCTTCGAGGATGGTGGCCGCAACCGTGGTATAATCATTGTTCGCAAGCACGACCTGCGTTTCATCGTCCTCGTCGTCGTCCTCACGGCCCGGGGTCTTGAGGTTAAACTTGGTGATCGCGAATCGGAACACCACGTAGAACACGATGAACGCCGCAATGCCGAGCGGAATGATCATCCAGGTGTTTGCCGCCGCCGGCAGGGTGGACGAGAAGATCAGGTCGGTCAGGCCGGCAGAGAACGAGAAGCCGGCACGGAAGCCGAGCAGCACGGCCGCAACGGTAAACAGGCCGTAGAGGATCGCATAGATGACATACAGCACAGGAGCCAGGAACATGAACGCAAATTCAAACGGCTCGGTAACGCCGCAGACAAACGCGCAAATGGCGGCCGAAGTGACGATGCCGATGGCGACCTTTTTCTTGTTGGACTTGGCCGTGTGGATCATCGCGAGCGCGGCGCCCGGGATACCGAACATCATCGGCGCGAAGAAGCCGGACATATACATGCCGAGGCTCCAGGTGACACCGTTCTGACCAGTGACATCGCCCGCCCAGAAGTGGGACAGGTCGCCAAGGCCGATGGTATCAAACCAGAACACGTTGTTCAGCGCATGGTGCAGGCCGGTCGGGATAAGCAGGCGGTTGAGGAACGCGTAGATGCCCGCGCCGACCGCGTCAATGCTGACGATCGCGTTACCGACTGTGACCAGCGCGCCGAAGATGATCGGCCAGACAAACAGCAGGATAGCCGCGGCGACGATCGAAATCAGGCCGGTGACAATGGCCACACAGCGCTTGCCCGAGAAGAACGACAGCCAGTCGGGCAACTTGGTGTCTTTAAACTTGTTGTAGCACGCGCCGCCGATGATACCGGCGAGGATGCCGATGAACGCGTTTTCGATTTTGCCGAACGCGAGCATTTTGATCTCGTTTTCCGCAATCGAAGGCATGATGGTCGAAACGACTGCCGGCGCAAGCAGCTTGGTCATCATCAGCCAGGATACCAGGCCGGCGAGACCCGCCGTGCCGTCCTTATCCTTGGCCAGACCGACCGCAACGCCGACCGCGAACAGCAGCGCCATATTGTCAATGAGCGCGCCGCCCGCTTTGATCAGGAAGAAGCCGATTTTGTACGCCATACCGCTGGCAACGAAACCCTGCACCTCGCCCGCCATGGCGGCGGGAGCGAGCGCATAGCCGATGCCCATCAGGATGCCGCAGATTGGCAGCGCCGCGACGGGAAGCATTAACGCTTTGCCGAGTCTTTGTACTTGTTTCATCATAAGAGATTCCCCTCCTCTTTTTTTCCGCGCACACGCGCGGATATGTGGATGCGGCGCGCGCCCCTGAGCCGACCAGGAAGGCGCGCCGGCGTTTCACCGTCCCCCCACGGGACGGAAAGAAACCTTAAAGGTTGCGCTTGAGGAACAGTTCGAGCGCTTCCGCGGCCTCGTTTTCATCCTCGCCCGTGATGGTGAGCTTAACAAGGTCGCCCTGCTTTGCACCCATGCTCATCACGCCCATGATGCGCTTAGCGTCCACCTCTTTTTTCGGGGACGCGATCTTGATATCCGACTGGAACTTGGACGCTTCCTTGACCAGCAGGCCCGCCGGACGGGCGTGGATGCCAAGCTCGTCGGTAATGGTGTATTCGATCGTCTTCATTTGTGTGTTTCTCCCTTTCTCCGCTTATTTCTGCAGCGTCAGCAGCGCGCCGCCCGCCGATACCTCGCCAGGAGCCGCGGCCTTCACCGCACTGTACGCATCCGTGTTGCAGATAATAACCGGCGTGATGATCTGATAGCCCGCCGCCTCGATGGCCGCGGGGTCAAATTCGATCAGCAGGTCTCCCTTTTTTACCTTGTCGCCCGCCTTGCAGCAGGCTTTATAATGTTCGCCCTTGAGGTTGACCGTGTCGATGCCGACATGGACGAGCACCTCCGCGCCGTCCGCCGTGGTCATGCTGACCGCGTGGCCGGTGTCGAACATCACATCGATTGTGCCGTCCGCCGGGGCGACGATGCGCCCTTCTGACGGAAGAACCGCCGCGCCCTGTCCCAGAATGCCCTGCGCAAACGTGGGGTCGGGAACGTCGCTAAGCGCTACGATCTTGCCGGAGACCGGCGCGCAGACCTCGATGCCGCTCTGCCCGCCTCCCATCAGTTTTTCCTTTAGCTTTCCAAACATGAAAAATCACACCCTTTTTGACGAGTATGTCCCCGCGGCGTGCAAGTTATCCCAGAAAATAAAAAGAACCAAACTTCTGCGCATATGAATACACCG
>NZ_JAXEOA010000026.1:0-32259 GCF_034098985.1 Agathobaculum sp. | reverse complement strand
CAAAACTGCAAAGGGCTGTGGTTGGAACCTTTCTTGAACCATCTTGTGGTAGGAGGGTGCAACCAATCCACAGCATCCCTTACAGTGTAGCACAGCCCTTGGAGAGGGGCTTTAATAACTACTACTCTATAATACAAGGAGCGTGTGTGCTATGTGCCATAAAAAGGGACATCCGCGTTATGACGACGCGGCGCATATTGACTCGGCGGCCATCGTACCGCCCGACGTCAAGCATTACGGCGAACCGCGTGTCGACCCGGCCGCGACGGAATACACCGAAATGTATTGCCGGGAACCGAACAAAGAATAATGCGCCGAGAGACCGTGAAAAACGCGGTCTCTTTTTTGTGCACATTCACGGTTTGTTCACAGAGTTCGTATATCATATAACCAGCAATTGCCCAATCTGTTCAAAATTAATTTCTTTTTTGGACAAATTTTTTAACATTCGGGGTTGCTAATTGGGGTCGGTCAACAGTATAATCTACTATGTAGGGTTGCGCGAAAGCGCTCCCGCTGACTTCATAGAAGATGGGGCCGGTGTGAATCCGGTTCTTCTTTCGCAAAATAATTGAGAGGTGAAAAACATGGTGTATTCGTTCCGTGGCGGCATTCATCCCGGCACCCACGCAGACCCGGGCTACAAGGCCGCGACAAACACCAAGCCGATCGAGAAGCTGGCGCTGCCTGACCAGGTGATCCTGCCCGTTTCCATGCACATCGGCGCCCCGGCGTCGCCCATCGTGCAGGTTGGCGATACCGTAGACCTGGGACAGCCGGTTGCGGAGGCGGGCGGCTTTGTCAGCGCGCCTGTGCACGCGACGGTCTCGGGCAAGGTGAAAGCGGTTGAGCCCCGCCTGCATCCCAACGGCAGCAAGGTGCTGTCCATCGTCATCGAGAACGACGGGGAGGATCGTCCGCACGAATCCGTACATCCCTACGACTTTGCGGCAATGTCAAATGAGGAGCGCATCGAGTGCATCCGCTCGGCCGGCATCGTCGGCCACGGCGGCGCGACATTCCCGACCCACGTCAAGATCCAGTCGGGTATCGGCAAGTGCGACACGGTCATTATCAACGCTGCTGAGTGTGAGCCGTACATAACCTCGGACCACCGCCTGCTGCTCGAACGCCCGGAAGAGGTCATCGGCGGCCTGAAGATGCTGGCCGACATCATGGGCGTGCAGAACGCGATCATCGCCATCGAAGAGAACAAGGCCGACGTGTTCCCCGGCATTGAAAAGCTCATCGGGGACGACCCGCGCCTGAAGCTCTACCCCTTAAAGTGCAAATACCCGCAGGGCGCGGAAAAGCAGCTCATCAACGCCTGCACGGGCCGCGAGGTGCCGTCGGGCAAGCTGCCGGCAGACGCGGGCTGCGCGGTGTTCAACGTCGATACCGCGGGCGCGGTCTATCGCCGCTTTACGACTGGTATGCCGGTCATCCGCCGTATTGTCACGGTATCCGGTTCGGCCATTGCCGAGCCTAAGAACCTTGAAGTGCGCATCGGCACGCAGGTCGAAAAAATGATCGACGCGTGCGGCGGTTTCAAGGAAGCCCCCAATAAGCTGCTCATGGGCGGCCCGATGATGGGCGTCGCCCAGTTTTCGCTTGAAATCCCGATCTTTAAGGGCACGAATGCGTTTTTGGCGTTCGCGGGCGACGAGGACAAGCGCGTCGAGGATCCCCAGTGCATCCGCTGCGGCAAGTGCATCAACGCCTGCCCGATGCATCTGCTGCCGATTTACATGAACGTTTACGGCAAGCGGGAGGATCTGGAAAACGCGGCCGAGTGCGGCATGATGGACTGCATCGAGTGCGGCTCGTGCGCCTATGTGTGTCCGGCCCGCATCCCGCTGGTTGCGCAGTTCCGCCTGACCAAGGGCAAGATTCAGGCGCAGCGCATGGCCGCCAAGGCCAAGGCGGACGCGGAAGCCAAGGCCAAAGCGGAAGCAGAAGCCGCGGCCGAAGCCAAAGCGGAAGAAAAGTAAGGGGGAGAAAACGAAATGTATGATTTGAGTAAAGTCGTCGTATCCTCCTCGCCGCACATCAAGGCGGAGGAAGATACCCGCAGCCTGATGCTGGACGTGCTGATCGCGCTCATTCCCGCGCTCGCCGTTTCGGTGTTCACCTTTGGCCCCCGCGCGCTCGTGCTGGTCGTCGTTTCGATGATCGCCTGCGGCGTGTTCGAGGCTATTTACTGCAAGCTTACGCACCAGCCCGTCACAGTCGGCGACCTGTCGGCCATGGTCACGGGCGTGCTGATCGCGTTTAACATCCCGGTTTCCGCCCCGCTGTGGATGCCGGTGTTCGGCGGCCTGTTCGGCATCATCATCGTCAAGATGCTGTTCGGCGGACTGGGCAAGAACTTCATGAACCCGGCGCTCGGCGCACGCGCGTTCATGATGGCCTCCTGGCCGGCGCTCATGACGCTGTGGACCCAGCCGCACGCCAAGCTGCCGCTGTTCGGCGGCGTGACCGTGACGGACGCGATCTCGACCGCGACGCCCCTCGCATCGCTCAAGACCGGCGCGGTGCCGGCTGAAAGCCTGATCGACATGCTGCTCGGCCAGACCGGCGGCGTCATCGGCGAGACCTCGGCGCTGGCGCTGATCGCCGGCGGCTTGTACTTACTGTACCGCAAGGTCATCACCATCAACATCCCGGCCGCATATATCCTGACCGTTGCCGTGCTGACGTTCCTGTTCCCCATCGGCGGCATCAACCGCGTGGAGTGGATGCTTTCCCAGGTGCTTTCGGGTGGCCTGATGCTCGGCGCGTTCTTCATGGCGACCGACTACGTCACCAGCCCGGTCACACCCAAGGGCCAGATCATCTTCGGCGTGGGTTGCGGTTTGCTCACCGTGTTCATCCGCTATTTCGGCGGCCTGCCCGAGGGCGTTTCCTATTCGATCCTGATTATGAACACGCTGGTTTGGGCGATCGACAAGGCCACCCATCCGCGCAAGTTCGGATATTCCTTAGAAAAGAAAAAGGAGGCGCAGTAACATGAACGACAGCAAAAAGGGCGGCGGCATTGCGATGCTCGTCGTCGTACTGGGCCTCATCACGCTGGTGTGCGCGCTGCTGCTCGGCGTGGTAAACCAGGTCACCGACCCGCTGATCAAGCAGAACGCCATCGACACCCGCAACGCGGCGATGGGCGAGATCCTGCCGGAAGCCACCGACTTCCCCGAGGTCGAGGTGCCGGAGGAAATGAAATCCCCTGAGGACAAAAACGCCGTTGCGATCACGGCCGCGTTTAAGGCCGAGAAGGACGGCGAGGCCATCGGCTACTGTGTGCAGGTCGCCCCGAAGGGCTTCGGCGGCGCGCTGACGCTGATCGTCGGCATCAATGCGGACGGTACGGTAGCCGGCGCGAAAGTCACCGCGCACGCGGAGACCCCGGGCCTCGGCGCCAAGAGCCAGGACGCGGAGTGGATCGCGCAGTATGCCGGCCAGCCGGCCGACGGCTCGCTCGCCGTTTCCAAGGACGGCGGCACGATCAATGCCATCACCGGCGCGACGATCACCTCGCGCGCGGTCACCAATGGCGTAAACGCTGCGGCGCAGTTCGCCGCGACACTGGGTTAAAAGGAGGAGAGCCAAATGAAATTTAGTGAAAGACTGAAAGCCGGCGTTATCCTCGACAACCCGGTTTTCATGCAGACCATCGGTCTGTGCCCCGCGCTGGCGACGACCACGTCGTTCGCCAATGCCATCGGCATGGGCGTGGCGGCAACCGTCGTTCTGATCTGCTCCAACGTCGTTATTTCGGCGCTGCGTAAGTTCATCCCGGAAAAAGTGCGCATCGCGTGCTTCATTTCGATCATCGCCACGTTCGTTACGCTCATCCAGATGCTGCTCAACGCCTATGTTCCGGCGCTGGCCGCGTCGCTGGGCCTGTTCCTGCCGCTGATCGTTGTTAACTGCATCATCCTCGGCCGCGCCGAGGCGTATGCGTCCAAGAACAAGGTGCTGCCCTCCGCGCTGGACGGCGTAGTAATGGGTCTGGGCTTTACGTTCGCGCTCGTGCTGATGGGCTTCTTCCGCGAGCTGCTGGGCGGCGGCACGGTGTTTGCCGGCCTGTCCGACCTGCTGCCGTTCCTCGCCGGGATCCTGCCGTCGAAGGGCTTCGCGATCCCGTTCCTGAACAGCAATCCCATGACCATGATGATCCTGCCCGCGGGCGGCTTCCTCATGATGGGCTTCATCTTCGCGGTCATCCAAAAGGTCATGGCCGGAAAGGAGGACAAGTAAATGAGTATCGCATTGCCTGCCTCCATGGGGCTTACTGAGATCCTGTCGCTCGCAATCGGCGCGATCCTGGTCAACAACTACATCCTTGTCCAGTTCCTCGGCTGCTGCTCGTTCTTCGGCGTTTCCAAGAAGACCGACACGGCTGTCGGCATGGGCATGGCGGTCATCTTCGTCATGGCGATCGCCTCGGCGGCGTCGTGGGCGGTCCAGTATTTCATTCTGGAGCCGCTCGGCCTCGGCTATATGCAGACCATCGCGTTCATCCTTGTGATCGCGACGCTCGTGCAGTTCGTCGAGATGTTCATGAAAAAGTCGATGCCCGCGCTGTATCAGGCGCTCGGCATCTTCCTGCCGCTCATCACCACCAACTGCGCCGTGCTGGGCGCCGCGATCTCGAACATCGATAACCAGTATTCGTTCATCGGCGCGGTCGTTTACGGCGTGTGCGCCGGTATCGGCTACACGCTCGCCATCGTGCTGTTTGCTTCCATCCGCGAGCGCCTCGACGCGACGAGCAAGTGCCCCAAGTGCTTTGAGGGCTTCCCGATCGCGCTGGTTTCCGCCGCGCTGCTTGCGATGTCCTTCATGGGCTTCTCCGGCTTGCAGATCTGGAAGTAAGGGAGGATTCAAGAAATGGATATGCAAAATGTTTTAGCGGCGGTCGCGGTGCTGTTCGTCATGGGCGTCGTTTTCGCGGTGCTGCTCGGCATCGCCGCGAAGGTGTTTGCCGTCGAAGTTGACGAGCGCGTGCCGCTCGTGCGCGAGTGCCTGCCGGGCGCGAACTGCGGCGGCTGCGGCTATCCGGGCTGCGACGGCCTGGCGGCCGCCATCGTCGAGGGCACTGCCCCGGTAAACGGCTGCCCGGTCGGCGGCGCGGCGTGCGCGGCCAAGGTCGCGGAGGTCATGGGTGTCGAAGCGGACACGAGCGAGCGTAAGATCGCCCATGTATACTGCAACGGCGGCTGCAACGCGGTCGACAAGACCAAGTATGAGGGCCTGCAGGACTGCACCGCCGCCATGCGTGTGGCAAACGGCCCCAAGGCGTGCTCGTTCGGCTGCATGGGCCTCGGCTCGTGCGTCAAGGCGTGCGCGTTCGACGCGATCCACATTGTGGACGGCGTCGCCAAGGTCGATGAGGAAAAGTGCGTGGCCTGCGGCAAGTGCGTCGCGGCCTGCCCGAAAAAACTCATCAATCTGGTGCCCGAGAGCAAGAAAGTGCATGTTAACTGCATGAACCGCGACAAGGGCCCCGAGGTGATGAAAGTCTGCTCGGTCGGCTGTATCGCGTGCAAAATGTGCGAAAAGACCTGCAAGTTTGACGCCATCCATGTCGAGAACGGCGTAGCCAAGATCGATTATGACAAGTGCAAGAACTGCAAGATGTGCGCCAAGGTCTGCCCGAAGAGCTGCATCGAGCCGGTGCCGACGGCGGAGGAGAAAGCCAAGTTTGCCGCCGCCCAGAAGGCGCAGGCGGAGAAGGCCAAGGAGGCTGCCGCCGCAAAGGCCGCGGCTGAGGCGGCTGCCAAGACCGAAGAGCAGCCGCAGGCGTAAGCGATGGATTATCTGCGTCCGGGACTTGACGATGCGGCGCTTTCCCAGATGTCGAGCCTTGCGCTCGCACATGTGGGGGACGCGGTGTATGAGCTGATGGTGCGCGCGCATTTGGCCTGCGGCGGTACACAGACCGCGAAAAACCTGCATGCCCGCACGACCCGTCTGGTGTGCGCGGGCGCGCAGGCCAAGGCGGTGGAGCGCATCCTGCCGCTGCTTTCCGAGGAGGAACAGACCGTGTTCCGCCACGGACGGAACGCGAAACCCAAAACCGTGCCCAAGTCGGCGTCCGTGGCGGAATACGCCTACGCGACGGCGCTTGAAACGCTGTTTGGATGGCTGTATCTCCGGCAGGAGTATGACCGCGTTAATGCGCTGTTTGCAGAAATCACGCTTGGTTTTTAAAGAAAAGCGCTCCCTCGACTTGTGAGGGAGCGTTTTATTATATAGAGAAAAAGACGCCGAAAAGGCGTCTTTTTCGTTTATTCGTCCGCTTCGCGGTCGCGCTCTTCCTCGTGCTTGAGCTTCTGCTCGTTGACATATACGCGGTGCTGCAATCTGCAAAGCTCCTGCGCCACGGGATCGGGCAGGTTGATCTGGTCGAGGTCGTAAGAAGGCGTGCCAACCCGCTGGCCGTCGATCTTGACGACCCGCGCCTTGACGCCGACCACGGTCGAATTGGGCGGGACCTCCTGCAAAACCACCGCGTTTGCTCCGATGCGGCTGTTGTCGCCCACCTTGAACGGCCCGAGCACCTTTGCCCCTGTTGCGATGAGCACATTGTCGCCCACGGTCGGGTGGCGCTTGCCCTTGTCGTGCCCGGTGCCGCCCAGCGTCACTCCATGGTAGATCGTGCAGTTGTTGCCGATCTCGGCGGTCTCGCCGATGACGATGCCCATGCCGTGGTCGATAAACAGCCCGCGGCCGATCTGCGCGCCCGGATGGATCTCGATGCCGGTCATATGCCGCGCGAACTGCGACAGCGCGCGCGCAAGAAAAAAGAGCTTGTGCTTGTAAAGCCAGTGCGCCTGGCGGTGGTAGATCAGGGCATGGAAGCCCTGATAGAGCAAAAAGACCTCCAGCGTCGAGCGCGCGGCGGGGTCGCGGTCTCGGATGGCGCGCGCGTCGGAGAGCAGCCCTTTGAAAATCATAAGCATGCATCCTATCTGATTGGTATGAATTCTCGTACTGTTATATTATAGAGGAAATTGGCGTAAAATTCAAACCCTACATTGAATTCCAAGGAAAAAGTGGTATAATGATATAAGATTTTGCTGAATGAGGTACGGAAATTATGAAAATTACTGTCATGGGACTGGGATATATTGGCCTGCCGACCGCGATCACCCTCGCGGAGGCCGGCTTTGAGGTCTGCGGCTTTGACGTGAACGAAAAAACCATCGACACGCTGCAAAGCGGCAAGATCCATATTGTCGAGCCGGGCTTGCAGCAGGCGTTCGACCAAGCGGTGGCGCATGGACATTTGCAGTTCTCCTCCAAGCTTGCGGCCTCCGATGTGTTCTATATCGCCGTGCCCACCCCGTTCTTCCAGGACGAGACCGGCGCGCACAAGGCCGACCTCAAGTTTGTCGAATCCGCCGGACGTATGGCGGGGGGGCTGCTTGAGCCGGACAACCTGGTTATTCTGGAATCGACCGTGCCGCCGCGCACGAGCGAAATGCTTGCCCGCGTGCTTTCTGAGGAATCGGGCATCCCGATGGACAAGATCCATGTGGCGCACTGCCCGGAGCGCGTCATCCCGGGCAACATGATGTACGAGCTGAAGAATAACGACCGCATCGTGGGCGCGCGCACGCCCGAGGCCGCCGAAATGGCCGCCGCCATCTATGAAAAGGTGCTGGAAAAGGGCGTCGTCCACAAGACTGACGACCTGACCGCCGAGATGTGCAAGCTGACCGAAAACACCTTCCGCGACGTGAACATCGCCTATGCCAACGAGCTTTCGGTCATCTGCGACAAAATGGGTATCGACGTTTTTGAGCTGATCAAGCTCGCCAACTGCCATCCGCGCGTCAATATCCTGACGCCGGGCGTGGGCGTGGGCGGGCACTGCATCGCGGTCGACCCGTGGTTCATCTATGAGCAGTTCCCAGCCGAGGCCAAGGTCATTCTTGCTGCGCGTGAGCGCAACGAGAACAAGCCGCGCTTTGTGGCGGAAAAGGTTGTGGGCAGCCTCAAAAAGGTCACGGATACGGTCGGCGTTCTGGGCCTGTCCTATAAGCCCGATGTGGATGACCTGCGCGAATCCCCCTCGATCGAGTTGTGCCATATCCTGAAAGAAAAAGGCGTGAACTTTATCGCGTGCGAGCCGTTCGCGCCGATGGGCGAGCTGGACGGCATCCGTAACGTCCCGTTCGACGAGCTGCTTGCGAAGGCGGATTATCTGGTTGTTACACTGGGGCACACACTGTTTAAGGAGAATAAAGAACGCATCGCGCAAAAGCCGTATTACGACTGCGTCGGGCTAATGGAATAAAAAAGCGCGGGCTTGCCCAAAGGGAGCCCGCTTTTTTTCGCCTATGTGACGTTTCTGTGTCCACGCTTGTATTTTACCGGGCGGGATGCTATAATGGGAAAAGCTTGCATCAGAAACAAAAGAGAACAAGGAGCGTTAGAGATTATGAAGCACATGGCAAAGCGCGTGGTTGCGCTCGCGGTCATGCTGGTGGTCGTTTTGGGAGCGACGATCGGCGCGACGATGGCGAGCAACATCACGTATACCGATATCAAGAGTGACGCGCCGGTGGCCATGACGGTCAACGGCAGTGAGGTCAAGGCAGACGAATACGCCGCCTATATGCTGTACAACATGAAGTACTACGAGAACATGTATGCGCAGTACGGCATGCTCGGCTTGTGGGACGACGAGGAAAGCGCCGCCATGCTAGGCCCCGCGATGCCGGACGCCGCCAAGGATCAGGCCATTTACATGCGCGTCGTGCTCCAGAAATTCAAGGAGGCCGGCCTGAGCCTAACCGAGAGCCAGCAGCGCGATATCCGCAAGGTGCGCGACGATATGCGCAAACAGGCGGGCAGCGATGAGAATTACCGCAAGAAGATTGCCCAGTTTGGCTTCACAGAGGATCTGTATAATAACTTTATGTACATCAGCCAGTGCTACGCCGCGCTGAACGAATACTACTTCGGCGAAAACGGCACCGAAGTGCCTGCGGACGAAGAGCTGATGCAGTATTTCAAGGACAACTACCTCGCCGCCAAGCACATCCTCATTCTGGGCACCGACCCGGCGACGGGCGAGCAGAAGCGCACGGATGAGGAAGCCAAGGCCGCGGCGCAGAAGGCGCTCGACCGTTTGAACGCGGGCGAGGATTTCGACACCGTGATGAAGGAACTGAGCGAGGATTCCGGCCTGGAGGGCAATCCGGACGGGTATATCTTCACGGAGGGCGAAATGGTGCAGCCGTTCTACGAGGGCGCTAAGGCGCTCGCGGAGGGCGAGGTGTCGGGGCTTGTTAAGTCCGATTTCGGCTACCATATCATCAAGCGCGTTCCGATCGACTATGAGGGCCAGCTCGAAAACTACAAGACGACCCTGCTGACCAAAATGGAAAAGACCATGGATGCCCTGCTGACCAAGTGGATGACCGAGGCGGACGTGCAGACCACAGAAACCTTTGATGAGATCACCTATCAGAACGTCAAGGACTACGCGCCGGCTGATCTGGCGGAAACCGATGACGCCGCGGACAACGCCGGCGGCGACACGGCAGAGTAAAAATTGGAAAGAAACGCTTTCTTTGTGAAGAAAGCGTTTCTTTTCGCGTTCAGGCCGAAGTACGACCACTTGTGCTTGCACTTTTTGGAATGCTTCTATATAATGTATCATAAGATAAAGTTACGTGTTTGAAGGGTGGTGGGCAGATTGTGGAATGCATGTAACAGCTGGCGCGGCGCGCTGGCGCGGCTGGTATTGGCCGTGCTGTTGCTGCCCGTGCTGCTGTCAGCCGGAAGCGCGGCGGGCGGCGGGGGATCCAGAACGATCCGCGTTGCCTACCCGATCCAGGCAGGACTGACCGACATCGATGAGAATGGAAATTACAGCGGCTATACCTATGAATATCTGGAAGAGATCGCCCAATATACCGGCTGGGATTATGAATTTGTGCAGGTGCCAGGCAGCGCTGATGAAAGCCTGCTCACGCTGATGGAGATGCTGGACAACGGCGACGTGGACCTGATGGGGGGAATGCTGTTTACCGAAGAAACGGGCGAGCGTTATGACTATACCGCGCACAGCTATGGCACGGTGCAGACCGTACTGCAGGTGGCGTATGATGACCCGGGCAGCTTTGTGGTTGATTCCCAACAGGAACAGAGTCTGCGGGTCGCAGTGGGCGGTAAGGCCACACAGCGACGGAAAGAGCTGGAGGAATTCTGCAAGGTTAACCTGATCGACGTGACCTATGTGGAGTGCAGTGGAACAGAGGAACAGTTGCTGGCGCTGGAGGATGGGCGCGCGGATGCAATTTTAAACACCAGCCTCAATTATATTGGCGGCGTGCGGACGATCGCTGAGTTTTCCCCCAAGCCGTTTTACTTTGTCGCGTCCAAAAAGGCGCGCGCAGGTTTAATGCAGGAGCTTAATGAGGCGATGCTGAATATTCAGCGTATCGATCCGTTTTTCACTGCAAAGCTGCAGGAAAAATACTTTTCCTCCCCAAACGACGTGCTGCTGTTGACCGAACAGGAAAAACAGTATATCGCGTCGCGCGAGGCGGTGCGGGTCGGCGTGCTGACCGGGCAGCCGCCGCTCCAGTATACAGACGCCGAAAGCGGAGAGCTTCGCGGTATGATGATCGACCTGCTCGGTTATATCGCGGAACAGACGGGACTAAAGTTTGAAATGACCGCTGTAAAAACGCCGGATGAAATGTACGCGCTGGTGCAAAGCGGGCAGGTCGATATGATCGGCGGGACGACCTACGATTATGAGTTGGCGGGCAGCAAGGGAATCGCGATGACGCGGCCTTTCGTCTCGGCACAGTATGTGCTGGTTATGCATGAACGGGATGATGCGGATGCTGTGATGGGTCAAGCGCTCGCGCTGACTACGAACGCGACCTATGGAACGGACTATCCGGGCGAGATCGTGCGGTATGCCACCACTGGGGAATGCATCAAGGCGGTTGCAGAAGGGAAAGCGGCGTTTACCTATGCCGACGGCTACGCGGCGCAGTATTACGCCAGCCTGCCGGAGTATTCCATGCTTCGGCTGATTCCGCAGACCTCGACGCTGCGGGAGATCTGCATGGGCGTGGCCGCGCCGGCAGACCAGATGCTGCTGGGTATCTTAAACAAAAGCATCCTTGCGCTCCCGGATGAGCAAAAGCAAGCTATGGTTTACAGCAACGTGAGCATGAAGCAGGATTTTTCGATCTGGCAGTTTATGCAGAACCACGCGCTGGAAACCATATTGATCGTCTGCCTCATCTCGGGCGTTATCATCGCGCTGCTGGCCGCCAATCTGCGGATGCGTGCGCGCCGGAATAAGCAGACCGCGTTCGAACTGAAAAAACGCCTGCAGGTGTACGGCCTGCTCAACGAATATTTCTTTGAGTTTGATTTTCCAAAGAAAAAGCTGTTGGTTTCGCTGCCCGCTCAAAATGGAGACAAAGCACGGGTGCTGGAATATGATGAACACTGGGTCGCCGGGGACGAGGAACTGCAGCAAGCCCGTTTGGAATTTCGCAAATTGATCTATGAGGGCGACGGGGTATATGAAATCTATACCTGCTGCAGCCCGGACAAAAAAATGCATTGGCTGCGCCTCGCGATCGAGAAGGTATATGACGACGCAGGTAACCCGGCCTACGCGGTCGGCAAAATCGCAGTGATTGACGACGAGGTCGCTGAGCGCGAGCGGCTGCGCCGTCAGGCGCAGCGGGACAGCCTGACCGGCGTGTATAACGCGTCCACTTCGCGCGCGCTGGTCGAGCAAGGCTTGTCCGCCCTGAAGGAGGGGCAGACGGGCGCGCTGCTGCTCATCGATGTAGACCGGTTTAAGACGGTCAACGACACCTATGGGCATATGGAGGGCGACCGAGTGCTGGTGGGTGTCGCGGAGATACTGCTGAAGAACTTCCGGGAGCGGGACGTGGTTGGCCGGCCGGGCGGGGACGAATTTCTGGTCTATATGGTGCAGGTGTCCGGACGGGAGGCGCTCGAAAAGCGTTGCGTGAAGCTTTGCGAGGCTGCACGCGCGCTCGGCAGGGAATATGGCAGGCAGCTTACCATCACGGTGGGCGCGATTCTGACCCAGCAGGGTCAGACTTACGACGAAGTGTACCGCAAAGCGGATGCCGCGCTGTACGATGCGAAGAGCGCGGGCCGGGACCGGTATGAGATCGCAAAATAAAAAAGCAGACCCCGCCGCCCGGTATACGGGCGGCGGGGTCTTTCTCATTTGTTGGCGATGGTCCAGGAAAGCGGCGCGCGGTAGTGGTAGGCGTTGTGCAATGCGGCGAGTGCGTCCCAGGTCGCCCGGTCGGTTACACCAGTTGGATCGAGCTGGAAATACACCTGCGCTTCGCGCACGGCAAGTTCGGTCTCTTCGTCATAGGTGCCGGACAGCGGCAGGCGCCGTACGCCAGAAAAATGCACGGCCATCGTGTTCAGCATGCTTTGCAGCACGATTACCGGACAGCCCTTTTCGCCAGGCGCCATGGTCGCGCCCACCTCGGGCGGGAAAAACTGCACCGGGGTCGGCAATGTGTCGCTGATGGCAAGCGGAACATAGTGGTCGTAAATCAGGTTCCAGATGTCTGCGTCAGCCTTGCCGGTCGGGCGCAGGCCATGTTGCTGCTGGAATTCGCGCACAGCTTTTTCAGTCTCAGGGCCGAAAATGCCGTCGGGCGAAAGCGGACTGGGATGAGCCCCCTCGCGCTGGATGCGCCGCAGGAAGGTCTGCAAATCATGCACATGCTGGCGGCGCTGTTCTTCTGTATACATCAGGTGGTCGCCCCCTCTCCGATAGGATAACCCGGAAACTGCCCTTCGTTGGTCTGACTGCCCGCCAGCACAGTCTCGGCATAGTCGGCCATGGTCTCCCAGGTGAGCGGTCCGATCGCGCCCGAGGGCGGCAGACCGACTAGGTTTTGGAACGCAAGGACGGCTTCGCGCGTCGCCGGGCCAAACACGCCGTCCACGCCGACCGACGGCACCTCAGGATAGCCGCGCGCGATCACGTTGATGACCTGCTGGGCCGTGCGCACCTCTTCGCCGCGCATCCCCTCAATCAGGAAGATTGTGGGCAGCCCAGCTACGCCGGGCAGCCATTCGGAGACAGGACGCACGCGCAGCACGGACTGATAGGTCGAAATAAGGGCGGTCCAGGTCGCCCGGTCGACCACGCCGGTCTCGGGCAGGCCCATCATTTTCTGGTAGGCGACAACTGCCTCGCGCGTCAGCGGACCGAAAATGCCGTCGATCTGCTCGATCGGGATACGGGGCAGTTCGTCATAATACGCGCCAACGACCGAGAGCAGATACTGCAAAAGCCGAATGTACTCGCCCTGCATACCTTCGCGCAGCTCCTCGGGATACTGCCGCGAAATGTCGGACAGGCGCAGGCCCTCGCTGTCCAGCTCGGACAAACGCTTGACGTTGTTGTAGATAAACGCGATCTGATACCACGTCGCTTTGCCGACGATGCCGTCCACGGCGAGATTGAACTGGCGCTGAAATTCGCGCACGGCGCGCTCGGTGTCGGCATCGAACAGACCGCTGGCCGGTTCAATCTTCTGAATATTGGGGTAGTTGGTGGAAATGCGGTTGAGGCGGCGCTGGATGGTGCGCACTTCCTCGCCCACATCGCCCAGCCGGAACGTAACGCCCGGCCAGGAGCCGCCCAGGTTGGGCGAAACCGGGGCGTTTTGGATAAAATTGATGTCGTTCCCGTAGAACGAGCGCACGATATCCTCAGCGCTCATACCCTGCTCGGCGAGCGGCACCGTACCCCATTGGCTCAGCCCGCCCGGGCAGGTGACGGTCGTACCGTTGCAGTACTGCGCGAACAACGGCTCAATGGCGTCGCCTCGCGTTAGATAGTTGTTGAACGCTTCGTCCACAATGGTCGAAATGTTCTCGAAAATGTCGCGTCCGGGCACGAACGACTGGTCGTACCGGGTTGAGTTGGTGATATCGAAATCATAGCCCTGGTTGCGGTACCATTCGGTGAACACACGGTTTAAAGCATAGGAGACCTGCGCGTACACATTGGCGCGGATGGCCTCCTCGGGCCATGTCGGATAGATCTCCGAGGACGCGACATTTTTGATGTATTCATTGAACGGGACGGTGAGGTTACGTGCATTCGCCGAAGGTGCGCCGAGATGCACGGTGATGGTCTCGGGGATCGTGACCGGGGTCGTGGCCAAGGGTCATCCCTCCTCTGATAAGGCTTGCGGGTCGTCGGTCGCGGTCAGGTCCTGCGGGGCGACCGCGGCATTTTCGGGCAGCGGGGTGAGCGCGATCGGCAGCACGGCCGGAATGCCCGAAAACGCGGTGACGTTTAGAGCCGCTTGCGGGGTGAAATTCGGATGGTCGACCTGCACGGTGTACAGCGCATAGGGCCGGCCGTTGCCCGGCGTGAGCGAGGCAGAGCGCGGCGGCGCGGGCAGCTCCATCGGCGGGGTCATGCCGCCTGCGTCGGTCTGAACCGAATACAGCAGCTGATGCCCGCCAGTCTCGTCGGCTGCGGTCGACACGGTCACGGTCGCGCCTTCGACCGGAAGTGCGCCGAGCGCCGTCGAGACCTGCACGCGCAGAATTGAAGTTCCGTCTTGCAAAGCGGAAAGCCTCCTTTAATAGGCGGGGCGGAAAGCCCCGCTTTTTTATTCAATGCGTACCTTGTATTTTTTGAACCAGCGGTCGAGCTGGATGATGTAGGCAAAGATCTGCGGCGTGCGCATAAGCTGCCCGTACCACGGCTCAGACAGGCTTTCGGGCTGCGCCATGAGCGCTTCGACGGCCTCGTGATTGAAGAGCTTTGCGGCGGCCGAATGCTCGTCGGCAAAAATCTGGCGGACGTAGGACGCGCAAAGCTCGGTGTAGGCCGGGTGGAACGTTTTGGGATACGGGCTTTTTTTGCGGAATACGATCTCCTCGGGCAGGTCGTTTGCGAACGCCTCGCGTACAATGCCCTTTTCGCGTCCGTGGAGCGCTTTCATATCCCACGGCATGTTGTAGGCATATTCGACGATGCGGTGGTCGCAGAACGGCACGCGCACCTCAAGGCCTGAATACATGCTCATGCGGTCCTTGCGGTCGCGCGGCGTTGCAAGGGGATACTGCGGGAAATGCCTGAAAACGCGGAAAAAGGTCTATACACAGGCGCAGAAAAATGGTATGCTTTTAAAAAGACATTTTGAATGGGGAAGAACGGTATCATGGAACTTTTGAAAGAGCGGATTCGGAAGGACGGCGTCATCAAAGAGGGCAACGTGCTCAAGGTGGATAATTTCCTGAACCATCAGATGGATATCGGGCTGTTCAACGAGATAGGAAAGGAGTTCTGCCGTCGCTTTGCGGACGTGCGGGTAAATAAGATTCTGACCATTGAGGCTTCGGGCATCGGCATTGCGGCGATTGCGGCGCAGTATTTCGAGGTGCCGGTCGTGTTTGCGAAAAAAGCGCAGTCTATCAATTTGGACGGCACGATGCTGTCCGCGCCTGTTGAATCGTACACACATAAGCGCAAATATGAGGTCATTGTGGCCAGCCGCTTTTTGCAGCCGGGCGAAAATGTGCTCATCATCGATGATTTCCTTGCCAACGGCTGCGCGGCAATGGGGCTTTGCCAGATCGTCGAGGCGGCGCACGCGAACGTCGCCGGCATTGGCATTGTGATCGAAAAGGGCTTCCAGTGCGGCGGACAGGTGCTGCGGGACAAGGGCGTGCGTGTCGAATCGCTCGCCATTGTGGACAGCATGGACGCCGAAAGCCAGACCGTACAGTTCCGCTGATGGACGGACTGCGCTATCACCTAACGCTGCGGCTCTGTGCGGAGGATAAGCGCTTCGGCCCGGGACCGATGAAGCTCTTGCAGGGTGTGCGGGAGACCGGGTCGCTGCAGAAAGCGGCCGCGCGCATGGGCATGGCTTATTCCAAAGCATGGAAGCTGATCGGCCGTCTGGAGGCGGAGTGGGGCTTCAAGCTGCTCACACGGCAGTTGGGCGGCGTGCACGGCGGCGGCTCGGAGCTGACGCGCGAGGGGGTCGACCTGCTGGAGCGCTATCAAAAGCTGCTCGAAGAGACCGACCACGCGGCAAACGCGGCGTTTCAAAAATATTTCCCGTGAAAACGGGAATCTTTTTTTGACAGTTCGGTATTCTCGTGGTAGAATATCGCGCGGGAAACATGGTTTTTAAAATAAAGGGGGAACAACATGGAAAAGCGTGCTTGGAAGAGGCTTGCGGCGTTGCTGCTGTGCGCGGCCGTCGCGTTTGCATCCGCCGGATGCGGCCTGTTTGGGATGGACAGCGCGGGGCCGGAGAGCGCAAAGCCCGCAAAGCAGTCCGGCGGGAGCGCGGAGATCCAGCTGACCGACCAGGCCGGGCGCGAGGTCGTACTCGAAAAGCCGGCGGAAACGCTGGTGAGCTGCTATTATATCACCACCTACGCCACGGTCGCCCTTGGTGTGGCCGATCGTGTGATCGGGCTGGAAAAGAAAGCGGACACCCGCCCGATTTATCGGATGGCTGCTCCCGGCCTGCTGGAACAGGAACAGGTGGGCTCGCTCAAGGAATTTAACGTAGAGGCGGTGGCTGCGCTCGCGCCCGATCTGGTGCTGATGCCGCGAAAGCTCAAGGATCATGCCGAAACACTGACGGAGCTGGGCATCCCGGTGCTTGTCGTCGACCCGGAGACGCAGGAGGGCATGGAGCAGATGCTCGCCCTCATCGGCAAGGCCTGCGGCGCGGAGGACCAGGCGGCTGCGCTCACCGCTTATTACGGCGAGCAGCTTTCCCGCATGGCGGATCTGACCAAAGGGCAGGAAAAGCCGCGCGTCTATATGGGCGGCAACTCCTCCTACCTGACGGCTGCGCCCGGCGGCATGTACCAATCCAGCCTGATTAAACAGGCGGGCGGTACGAATGTTGCGCAGGACATCAAGGGCGACTACTGGACCGAGGTTTCCTATGAATCCATCCTTGCGATGGATCCGGAGTATATCATTGTGCCGTCCGGCGCGTCCTACACGGCAAACGATATCCGGAACGATCCGCAGCTTGCCGGGGTGGGCGCGGTCGCGCACGGGAACGTCTATGAGATGCCGCGGGGCATTGAGGAATGGGATGCACCCATCCCGTCCGGCGTTTTGGGCGTGATGTGGCTGACGAGCGTGCTCCATCCGGGGCAGTACAGCTTTGACACGTTCGTTTCCGACGCGCAGGCGTTTTATCAGACATTTTATGGCTTTGCGCTCGATGCCGCGCTGGTAACCAAGTAACACGAAAAGGGGAAAGCCCGATGAAACAGACCATACGCTCCCATGCCGCCGTTCTGGCGGCTATCGCCCTGCTGGGCGTGCTGGCGGCGGTTTCGGCCTGCGTCGGCAGCTTTCCCCTTTCGCTTTCCCAGATCGGCGGGATTTTGACCGGCGGCCTGCGCGGGACGATGGAGGAACGCGTCTTCCTTTTGCTGCGCCTGCCGCGCGTTCTCATGGGGCTGCTCGCCGGGCTGGCGCTGGGCACGGCGGGCGGCGTGTATCAGACGATTTTCCGAAACCCCCTCGCTTCGCCCGATTTAACCGGCGTGGCCGCGGGCGCGTCGTTCGGCGCGGCGTGCGCCATTGTGCTCGGCGCGGGCAGCGCGGTGCAGATCATGGGCGGCGCGTTCCTGATGGGGCTTTTCTCGCTCGTATTCGTGCTGCTTCTGGTGCGCGCGGCGCGCATCGAGCGCACGGGTACCTATATTTTGGCGGGTGTGATCGTATCGTCGGTGGCCGAGGCGGGGCTGATGGTACTCAAAACCATGGCCGACCCCGAACGGGAGTTGGCCGCGATCGATTTCTGGACCATGGGCAGCCTCGCCCCGGTGACGGCGGACAAGGCAGCCACCGTTGCGGTGGCCGTGCTTGTGCCGCTCTGCCTGCTGCTGCTGTTCCGGCGGCAGGCGGCGATGCTGTCGCTCGGCGAGGAAAACGCGCGCGCGATGGGGCTCGACCCCGCGCTCTGGCGCACGCTGCTGCTCGCGCTGACCACGCTGATGGTCGCGGCGGTCGTGTCTGTAACCGGGGTGATCGCGTTTGCTGGACTGATCGCGCCGCACATCGCGTTTCTGCTCCTGCGGCGGCGCGGCGGGCCGTATCTGCTGCTCTGCGCGCTCGTGGGCGCGGATATCCTGCTGGCGGCGGACGTGCTGGCGCGCAGCCTGTCGCCCGGCGCCGAGCTGCCGCTCAGCGTGCTGACCATTTTGTTCGCCGTGCCTGTGCTCGCTCTGCTGCTGTGCAAGGGGAAAGGGGGGCGCTATGATGCTTGAGGTTTCCGGCCTGACAGCGGGGTACGCGTCCCCCATCGTGCGCGAAATTTCATTTTCAGTGAAAGAGGGCGAGCTGCTCGGCATTCTAGGGCGGAACGGCTGCGGCAAGACCACACTTTTGCGCGGCATCACAGGCGCGGCGCGGGTGTTTAGCGGGAGCGTTCGGGTGTGCGGGCAGGACTGCGGCGCAATGCGTGTCCGAGAGCGGGCGCGCCACATCGCCATGCTCACCCAGCGCACCGGGCTTTTGCCCGGCCTGCGGGCGGGCGAGGTGATCGGAATGGGCGGTTATGCCGCCGGGGGCGCGTTCGGCGCGCCGGATAAGGATCTAAAATGCCGCGTCATGGAGGCGGCCGCGCGGTTTGGCGTGGAGGCGCTGCTCGATACCGACTGCGCTTTCCTCAGCGAGGGGCAGCGGCAGCTCGTGCATCTGGCGCGGCTCGCCGTGCAGGACGCGCCCGTCTGGCTGCTCGACGAGCCGTCGAGCGCTCTCGACTTTTATAACACGCACCTGTTGTTTCAGACGGTTCGCGATTCGCTCACACAGGGCGGGCACGCCGCCGTGGCCGTGCTGCACGACCCAGCGGCTGCGCTTCGCTGGTGCGACCGGCTGCTGCTGCTGGGCGGCGGGTATGCCGTGGGGGCGCTCGATGCGCGGGCGACGGACGAAGACAGGGCGCAGGCGGCGCTTTCGCAGGTGTATCCGGGTATTTGTGTCAAAAAGGACAAGGAGAGCGGCCGTTTTGCCTGCTGGCTTGATACAAATGTAGAAAATCCCCGATTTCGATAAAAATTTGTCAGTTCCTGTGGGAGAGATGAAAAAAGTTTGTTATAATACAAATATCTTCATTTCACAAAATCAAAAACAGGGAGGACAACATGGAAAACGAGAACAAGAAAAAAGACCAGTCTTTTTTCGGCCCGTATAACTTTACGGGCAAACTTCCGCTTGGCCAAGCCATACCGCTCGGCCTTCAGCACGTACTGGCGATGTTTGTGGGCAACCTGACGCCTATCCTCATTATCACCAGTGTGTGCGCCGCGGGGGGCGGCGCGGAGGAATTTGCGGCCATCCAGGTGGCGCTGCTGCAAAACGCGATGCTGATCGCGGGTATCGTAACGCTCGTGCAGCTTTTCGCCATCGGCCCGATCGGCGGCAAGGTGCCGATCATCATGGGCACCAGCTCGGGCTTTATCGGCGTGTTCAAAAGCGTGGCCGAGGTCATGGGGGGAGGCATTTTAGGATATGCCGCCATCATGGGCGCGTCCATCATCGGCGGTTTGTTTGAGACGGTTCTGGGCTTCTTCTTAAAGCCCCTGCGCCGGTTTTTCCCTGCGGTCGTCACAGGCACGGTCGTGCTGTCCATCGGCCTGTCGCTCATCGGCGTGGGTGTGGGCTCGTTTGGCGGCGGCACGGCGGCGAACGACTACGGCTCTATTGAAAATCTGCTGATCGGCCTTGTGGTCATGATCGTCATTCTGGCGTTCAAACACGGCTGCAAGGGCATGGCTTCCTCTTCGTGCATCCTGCTCGGCATCATCGTGGGCTATATCATCTGCGCTGTCCTGCCGATGTTTCTGCCGACCACGGCGGTCACGGCAGAGGGCGTCGAATACACAAAGGCGTGGGTGCTGAACTGGGACAAGGTCGCGCAGGCCGGCTGGTTCTCGCTGCCGGCGATCATGCCGGTCAAGCCCGTGTTTGATATGCGCGCGATCATTCCGGTGCTCATTATGTTCATCGTCACCGCGGTGGAGACCGTGGGCGACATCTCGGGCGTGACCGAGGGTGGCATGGGCCGCGAGGCGACCGATCAGGAGCTTTCCGGCGGCATCGTGTGCGACGGCCTCGGCTCCTCGTTCGCGGCGCTGTTCGGCGTGCTGCCGAACACCTCGTTCAGCCAGAACGTCGGCCTTGTCACCATGACCAAGATCGTCAACCGTTTCGCGCTGGCGTGCGGCGCGGTGTTCCTCATCCTGTGCGGCCTGTTCCCCAAGCTGGCGGCCGTTATCTCCATCATGCCGCAGAGCGTTTTGGGCGGCGCGGCGGTCATCATGTTTGCGTCCATCGTGATGAGCGGTATCCAGCTCATCACCAAGGAGCCGCTGACCATGCGCAGCATCTCGATCGTATCGGTCGCGCTCGGCCTGGGCTACGGCCTCGGCGCGAACGGCGCTGCGCTGCAGGGGCTGCCGCAGACCGTGCAGCTCATCTTCGGCGGCTCGGGCATTGTGCCCGCGGCCATCGTCGCGATCATCCTGAACATCGTCCTGCCCAAGGAAAAAGCGGAGCAGGCATAAGGCAAACAAAAAAAGAGGGCTGCCGTTTTCGGCAGTCCTCTTTTTGCTTTAATATTGGTAAACGCTCCGTTTGCGCACCAGATACCAGACCGAAACGGCAACGCCCAGCACCTCGGCCGCCGGGACGGACAGCCAGATGCCCGTTTCGCCCAATAGAGGGGGGAGAACCAGCAGCATACCGACCAGAAACACCAGCGTGCGAGCGAACGAAATGATGGCGGACACCTTACCGTCCGAAAACGCGGTGAACATGGCAGACGCGAAGATGGACAGACCCATGAACAGAAAGCACACCGCGTAGATAGGGAAGCCGTCCATCGTGATATCGAACACGCGGCTGTCCGCTTCGGTGAACACGCGCAGGCACGGGCCGATGGCAATGCGCGAGAGCAGATAGCTGCCCGCAGAGCAGAGCAGCACGAAGCCCATGCAGATCTTGAAGATATGCCGGAGCTGTTCGTGATCCTGCGCACCGTATTTGTAGCTGATCACGGGCGCGACGCCCATGGAAAAGCCAAAAAACACAGCGGTGCACACGAACTGGAAATATAGGACAATGGTGATCGAGGCCACGCCGTCCTCTCCCCAGTAGCGCAGAAACAGGATGTTGAAGAGGAACGTTGTGATCGCGTTTGCGATATTGGTGACCATTTCGGACGAGCCGTTGAAGCACGCCTGCCCGAGCATGCGCCAGTCCGCTTTGGCGCGGACGAAATACAGCGCGCTGTCCCGTTTGCGGGCAAAGTAGATGAGTCCAACCACGGCGGGCACCAGATATCCTAATCCGGTAGCGACCGCCGCGCCCGCGATGCCCCAGCCGAGCACGCCGATAAACACGTAATCCAGCACGATGTTCGTGATGCCGCCGCAGACAGTCGCGAACAGCCCCAGCCCGGGCTTTCCCGCGGTGATAAACAGGGTCTGAAACGCGGTCTGCAAAAAGAAAGCGGGCGCGAACAATAGCAGGATGCGGGTGTAGACCTTGCACAATTCGAACTGCGCCGCGCTCGCGCCCAGCAGTCGGATGATCTGGTCGAGAAACAGGTTGCCGAACAGCAGGAAAGCGAAGCCGATGGCCACAGCCACCAAAATCAGAAAGCTGAAATTGCGGCGCGCGGCGGCCTCATCGCCCTCGCCGAGCTGCCGCGCGATGATCGCGCTGCCGCCCGAGGCCAGCATGATGCCGACCGCCATTTCCAGCGAGTTCAGCGGATAGGACATGTTGACCGCGCCGAGCGCGAGCGTGCCCACATAGCGTGAGATGAAAATACCGTCCACGATGGTATACATGGACAGAAACACCATCATAATGATGTTGGGCAGGGCAAAAAGCAAAAGCGAGCGGGCGGAGAACCGCCTGCCCAGTGCGTTATCCATGGCGTCGCACCTCCTTTTCCAGTGCTTCGGCATAAGCGAGGTTGCCGCGCAGAAACGCTTCGGCGAGCGCATCGCCGAGCGAGCGCATGGCGCGCTCCTCGCTTTCGTATAAGGTTTTCAGGCATCTGTCGGCATAGATTTGGCCGCTTTCGGTCAGACAGACGGCTTTCTGCTTGCCGCCGGGCAGCGGCTCAAAGCGCACCATGCCGCGCTTTTCCAGCTCTTTCACCACGGTATTGACCGTCTGTTTGGGGATCAGCCAGCCGTCCGCGATTTGTTTCTGCGTGCAGCCCTGCTGCTGGCCGAGCGCGTAAAGCGTCATCATGGTGTTATAGCTCATGCCGTTTTGCTTGGCCCACTCGCGGTACAGCTCGTTTACCTTGCAGAAGCAGGTGTTGAACAGCTCCATCTGTGCGCGGATATTCATAAGATCCTCTCCTTTGGTACGATTTCGGACTGATGAGTATTATAGTACGAAACCGGACTAAAGTCAAGCGTGCTTGGAAAAAATTTTGACGGGTTTCAAAGAAGAAACGGATATGCTATACTTTTAGGTATCAAACGACCGGAGGAGAGCAACATGCTTTCGATCAATCAATATGTCAGGCCGCAGAGCCTGGACGAGGCCTATGCGCTTTGTCAGAAGAAAAACAACGTGGTGCTGGGCGGGATGCTGTGGCTTAAAATGCAAAGCCGTACGGTCGGCACCGCGATCGACCTTGGCGGGCTGGGGCTGGATACCATCGAGGAGACCGAAACAGCCTACCGCATCGGCGCGATGGTTTCGCTTCGCGCGCTTGAAAAGCACGCGGGGCTGAATGCGCTGACCCAGGGCGCGGCGGCCGAGGCGGTGCGCCATATCGTCGGCGTGCAGTTCCGCAACTGCGCGACCGTGGGCGGCAGCATTTACGGCCGTTTCGGTTTTTCCGACGTGCTGACGCTGTTCCTCGCGCTCGGCGCGACCGTCGAGCTGCACCACGCGGGCGAGCTTCCGCTTTCGGACTTCATCGCCCTGCCGCGTGATACGCGCGACATTCTGGTGCGGGTAAACGTGCCCAAAACGCCTGTGCAGTGCGTTTATCTGTCCCAGCGGAACGCGGCGACCGACTTTCCCGTGCTCGCCGTGGCGCTACGCGGGCGGGACGGCGCGTATACCTGCGCGGTCGGCGCGCGCCCCATGCCCGCCATGGCGTTTGCCGATGAAAAAGAGCTGCTAGCGGGCGGCGTGACTGAAGAAAACGCGCGCGCGTTCGCGGCGGATATCGCATCCCGCTGCGCGTTCGGCAGCAACCGCCGCGCCGGGGCGGACTACCGGCGGAAAATCTGTGAAGTGCTCGTGCGCCGCGCGGCGCTCGCGCTTAATGGGGAGGGCTGACGCATGGAGATCAAACTGACGCTCAACGGCAAACCGCTGTCCGCTTCGGTCGAAGCGGATACGCTGCTCATTGATTTTGTGCGCGCACACGGCTGCTATTCGGTCAAGCGCGGATGTGAGACCGCGAACTGCGGCCTGTGCACCGTGCTGCTGGACGGAACGCCCGTCCTGTCCTGCTCGGTGCTGGCGGCGCGGGCGGATGGGCGCAGCGTGCAGACGCTTGAGGGCCTGCAGGAGGAAGCGGCGGGCTTCGCCGGCTTTATCGCCGATCAGGGCGCGGAGCAATGCGGCTTCTGCAACCCCGGCTTCGTGATGAATACCATTGCGCTGCTGCGCGAAAACCCTGACCCGACGGACGACGAGATCCGCGCATACCTCGCGGGCAACCTGTGCCGCTGCTCGGGCTATGAGGGGCAGCTGCGCGGCATCCGCGCCTATTTGGACAGGAAAAAGGAGGGCTGACGGTGGAACGGAATTTTAAAACAGTTGGCCAGCCGGTGAGAAAAAAGGACGCCATGCAGCTCCTGCTCGGCAAGCCCGCCTATGTGGACGACGTGACGCCGAAAGACGCGCTTGTCGTCAAGGTGCTGCGCTCGCCGCACGCCCACGCGCTGATTGAGGAGATCGATACCGGGACCGCGAAAAAGGTGCCCGGCATCGAAGATATCTACACCTATGCGGACGTGCCGCAAAAGCGCTTCACCATGGCTGGGCAGACCTATCCCGAGCCGTCGCCCTACGACCGGCTGATTTTGGATAAGCGCGTGCGCTTTGTGGGCGACGCGGTCGCCATTGTCGCGGGTGAAACGGAAAAAGCGGTGGACAAGGCGCTGCGGCTTATCAAGGTGAAGTATCAGGTGCTCGAGCCGGTGCTCGACCCGCGGAAAGCCAAGGACAGCGCGGTTTTAGTGCATCCGGAGGACGATTGGCAGTCGCTCTGTCCGGTCGGGGCGGACAACAAGCGCAACCTGTGCGCAAGCGACACCTGCGCGGACGGCGACGTGGAGGCCGTGCTCGCCTCGTGCGACGAGGTGGTGGAGCACACCTATCACACCAAGGCCTGCCAGCAGGCCATGATGGAGACATTCCGCACCTATACCGAGATCGACGCCTACGGCCGCCTGCACGTGATCTCCTCCACGCAGATCGTGTTCCACGTGCGGCGTATTCTGGCAAACGCGCTCGAGATTCCCAAATCGAAGATCCATGTGGAAAAGCCGCGCATCGGCGGCGGCTTCGGCGCAAAGCAGACGGTGGTGGCCGAGGTCTATCCCGCGCTGGTCACGTGGAAAACGGGCAAGCCCGCCAAGATGCTCTATTCGCGCGAGGAATGCCAGATCGCCGGTTCGCCCCGGCACGAGATGGAGGTTTCCGTCCGGCTGGGTGCGATGAAAGACGGCACCATCCGCGCGCTCGACGTGTACACGCTGTCCAACACGGGCGCGTTCGGCGAGCACGGGCCGACGACGGTCGGCCTTTCGGGGCATAAATCCATCCCATTGTATAATACGAACCTTGAGGCGTTCCGCTTTGCCTACGACGTGGTGTACACCAATGTGCAGGCGGCGGGCGCGTACCGGGGCTACGGCGCGACGCAGGGCATTTTCGCGGTCGAGTCGGCGGTGAACGAACTCGCGGCGCGGCTGAAGATCGACCCGGTCGCGCTGCGCGAAAAGAATATGGTGCGCGAGGGGCAGGTCATGCCCGCCTACTATAGCGAGCAGACAAACGCCTGCGCGCTCGACCGCTGCCTTGCGCGCGCCAAGGAATTGATCGGCTGGGACGAAAAATATCCCTGCCGGGACATGGGGGACGGAAAAGTCCGCTCGGTCGGCGTGGCGATGGCCATGCAGGGCTCGGGAATTTCGGGCGTGGACGTAGGCTCGGCCACTGTAAAGCTCAGCGACGAGGGCTTCTTTAACCTTCTGATCGGCGCGGCCGACATGGGAACGGGCTGCGACACCATTCTCGCGCAGATGGCGGCCGAGTGTCTCGAGTGCGGCGTGGACGAGATCGCGGTTTTTGGCGCGGATTCGGACGCATCGCCCTATGATTCCGGCTCCTACGCCTCGTCGACGACCTATGTGACCGGCAAAGCGGTTGAGCGGGCATGTGCGGAGCTGCGGGAACGGCTGTGCGCGATCGGCGCGGAACTGCTGGGCTGCGGCGCGGACGAAGTCGAATACACGGGCGATGGCGTGCGCAAACTGGACGGGAGCGCGGCGGTATCGCGCATGGAACTGGCGACGAAGTCGATGTGCGGCAACCTGACCGCCGCTCAGGCGACGGTCTCCCATTCCTCGCCCATTTCGCCCCCGCCGTTCATGGTCGGCATGTGCGAGATCGAGCTGGATCGGGAGACGGGCGCGGTCGAAGTGATCGATTATGCGGCCGTGGTCGACTGCGGCACGCCGGTCAATCCTAATCTGGCGCGGGTGCAGACCGAGGGCGGCCTGATGCAGGGCATCGGCATGGCGCTTTACGAGGATGTGACCTATAGTGAGCGCGGCCGCATCGCGGAAAGCTCGCTGATGGAATATAAGATCCCCTCGCGGCTGGATGTGGGACGCCTGCGCGTCGAGTTTGAGTCCAGCTATGAGCCGAGCGGGCCGTTCGGCGCGAAGAGCATCGGTGAAATCGTCATCAACACGCCGTCGCCCGCCATCGCGCACGCGATTTACAACGCGACCGGCGTGTGGCACCGCACGCTGCCCATCACGCCCGAGAAGATCCTAATGGGGAGGCAGGACGATTAAACACATTATTTATCTGGCAGCGGGAAGCAGCCGCCGATTTGGGGAAAACAAGCTGCTGTGTGAACTGGAGGGCAAGCCGCTCTACCGCCACGGGCTGGATATGCTGTCCGCGCTCGTCTCCGAAAAGGACGACTGCGGTTTGACCGTGGTTTCCTGTTATCCGGAGATCCGGGACGCGGCGCGCGCCCTCGGCGCGCGGGCGGCGGACAGCCCGGAAAGCAAAAAAGGCTTGTCCTATACCATCCGCGCCGGGCTGGACGCGGTGGGGACGCTGGGGGACGGCGATTTCCTGCTGTTCGTCGTGGCCGACCAGCCGTGGCTGACGGCGAAAACCGTCTCTCGTCTGCTTGGCCGGGCGCAGCCCGGCGTTGAGGCGGCCTGCGCGGCCTATGACGGCCGCATGGGCAACCCGATGCTGTTTTCCGCCGCGCTCGCGCCGGAGCTGTGGGAGCTGACAGGCGATCACGGCGGGCGGGGCGTTGCCCACCGGCACCTGTGCGAGACCGTGCAGGTGGACGACCCGCGCGAGCTTTGCGATGTGGACGCGCCGGAGGATATGATACCCTGAAAAAAAGACGGCTTTTTAGCCGTCTTTTTTTTGCTTTCCAGGCGGCGGCGCGCGGAAAACGAGCTCGAGCGTGCCGTCGCCGACGTTTACGCGGGCAAGAACGGCGCGGGCGATCTGCTTTTTTTCCGGGATGGAATAGCCGCGCCACTCGGACAACACGGCTGCAAAGCACCGTTCCAGATCAGGCTCACGCACGGCGCTGCGCAGCATATCCCGCCGCCGGCGCAGCTTTTCGAGCACGATACCGGCCTCGTGGAGGCGCGCGGAAAGGATATGTACCACATCAGGTTCGGTGATCTGGCCGAGGTTTTGCGTCAGGCGGGCGATTTCGGCCTCCTGCCGCCCGATCTCCATTTGCAGTCGGTTTTCTTCGGGCGTCTGCCGCCGCTTTTGCCGCATTTCCGCGCCGCGCAGGCGCAGCAGGTAATCGAGCAGGCGCGTTTCGACAGCCTGCTCGATCTCCTCAAGCGTCGTCACCCGCTGGCGGCCGGGACACACCGCGTTTCCCCGCTTGTGCCCGCCGCAGTTGAGATAGTGCACGCCGCCGCGCGGATTGCCGGACACCGTGACCGCGTAGCCGCAGTGCGCGCACTTCATCAGGCCGGAAAGCCAGCTGTGCGTGCCCGCGCCGCTGTTTTTGAGCGCGCGGTTGCGGTCGAGCTTGTGCTGCACCTCGAGCCACAGGCCCGCGTCCACCAGCCCCTCGTGCGGGGCGAGCGTAATAAAGCTGCGGTTCATTTCGGAAAACTTGCTTTTTGTGGGCTTTGCATTGTGCGCCGCCGTCGCGCGGCGGGCATAGCAGTATAAGCCGTGTTTTTGCGTGTAGCGTTCGATCGGGTCGTTCATTTCGGCGCCTTTTTTCTGCAGATACCGGTAGACCGCCGCGTCCGCCCGCACATAAGCGGGATTACGAAGTAGCCTGCCGAGCGTAAGCGTGCTCCAGCTTTTTCCCGCCGCCGTCTTGCCGCCCGCGGCGTTGAGCGCGCGGCAGAGCGTGCCGAGCGACGCGCCCTCTTCCGCGTAGCGTTCGAACAGATGCGCGGCCAATGCGGCCGTTTCGGGCGAGGGGACATAGCAGGCGGTGCGGCGGCCGTCCACCGTGGTTCGCCCCTTGTCAAAACCGAACGGCGGGCGGCCGCCCAGATACATGCCGGTTTTTGCGCGTCCAAAATAATTATCCGCCACGCGGCGCTGGATAGTCTCACGCTCGAACTGCGCGAATACCATCATGATCTGCGCCATGACCGTGCCGGAAAGGCTGTCGTCGAGCGTGATGCCGTCAGTGCAGGACTGGAACCGTACGCCGCGCTCGCTCAGTATCTGGCACAGCCCGGTGAAATCGTGAACGCTGCGGCTGATACGGTCGAGCCGGTAGACGAGGATTTTTTGCACCTGCCCGGTCTTCACGTCGTCCATCAGCCGCTGGAACGCCGGACGGTTGGTGTTTTTGCCTGAAAATCCTTTATCGGTATAGGCCTCGCAGGTGGTGGCCTCATCCAGCGTGAGCTGTGCGCGGCAGGTCTCGATCTGCAATTCGACCGAAATGCTGTCCGCTTTATCGACCGATTGGCGGGCGTAAATGGCGGTCATGGCGCGGCGCGGTCAAAGCCCGCCCGGATCTGCGCGATAAGCGCCTTGATCTCCCCCGGCGTGATATCTGGCGCTTCGGGATAGCAAACGGAAACCGCCAATTCCGCGTCGCGGTTCATGCACAGCCCTCCTCCAAGTATCCTCTTGCAACGCTTCGTTCGAGCAACGTTGCCATAAACCAGTCCAGATTGAGCTTGAACATTTCGCGCATGCGCGCGTCCTTTTTGCTGTCCGAGGGCAGCTTTTGCGCGGCGCGGCAGGTGTCCAGATAGTGCTGCCGGACGAACTCCGCGCCGTCCGACACGATGCCGGGGGCTAAAAGCCCCAGCCGCAGGTCGACCGAGCGCGACCACGGGAACGTATCCTCGAACAAAATCTCCTCGCGGTGGTACCACGGATAGCCGCCGAAGAGCTCGTCGGCGCATTCACCCGACAGGCAGACAGTAAAATCCTTTTTCACCTGCCCGCAGAACAGTAGGAGCGACGAGTCGACGTCGGCCATGCCGGGCAGGTCGCGCGCATCGGTAGCGGGCAGCAGGGCGGCGCACAGCGCCTCGGGCTCAATGACGACGTTGTGATGCTCGGTGTGCAGGAAATCGACCATCATCTGGATGTATTCGCTGTCGCTGTTTGGCTGGAAGCGGCTCTTCTGAAAATACTTGTCGTTGTCCCGGTAGTCGACCGACCAGGTGTGCAGCGTTTCGCCGCGTTTTGCATAGTCCTTTGCCGCGAGCATGGACAGGATGGACGAATCCAGCCCGCCGGACAGGAACGTGGCGAGCGGCACGTCGCTTACGAGCTGGCGGGTGGCCGCGTCGCAGATCAGCTCATAGGTGCGCTCGATGGTGTGCGCAAGATCGTCCTCGTGTTCGTGCGCTTCCAGCGTCCAATACGCATGGTCTGCATAGCGCTCGGGGGTCAACTCGGCGAAATGGCCGGGCAGCACGGATGCAATGTGCTTGAACACCGCCTCAGCGGGCGGCCGTGCCGGCCCAAGCAGAAGAAGCGAGCGCAGGCCGTCCGCATCGATCACCGGTTCGACCGCCGGGTGGCACAGCACCGCGCCGATGGTTGAGCCGAACACCAGCCCGCCGTCCGTGTGTGAGACGAACAGGGGCTTGACGCCCAGCCGGTCGCGGCAGAGCACGAGCCGCCGCTTCTGCGCCTGCCAAACAGCGAACGCATAGATGCCGTTAAAACGCTGGAACGCCTCCACGTCCCATTCCAGAAAGGCATGGAGCACCACCTCGGTGTCCGAGTGTCCCAGGAATTTGTGCCCGCAGGCGAGCAGGTCGCCACGGATTTCCTCTGTGTTATATAACTCTCCGTTATATATGAGCACGGTATTGCCATCTGGCGATACCATGGGTTGCTTGCCGCCGTCCGGGTCAATGACGATCAGGCGGCGGTGGACCAGACATGCGTCGAGGTCGTTCCATTGGCCTCCCGCGTCCGGGCCGCGCGGCGCAAGCGTGCGCAGCATGCGGGAAGCCACCGCATCGCCCTCCCGGGCGTCGCGGTCATAATCGACAAAGCCGCCGATTCCACACATGAGTATCGTTCCTCCTTCGATTGGTCTTCCATCTTTTTTATGTTCACGGCAGCGGAATTATATGTTGTCCGCGCGAAAAATCCGATTACAAAAAGGAAACTGAAAGCCCGATTTGACGCGGGGTAAAACCCGGCTCCCGGCCGCTAAAAATTACCGGATAAAAGTCTGTTAAATCCTTGACATATCTCGCCCAGACGATATAATAGAAATAGACATGCTCCAAAGCAGGGTGTGCCGTGGGAACGGTTTAATGCACCAAAATGTGCAAGAAATCACCAAAATGTGCGCATCTGCGAATTTATTTTGGGAGGTATATGGCATGGATTTTAGGCTTACAAAAGAGGAAGCAATGTTCCAGAAGATGTGCCGCGAGTTTGCGCTCAACGAAGTAGAGCCGCTCGCCGCTGAGATCGACGAACAGGAACGCTATCCGGAAGAAACCGTCCAGAAGCTGATGAAGTACGGCCTGATGGGAATTCAGTTCCCGAAGGAAGTCGGCGGCTCCGGCGGCAACTACATCTGCTACTCGATCGCCATTGAAGAGATGAGCCGCGTTTGCGGTACCACGGGCGGCATCATGTCCGCGCACGGTACGCTGGGCGCTTGGCCGATCTACCATTTTGGCACCCCCGAGCAGAAAGAAAAGTGGCTTCGCCCGCTGATCGAGCCCAAGGAAGGCGCAAAGGTCGGCGCGTTCGGCCTGACCGAGCCCAACGCCGGCACCGACTCCGCCGCGCAGCAGACCGTTGCGGAGAAGCAGCCGGACGGCTCTTATATCATGAACGGCTCCAAGGTGTTCATCACCGGCGGCGGCCGCGCGGATACATACGTTGTTTTCGCCATGACCAACAAGGCGGCCGGCAATAAGGGCATTTCGGCCTTTATCGTGGACAAGGACGACCCGGGCTTCTCGATCGGCAAGATCGAGCACAAAATGGGCATCCGCGGCAGCCAGACCTCCGAGCTGATCTTTGAAGACGTGCACCTGCCGGCAGACCGCCTGCTGGGCAAGGAGAACGGCGGCTTCAAGATCGCGATGATGACGCTGGACGGCGGCCGTATCGGCATCGCGTCCCAGGCGCTCGGCATCGCGCAGGGCGCGCTGGATAAGGCTATCCAGTACATGAAGGAGCGCGTCCAGTTCGGCAAGACCCTCGATAAGTTCCAGGGCCTGCAGTGGATGGTCGCCGATATGTACACCCAGATCGACGCGGCCCGCCTGCTGGTCCGCCGCGCGGCCTTTAACCACGACCATGAGCTGCCGTTCACCAAGGAAGCGGCCATGGCCAAGCTGTATGCTTCCGAAGTCGCGATGGACGTCACCACCAAGTGCGTGCAGATCTACGGCGGCTACGGCTACATCCGCGAATACCCGATGGAGCGCATGATGCGCGACGCCAAGATCACCGAGATCTACGAGGGCACTTCTCAGGTTCAGAGAATGGTCATCGCCGGTCAGGTACTGCGCTAAGAGAAGGAGGAAAACGAATCAATGAAAGCTATCGTTTGTGTAAAGCAGGTTCCGGATACCTCCGGTAAGGTCGCAGTCAATCCGGACGGCACCCTGAACCGTGCTTCTATGGCTACCATTATCAACCCGGACGACCTCAACGCGGTTGAGGCCGCTCTCAAGCTCAAGGACGCGACCGGCTGCAAGGTCGTCGTCGTCACCATGGGCCCCCCGCCGGCGGAAGGCATGCTGCGCGAGCTGATCGCCATGGGCGCCGATGAAGGCGTGCTGGTTTCCGCCCGCGAGTTCGGCGGTTCCGATACCTTTGCAACGTCCCAGATCCTCGCCGCGGCCATCAAGAAGGTCGGCCTCGAGGACGACGACGTTGTATTCTGCGGCCGTCAGGCGATCGACGGCGATACCGCCCAGGTTGGCTCGCAGATCGCGGAGAAGCTGAATATTCCGCAGATTTCCTATGCCGCCGATATCAAGAAAGAAGGCGACACCGTCACCGTTAAGCGTATGCTCGAGGACGGCTATATGACCATTCAGGCCAAGACTCCCTGCCTGCTCACCTGCATCAAGGAGCTCAACGCACCCCGCTATATGTCGCTCGGCGGCATTATGGACTGCTACCAGAAGCCTGTTTCGGTCTATGATTACAACACGCTCAAGGACGATCCGCTGATCGATCCCACCACCATCGGCCTGAAGGGTTCTCCGACCAATATCTTCAAGTCCTTCACGCCTCCCCAGAAGGGCAAGGGCAAGATGCTCGAGGGCGCTGACAAGGCGACTTGCGAGACCCTCGCTGCTGAGCTTCTGAAGAAGCACATCATTTAATCGAAAGGAGAAACAAAAATGGCTGATTTCAATAACACCAACCTCGCCGATTTTTCCGGCGTTTGGGTATTCTGCGAGCAGCGCCAGGGCAAACTGCAGCCGACCGTGCTGGAG
>NZ_JAXEOA010000025.1:0-218287 GCF_034098985.1 Agathobaculum sp. | reverse complement strand
CAAAACTGCAAAGGGCTGTGGTTGGAACCTTTCTTGAACCATCTTGTGGTAGGAGGGTGCAACCAATCCACAGCATCCCTTACAGTGTAGCACAGCCCTTGGAGAGGGGCTTTAATAACTACTACTCTATAATACAAGGAGGAGATATTCATGAAAGCCAAGTTTCCCATTTTGAAAAACTTTAAGATTTTCGGCATCATCTCCATCCTGCTGTGCGCGACCGGTCTGGTCGGCCTGCTGGCACTGCCGTTCGGACAGCAGCTGTTCAATCTGGACATCGACTTTGCCGGCGGCACCGAGATGGAATTTAATATGAAGCAGCAGGTCACGCAGGATCTGACCAACGAGATCGACACGCTGTTTAAGGACACCACGGGCGTCGACCCCTCTTCGGTCACGTCCTCGGGCGACAAGAACGAGCAGGTGATCATCCGCTCGACATCGATCGATTCGGAGACCCGCGCCAAGGTCATCAAGGCCATGCAGGACAAGTACAGCCTGACTGACGACGACCTTTACAACAGCGAGGACGTTTCGGCTTCGGTCGGCAACGACCTGAAGACCGCCGCGTTTGTCTGTGCGATCGTTGCGATTATCCTGATGCTCATTTATATCACGATCCGCTTTGAGCTGACCTCTGGCCTCGCGGCTGTCTGCTGCCTGGTGCACGATCTGCTCATCATGCTGAGCGTGTATGTGATTTTCCAGCTTCCGCTCAACCAAAACTTTATCGCGGCCGCGCTGACCATTCTCGGTTATTCGATCAACGCGTCGATCATCGTGTTTGACCGTATCCGCGAAAACCTGCGCACCGCGCGCAAAGAGCCGTTTGAGGAAGTGGCCGAGCGCAGCGTCTGGCAGACGATGGGCCGTACTATCAACACCACGCTGACCACACTGTTCACCGTAGGCATGATTTTCATTCTGGGCGTTTCGTCGCTCAAGGAGTTCACGCTGCCGCTGATCATTGGCATTTTGGCGGGCGCGTATTCCTCGATCTTCCTGTCGGCGTCCCTGTGGGCGTTCTTCCGCAAGAAGTTCCGCAAAAAGCGCGTATAATTTATGAAAAACGGCGGGTAACCGCCGTTTTTCTGTTCCATGCGCGGGAAACCGTGGTATAATAAACGAGGATGCTGTGGCATCCTCGTTTTTTTGGATTGGAGGGACGTTTTGATGCGTCTTGGAATTTCGACCGCCTGCTTTTACCCGCAGCCGCTGGAGGAGATCCTGCCCGTGCTGGCCGGATTGGGCGTACATGCGGTAGAGGTGTTTTTTAATACGGAAAGCGAGTTTTCGTCCACATTTACCGCGGATCTTGCCGCGGAAGCGCGCCGGTGCGGGCTGGACATTGTTTCAGTGCATCCCTATACCTCGCTGATGGAAGGGATGATGCTGTTTTCCGACTACCAGCGCCGCACCGAGGACGGTATGCAGCAGTACCGGCGATATTTTGAGGCTGCGGCCGAGTTGGGCGCGCGCTTTCTGACCTTTCATGGAGAGCGCGACATGGGGCGCGCGGACGATGAAGCGCGCTTTCAACGTAAATGCGAGCAGTATCATAAGCTGTGCGCGCTGGCCGCTGCCTGTGGGGTCACGCTCGCGCAGGAAAACGTGGCGTGGTGCCGCTCGAACGACCCGGCGTTTGTGCGCGCCCTATACGAGAACGTCCCCGAGCTGCGCTATACGCTTGATATCAAGCAGGCGTTCCGCGCGCGACGGGATTGGCGCGAGTTTGTAGACGTGATGGGCGACCGCCTTGTGAACGTCCACATCAACGACTTCGGCCATGGCCAGAGCTGTCTGCTGCCCGGCGCGGGCGAAATGGATTATGCGGACTTTTTCCACCGTCTGCGCAGCCTTGGCTATAATGGCCATACGCTTATTGAGGTCTACCGCTCCAATTTCACAACGGTGGACGAGATGGCGCGGGCGGTTGCCCATTTGCGGCATTTCGTACCCGTGTGACGGATGGTTGACTTTATGTGACAACATGTGGTATACTTAACAAAGTTAAACACAATATTATAGGATTGCAAGGGAGAACCTCTATGAAATGTCCGTTTTGCGGCTACGGAGACAGCAAGGTCGTCGACTCCCGTCCGACCGATGAGGGAACAAGCATCCGTCGCCGGCGCGAATGCCTCAAGTGCCTCAAGCGATTCACCACGTATGAAACCGTCGAGCGTATCCCGCTCATGCTCATCAAGCGGGACGGCACCCGCCAGGCTTACGATCGCCAGAAGCTTTTGAACGGCCTGATGAAAGCCTGTGAAAAGCGTCCCGTGTCCCTGATGCAGCTGGAGCAGATCGTGGACGCGGTCGAACAGCAGGTGTTCGGCACGCTCGAAAGCGAAGTTTCGTCCAAAAAGATCGGTGAGCTTGTCATGGATCAGCTCCGCGAGGTGGATGAAGTGGCCTATGTGCGCTTTGCTTCGGTCTACCGCCAGTTTAAGGATATTAACACCTTTATGGAAGAGCTTAATACGCTGATCAAGGAAAAATAAAAAAGCGCTTGACAAATTTGCGTGAGTGGTCTAAACTAAAAACCACATAAGCGATATACTATCGAAATCGTAGGAAAAGGAGGAAAACCATCATGACCAAGCTGATGCGAATGTACCATGGTTTTGCTCGTTTTGCTGCCGCAACGGGACGAATGTGTCCCTTGTGAGCCGACGGGCCGCTTTCCATGCGGTTTTTCGGGATTTTGCAAATAAGACGAGCGGAAAGCGAACATACGCTTTCCGCTTTTATTTTGAACAAAGGGGGAAGCGATTTGGAACAGGACGTGATCGTTCGTATCCGGGGCCTGAACAAAACGTTCCGCGGCAAAGCGGGCACGGTGGTCGCGCTGGACGGCATCGATCTGGACATCCGCCGGGGCGAGGTGTTCGGCATCATCGGGCTTTCGGGCGCGGGCAAATCGACACTCGTTCGCTGCATCAATTTTCTGGAGGAGCCGACCGAGGGCACGGTCGAGGTGGATGGGCAAGAGCTTGGAAAGCTGTCCAAACGGGAACTGCTGGCCGCGCGCCGCAAAATGGGCATGATATTCCAGCAGTTCAACCTGTTGCAGCAGCGCACCGCGCTGCAAAACATCTGCTTTCCGCTCGAGATCGCGGGAACGCCCAAAGCGGAGGCGGAAAAGCGCGCAAGGGAGCTGCTCGAGATCGTCGGGCTGACCGAACGGGCGAACGCATACCCATCGCAGATGTCGGGCGGACAGCAGCAGCGCGTGGCGATCGCCCGCGCGCTCGCAACCAATCCGGGCATCCTGCTGTGCGACGAGGCGACCTCGGCGCTCGACCCGACAACCACGCGGTCGATCCTCTCGCTTTTAAAGGAGATCAACAAAACGCTGGGCATCACGGTTGTCATCATCACGCACGAAATGGCGGTCATTGAGGAAATATGCCAGCGTGTGGCCATCATTGACGCGAGCCATATCGCAGAGGTCGGCACGGTCGATCAGGTGTTCACCCGGCCGCAGTCCGCGATGGCAAAGCAGCTCATCTATCCGGACGGCGAGCGGAACCGTCTTGCCACAGGCAAGCGCTACTGCCGCATCGTGTTCGACGGCAATTCGTCGTTTGAGCCGGTCGTCTCCAATATGGTGCTCGAGTGCAAGGCGCCGGTCAACATCATGTTTGCCGACACTAAGGATATCGACGGCAAGGCCTATGGCCAGATGATTCTCCAGCTGCCGGACGACGAGCGCGCCGCCAAACGCGCGCTGGCCTATCTCGAGACGCAGAACGTGCATGTAGAGGAGGGGGACGCGCATGATTTCACCTGAACTTTGGGGCCTGATTGGGCAGGGCATTCTGGAAACGCTGTATATGGTCCTGGTTTCGACCATCGCCTCCTATGTGATCGGCCTGCCGCTCGGCCTGCTGCTCGTTGTGACGGATAAAGGCGGCGTGCGTCCGATGCCCGCGCTGAACACGGTCGTGGGTACGGTCGTCAACATCCTGCGGTCGATCCCGTTTTTAATTTTAGCCGTGCTGTTCATGCCGGTCACGCGGGCCATCATCGGTACGACGATCGGCACGGGCGCAACCATCGTCCCGCTGACCATCGCGGCCGCGCCCTATATCGCGCGCATGGTGGAAAGTTCGATCAAGGAGGTCGGCTTCGGCGTGATCGAGGCTGCGCAGTCCATGGGGGCGAGCCCGTGGCAGATTGTCACCAAGGTGCTCGTGCCCGAGGCTAAGCCCTCGCTGTTGGTCGGCGCGGCGATCTCCATCGTCACCATTTTAGGCTATTCGGCCATGGCCGGGTTTATCGGCGGCGGCGGCCTCGGCGCGATTGCGCAAAACTACGGCTATAACCGCAACCAGACCCCGCCGATGATCGTCACGGTTATCTTGCTTGTCATCATCGTGCAGGTTTTCCAGACCATCGGCCTGTGGCTGTCCAAAAAGCTGGACAAACGAAACCGTTAATACTTTTGAGAAGATAAAGGAGAGAAGACACATGAAGAAGAAACTCGCACTTGTTTTGGCAGGCGCTTTATGCCTGTCCGCGCTCGCCGCCTGCGGCAGCGGAAACGATCAGGCCGCCGGCAAGGATCTTGAGACCATCAAGGTGGGCGCGTCGCCCACGCCGCATGCCGAAATTTTAAACGCCGCGAAGGATATCCTCGCGGAAAAGGGCTATGATTTGCAGGTCATTGAGTTTACCGATTATATCCAGCCTAACGTCGCGCTGAACGACGGCGAACTGGACGCAAACTACTTCCAGCACGAGCCGTATCTAAAGAAAAAATGCGAGGAAGAGGGCTATAAGCTGGCGAGCGCCGCTGATATGCACTACGAGCCGTACGGCCTATATCCCGGAAAGACCAAGACGCTTGACGCGATTCCGGACGGCGGCACGATCGCCGTACCGAACGACGATACCAACGAGACCCGCGCGCTTCTGCTATTGCAGGACCAGGGGCTGATCAAGCTCAAGGACGGCATCGACGCGACCAAGTCCGCGACCGTGCTGGACATTGTGGAGAACCCGAAAAACCTGACCATCAACGAGCTGGCCGCCGAGCAGATCCCGCGCTCGCTGCAGGATGTCGATATGGCGGTCATCAACGGCAACTACGCGCTGCAGTTTGACCTGAACGTAAACGATGATGCGGTCGCGGCCGAGTCCGAGCAGTACGGCGCGGTGTACGTCAACGTCATCGCGTGCCGCGAGGGCGAAGAAGGTTCGGATAAAATTAAGGCGCTGGTGGACGCGCTGCATTCGGATACGGTCAAGCAGTTCATTGATGAGACGTATCAGGGCGCGGTCGTGCCGGTGTTTTAAGAATTGGGACAAACAGCAAAAAGGAAGCCTTTGGGCTTCCTTTTTGTATATAACGCACAAGTTTGGGTGAGGTTGACAGCAACGGATTATATGATTGGGCGGGCCAGTTCAGCGAGGGGGTCGCGGTCGTCGGTTTGCTCAAGACGGTGACTTATGACGAGGGCACGGAATTTGAAAGCACGGCGGACTATTATGAATTGTACCTGCTCAGCGAAAACGGCACGGCCAAGACGCTGGTGCGGGACGATCCGTGGTCGGGCGCGTCGCCGATGGAGTATGAGGCTGAGCCTATCGTAGGTACGACGATCGAGTCGGCGGGCTATACATGGTTCTGCCAGAACGGGGTGCTCAATGTCAACGGCACGCCTTTTGACACGGACGGAAACGAGATCAAAGTCAAGGGCGCGCTGGACGATCAGGATATCGATTATTACGAGATGACCGGCCCGTGTGTCGGCGGCGTGATCCCGATGTATGGCGGCAGCGCGGTGGAAGACGGCGGACAGGCGTTCTATATGGATAAAAACGGCAACATCACCCGCAAGTTCCCGCGTTACAGCGAAAGCCATATCACAAGGGTCTATGCGCCGGAGCAGGACCGCATTGTCGCCTGCAAGGGCGGCTACGATGATAACTGGGAATGGGTCGGCGGCTTTGGTGCGATGGACATGAGCGGTAACTGGGTCATCCAGCCTGTTTACGACAACTTCCGCTATATGATGAGCGGCAGATTTTTCTGCGACGGCCTGTGGACGGTGCAGGACAGCACTGGCAGATGGGGCGCTGTCGATAAAAACGGCAATGTCGTCATTCCGCTGCAGTATGAGGCGATGAACAGCTTTTCCGAGGGCATGAGCGCAGTGAAAAAGGACGGCGCGTTTTTCTATATCGACCTGACAGGCAAGCGGTATTCAATCGGCGCGGTCGCGGGCGGCGCGGTCTCCAAGGCGGACGCGGCCTCGATGATGAGCGACGGCGTGGCCCCGGTCTATGTTGCGGCGGACGGGAAAGCCTACTGCGTGCAGAACGTGCCCAAGAACGGCGTGCTGCCCGCAATCGAGGGAACGCAAAACCTGGCGCGCGAGGTCTATTTCCCGGACTACGAAGAGGGTTCGGACGAGATTGGTACGCTGATCGCGGTCGGCGACATTATTGCGGTCAAAGAAAGCGGGAAATGGGGCTTTTCCAAGCTGACATTCCACCTCGATTTGCCCGATGAGAGCGCGATGGATAAATGGGCATACGACGAGGTGTGCAAAGCCATCGAAGCCGGACTGGTTCCCAACAGCCTGCAAAACCAGTACCGTTCAAACATCACGCGCGCGGATTTCGCGCTGCTGCTGACCGAGGTCGCGACCACAATCACAGAAAAGGATCTGGAAACATTGGTCAAGGATGCGACGGGCAAGGATCTGGACACGCTCGAAAAAGCGGCGCCGTTTACCGATACCAGAAGCACTGCCGTGATCGCGGCGAACGCGCTGGGCATCCTGAAAGGCACCGGCAACGGCAAGTTTGAGCCATATGCGACTATCAGCCGCCAAGACGCGGCGACCATGCTGCTTCGCGCGGCGACCGCCATTAAGGCGGACGCGATGGAGGGCTGGGGCGATAAAATCGCCGCGGCGAACGTACAGTTTGACGACGGCGCGGCTTTCTCAGGCTACGCCAAGGAAGCCATTCAGGTCATGGCGGCGCTCGACGTGATGAAGGGCACGGGCGCAAACAAGTTTTCGCCCAAGGAAACCTACACGCGCCAGCAGTCGTTTATGACGGTCTACCGCCTGATGACGCAAATCCTCGATAAGGCGGCGTGAGCAATAGATAAATAAAAAACGCTCCGGGTTTGCCCCCGGAGCGTTTTTGGCTGAAAGGACGTTTCGCTGGCGCCCTTTTACTGTTTTGTCTGCTTTTCTTCATCGCTCTCCATCAGCATACGGGAATAGCGCAGTTCATTTCGGGAAAGCACGCCGTCGATTTGACGCTGCACGTCTTTTTCCAGCCGGTCCACGTCGGCCAGCAGTTGTTTGTAGAGGTTTTCATAATCCATGGCGCTTTCTCCTTGTTGTTCTGTGTATGGTACAAGTATAACATGGCGATACTCCTATAATCAAGTTAAAGTTCTATATATGGAGCAACGCATGAAGAGAGTAACACCGAATACCCGTCACATCGGGGAAAAAATTGCGGAGTACCGTTTAAAAAATAATTGGTCACAGGCAGACTTAGCTGCACAGCTTCAGCTGTATGGCTGTGACCTGACCCGGGAGGCGGTCGCTAAGATGGAGATTGGCTACCGGACGGTTTCGGTTTTTGAACTGGACTGCTTGGTCGAGGTGTTCGGCATCACGTATAATGATTTGTTCGCAAAATAGCAAAGCGCCGTGCAAACGCACGGCGCTTTCTCTTTGTTATTCCGCGGCAGCCTCGACGCCCGCCATGTCTGAAACCGGCTTGCAGACCAGTTCCTTGCTGATCTTGCCGGCAAAGCCGGTGAGCGTTTTTCCGGGGCCAACCTCGCACGCGGTCGCGAGTCCGGCCGCCATGCCATGCGCCACGAGCGCTTTCCAGCGCACGGGGGAGACCATGTGTTTTTCCAGATGCGCGGGCATGTCGTCCGTGCGAAGCACCTGACCGTCCAGATTGGAGTAAATATCCATTGTGGGCGCGGAGAACGTGAAATCGGATACGAACGCGCGAAGCTCGGCCGCGGCCTTTGCCATCAGCGGCGTGTGGAACGCGCCGGACACCGCGAGCGGGACCGCGCGGCGCGCGCCCGCGGCTTTGCAGTTTTCAATGGCCTGCTCAAGCGCCCCCCGCTCGCCCGCGATGACGAGCTGGCCGGGGCAGTTGTAGTTGACCGGAAGCACGATGCCGTCCGTCACCTTGGCGCACGCCTGCTCGACCAGCGCGTCGTCCAGCCCGAGCACGGCGGCCATACCGCCGTCGATGGAATCGGCGGCCTGCTGCATCAGCTTGCCGCGCATGGAGACGATCTTCACGCCGTCCGCAAGCGAAACCACGCCAGCCGCCGCAAGAGCCGTGTATTCGCCGAGCGAAAAGCCCGCGCAGGCCTTGAACGTCACGCCTGCCTCGCGCAGCGCGGCGAGTGCGGCCATCGAGTGCGTGAAAATGGCGATCTGGCTGTTTTCCGTGCGGGAGAGCGTGTCCTTATCGCTCTCGAAGCAGAGCCCCGCAACGTCCATCCCCGCGCCCTCGCTGGCTTCTTCAAACACTGCTTTCGCCGCCGCGCTGTTTTCAAAAAGCTCCTTGCCCATGCCCGGCGACTGCGCACCTTGGCCGGGGAAAAATGCAAAGCCGTATTCCATCGTTTTCGCGCCTCCAAACGCGCCAACCTTTGGGAAAAGGTTGACAATTTCATTTCCTTTTATTATAATAGATAAGGATTACTTTGTCAATCAAACTATTGTCGCTTTTCCACGGATTTGGGAGAGCGATTTCAATTTTGAGGAGCGTGGCTATCATCAACAGTAAACTGATTGGAATCGGCTCATATGTGCCGGATTTTGTGCTGACCAACGATATGCTGGAGCAGCTTGTCGACACGAACGACGAGTGGATCGTCAAGCGCACGGGTATCCGGGAGCGGCATATCGCCAAGGGCATGCGCACATGGGAACTTGGCTTCAAGGCCGCAGAGCGCGCGCTTCAAAACGCGGGCATTACGGCGGACAAGCTCGATATGATCATCGTCACCACCTGCTCGCCGGATTTCTATTCGCCGATCGAGGCGAGCGTCATCCAGGAAAAACTGGGCGCGAAGTGTGCGGCGATGGATCTCAACACCTGCTGCTCGGGCTTTGTATATGCGTCCGACGTGGCGGACAGCTTTATCAAATGCGGCAAGGCGAAGACCGTGCTCGTCATTTCGGCGGAAACGCTTTCCCGCGTGACCGACTATACTGACCGCGGCACTTGCGTGCTGTTGGGTGACGGTGCGGGCGCGGTTGTCTATGCCGCGACCGAGGAAACGGATAAAGGCATCCTGTCCTCGTATACCTCGTCGGACGGTTCGGGCGCGGAATACTTGTATATGGAAGCGCTGCCGCTCGAGGAAGACCCGCTAAAGGCCGACCGATCCTACGACCAGTCCAAGCGGTTCCTCAAAATGGCGGGCGCACCGGTCGTGCGGTTCACGGCGTGGGCCGTGCCGCAGGCGATCGACGAGGCGCTGCATCGTGCGGGGCTGGAAGCGTCGGACATCGATTGGGTGGTGCCGCATCAGGCCAACCTGCGCATCCTCGATGTGATCGCCAAGAAATACAATCTGCCCATGGAAAAGATCTATGTCAACCTCGACCGCTTCGGCAACACCTCGTCGGCCAGCATCCCGCTGGCGCTTGACGAAATGCGGCAAAAGGGTATGCTGCACGAGGGGCAGACCATCGTGTGCACCGGCTTTGGCGGCGGACTGACGTTCGGCGCGTTTGTCATAAAACTATAAGGGGGAGCTTTCTTTATGAATACCAAAATCACCAAGCTGCTCGGCATTGAATACCCGGTCGTTCAGGGCGCAATGGCCTGGATTGCGGACGGCGTGCTGGCATCGTCGGTCTCGGCCGCGGGCGGCCTCGGCATTATCGCGGGCGGCGCGGCACCGGTCGACTATATCCGTGAACAGATCCGCTATGCGCGCTCAAAAACGGACAAGCCGCTCGGCATGAACATCATGCTGCTTTCCCCGAATGCGGACGATCTCGCGCAGCTTGCCATCGATGAAAAGATCGAGGTGCTGACCACGGGCGCGGGCAACCCGGGCAAGTACATGGAAATGTGGAAGAACGCGGGCATCAAGGTGATGCCGGTCGTCGCTTCCGTGGCGCTGGCCAAGCGCATGGCGCGCGCGGGCGCGGACGCGGTCATCGCGGAAGGCATGGAGGGCGGCGGCCACATCGGCGAAGCCACCACCATGAGCTTGCTGCCGCAGGTGGTAGACGCGGTCGATGTCCCGGTCATCGGCGCGGGCGGCATCGCGGACGGACGCGGCATGGCGGCGGCGCTGCTGCTGGGCGCTGAGGGCGTGCAGTGCGGCACCGTGTTTTTGGCGACGCCCGAATGCCAGATTTCCGATAAATATAAGGAGCTTGTCCTCAAGGCGAGCGATATTTCGACCGTCGTCACCGGCCGGCCGTCCGGGCATCCGGTGCGCGCGCTCAAGACCCCGCTGACGCGCAAATGCCTGGAGCTGGAAAAGGAAGTGAGCGAGCAGTCGCTTGAGGAGATCGAGGCGGCGACCGCCGGCTCGCTGCGCAAGGCCGTGCAGGATGGCAATTATGAGGAAGGCACGTTTATGTCCGGCCAGATCGCGGGCATGCTGGGTGAACTTCGCCCCTGCGCGCAGGTGCTGCGTGAAATGACCGCGGGAGCCGAGGAACTGCTGAAAAACGCTTATAAGCGCTTTGAATAAGGAGAAACAGTCGATGGGACTTGCAATTGTAACCGGCGGCTCGCGCGGCATCGGCGCGGCCATTGCCGAAAAGCTGGCCGCGCGCGGCCATGATATCGTCATCAGCTGCGCGTCGAGCGTGGACAAGGCGGCGGCGGTCGCGGAAAAGTGCCGCGCGCATGGCGTCAAGGTCGTCGCCAAGCAGTGGGATGTGGCCGATTACGCCGCGTGCGAAGCGGCGATGAAAGAGATTAAGGAAGAGCTGGGTGTGCCGTCCATCCTGGTGAACAACGCGGGCATCACGCGCGACGGCCTGCTCGTCCGCATGAAGCCGGACCAGTTCGAAGCGGTCATCTCTACCAACCTCAAGGGCACGTTCAACATGCTGCAGCTCGTAGGCGCGATGATGATGCGCGCCAAGGCGGGAAGTATTGTAAACCTCTCAAGCGTGGTCGGCATTTCCGGCAACGCGGGGCAGGCAAACTATTCGGCCTCCAAAGCGGGCGTGATCGGCCTGACCAAGTCGGCCGCCAAGGAATTGGGCGCGAGAGGCGTGCGCGTAAACGCGGTCGCCCCGGGCTTTATCGAGAGCGATATGACCGATGTGCTGCCTGAAGAGGTCAAAAACGGGATGCTCAGCCAGATTGCAATGAAACGCTGCGGCCGTCCGGAGGAGATTGCGAACATCGTCGCGTTCCTCGCGTCGGACGAGGCCTCCTACATCACGGGTCAGGTTATTGTCGCCGACGGCGGCATGATTTGACGGAAAGGGGACAGGGATATATGGAACGAGTAGTCATCACCGGCATGGGGGCCGTTACCCCGGTCGGCAACGATGTAAAAACCTTTTGGGAATCGCTCAAGGCCGGCAAGTGCGGCATCGGGCCGATCACCAAGTTTGACGCAAGCGAATTCAAGGTCAAGCTTGCCGCCGAGGTCAAGGATTTTGACGTGGAGCAGTATATTGAAAAGCGCGAGGCGCGCCGCATGGATGAAAACTGCCAGTTCGCGCTCGCGGCGGCGCAGCAGGCGGTCGATCAGGCCGGGCTGAAAGAGGGCAATTTTGACCCATTCCGTACCGGCGTGATTTTCGGTTCGGGCGTGGGCGGCCTGCACGTGACTGAGATCGAAATTCCCAAGCTCAATGAAAAAGGCCCGGGGCGGGTGTCCCCGCTGTGCATCCCAGAGATGATCGCCAACATGGCGGCGGCCTATATTTCGATGCGCTTTGGCTTCAAGGGCGAGAATTTCGCCCCCGTTTCCGCCTGCGCAACCGCCAACCACGCTATTGGCGAGGCCATGCGCGCCATCCGTCACGGCTATCAGGACATCGTCGTCTGCGGCGGCACGGAAAACGGCATCATCCCGATCTCGATGGCGGGTTTCCAGAATATGAAAGCCGTGCATACGGGCGACGATCCGGCGTGCGCGTCCGTCCCGTTCGACGCGCGCAGAAGCGGGTTCGTCATGGGTGAGGGCGCGGGCTGTCTCGTGCTTGAAAGCCTGAGCCATGCCAAGGCGCGCGGCGCGGAGATCCTGGCCGAGGTCGCGGGCTACGGTGCGTCGGGCGACGCATACCATATCACCAGCCCGGATCCGTCGGGCGAGGCGGCGAGCCGCGCCATCCTGGGCGCGATCACAGACGCGGGGCTGACTCCGTCGGACGTTGACTATGTCAACGCGCATGGCACCTCGACGCCGCTCAATGAGAAATATGAGACCACCGCGCTCAAAAAGGCGTTTGGAGACGCGGCGTACAAGGTGAAAGTATCCTCGACCAAGTCGATGACCGGCCACCTGCTGGGCGGCGCGGCCGCGGTGGAAGCGGTCGCGTGCGTCATGGCCATCCGCGACGGCGTCGTACCGCCCACGATCGGCTATAAAGAGCCCGACCCGGACTGCGATCTGGATATTACGCCCAACGAGGCGGTCAAAATGCCGGTGAACGTGGCAATTTCCAACTCGCTTGGCTTTGGCGGGCACAACGCGACAGTCCTGTTTAAGAAGGTGTAACATGGAAATCAACGAACTGGGGCAGCTTGCCATCGAGCTGATGGACGCCCTAAAGGATAAAAAGCTCGGCGAGGTCGAGATCAAGCTGGGCGACGCGCGCATCACGGTCAAGGCGGCAAAGCCGGCTCCGGTGATCGCGTCCACGCAGCAGGCTGCCGCGTCGGCAGCGCCGGCGGCACAGGCCGTCGCGGCAGAAACGGCCGCCCCGGCGGAGGAACTGCCCGCGGGCACGCCGGTCGAGGCGCCGCTGGTCGGCGTGTTCTACTCTTCACCCGCGCCGGACGCGCCACCGTTCGTGCTGGTTGGCCAAAAGGTGAAAAAGGGCGATACGCTGTTCATCATCGAGGCCATGAAGACGATGAACGAGATCAAGTCGCCGTGCGACGGCACGGTCGTGCGCATTCTGGCGCAGCCGGGCGATATGGTCGAATACCATCAGACGGTCGTCGTCATCGAAGAATAAGGGGGCGTCAATATGCTGAATAAAGAGCAGATCATGGAGATCCTCCCGCACCGTCCGCCGATGCTGCTGGTCGACGAGATCCTTGAAATGGACGAGACGCACGCGGTCGGCACGCTGCATCTGACCGGCGACGAGTTTTTCTTCCAGGGGCACTTTCCGGGAAACCCCATCATGCCCGCGGTGTTCCGGCTGGAGGCGCTCGCGCAGGTGGGCGGCGTGGCGCTGCTGTCCATTCCGGAGTTCAAGGGCAAAACGGCGGTCTACACCGGCATCGACAAGGCCAAATTCCGCGCCATGGCAAAGCCGGGCGACACGCTGCGGCTCGAGGTGAAATTCGTCAAGCGCCGCGGCCCGATGGCGGTCGCCGAGGCGGTCGCTTACGTGGATGGGCAGAAGGCCGCCGAAGCCGAGATCAAATGCATGGTCATCACGGACTGAGGCGGGAGAAAACATGTTTCAAAAGGTACTCATAGCGAACCGCGGCGAGATCGCGGTCCGTATTATTCAAGCGCTGCGCGATCTGGGCGTCGTGTCGGTGGCGGTCTATTCCGAGGCCGACCGCGAGGCGCTGCACGCGCAGATCGCGGACGAGGCGGTATGCATTGGCCCCGCCCGCGCGGCCGACAGCTATCTCAATATGGACAATATTATATCGGCCGCGCTCGCGTCCGGCTGCCAAGCGATCCATCCGGGCTTCGGCTTTCTATCCGAAAACCCCGTGTTTGCCGAGCTGACGACCGAGGCTGGGCTGGCTTTCATCGGGCCGACCGCCGAGACCATCCGCCTGATGGGCGATAAGGCCGAGGCCAAACGCAACGCGATCGCAGCGGACGTGCCCGTCGCGTTGGGGACGGACGGCGCGGTCGCGGACTTTGACGAGGCGGCGCGCGAAGCCGAACGCATCGGCTATCCGGTCATGCTCAAAGCGGCTTCGGGCGGCGGCGGCAAGGGCATCCGTGTGGCGGAGACGCCGGACGAATTGCGCGCGGCATACGATAACGCCGCGTCCGAGGCAGAGGCTAACTTTGGCGACGGGCGGCTGTACATGGAGCGCTATATCCACAACCCGCGGCACATCGAAGTGCAGATACTGGGCGACCAGTTCGGCAACGTCGTGCATCTGTTCGAGCGCGAATGTTCGGTGCAGCGCAGGCATCAAAAGCTGATCGAGGAAGCGCCGTCGGCATTTGTGGACGAAGCGCTCCGCGCGCGCATGACCCGCGCCGCGGTCGATCTGGCAAAGCGCGTCGGCTACCGGAACGCGGGCACGATCGAGTTTCTGTCGACAGCCAAAAGAATTTCTATTTCTGTGAGATGAACACGCGCATCCAGGTCGAGCATCCGGTCACTGAGCAGGTCACCGGCGTTGATCTTGTGTGCGAGCAGATTAGGGTCGCGGCGGGCGAGCCGCTTTCGTTCACACAGGACGAGCTTACGCTTCGCGGACACGCGATCGAATGCCGCATCAACGCCGAGGACCCGTCGCGCGGCTTCGCGCCATGCCCGGGGACGCTGTTGTCCATGCACCTGCCGGGCGGCCCGGGCGTGCGGATGGACACCGCCGCCTATCAGGGCTACACGATTCCGCCGTTTTATGATTCGATGATCGGCAAGCTGATCGCTTACGGCGCCGACCGGAAGCAGGCGATCGCCCGCATGCGGCGCGCGCTTGCCGAAACGCTTTTCGAGGGCGTGACGACCGGAACCGACTTCCAAATGCAGATTCTTCGCTCCAAAGCGTTCGAGGACGCGGATTTCCACGTTAACTCGATCGCGGACGGCGATTTTGACCACTAAGAAAGGGGGGAGCCCGTATGGGACTGCTCGACCTGTTTCAAAAGACCCGCGAGACCTCTATGGATATGAAGCCGCAGGACACGGACGGCGTTAAGGTCGTCACCTGCAAAGGCTGCGGGGCGGAGATCAAGGCCTATGCTTATGGGAAAAACCTATATGTCTGCCCGCACTGCGGACGCTACGGCCGTCTGCTCGCGCGCACGCGCATCCGGCAGATCGCGGATAAGGACACGTTCCGGCCGCTGTTTGAAAACCTTGCGCCCGCCGACCCGATCGGTTTTCCGGGCTATGCTGAAAAAACAGCGCAGCTTTCGGAAAAGGTCGGCATGAACGACGCGGTGGCGACCGGCGTGTGCAAAATCGGCGGCACTGAAACTTGCCTCGGCGTGATGGACAGCCATTTTCTAATGGCGTCTATGGGCTCGGTCGTCGGCGAAAAGCTGACGCGCCTGTTTGAATATGCGACTGAAAAGGGGCTTCCCGTCGTGCTGTTCACCGCATCCGGCGGCGCGCGGATGCAGGAGGGTATGTTTTCGCTTCTGCAAATGGCTAAGGTTTCCGCGGCCGCCAGACGGCATTCGGACGCGGGGCTTTTATACGTCACCGTGCTGACCGACCCGACGACAGGCGGCGTGACCGCATCGTTCGCCATGCTGGGCGATATCATCCTCGCAGAACCGCGCACGACCATCGGTTTTGCCGGGCGGCGCGTCATCGAGGGCACGATCGGCGAAACGCTGCCCGAAGATTTTCAGTCGTCCGAGTTCTTGCTTTCGCATGGCTTCTGTGATAAAATAGTTCCGCGCAATCAGCTGAGGAGCACGCTGGACAAACTGCTGAAACTGCACCGCCAGCCCAAACCCGGCAAAAGGCAGGTGTGGAACCAATGACGACGGCTTCTGAAAAAATGCGTATCATCCACGACCCCAAGCGCCCCGTGGCTGATGAATATATCGCCGAGCTGTTCGACGATTTTATTGAGCTACACGGCGACCGCTTCTATGCGGAAGACCATGCGGTCTGTGCGGGCATCGCCACGTTCTGCGGCACGCCGGTGACCGTCATCGCGCTGCGCAAGGGCAAGACGACAGAGGAAAACCTTGCCGCCAACTTCGGTATGGCGCATCCTGAGGGATACCGCAAGGCGCTCCGGCTGGCGCATCAAGCTGAAAAATTCGGCCGTCCGGTGATCTGCTTTGTCGATACGCCGGGCGCGTTCTGCGGCGTGGGCGCCGAGGAGCGCGGACAGGGCGAGGCCATCGCCCGGTGCCTATATGAATTTATCGAGCTTCGCACGCCGGTCATTTCTATTGTGACGGGCGAGGGCGGCTCGGGCGGCGCGCTTGCGCTGGCCGTGGCCGACCGGGTGCTGATGCTGGAAAACGCGCTGTATTCGGTGATTTCGCCGCGCGGCTGTGCTTCCATCCTGTGGAAAGACCCGACGCGCGAGGCCGAAGCGGCCGACACGCTCAAGATCACGGCGGACGACCTCTATGCGTTCGGCATGATCGAGGGTATCGTGCCTGAGGGCGCTTCCAACACCCATATCTACCGCAACCTGAAGCGCGCCATCGGCGAAATGCTCACCGAGTTGGGCGCCGAGCCGGATATGGACACGATGTTGCAAAAACGGTATGAAAAGTTCCGTAAAATCGGAGTTTTCAGAAATATGAATCAAGAAACTGAAGGAGTGTAACCCCATGTTTGAAAAAATCTGCGAGCTGCTGGCCGATAAGTTTGACGCCGACGCTTCCACCATGACCATGGACACCAAAATTAAGGAAGACCTGAACGCCGACTCGCTCGACGTGGTCGAGCTGATGATGGATCTCGAAGAGAACTTCGGCATCACGATCTCGGACGAGGAAGCCACCCAGATGAGCACGATCGGCGATATCGTCAAGTATATCGAAGCGCACCAGTAATCTGTGTATCACATAAAAAATCCGGGACATTTGTCCCGGATTTTTTTATTCCGTCAGTGAAAATTCCGCGCTGATCTGCGCGGGCGGTGTATCATCGGTGCTCTGCGCCTCATAGATGCTGCGCACGATACGGTAGCTGCCGGGAGGTAGGGGATCGAACCAGTCAAGCTCCAGCACGTCGTCTTGGGACACCTCGAGAAGATCGTGCGTGCCGCAAAAGCCGACATCCGCAAACTCGACTTTTTGCCAGCCGTCCTCCGTTTTAGCCTCCAGCCGGGGAACAGGGGAGATTTCAAGCGCCTCGCCGCTGTCGTTTACGACGGTGTATGCGATGCGCTCATCCGAAGCCGAAAAGCTGTCTGCTGGCAGCTCGATGCGGAGCGGTTCGGGCTCATCGGTAGAACTGAGCATCGCAGGATCGGTATCCGCGGGATCGATCGTATTAGTGTCCGCTTGCGTACCGCAGGCGGCAAGCGCGAACGGGAGCAGCAGGCAGGCAAAAGCAAGAAAACGTTTCATCAGGCACCACCCTTTCCATGTTCTGCCTATTAGACGCAGGTGGAGGGCGGAGGTTCCATGCCGCAGAAACTCTCGTCCTCACAAGGAAAGGGTTACTGTGCCGCGTCCAAACGAAACGTCACGCGCCAGTTGCCCTCGATCAGGGTGTCTGAGGTGGCCAGATCGCCGGTTGCCATACAGCCCGCGAGATCCTCATACGCCATGTCATATACGAATTCGTCATAGGATAAGCCAGCCTCGTGGTCTAGGTGCGAAATGGTGTAGGCCGGTTCGATCTCCTCTCCGTCTGGCGCAAAGAGCTGGAACCAAGCGTGATTGTCATACACCTTGTGGGTGCGGTACTGCAGGTGAAGCTGACCGTCCCGATATCCGGCGGCAACAAGGGAAAACACGCCGTCCTCGCTCTCCCAAAGCGTGCCCTGCGGGACAAGGAAGGGGTAGTTTGAAGACATATCGAACCCGGGCTCGCTCAGATAGCTGCCGCCGCTGGGCGAATGCTCCTCTGTCGGCGGGTCGAGCGGCACATCTGGCAGTCCGGCGGCGACCAGAATACCGTCCATATCCTGCCGTCCGGTCAGAAGCTGGCGCACGGAAAAGGTGTATTTGCCGCTTTGGAAACGCTCCCCGTCCATGTTGGAGATCTCAATCAAAAAAGTTGCGGTGCGCGTTTCGGTATCATATTCGATCGCCGTGCAGCCGCCCGACTGCCCGCTGCGCACCGGATAATGCAAGGAATAGCTGTCAAACAAATCGAGTGTGCCGTCAAAGCGGTCGCCGGCGATATCCTGCATGGTAAGGTAGACGCCTGCGGTGTCATCCTTGACGAAAGCGGACACCACCTCCATTTTCACGCCGTTGTCCTCACAGGATTTGTTGACCGGCATAAAAAACTGCGCGGTGGCGGGAGACAACGTATAGAGTACCTCGTAGATCCCCGGCACGTTTGCGGCGAGCGCGGGCGTGCCGCAGCCGATTAGCAGCGCGGCCGCCGCGCAAATGGCCACGGTACGGTGCAGCCTGCGCTTGGGACGCCTGTGCTGCGCCATTTGGGCGAGCGTATCCTCAAGCAACGCATCCCCGGGCGCGATCTGTTCATTCAGTTTGCGGTAGCGTGTCTCGAACATCGTCGAACTCTCCTTTCAGCATTTCGCGAAGCTGCTGTCGAGCGCGGGTCAACCGCGTGCGCACGGTGGACGGCTTTTCTCCGGCAATCCGCGAGATTTCTTCAGCAGAATAGCCCTCGAAATAAAATAGGTGTACTGCCGCGCGGTATTTGGGCGGCAGGCGGCGCAGCGCCTCGTCGAGCGCGCTGTCCTCAGGCGCAGGGAACGGGATGCGGTCGTCAAGCGGGACGTTACGCCGCCAGCTGGCGCGCCAGTGGCTTTTGAGGCAGTTGAGCGTGACCCGGAGCAGCCACGCTTTTTCGTGGCGCTCGGTCTCAAACGCCGGCCTTGCCCGCACAACGCGCAGGAAGACCTCCTGGAAGATATCGTCCGCGTCGCTGCGGCTGCGGGTCTGCGCGTAAGCCAGCCGGTATACCATCTCGCCGTATACCCGCACGAGCTGCTCGGGTGTTTTATTTTCCAACCGCTTCGCCTCCTTTCTATAGGGAATACGCGCGGGAAATACCAAATGCTACAAAGGAAAAAAGAAAAGCTGCCGCAATATTTCATGCAGCAGCTTGGTTCATTTGCCGAGATAGGCAAAGCGCGGGCCGTGGTAGCCATCCCGCTCCACCAACTCGTCCCACATCGCAGCCGGACGCACCCAGAGTCCGCGCTCGCCGTACAGCGCGCGGTATACGATCAGCTCTTCCAGCGTTTCCGAGTGACGGGCAATGCCGACGACCTCGTACTCACCGCCCTTGAAGTGCCGGTACCGGCCGGGCTTGACGGTTGCCATCAGCCTTGTACCGCGATGACCTCGACCTCTACCTTGGCGCCGAGCGGCAGCGCGGCGACCTGCACGCACGACCTGGCAGGCGGGTTTTCGGGGAAGTATTTCGCATAAACGCCGTTGAATGCGGCGAAGTCGTTCATATCGGACAGGAAGCAGGTGGTCTTGATGACGCGGTCAAAGCCGACGCCGGCCTGCGCCAGCACCATTTTCAGATTGTGCATGACCTGCTCGGTCTGCTCCTCGATGGTGGAGGCGACGATCTTGCCCGCTTTCGGGTCGATCGGTACCTGGCCGGAGGTATATACGGTGCCGCCCGAAACGACAGCCTGGGAATACGGGCCGACCGCCGCGGGGGCGAGTTCGGTGTACAATACTTGCTTGAGTGCCATGAGAAAAAACTCCTTTTTCCGATTAAAATTAACTTATTTCTTGCCGCCCTTGACCTTTTTCAGGCGTTCGGTATTCGACAGGATCTTCTTGCGGATGCGCACGCTCTCGGGCGTGATCTCGAGCAGTTCATCGTCGCCGAGGAACTCGAGCGCGGCTTCAATAGACATCTGGCGCGGCGGGATGAGACGCAGCGCGTCATCCGAACCAGAGGCGCGGGTGTTGGTCAGCTGCTTTTTTTTGCAGATGTTGACCGCCATATCCTCGCCGCGGGGGTTTTCGCCGATGACCATACCCTCATAGACCGGCGTGCCCGCTCCAATGAACAGCGTGCCGCGCTCCTGCGCGTTATAGAGGCCGTAGGTGATGGACTCGCCCGACTCGAACGCGATCAGCGAGCCGGTCTGGCGCTTGGAGATTTCGCCGCGGTACGGCTGATAGCTGTGGAAGACCGAAGACAGGACGCCTTCGCCCTTGGTGTCGGTTAAAAACTCGGTGCGGTAGCCGAACAGGCCGCGCGCCGGAATCAAAAATTCCATACGCATGCGGTCGGCGCCCTTGGGGTTCATCGAGACTAGTTCGCCCTTGCGGCTGCCCATCTTTTCCATTACCGCGCCGACCGCTTCCTGCGGCACATCGGCGATCATGCGCTCGACCGGCTCGCATTTCTGCCCATCGATCTCACGGAACAACGCTTTGGGCGCGCCAACCTGGAATTCATAGCCCTCGCGGCGCAGGTTTTCGATCAGGATGGACAGGTGCATTTCGCCGCGGCCGCACACGCGGAACGCATCGGTCGTGTCGGTCTCGTTGACGCGCAGCGAAACGTCCTTCAAAAGCTCGCGGAACAGGCGCTCGCGCAGGTGGCGCGAGGTGACGAACTTGCCCTCGCGTCCGGCGAACGGCGAGTCGTTGACCGAAAAGGTCATCTCGACAGTCGGCTCGGAGATCTTGACGAACGGCAGCGCTTCGACATGATCGGGGTCGCACAGGGTCTCGCCGATGGTGACGTTCTCGATGCCCGAGAAGCAGACGATCTCGCCCGCTCTGGCCTCGTCCGCCGGCTGGCGGTCCAGCTCCTCAATGGTGTAGAGCGTGACGATCTTGGCGTTATATGGGTCGATGTTGCCGTGGTAATCGCACACGGTGACGGGCTGGCCGACCTTAAGCGAGCCGCGCTCGATGCGGCCGATGCCGATGCGGCCGACGTATTCGTTATAGTCGATCGAGGAGACCAGCATCTGCGCCGGGCCGTCCGTGTCGACCTGCGGAGCGGGGATGTGCTCCAAAATCTGCTCGAAGAGCGGAGTCAGGTCGGTGCCGTCGATGTTCGGACTCATCGAAGCTGTGCCCGCGCGGCCGGAACAGTAAACGATCGGGCTGTCAAGCTGTTCGTCGGTCGCGTCGAGGTTGAGCAGGAGCTCGAGCACCTCGTCGCCGATCTCGTTGAGGCGCGCGTCCGGGCGGTCGATCTTGTTGACCGCGATGATGATTTTATGGCCGAACTCCAGCGCCTTTTGCAGCACGAAGCGGGTCTGGGGCATCGGGCCCTCGGCCGCGTCGACCAGCAAGACAACGCCGTCAACCATCTTGAGGATACGCTCGACCTCGCCGGAAAAATCGGCGTGTCCCGGTGTATCGACAATATTGATCTTCACGTCCTTGTAGTGCACGGACGTGTTTTTGGCGAGGATAGTGATGCCGCGCTCGCGCTCGATGTCGCCCGAGTCCATGACGCGCTCCTCAACCACCTGGTTCTCGCGGAACGAACCGGCCTGCTTGAGCATCTGGTCGACCAATGTGGTCTTGCCATGGTCGACGTGGGCAATGATCGCGATATTGCGTAAATCGTTACGTACCATATTTTAACCTCCAAAAATGGGCATTTTCACACGAATACTATTATACTGTGTTTTCCCCCGCATTTCCAGCCATGATATACTCAAAAATGAGGTTTTTATATCGGCAAAAACTGTGGGAATTTGCGGCATTCTACAGAAACGGGGTCAAAAGAACAGTTCGCCTGCGCCGAGCACGATCATAATAATGCCCGAGATCCGCTCGAGCCGCCTGCCGCTGACGACCACGCCCGCGCGCAGCCCCATGCGGTTGCCAAGACCGACTGTCACGACGCTGGCCAGCCCAACCGCGACCGCAGCGGGCAGAGGGGAAACGCCGGTCAGCCCAGCGCCGAACGACAGAGCGAGGCAGTTGACCGCGAGCGCGAGTCCGAGCACGAAGCCCTCGCGAAGCGGCAGTGCACCGGATTCGGGGGAGGCATCGGGCGCGTCCCCGTCGTGCGCGGAAAGCGCGCGCACGCCGAGCGCGATGATGAGCAGGCCGCCTACGACCCCGGCTGCGCGGACGTAGTGGGTAAACAGTGAGGCAAACGCACAGCAGACAAAAGTCGCCGCCGCGCTTAGAAGCCCAATCAGCACATTGCAGAAAGCGGTGACGCGGCGGTTTTGCAGGCCATATGCCATGCCGAGGAACAGGTTGTCAAGATTTGCCGAAACGCTGAGGAGCAGCGCGGACAAGATATGCATAAGTATTCCCTCCTGGATTTCTCTTAAGTCAGACTATGGAAAAGAACGCCGGAGGGTGCGGCGAAACAGAAAACCCCGAAGCCAGAAGGCTTCGGGGTTTTTATGCAAAAGGGGTGCGGCGCACAGCATGCGCCGTGCGCCGCGGAGGGGATAGGGGTGAAAAACGCCGGAGGTCAGTCCAGCCGTTTTACCAGGTCTTCGGGGATCGTCGCAGTGCCCTGCCCATAATAGCTGAACACATCGACCATCTGCTGGATCTGCGCGTCGCTCATCTGCTTGGTCTCGCCGTTCGGCGATGCGGCGCGCGCGGCCAGATAGCATTTGGCGGCTTCTTCCAGATAGACGGCGGCGTACAGCGCTTGGTTCAGATCCTTGCCGCAGGTCATCACGCCGTGCTGTGACAGAATGACCGCGTGGCCGTTGCCGATATACTTGACGGTATCGACGCCCATGTCGATTGAGCCGGCCGCCGAATACGGCGTGATCGGCACGTTGCCTCCCGCCGCATTGGCGAGCGCTGTGATGCACACACGGAACTCGGTCAGTCCGGGGATGAGCGAGATCGCGGTCGCATAGGGCTGGTGGGTGTGGATAACGGCATTGATATCCGGCCGCTCGCGCAGGATGTGCAGGATGGCGGGGGTATCGGAGGAGGGCTTGCGCGTGCCCTCGATGACCTTGCCGTCCAGATCCATGACGATCATATCGTCCTCGACCATTTTTTCATACATCATGCCCGAGGGCGTGACGAGGATCTCGCCCGACGGCATGCGGACGCTTAGGTTGCCGCAGGTCAGCGAGACCAATTCATAACGGTCCAGCATCATGCCGGCTTCGATGATCTCTTTTTTCATTTCGGAAAACATGGCGTTCCCTCCTTAAACAGCGTTATACCTCGAGGAAATCCACGAAACGGACTTCGTCCAGATCCTTTTCCTCGATACCGAGCGTTTTGCCGGTCAGCTCTTCGACAGCGCCGACCAGATGCATCGCGTCGATGCCGTATTTTTTCATCAGGTACATTTTGGACGCGCCGTGTGGATAACCGGGCAGGCCGATCTTCACCAAGCGTTTTCCAAGGCCGTTTTCGGCGATCACGTCCGCCACCGCGGTGCCCAGGCCGCCGATGTCCAGATGGTTTTCGATGGTGACCACGCCGTATTTGCTCTTTCGGATGGCCTCGACGATAGTCGGGTCGGTGAACGGCTTAAGTGTGGAGACGTGCATGTGCTGCACAGATACGCCCTTATCCTTGAGCACGGCGGTGGCGCGCATGGCTTCTTCGGTGCAGATGGAGGAGGAGAGCAGCACGATATCGTTGCCCTCGGAGAGCACGCGGGCACGGTTAAACTGCATGGGCTCATTCGCCGGGAACAGGCGCGGTACCTCCTTGCGGAGCATGCGGATGTAGACCGGGCCGTTCTGGGCATAGGCCAGGTCGAGCACGCCCTCGATCTCGGTTGCGTCGCCGATATCGAAAATGGTCATGTTGGGCACGGTGCGCAGAACGCCCACGTCGTTGACCGACTGGTGGGTGACGCCGCCCGGCGTGGTGATGCCAGGCACAAAGCCGACGAATACGACCGGCAGGTTGGGATAGGCCACGCTCATTTCTAGCTGGTCGAGGATACGGCGGTATAGGAACACCGCGAACGTGTGCAAGAACGGGCGGTAGCCCTCGCGCGCCATGCCGGCGGCCCAGGAACACATGTTCTGCTCGGCGATGCCCATGGTCAGGTAGCGGTCGGGATAGACTGCGCGGAACTTTTTCACCTCGCACGAGGAACCCAGATCGGCCGACATAACGACGACTTCGGGATGCTCCGCGGCGAAGCGGATCATATTTTTCTCATGCGTATTGACTTCGATTTTCATTCGGAACACCTCTTTCTCACATCGCGTCGTAAATGGCCTGGAACTCAGCGCGCTCCGCATCCGGGATGCGCACGAAGTGCAGGAACGGCCAGCGCTTTTCGAGCGGCGGGACGCCGGTCGTGCCGCGCGTCCGGGCGAGGACGACGAGCGGGCGGCCCTCGTGCGGCGTTTCAAACGCCTTGGAGAACTCATCGATATCGTGCCCGTTGCAGGTGACGCAGGCCGCGCCGAACGACTCGAAACGCTTGACAAGCGGCTCGATGGTCATTTGGTCCTCAATCTTACCCTCGACCTGCTGGTCGTTCGCGTCGACCACGACAATAAAGTTATCAAGCTGATAGTGCGCAGCGGTCTGGATGCATTCCCAAGTCTGGCCTTCCTGCAATTCGCCGTCGCCCAGCAGGACGAAGCACTTGCCGGTGTCGCCGCGGCGTTTGCGCGCATGGGCGGTGCCGCCCGCGATCGAGATCGTCTGCCCGAGCGAGCCAGCAGTGTTTTCAAAGCCGGGCGAATGCTCCGCGCCGATCATTTCCATGTTCCAGCCGTCGACGTTGAATTTGTCCATGCAGTCCGGGCTGATGCGGCCGGTCGCGGCGAGCGCGCAGTAGATTACTGACGCGTAGTGGCAGCAAGAGACAAAGAAGCGGTCCTTGTCTGCTGCGGGCGCGCCGTTGTAAGCGGAACCGCGCTGGTAATCCATATTGTCGGGGCCGGGCACGCCGGGGAACGGGATGGGCTCCCAGTTGCCGACCGAGGGGCCGAGGTTCATCACGCGGGTGTACAGCGCCGCGATAATGTCTGCGGACGAACAGGCCTGCGCTAGATAGCAGCCGCCCGTTTTGAGCGCCACGCCGAGGATCTGTTTGCGGATACTGGTCGCTACCTCCTGGATTTCCGCGGTGGAATAGGTCTTTTCCGCCATTATACATGCTCCTTTCCTGTCAAACCGTCAGGTTTTTGCAGATCAAATGGTACTGTTGTTCGTTGTTATGAATATTATTTCACATTAATGAACAAGTGTCAACCGAGAAAACTAGTGAAAAATTGCCAAAATTCCGAGTGTGTTCTTATGGAAATAGTGAAAATAAACAATCATACAGAAAAAATGCCTTGACCTATTGGCAAAACATGCAATATAATGAGGCGAACAAATGAGAACAAGTGTGTTTAAAGTTTAACAAAATTTCAAATGAAGCACAGCTGTTCAGAAGGAGGCCCAAATATGAAAGCTGTTGTCAAAACGGCGTCCGGCATGGATCAGATGGAATATAAGGAAATTCCACTGCCAGAGGCCACGGGTGATTTGGTGCAGATCAAGATCGCCTATTCCGGCATTTGCGGCACCGACCTGCATGCGTTTAAAGGTACATATCCGAGCACCAAGCCGCCGGTCGTGCTGGGCCACGAGTTTTCCGGCGTGGTGACGGCGGTCGGGCCTGAAGTCAAGCACGTCAAAGTAGGCGACCGGGTGACGAGTGAGACCACCTTTAAGACCTGCGGTGTCTGCCCGATGTGCAGATCAAAGGATTATAACCTCTGCGGCAACCGGCAGGGCATCGGCACCCAGATTAACGGTTCGATGGCCGAATACTTAGTCAGCCGTGAGGAGAGCGTCCATGTGCTGCCGGCGGGTGTCAGTCTGCTGTCGGCAGCGCTGACCGAGCCGCTCGCGTGCGGTGTGCACGCAACGATGGAAAAGGGAAACGTGCAGCCCGGCGACATCTGCGTTGTTTTCGGCGCAGGGGCGATTGGCCAGATGGTTGCGCAGGTCGCCAAAAGCCAGGGCGCGACAGTCGTCATGGCCGGACTGACGCACGATGCGGAACGCTTCGAGATCGCAAAAAGCTGCGGCGTGGATCGCTGCGTCGACCAGATGACCGAGGATCTGAAAGCGGTCGTCATGGAGATGACGGATAACGTCGGCGCGGACAAGTGCTTTGAATGCTCGGGCGCGGTGCCTGCGGCGAACAAGGCGCTCGAGATCGTCCGCCGCAAGGGGACGGTCGTGCAGATGGGCGTATTCCCGGAGTCGCATGAAAGCATTTGGACCGATCTGATCCTGCATAAGGAAATCGTTTATGTCGGTTCGCGCAGCCAGAAGCCGAGTTCGTGGGTCACCTCGCTCGAACTGATGGCGGCGGGCACGGTGGTGCCGGAAAAAATCGTCACTTCGCTCGACCCGCTCGAAAAGTGGCGGGACGGATTCGATAAGATGATCCGCGGCGAGGGAGCCAAAGGCGTCATCGTCTGCGACGGCAGCCTCAAATAAAAAAGAGGCCTCGAAGGCCCCTTTCAAAGGATGCAGGTTTTATTTAGTCCGGCACGGGCCGACCGGCCAGGCGGAGCATTTCGCGGGCGAGCGGCTCGTCGACGATCAGGGTGTTGAGATAGCGTCCGCGCACAGCGGCGAGCGTACATGCCGCCTTTTCCCGGCTGGCGTTGATGCCGATGGACCAAGAAGGATACCGCATCGCCTCGAGCGGCGCGGAGATCACATAGCGGTTATCGAGCGTGACCTCGTTGCCTTCGGCATCGAACATGCGGCCGAGCAGGCTGGATACCGCGCCGCGGCGCATCAGTTCGGTGCGGTCTTCAGGCGTGTAGCAGCCGGCTTGGTAAAGCGAGCCGTTGGGGTCGTCCAGCGAGCCAATGCCGGACAGGACAACATCCACCGACAGCGCTTTTTTGAGCGTCATCTCGATCTGCGGTTCGCTGACGAGATAGGTATAGACCAGTTCGCTGTCCACATAAACGGGCGCGTAGATATTGGAATAGGTGCCGCCCAGCTTTTTGGAGATGCGAAGCGCCAGTTCAAGCCCGTCGACACGGGGGTTTCCCGTACCCAGACAGCCGACCATCTGCACAACGTTTACATTATAGTATTCCGCGGGCTTGATAGCGTCGCACAGCGCCTCGAGCGCGCGTCCCCACGAAATGCCGATCGACTGATTGTTGTCGAGCACGGTGTTCAGAAAACGGGCGGCCTCCTCAGCGCAGCGGTTCAGGGATTTTGCATATTCGTAATCGCCCGCAAGCACGACCGCGTCGCGCAGGCCAAACTCGGTGCGCAGCGCATAGGAAAGCTGGGCGTGCTTGAGGATCGGGCTGTGCACGATGATCTCGACCACGCCGGTCTCCTTGGCTTCGTCAAGCAGGCGGGAAATGGTCGGGCGCGACATATCCATGATCTTGCTGATCTCCTGCTGGCTCAGCCCTTGCTGATAGTAAAGCTCGGAGACATGCACGAGCAGCTCGGTCCGGTTATCCATGAAAAACACTCCTTTGAAAAGCAGTGAACATATGTTCATCACATGAACATAGTATAGCCCGGTTTTTTGCGGTTGTCAAACCGCGCCGGATTTGATACGCTGGAAAAGTCTACACAATTACAGAGAAAAATGGAGGATCCAACATGTTCAGCCAGCAGTTTACCATTCAAAACCCCACCGGTCTGCACGCGCGTCCGGCGAGCCAACTCGTCGCGCTGTGCAAAGCCATTCCGGATGAGATCCGGCTCGTGACGGCCAAAGGCCCGGTCAACCCCAAGAATATCCTCGGAATTTTGACCGCGGGGCTGAAAAACGGATCAGATATCACCATCGAGGTGGAGGGAGACAGCGAACAGCAGTCCGGTGAGAAGATCATCGAGTTTCTCAGCGGGCTGACCGAATAAAGGAGGGCGGAGGAAATGGAACAGGCGACATTCCGCGAGCTGATTGTGCGGAACGTAGACGCGAAAGACGCGGAGGACGCGATCCGGCAGGTCGGCCAGCGGTTTCTGGATGCAGGCTTTGTCAAGGATACGTATATTGATGCTGTGGCAGCGCGCGAGGCGGTCTATCCAACCGGGCTGCAGCTGGCCGAGATTGCGGTCGCCATGCCGCATACCGACCCGCAGCACGTTAACCGGCCGGGCGTTTGCATCGCCCAGCTCGCCCATCCGGTCACATTCGCGCACATGGGCGAACCCGAGGTCAAAGTTGAGGCGGAAATGCTGTTTATGATGGCGATCCAAAACCCGGATGAGCAGGTCGAACTGCTGCAAAAGGTGCTCAGCGTGTTCCAGCAGCCCGAGGTAGTCGCGGCTTTCCGCGCGGCGGACAGTGAGGAAAAGCTGTTCGAGGCCGCGCAGAAATATATAGGGTAAGCAATAACGGTTATAAGTTGCAAGGAGGAAAAGGGTCATGAAAACGTGTAACATTTTGTGTGTCTGCGGTTCGGGCACGGTCAGCTCGGCAATGGTGGCGGGCAAGCTCAAGGAAAAGCTTCAGGAAAAGGGTTGGGACGCTCACATGGTAGAGGCCAGCCCGAACAGCATTGAGTCCGAGGTGACGGGTAAAAAGTTCGACCTGATCGCGTGCGTCAGCCCGGTCTATGAGGAGTTCGGCATTCCCAAGGTCAAGGCGGTCGGTATGCTGACCGGCATGGCCGAGGACAAAGTCGTGGCCGACTGCCTGGCGATTCTGGAAGCCAAGGAATAAACGTTTATCAAGCGAAACACTGTCGTCAGCAAGAGTTCAAAATCCCGCCGTGAAACGCGGGGAAGCAGAAAAGAAGAAAAGAGTGAATGGCGTAAGGGGGTAAAATTTTAATGGCTAGTTTTTTTGAGACTTTAAGCAATGTCTTCTCAGCGTTCGGCGCGGCGGTATTCGTACCGGTCATGCTGTTCATCATCGCGAAATGTATGGGCGTTTCGGGCAAAAAGGCGTTCAATACGGCGCTGCTCTGCGCGGTCGGCCTGACGGGCTTCACGCTCGTTATCAACAGCTATTCCGGCATTATCGCGCCGGTCGTCAACCAAATGGTCACCAACGCGGGCGTCAACCTTCCGGTGCTCGATACCGGCTGGCAGTCGACCTCGGTTATCGCGTATTCCACGCAGGTCGGTCTGATTTTCATCGGCGTTGCGATCATTTTGCAGCTGGTGCTGTTCTTCCTCAAATGGACCAACGTATTCATGGCGTCCGACCTGTGGAACAACTATTCGTTCATGGTCTGGGGGTCGATGCTGTACGCGCTGACCGGCAGCATGATGCTGGCGATGGCGCTGATGGTCACCCAGCTTCTGTACATCCTGCTGTTTTCCGAAGCGTGCGCCAAGCGCTGGTCGACGTTCTATGAATACGACAATTGCTGTATGACCGCGCCGCACCACTTGGAAAGCCTGCCGTTTGCTGTTCTGATGAACTGGCTGCTCGGCAAGATCGGGTTTAACAAGATCAAGCTCAATGCGCAGACCCTGCAAAAGAAGCTCGGCCTGCTGGGCGAGCCTATGTTCATCGGCTTGGTCATCGGCGCGCTGATCGGTATTATCGGCAACTTCAACGCACTGTTCGGCGCGGGCGCGCTGACCGCGTGGGGCACGGTCACCTCGGCGGCGGTCTCGACCGCGGCGATCATGGCGGTGTTCCCCAAGGTAGCGGGCATTTTCGCGAGCGCGTTCACAACGCTTACCGACGCTTACAAGTCCAAGGCCAGCAAATCGGGCGAGGGCCGTGAGTGGTACCTTTCGGTCAACGACGCTTGCGGTTACGGCGAGCCTAATACCCTGGTTACCGGCATCATCCTGATCCCGATTATGCTCGGCCTCGCGTTCATCCTGCCGGGCAACACCATCCTGCCGATGGCCGACCTGGTCGCGCTGCCGTACATGGTGGAAGTATTCGTGTGTGTTTCGAACGGCAATATTGCAAAGAGCGTCGTCTCGGGCGCGATCTGGTTCTCGCTCGGCATGGTCGTCTGCTCGCAGCTTGCACCGACGTTCACGCAGGTCGCGGTCGACGCGGGCTTCCAGCTTTCGCAGGCAGGCGTTTACGTCATCAGCTTCGGCATCATGTGCCATCCGCTGATCGCCGGACTGTTCTATGCGTTCTGGTCCCAGAATCCGATCATTATCGGCGCGGTTGTAATTGCATACTTTGTGCTGTATTTCCTGTTCAAGAAGAACCGCGAGCGCTTCATCGGCTACTTGGAGCGCAGCGCGGCCGAATACGTCGCAGGCTGATTTGCGGCGAACTCTCTGACGACAAAACAGATACCCGCAAGGCCGCTGCTGCGTTCCGCCGCAGCGGCCCTGTTTTTTGGAAAAGGATGAAAGCGCTATGAAAGATATTTTGCAGACCCCGCAGAAGATCGTCGTGGTGGGCGACGCGTTCGTGTCGCCCGATACGATGGTGGAGGCACTGCGCGAAAGCGCGGTGTGCTGCGGCGAGATCATAAAGTGCTTCTGGGGCACACCGGACAAGCAGGAATTTACCGTGCGCCAGCTCAAAGTCGAGCGGAACGGCCCTGAGGCTGTGCCTTATGCGGAGGGGCTGGATGCCGCGATCGAGGACGCCGATATCCTGCTGACACATTTTAACCCGGTGCCGCGCGCGCTGATCGAAAAAGCCGGCAGTCTTCGCCTGATCCTGACCTGCCGCGGCGGCATGGAGCATATCGACCTCAAAGCGGCGAGTGAACGGAACATCCCGGTTCTGAACGTCATCCGCAACGCGGAGCCGGTGGCCGATTTCGCGCTCGGCATGATGCTCTGCCTGACGCGTGACATCGCGCTGTCGCACGCGCGCCTGAAGCAGGGCGAGTGGAGCAAGAGTTTTTACAATTCGGATTTTCTGATGACGCTGAACAGCCATCTGGTTGGTTTGGCGGGGCTGGGCAACGTCGGCATCGCGCTTGCGCGCAGGCTGAAAGCACTCGGCGTGCCGATGATCGCGTTTGACGCGTATACCTCGCGCGAACGGCTGCAAAAGGCCGGGCTGGGGGAGATCGAACTCACCGGCACGCTTGAAGAGCTGTTTGAACGGGCGGACATCGTCTCGCTCCATCTGCGGCTGACGCCTGAGACCGAGCACATGATCGGCGAGACCTATTTTTCCCGCATGAAAAAGACCGCGTATTTTATCAATACCGCGCGCGGCGGGCTGGTCGACCAGAGCGCGCTCGCAAAGGCGCTTTCGCGGGGCGATCTCGCGGGCGCGGCGCTCGATGTGTTTGACGCCGAGCCGCTCAGCCCGGACAGCCCGCTTCTGCAGATGGACAACGTGCTGCTCACGCCGCACATTGCGGGCACGACAGTGGACGCGATCCCCAAATCGCCGTTCATGCTGATGCGCGAGGCCGACCGCTTCCTGCGGGACGGCGTACTGGACCGCGTGGTCAACCACGGGCAGATCACGCTGCCCGAATAAAGGAGGAATTGCTATGCTGCTGCAAGCGGAACGCGAACAGGTGGTCGAATACGGCAAAGCGATGATCGAGCGCGGCCTGACGGTCGGCACTTTCGGCAACCTGAGCGTTTACAATGAAAAAGAGAACCTGTTTGCCATCAGCCCGAGCGGGATGGATTATTTCAAAACAGAGCCTGCCGACGTGGTCGTCATGACGCCGGACGGGGAAAAGGTGGATGGCGACCGCAAGCCCTCGAGCGAGGTCGATATGCACCGCATTTTCTATCAGAAGCGGCCCGGCATCCGGTCGGTCGTGCACACGCATTCGCGTTTTGCGACCACGCTGGCCTGCCTCGGCCTCGGTATCCCGCCGTTGCACTACCTGATCGCCTATTCAGGCCGTGAGGTACCCTGCACGCCGTATGTGCAGTTCGGCACCTATGAGCTGGCGCAGTGTGCGCTCGATACGATGGGCGCAGACTATGCCTGCCTGCTTGGCAACCACGGCTTGCTCGCCTGCGGCGGCAATATCAGCTATACGATGGACGTGGCCGAGCAGATTGAGTTCTGCGCCGAGTTGTATTACCGTGCCCGCGCGGTGGGCGAGCCCAAGCTGCTGAAAGATGATGAGATTGGCGTGGTACTGGAGTCGTTCAAGAGCTATCGGCAGAAATAAGGAGAACATCATGGAAAAATGCGTTTACTGCGGCAGGGAGCTGCCGGAAAAGCCGCTGAAAGCAAAGGTGCGCACGCGCTCGTTCGATGTTTGCTGCGAGGATTGCCGCGCACGGACCGAGGCGTATGTGCAAAAGGATAAACGGTTTAAAACCGCGATGTATCTGCTGATTTTTCTGGGCGGTCTGGGCTTTCTCGGCAGCGCGTTTTTCGGCGGGAGCGGGCCGCTGTACATGCTTGCCGCTTATATTGGACAGCTTATCGCGGGGCTTGCATTTTTACTGCTGCCCTATCCGGTCATCTCGTTTGAGTCGTTCCATGCGGTGAGCATCCGCGGCGTGACAAGGCTGTCACGGATTATTGGGGCGTTACTGTCGGTTTCGGCGGTTGTGCTCATGGCGCTGACCCTGCGCGGCGCCTGATGGGAAAAGATGAGGAGAATGTGAGAAAAATGCCCGGAAGCCATTGGCTTCCGGGCGTTTTTTACGTTATGATCATAAAAATGACAAAACCGCTCGAAAACGAGCGGTTTTATCGGTGGCAGCCGAAGAAGGATTCGAACCCTCACAAACAGAGTCAGAGTCTGTCGTGCTACCATTACACAATTCGGCTGTATTTGGTTTTTCTGTCAAACTGACGAATTATATTATACAAATACTTTAGCCCAAAGTCAAGGGGTTTATGCACAGAAAATCAAAAATATTCCGGTGCGGACAGGCCGGTAAAAAACCGGCCTGCCTCCGGTGCAATTTTAATTAGTATACCAGATCGTCTGGATCAAGCCCTGACCAACCGCACGCAGTCAAACCGTCCAGCAGGGACATATCGCTTGCATCGAGCGAAAAATCAAATATTTCAGCATTCTGCCGGATGCGGGAGGGGGTAACGCTCTTGGGCAGCGGTACGACGCCGTGCTGCACCGCCCAACGCAGGCAGATCTGCGCAATGGATTTGCCGTATTTTTCAGCGAGCGTTTGCATTTCGGGCACATCGAAGATACGGCCTGAACCGAGCGGGCTCCAACCCTCAATCACCATATCGCAGGCGCGGCAAAACGCGACGGTTTCTTCCTGCGGCATGCCGGGGTGGAATTCGATCTGATCGACCATCGGCATGATGTCGCAGTTTTGCCGAATGTTTTCGATATGGCGCGGACGGAAATTGGAAAGCCCGATTGCGCGCACCTTGCCGGCTTTGTACAGTTCCTCAAACGCCCGCCAGGTCTCCAGGTTTTTCTGCTGCCAGTCGTCAAAATATTTTCGGTCGTGCGGCCAGTGGATGAGGTATAAGTCGATATAATCGGTCTGCAACGCGGACAGGGATTTATCGCATGCAGACAGCGTTGTCTCATAGCCTTGATCCGGGTTCCAAAGCTTAGTAGTTAGAAAAATATCTTCGCGTGAGACTTTTGACTGGCGAAGTGCCTCGCCCACCGCCTGCTCGTTGCCATAGGCAGTCGCGGTATCGATATGGCGGTAGCCGGCTTCCAACGCGGCCAGCACAGCGCTTGTAGCCTCGGCGGCCGGAGTTTTCCAGGTGCCAAAACCAACGCAGGGGATCGAAGTCCCGTTTGAGAGCGGTATGCGGTCCTGTATTGTATTCATACGCAATTCCTCTTTTCAGATGAAGTGTTTGCATTATACCATAAAGGATACGCATTTGTACAGCGTCAAGCGTCCTCATCCAGACGGCCGCGCAGCTTTTCCAGCGCCTTTTTCTCGATGCGCGATACATAGGATCGCGAAATGCCAAGCTGTTTGGCAATCTCGCGCTGGGGCAGCGGGACGGGGATGCCCAATCCATACCGCAGGCGGATGATCTGTCGTTCGCGCGGCGTCAGGCTGTGGGCAAGCGCCTGATACATCGCGTCGTAGCGGTCATGGTCGTCGACCGCGTGGAGGTTTTCATCCTCGCAGCAGATGACGTCCTGCAGCGAGAGCGCGCCGCCGTCGCCGTCGGTCTCCAGCGCGTCGGAGAGCGACAGCTCACCCGCGGATTTCCGCTTTTGCCGGAAGTGCATCAGCAGTTCGTTCTGGATGCACTTGGACGCATAGGTCGCGAGCTTGATGTTTTTATCCGGACGAAACGTGCCCACCGCCTTGATCAGCCCGATGGTGCCAATCGAGATCAGGTCATCCTGCTCGGCAGAGCCCGCGTAATACTTTTTGACGATATGCGCCACCAGGCGCAGATTGTGCTCGATCAGCTGTTCCCGGGCTTCTTCGTCGCCATCCTCCTGCATTTTCTGCAAAAGTTCATGTTCTTTTTCCGGGGACAATGGTTTGGGGAACGATCCGTCGACGCCCTGCACGCGCAGGACAAAAAAGAAAAACGCGCCCGAAAGCGCGAGGAGGGCAGGAAACAGCATGCATGCGCACCTCTTTCGTTCAGATTGTTCAAGCCTATGCGCGCATCGGCCCGTCCTATGACGGGGAGGAAAAATAGGGCTTGTATTTTGCGGGCTTATCCATTATAATAACAGTATTAACGGCAAAATGAACAGGAGGTGTAAAAAATGCCGAATGCACAGTCTTATCTCAATGCGATCATGCAGTTTGCGCCGCTTGTTATTTTGATCGTACTGTTTTATTTCATGCTGATCCGTCCGCAGCGCAAGCGTGACAAGGCGGAGCGTGAAATGCGCAGCTCAATCGCTGTGGGTGATGAAATCTCTACCATCGGCGGTTTCATCGGTAAAGTCGTCAACATCAAGGACGACGTGCTGATCATCGAAACTTCCAACGACCGCACCAAGCTCAAGATCTATCGTTGGGCGATCCGCGGCAAGGAAGCCGAACCGGTGGAAACGGTGGAAGCGCCGAAAGAAGCAAATAAGTAATACCCCGGTTCCTTGCCGAATAGAATGAGAGCACAAGCCCTCACGGGCAAACTGTGAACAGATTCGGCGGGAGGTAGCGCGAAATGAGAAAAACCAACGAGGGCTTGTCGCCCGTCGGCATTTTATTGCCATCGGCGGCTGTGGGCCTGGTTCTGACACTGCTTTTCATGCTGACCGGCGCGGTGCTTGTGCAGCGCGGCTTGGTCGGCGAGGGGATGATCGCCCCGTTAGCGTTGTTGTTTCTGGCGATCGGCAGCGCGGTCGCGGCTCTGCTTTCTGCAAAGCGCGCGCCGGGCGGCAAATTCCTTTGGGCAGTCGGCGCGGGCGCGCTGGTGTTTCTCGTGCTGCTCGTCGTGGGCGCATTGCTCCTGCGGCAGCCGGTACATATCCCGCGCACAGCGGTCAGCGCGCTTTGCATGCTGCTCGCTTCGGCGCTCGGCGGTTTTGCCGGCGTCAATATGCGGAAGAAAAAGCGCTATAAGCATATGAAGAAGTAGGAGGGAAACACCATGAAGCATGTCACCACACTGACTTCGGCGACCCTGAAGCAGACCGCGGCCAAGGGCGGCTGCGGCGAGTGCCAGACCTCGTGCCAGTCGGCCTGCAAGACCTCTTGCACCGTGGCAAACCAGAAGTGCGAGCATTCGAAGTAAGCTTTTTACGAAGTCAAATGCAAGGCGCGCCGAGCTGGCGCGCCTTGTTTTCTGTATATCGGAGGAATAAAATGATTCATCGCTATGAGAAAAACGGGCTGAACTTCGTGCTCGACGTCAACTCGGGCGCGGTGCACGTGCTGGACGACGTGAGCTACGCGGTATCCGGGCTGATTGACGAGGATATGGAGGAAACCTGCCCGCAGCAAATCGCCGCGGCGCTGCCGCAGTACGACGCGCAGGCCGTGCGCGAGGCGTACGACGAGCTGTACAGCCTCAAGCAAAACGGGCAGCTGTTTGCCAAGGACGATTATATTGACGTGAGCCGTTATATCCCGGTCGGTGCGCCGGTAAAGGCATTGTGCCTGCATGTGGCGCATGACTGCAACCTGCGCTGCAAATACTGTTTTGCATCGACGGGCGATTTTGGCCAAGGCCGCAAGATCATGCCGCCGGAGGTGGCGAAAAAGGCCATCGATTTTGTCGTCGCGCGTTCGGGTGCGCGCAAAAATATCGAGATCGACTTTTTCGGCGGCGAACCGCTGATGGCTTGGGACACGGTGACGCAGGCGGTCGATTACGCGCGTTCGCTCGAAAAGGAGCACGGCAAGCACTTCCGCTTCACCATTACGACCAACGGCCTGCTGCTCGACGCGGACAAGCAGCGGTATATCAATGAGAATATGGACAACGTCGTGCTGTCGCTTGACGGACGTCCGGCTGTCAACGACGGGATGCGCAAAACCGTGTCGGGCGCGGGCAGCTATGAGGTGATCGTGCCCAAATTCAAGGAGCTGGTCGCCTCGCGCGATCCGGCTAAGGACTATTATGTGCGCGGCACATTCACCTCGAAAAACATGGATTTTGCCGAGGATGTCGTGCATATCGCGGACGAGGGCTTTGACCGCCTGTCGGTCGAGCCGGTGACGGCCGACCCAGGCTGCGGCTACGACCTGACCGAAAACGACCTTGCCAAGATCGAAGCCGAATACGACCGCCTGACCGGCATCATGCTGGAGCGGCGCAAGGCAGGCAAGCCGTTTTCATTCTTCCACTTCATGGTCGATCTGGACCAAGGGCCGTGCGTGGTTAAGCGTCTGCGCGGCTGCGGCGCGGGCTATGAATACGTGGCGGTCACGCCGGACGGCGACATCTATCCCTGCCACCAGTTCGTCGGCAAGGAGGAATTTAAGCAGGGCAGCGTGCTGGACGGTTCGTTCGACATGGATATCGCGCGGCAGTTTGCCGGCATGAATATCTATTCGCGTCCCAAATGCCAGACGTGCTGGGCCAAGTTCTATTGCTCGGGCGGCTGCTCGGCGGCGAACTACAATATGAATCACGATATGAACAATTCCTATGATTTGGGCTGTGAGATGGAGCGAAAGCGTCTGGAGTGTGCAATCTACCTGAAAGCGGCAGAGCGGATTTGTGCAGATTAGTCAATGCGACAAAAGAGCAAAATCTGTGTAAAATGGATTGCAAACAGGGCTTTTGCTGCTTTATAATGAATACTGTATCTTTGTGAGCAATCCATGAAGGAGTTGATAATATATGCCGCAGAATGTCATGGTAGCGGTTTTAGGCGAAGGGGAGTATCTGCCGCGGCTGATCCGCGCGATTCTCGAACAAGAGGTGATCCCCGCGCGCAATATGTTTCTTTCATCCAAAAACAAAGCGGCCTGCGCGGCGGCCGAGGGCTACGGCGTGACCATTTGTGAGGATGAGGCCGCGGCGGTCCTTAAGGCTGAGATCGTGCTGGTGTGCGCATCCCGCCGTGAGATGGGCACCGAGCTTGCGAATATCTCGCAGATTACGATTAAGCGCGTGCTGGTATCGGTGTGCGACGATGCGCGCGTCAATGTCGATTATGTGCGCGAACGCGTTGTATACGGCACCGAGGTGATCGCCGCGGCGCTTGAGAAAGACGGGGACGGCAAGCTTTCCGCCTCGTATGAGATCGGGCCTAACGTGCGCCTGTTCCTGCACCAGCCGTGCCGCGATCTGGTAAACGCGATGTGCTGAGGTTCTAAAACGGCTCAGCCGGGAATATGCTGTATCAGTAGCTTCCGCAAGGGGGAGACCGATGAGAAAACGGCATATTCTCGGCTTTTTTGATGAGCTGACGCGCGCGCCGGCGTTTGTGTTCCTGTGCGCGATGTTTTTATGCGGCGCGGTCGCCGGGGGACTAACCGGGCTGATCGCGGGCGAGGAGGACAGCGCGGTGCATCTCGCGGCGCTGCTCGGCACACTGCCGCAGCAGGTGGGGAGGAGCGTTCTGGCCGCGGTTCTATGGCTGGCGCTGCCGCTGCTGTGCGCGCTGCTGCGCCCGGCGGCGCTGTTCCTGTCCGGGCTTTGCGCGGCGCGCGGCTTTGTGCTCGCGCTAACCGTCGCGGTCGGCATTGGGCAAAAGGAAAATTTATTTCTCAGCATTTGTGCGACCGGGCTTCCCGCTGTACTGTCCGTGCCCGCGCTGCTCGCCGCGTGCACGATGGTGTGGTGTGCGTCCGAACGCAGGGGGAGCGGGAAAGCGCTTTTGCAGGACGGCAGGGGGCCGTATGCCGTCTGCATCGGGCTGGCGGCGCTGTCCGCGCTCGTACGTGTCATGTTTGCGGTGTTGCTGGCATGAGAAAGACCGTTGTGATTCATTCACAACGGTCTTTTCCTGTTTTAGCAGACGTCCTTTTCCGAGCAGAACTCCACTTTTTTACCTTCGAGGATGAGGTTGGTCGTGCGCACGGCGCACATCTTGCCGCACATCGAGCACTGGTGCCGGTCAGACGGAGGCACCTGGTTAAAAAACCGTTCGGCCTTTTCCGGATCGAGGGCGAGTGCAAACTGATTACCCCAATCGAGCTGATGCCGCGCTTCCGCCATAGCGTTGTCACGGTCGCGCGCGCCGGGCAGCCCCAGCGCGATATCGGCCGCGTGCGCCGCGATCTTGGAGGCGGCGATGCCCTCACGCACATCATCCAGATCGGGCAGGCGCAGGTGCTCTGCCGGTGTGACATAGCACAGAAAATTCGCGCCCGCCTGCGCGGCGATCGCGCCGCCGATGGCCGAGGTGATGTGATCGTACCCGGGGGCGATGTCGGTCACAAGCGGGCCGAGTACGTAAAACGGCGCGCCGTGGCAGATACGCTTTTCCAGAACCATATTCGCCGCGATCTCGTTCATCGCCATGTGCCCCGGACCCTCAACCATGACCTGCACATCGCGTTCCCACGCGCGTTTGGTCAGGCTGCCCAGCTCAATCAGCTCGGCGATCTGGCCGGCGTCGGACGCGTCGGCGATGCAGCCGGGGCGCAGCGCGTCGCCGAGTGAGATGGTCACGTCGTATTGGCGCAGAATGTCGAGCACGTCGTCGTAGAACTCGAAAAAGGGGTTTTCATTGCCGGTCATCTGCATCCACGCAAACAAAAGCGAGCCGCCGCGGGACACAATGTTCATTTTGCGCCCCTCGCGCATGAACGCTTCGACCGCGCGGCGGTTTATGCCGGCGTGGATGGTCATAAAGTCCACCCCCTCTTTGGCGTGCGCCTCGACAACTTTCAGGAAATCCTGTGCCGAGATCTCAAGCAGGTCCTTTTCCAGATAGCCGATCGCGTCGTACATCGGCACCGTGCCAATCATCGCGGGGGAATATTCGATGAGTTTATTACGAAATGTATTTGTTTTTCCATAGTTAGACAGATCCATAATGGCCTCCGCCCCCATGTCGACGGCCATTTTCACCTTGCGCATTTCCAGCTCGTAGTCCTTGGCATCGCCCGAAATGCCGAGATTGACGTTGATTTTTACGCGCGTACCGTCGCCGACCGCTTCGGCGGACAGGCTCTTATGGTTGATATTTGCCGGAATAGCGACAGTGCCCTTGGCGACGCGCTCTAAAATATATTCGATCGGACGGTTCTCCTTGCGGGCGACCGTCTCCATTTCCGGTGTGACGATGCCGCGCTTCGCGGCATCCATCTGGGTGGCATAGTTACTCATGTCAGTCTCCTTATACGTAAATGTAGTCCGTCATAACCGGTTGTAAGCCACGCGCTTCGATGGCGCGGAACACGTCTTCCACCGAGCGGCTGTCTGAGATTTCAAACTGCTCGTCGCCTTTTTCCTCGCCCGAATGGCCGCCGATTCCAACGTCCACACCTGCGGAGATTTTTGTGGCGGCGATGCCGATGATATGATCGCGGAAGCCGGCGCGCTCACGCGTCGAGATTGTGATGGACGCGAACGGCATGAAAATGCGGTACGCGCAGACGACCTGCAAAAGCTGTGGCTCGTGTACATCCTGAGGGTTTATCTGGTCATTATTGATGATGGGCCGCAGGCGGGGGCAGGAAAACGCGATCTCCGCATGCGGATACCTGCGCTGAAGGAGCCAGGCATGCAGCCCGGTCGCAAACGCGTCGCGGCGGAAGTCGGACAGCCCTAAGAGCGCCCCGAAACCCACGCCGCGCATCCCGCCCCGGAGCGCTCGCTCCTGTGCATTCAGCCGGTAGGGAAAGATGCGCTTGTGGCCGCCGAGGTGCAGGGTCTCGTATTTGCCTGCGTCGTAGGTCTCCTGAAACACGGTCACATAATCGACGCCGCAGGCATGCAGATATGCATACTCATCGACATTCAGCGGGTAGATCTCCACACCGATGACACGAAAGTACTGCCGCGCGAGCTTAACGGCATCCCCGATATAGGAGACCGGCGACATGGAGCGGCTCTCGCCGGTCAGCAGCAGGATCTCCTGCAAGCCGGTTTTTGCGATGGCGCGGAGCTCCCGCTCGATCTCGTCCATATTGAGCTTTGCGCGGCGGATTTTATTATGGCAGTTGAAGCCGCAGTAAACGCAGTAATTTTCACAATAGTTCGCGATGTAAAGCGGGGTGAACATCTGCACCGCGTTGCCGAAGTGCTTGCGGGTCTCGGTCTGCGCGCGCGCCGCCATCTGCTCCAAAAAGGGAAGCGCGGCGGGAGAGAGCAAAGCGGCGAAGTCCGCGGGGAGCAGCACGTCCTTGGCAAGAGCGCGCTGCACATCGTTGGCGGTGTAGAGGTCAAACGCCTCGGCCTCCATACGGGAGAGCAGCGCATCCTGCACTTCGCTGCCGATGTTTTCCATCCCCGGCTGATATTGCATGCAGTCGGTCTCGCGGGTGATATAGTTTGCTGAAATAACCTCTTGTTCCATGCGTTTTCGTCCCCCTTAATCCTGCAAAAAGCCGGTGAGCGGGGAGGAGGCGGAAGCGGTATCCTGCACGCGGCCGGGACCGGACAGATAAGCCGTTCGTCCCGCTTTAACGGCTTTTTGAAAGGCTTCGGCCATTTGCGGTATGTTGCCTGCTGTGGCGATAGCGGTGTTCGCCATGACCGCCGCAGCACCCAGTTCCATTGCTTCGCACGCCTGCGAGGGGCGCCCAATGCCCGCGTCCACAATGATGGGCAGATCGATCTCATCGATCAGGATCTTGATAAATTCACGCGTCGCCAGCCCCTTGTTGGTGCCGATCGGCGCCGCGAGCGGCATGACCGAGGCCGCGCCCGCGTTTACGAGGTCGCGCGCGACGTTCAGGTCGGGGTACATATACGGCATGACGACAAAGCCTTCGTTCGCCAGAATATCGGTCGCACGGATGGTCTCCTGATTGTCCGGCAGCAGGTATTTGGAGTCGCGCATGATCTCGATCTTGACAAAATCGCCGCACCCGCATTCGCGAGAAAGCCGGGCGATACGCACGGCCTCATCCGCAGTGCGCGCGCCCGAGGTGTTGGGCAGCAGCGTCACGCCCTCGGGGATATAGTCAAGGATGTTGGCCGCGCCGCCCTCATTTGCCCGGCGCAGCGCGAGCGTAATGATCTGCGCGCCCGCGTTTTGCACGGCGGCGTTGATGAGGTCAAGCGAATACTTACCTGAACCAAGAATAAAGCGGGACGTGAATGCGTGCCCGCCCAGAATAAGCTTGTCTTCCATGTGTAAAAATGCTCCTTTTGTCGAAATTCGCCTTGACCGGAAAGGGAAAGGCAGATATAGTGAAAGAAAGAATATAAGGGGTGTTGAAATGAAAAAATTTATTGAAGAATTTAAAGCCTTTGCACTGCGCGGCAATGTGATGGATATGGCGGTCGGCGTGATCATCGGCGGCGCGTTTTCCGGCATCGTTACATCGCTGACCGATAACTTTATCACGCCAGTCATCAGCCTGATCGGCGGCACGCGCTATACGATGGAACAGGTGACCGGGTTTGTCAGCAATTTTCTCGGCACAGTCGTCAATTTCCTCATTATGGCGTTTATCCTGTTCTGCATTTTAAAAGCGGTCAATAAGCTGACGCATCTCGGCCAAAAGCCCGAGGAACCGGCCGCACCGACGACCAAGGTGTGCCCGTTTTGCTGCAGCGAGATTCCAGTCGCTGCAACAAAATGTGCGCATTGTGCCTCTGAAATGCCAAAAGAAGAATGAATTCCAAACTGGTTTAAGAAAAAAGACCGAAAGGTCTTTTTTCTTTTGCCTTATGGCTCGTTTTCTCCCAGCAGCAGACGCAGCACGACCGTGGCCTGCTGGGCGGCGCACAGCGCGACGCGCGGCGCCATCAGGTCAAGGCCGTCTTCGAGGCTGCTCGTACTGTCCCCGCAGAGATAGAGCCGGGGGAAGGGACGGCGGACGGTCATGCGGTTGGGCGAGTCCCAGCCTGCCATCCCACTGCCTGATACGACGCGTATTTCGGGTAGTCCGGCGAGCAGCGCTTCCGTAAGCATGGCTTTCTGGTCGGCACGGTCAAATGCCTCACAGACAATATCGCAGTCCGCAAACAGTCGGACGGCGTTGGCGGGTATGATGCGTTCAGTATACGTTTCGTAATTTAAGTAGGGATTGATTGCTTCTAGTTGTTCCAGCAGTGCGAGCGTCTTGGGAATGCCGATATCTTTCATCGTATAGTGCTGGCGGTTGAGGTTGGAGACCTCGATCACATCGCAGTCAGCCAGCACAAGCGTACCCACGCCGAGCCGCGCCAGATGCACCGCTATGTTGGAACCCAGCCCGCCCAGCCCGGCCACACCGACCCGCGCGCGGTCAAGCTTGTCTTGTATATCCGCGCCATGCCGCTCGATGAGCGCGGCGTGTAGTTCATCGCATGTCAACATCAGCCGCCCCCTACAAATTGTACGATCTCCAGCGCGTCGTTTTCAGCCAGCGGCTCGTCTGCAAAGCTGGCGCGCGGTATGATTTTTCCGTTTTTCTCGACCGCGACGCGCTGTGGGTCGTGTCCCAGCTCCTTCAGCAGTCCGGCGACGGTTTGAACGCCGGAAAACGCTATGGTTTTTCCATTGATCTTCATAAAACGCCTCTTTCCCGCAAGAAAAATGCTCCGGTTTCACCATGCGGTAAAACCGGAGCATTCAAAATCCCAAAAACTTTTCGATGCGACAGCTTCCCTACGATGGTGCTAACCAACAGGTTCAAAGGGTTAGGCTCTCGCCCTCTCAGCCGTTCATCGCGGCACCCCTGCTTGCGAACTCAGTATATACCGCGGCAAACCCACTTGTCAAGCGGCAGTTTTTTTGCTATGATGAAAGAAACAAATGTTCGACTGGAGGGCGGCGGATGGACCGGACGATTTTACATTGCGACTGCAACGCGTTTTACGCTTCGGTCGAAACACTGCTGCGCCCCGAGCTGGCGGATGGGCCAATGGCGGTATGCGGCGACCCGGAGAGCCGCCACGGCATCATTCTGGCCAAAAACGAGCAGGCCAAAAAGTGCGGCGTGCAGACGGCCGAAACCATCTGGCAGGCAAAGCGCAAGTGTCCGGCGCTGCGGTTGGTACCGCCGCACCGCGAGGCCTACGTGGAGTTTTCGCGCAAGTGCAACGAACTTTATTTACAGTATACCGATCTGGTCGACCCGTTCGGCATCGATGAATCCTTTCTCGATGTGACAGGCTCGCTGCACCTGTTTGGAGCGGGTGAGAAGATCGCGGATGAGCTGCGCCGGCGGATGCAGGAGGAGATTGGGCTGACGATCTCGGTCGGCGTCTCCTTTAACCGGGCGTTTGCCAAATTGGGCAGCGACTACCGGAAGCCTAACGCGACCACGGTGTTTTCACGCGAGAACTACAAGGAGTTGGTCTGGCCGATGCCGGTGAACACGCTGCTGTTCGTTGGCCCGCGCGTCGCCAAGCGGCTGGATGGGCTGGGCGTGCGTACCATTGGCGAGCTTGCCGCCTGTGATCCGGCGTTTATTCACAGTCTGCTGGGCAAAGCGGGCGATACGCTCCTGCGCTATGCCCGCGGTGAGGACGACGAGCGCGTCCGCTCTTTTTATGAGGAACACGCGCCAAAGTCGGTCGGCAACGGTATGACGTTTCCGCACAACCTTGTGGGTGAGGATGAGCTCAAAATGGGCGTGACCGCGCTGTGCGACCATGTGGGGCGGCGGCTGCGCGGACATCAGATGAAATGCCAGACCGTTCAGCTGCTGATCCGTGATCCGGAATTTAAAAACCGCTCGCGGCAGGTGACGCTCGAACGCCCGACGGATTCGACGCGCGTGCTGATCGATACCTGCATGGAAATTCTGCACGCAAACTGGCGGCTCGACCAGCCTGTGCGTATGCTGACGGTCACCGCGGCCGGGCTTCTGCCGGCCGGGGAGGCGGGCGAGCAGCTTTCACTGTTTGACGGCGGCCTGCAGGAAATGCAGAAGCTGCAAAAGCTCGACCGCGCTATGGATGCACTGCGGCAGCGGTTTGGAGAAGACGCGGTGCGGTACGGCCATGCGGTCAAGCCGCCGGCAAAGGATGAGAAAAACGAGGGGGACGGCTAAAAGCCGTCCCCCTTCCGGTGTTAGGGCTGCCAAGCCTGACAAAGCAGCGATACCGCTTCGCGGATCGCGGGTTCGGTCAAACCCGCGTAGCCGAGCACCAGCGTGGCGCGCGGCGGGCGCACGGGCGGCATATAGTAGCCGGACAGGCCGTAGACCCGCACGCCTTTCTCCCGCGCGCGAGCGATGAGCGTCTGCTCGTTCATGCCGTTTCGCACCTGCAGCAGGATGTGCAGCCCGGCCTCCGCGCCCGAGACCACATGGGGAATAGGCATGGTTTTAAGCGCGCCGAGCAGCGCGTCGCGCCGGGATTGGTACACCTTGCGGCTGCGGCTGATATGGCGCTCAAAGCCGCCCGTGCGCATGAAGTCGGCCAGGGTATACTGCTCAAAGCTGGGCACGGTGGAAGAATACAGCGAGCATTTCTCGCGGTAGCGCGCCATGAGATGCGCCGGCAGCACCAGATAACCGATGCGCAGCGAGGGCGCGAGGCTTTTGGCAAAGGTGTTGACATAGATGACGCGGCCCGTGTGGTCGAGCTCGCCGAGCGCCGGGATCGGACGCGACGAATACCGGAATTCACTGTCATAATCATCCTCGATAATATAGCGGCCGGGCGCGGCGTTTGCCCACGCGAGCAGCTCGGTGCGCCGGCCGGCCGGCATGACGAGGCCGAGCGGGAAGTGGTGCGACGGGGTCAGGTAAACGGCGGAGGCGTCGCTTGCTTCGAGCGCGTCAATGCGCAGGCCGCCGCCGTCGAGCGGCAGCGGGCGGACAGGCACGCCACCGACCTCGAAAATCTGGTACAGCTTGCGGTAGCCCGGGTTTTCGAGCGCATAGGCGCGGTCGCGCCCCAGCAGTTCGATCACCAGATGGATGAGATATTCCGAGCCAGCGCCGACCAGGATGCGGTCGGGTGAAACGTCAAGCCCGCGAAAATCATGCAGGTAGCGCGCGATCTGTTCGCGCAGCTCGGGCGCGCCGCCGGGGGCGGCGGCGCGGAGCAGACGGTCGGAATATCCGCTTAAAACCGCGCGGCTCAGGCGCGCCCAGGTGGAAAATGGAAAGCAGCCGGTATCGACGATGTTGGTGCGGAAATCAAAGGCGCAATTGTCAGCCGGGGCGGCTTCAGGCGGCGCGGCGGCGCTTTTGGGGGCGGGCTTGCGCACAGGCGCGGTCAGCTTCTGTACATAATAGCCGCGGCGCGGCGCGCTTTCGAGGTAGCCCTCGGCGAGGAGCTGCCCATAGGCGGTCTCAACCGTGAGCTGGCTGACGCGCAGATGCTGGGCGAATTGCCGCTTGCTCGGCAGCCGGTCACCCGCCTGAAGCACACCTGACATGATGTCCGCCCGCACGGCGCGGTACAGCTGCTCATAGAGCGGTGTTTTGCTTCGATGGTCAAGATGATAGGTCAGCATGAAAGAGCCCCCTTTACGTCTGGCATTGTTACTTTAACAATATCAGCGCAAAGGGGGAATGTCAATCAAATCAGTCCGGCGGACCGCAGGATAAACAAAATGATAGTCAGTGTAACCGCGGAAAGTGCGGTCGATAGCACGATGATGGAGGAAGAAAGCACATGGTCGCCGCCCATGTTTTTGGCCATCACATAGCCGGTGACCGTGCTGGGCGCACCGTATAGGATGACGAGCGCGACCATGGCCTGCCCGTGAAACCCCATGTGCGCCGCGACCGGCAGAAAGATGAGCGGCAGCGCGGCGAGCTTGATCGCGACCGCAGCACATGTCGGCCCCAGCTTTTTGACGGCTTTGGCGCCCTCAAAGCCCGCGCCGATGCTTAAAAGCGCCAGCGGGGTCGCGCACAGCGCGAGCAGGTCGAGCGTTTTGGATACCATCGGCGGGAAATCGATCTGCAAAAGCGAAAAGGGCAGTCCGGCGAGGATGCCCAAAATGATCGGATTGGTCACGATACCGCCCAGCGTGCGTGCGATAACGCCGTGCCGCTGTTCAGTTTTGGGGGCGGTCACGGTCAACACGAGCACCGAGTAGATGTTGTAGAGCGGCACGGTGGCGACGATCATCAGCGGCACCAGCCCGGCGCTGCCGTACAGGTTCTGCACGAACGCCACGCCCAAAACCGCCTGCGAGCCGCGAAACGCGCCCTGCGTGAACGCGCCGACCATGCTCTTATCGGGCAGGCATTTGGCCGCCAGCAGCCAGATGGCGAAAAAGTAAAGCGTGGTCGTGCCCGCGCAGAACAGGAAGAATTTCAGATCAAACTGTTCGGTGATGCGTCCGGTCGCAATATCGCGGAACAGCAGCACGGGCAGCAGCACCTTGAACACCAGCCGGTCGATCTCGGTGAGCGTCTGCGGGGTGAACATGCCGCGCGTGCGCAGCACACGGCCGAGCAGGATGACCGCGAAGATCGGCACGGTCGCGTTTAGGCAGAAAAGGAGATTTTCCAGCATGGCCTATCCTTTCTGCTCCTGCTCCAAAAAGAAATCCTGCAGCTTTTGCAGGCTTTGGCCCAGCACCGCGGCCTGCTCGGGCGACAGCGTGTCCATGACCGCGCCGATCATGCGTTCATGGAAATCCTTATGGTAGGCATAGGCGGCCTGCCCCTTATCGGTGAGCGTGACGTTGACGACGCGGCGGTCGTGCTTGTCACGCGTGCGGCGGACAAGCTCCTTGGTTTCGAGCTTGTCGCAAGCGACAGTCAGCGTTGCGAGCGTGACGCCGATGGATTTGGCGACCTCGCTCATGCGCACAGGCTCCAGGTCGCCGATCTTTTCGATGATGTGGATCTCGGTGATCGAGATCGAACTGCCAAGGCCGTCCGCCATGGCGCGCTCCTCGATTTTATTAACGCGGCCGAACACGTCGACCAGAAAAGAGTTGATCTGCTCGGGACCGGCCATCGGGCGCACCACCTTACAATTACTTAATCTAACTAAATATTAGCACACCGCCTCAAAAAAGACAAGGGAAAAAGGGAACGGCTTTCAAAGCCGTTCCCTTTTTTCTAGCTTTCGCCGCGCGCCTGCTTGCGGTAGGTGCTGGGCGATACGCCGGCGTATTTCTTGAAGATATAGCTGAAGTAATGCGGTTCGCTGTAGCCGATGGCATATGCGATGTCGGCAAGCCGCGTGTCGGTCTCACGCAGCAGGCGTTTGCTCTCCTCGACGCGGAAGCGCGTCAGGTATTCCACGAAAGTTTGCCCCATCTGCTGGGAAAACACGGTGGAAAAGTGATTGGGGCTGAAACCGACCTCGGCGGCGACTGTGTTGAGCGACAGGGCGTTGTCGCCATAGTGCTCGCGGATGTATTCCTTGGCACGGCGCAGTTCCTGTCCGTAACGCACGCCCTGCTTGCGGTCGCGCGCTTCGATGAACGCCTCCAGCAAGCTGTGCGCGAGGCCGAGCGTGCCCTCATAGGTGGCGACTGCCTCCATCAGATGCGCATTATCGCCCGCGTCGCGCAGAACGGTTGGCAGTTCCGCATCCAGACCCCGCAGCAGCCGCATGGACGACACCACAAGGTCGGCCAGCAGGTAATAGCGGTAAAGCAGGCTGGACTGGTCGGTGTCGCGCACCGTGCCGAAGTGGTTTTCGAGCAGATTGTCAAGATCTTCGGCGGACACATGCCGCAGGCGTTCGGCGAGCGGGATGGCGGCGGAAAAATCAAAGCGGGGGACAAAGCCGTTGTCCAGGTCGGACGCGCTCAGGATAGAGCCACCGGGCAAGCTGCTGAGCGAGCGCTTGGCCTGCCGGTAGGATTCGGGCAGCTCGCCGATGCGTGAGACGACCGTGCCGATGCCCACCGAGCAGGCCGTTTGCAGCAGACGTTCGGTTTCATGGCGCAGGATCTGTGCGGCTTCATAGGCGGCTTCCAAAGCGGCCTCGGTTTCCTGCGCCTTGATGAGCAGCACAAAGCGTTCGCCGCGCGCACTCCAGAGGATATCGGCGCGCTGTTCAAGCAGCGAGCCGAGCAGTACGCGGAGCTGCTGGTGTGAAGCGCCGCTTGCATGGAATTGCACGCAGCATACAACGTATTTTCGTGCGCTAAGGGACAGGCCGAGCTGCTCGGCTCGCGGATAAGCGTCGGCGGCGGACAGGCTGGTATCGAGCAGCGAGTTGAGAAAATGCTCGACAAGGATCATCCGGTCCTGCGAGGGAAGGCCGCCCGCGTGCGCGGAAAAATAGGCTGCGCGCTCCTCCTCGATCTTCTGCACGGTCTTGCCCAAGCTGCCAAGCAGCTGCGGCAGCGTGACCGGCTTTAAGATATACTCATCGATGCCGAGCGAGACCGCTTTGCGCGCGTACTCAAACTCGTCGTGCCCGCTCAGGATCAGGATATGCACCCAAGGCATTTTCTTGCGGATGATCTCGCACAGTTCAAGCCCATCGATAAACGGCATGCGGATATCGGTGAGCAGGATGTCGGGCTTGAGCTCCTGGATCATGGGCAGAGCCAGTTCGCCGTCGGGCGCTTCGCCGCAGATGGCATATTGGCTGTCCGCGTTTTCCAGCAGCTCGCGGATGCCTTTGCGGACGATCTCTTCATCATCCACGATAAACAGATTATACATGGTTCCCCCTCTATTCCTCGCGGCGGCAGGGCAACGTGAAAGAAATTTCCGTGCCGCGCCCCGCCTCGCTTTGAATGGCAAGGCCGGCGCTGTAATACAGCCGCAGCCGCTGACTGATGTTGTAAAGGCCGAAGCCCTCGTGCCCGCCGCTGTCGGGCGCGAGCGCGGCACGCACCTCGCGCAGGCGTTCGGGATTCATGCCCGCGCCCGTATCCGCGACCGAAAAGGTCATGGTGCCGTCTGGATGGTGCACGCCGCGCACGGCGATTTGTCCGCGTCCGCGCTTATTTTTCAGGCCGTGGTAGATCGCGTTTTCCACAAGCGGCTGCAAAAGCAGCTTGAGGATGCGGCAGTCAAGCAGCGCCGGGTCAATGTCGATCTCATACCGCATGATGCTCTCATACCGCACGGACTGGATCTGCAGATAGCTGCGCACATGCGCGACCTCCTCGGCGACCGTGATATAATCGCGTCCGCGGCTGAGCGAAATGCGGAAAAACTGCGTGAGCGCCATCGTCATCTCGACGACGGCCTCGTGTTCCTGCTGCTGCGCGAGCCAGACGATGGTGTCGAGCGTGTTATAGATAAAATGGGGCGTGATCTGCGCCTGCAGCGTGCGCATTTCGGCTTTTTGCAGGCTGCGCTGGTCGGCCACGCGGTGCTCGATGAGCTCGCCGAGTTGGTCGGCCATGGCGTTGAGGCTGTGTGTCAGCGTGCTGAGCTCGCTGACCGCCGGCTGTTCGGCGCGCGCCTCCAGGTTGCCCGAGGCGAGCTGGACCGACATGGCTTCCAGTGTCTCAATTGGCTGCTGGATGGCTTTTTGCACCGCGCGGCAGGACAAGATGGCATATCGCAGCAACAACAGCAGCAGCACGGCGGCAAGCGCCGTGATCGCAATCGTCGCGCGGCGGATCTGGCCGTTTGTCTCCGCGATCACGCCGATCTCAACATAAATGAACTCCTGCAAAACGCTTCGCATCAGTCCGGTCACACTGCGCACCTCGCGCAGCATCTGTTCATTGGAATAGAGCGCGGAATGGTTGTGCACCGGATGGCCGAACTGTTCCACATACGTGGCGAGCGTGTCGTTCAGGCGGGTCGCGGCCTGGATATATTGGCGGCTTTCATAGTGGTCGGAGGAGCTTAGCAGCAGGGAGAGCTTGTGCGTTATGCTGTCCATTAACTCCTGCTGTCGGCTCGCGGCAAAGGTCTGTTGTCCGGCGACGATCTCCCAAAGCTCGCTTTGCAGCTCCTGATCCGCGACTTCGATGATGTCCCGCGCGTCCGCGATCGCGCTGATGTGCTGATGGTAGCGAGAGGTCATGGGAAACAGGAACAGCATGAGCAGCATGGCCGGGATGGACAACAGCAAAATGATGGCCACATAAGAGGAATGCAGATGGTCGGCAATGCTGGCGACAGGATGTTTCTTGCTCATGACAGACTGCCTCCGCCCACCAGAAGCTGGCCGCGCAGCAGCGTTTCCCGCTGGACGACGCCCGTGTTCCGCGCGAGCGCGCGTACCGTTTCGACCGCGCGCCCGGCGAGCGCCTCCGGGTCGCACCGTCCGAGATAATCAAGATATCCGGCGGAAAACGCCTCCATGGCCTCTCCGCCGCCGCCCACGGCGAGCAGCGAAACATCCTTTCCAGGCTCAAGGCCGTATTCGGTGAGTGCGTCGATCGCACCGAGCGTCATCGCATCGCTGCAGGACAGGATGGTATTAAACTCATATTCGTTTTTGAGCAGACCTGAGATAAGCTGATAGGCGCGCGAACGCATGAAATCGCTGTTGATGCTGTATCCCAGCCGGGCGTTTCCGCCGGCGTCCAGTTTGTCACGGAAGCCGCCGGACACCTGCGCCGATACCCACGAAGCGACTGTGCCGCCGAGCTGCACCAGCCGGAAGTCATCGCCCCGCGCTTGTAGAAACGCACTGGCAAGCTCACTGGTGAGCGTATAGTAATCATAGCCTACATGGTAGACCGGACGGCCCTCTGTCTCGGCGTCGCTCAGCTTTTCGCTGAGGGTGACAAGCGGGATATCGGCATCCGCCGCTTCAGAGAGAATATATTCCCACCCGCTCTCCATGACGGGGGAAAACAGGATCGCGCTGACGCGGTACACCAAAAAGGTGCGGATCGCGTCGATCTGGTCGGACTGGGTGCGCGTGGAGGAAATCGTCATCACCTGAATGCCCTGTGCACGCGCGTCGCGCGCAATGGATTCATAGAGCGCAGTTTTCCAGTCGTCCTCCGAGTCGGTCAGTACCAGGCCGATGACCAGCTCGGGCGGCTGCTCGACCGGTCCGGGCCGCTCGAAAAGCGCGGTCGCGCCGATAAACAGCATGGCAGCGATCACGAGAACGATCGGGGGGAGAAAGGCTTTTCTTGAAAACATGGAAAATTCTCCTTTCCAGCATGTTTACCGGCTGTTTTTTGCTCTGATTCCAAGATACAATAAATTTTTTGCCTTGACAAGCCACGCGCGGCAAGGGGCAATATTTACCGCGGGGAAATCTGTTAGCTTCCTTGGCGGAAATCGGGAAAAACGGCGATTCGCCCGTACCATTTGCGGCGGGAAAGCGAAATATTACAAATTATTATGATATTTTTGTGTTAGTGCGCGCGGCGTACCGGGATTTCCCATAAATTACGGTCTTTTAAGCTGCAAAAAGCCTTGTTATACTGAAACCACGTTCTGAGAAGGGAACGATGGGAACGGAGCACAAACGGGACAATAAAGGAGGAAGACTTATTATGAAAAAGAAGCTGTTATCTCTGCTCAGCCTGCTGCTGATGGGTTCCATGCTGTTGACTGCCTGCGGTACGCCCGCAGCGGAGCCAGATGCGCCGGGCGGTGAGCCCAGCGCTTCCGGTGAGGGTGCGGGAGACGCGCCGCAGGTCGGTGAAGGACAGGTAGACACCACAGCGTTTAAAAAGGACGGGCCGTATACGATCGGCTTTTCCAACATTTCGGTCGTCAACACATTCCGCATGCAGATGGTGCGCGAGCTGGAAGCCGCGGCCGATGAGGCGGGCGTGACGCTCTATACGACCGATGCGGGCGGCGATACCTCCAAGCAGGTATCCGACATTCAGGATTTGATGGCGCGCGGCATCGACGCGCTGCTGGTCGCCCCGGGTTCGACCACCGCCACCAACGCGGTCACCAAGAAAGCGTTGTCGCAGAACATTCCGGTCATTATCTTCAATTCCGAGGTCGAGGACGAATCGGCGTTCACCAGCTATGTCGGCACGGACGCGGTCGAGTTCGGCTATGTCATGGGAAAGTGGCTGTTAAATGAACTGGGCGGCAAGGGCAATATCATTGTGCTGGACGGCATGGCGGGCGCAGGCGTTGGTGAAATGCGCTCGAGCGGCCTGCAAAAGGCGCTGGACGAACTGCCGGACGGCGGCAAGAACATCAATATTTTAGCTACCTATTATGCCGACTGGGCGTATGACAAGGGCAAGCAGGCAACCGAGCAGGCGCTCGCGGCCTATCCCGAGATTGACGGCGTATGGTCGCAGGGCGGCGCGATGACGCAGGGCGCGCTCGAAGCGTTCCAAGCGGCCGGACGTCCCCTCGTGCCGATGACAGGTGAGGACAGCAACGGCTTCCTCAAAGCATGGAAAAACGCACAGGCGGACGGCTTTAAGGCAATCGCTGCAAGCGACGCCTGCTGGGTCGGCCGGGTCGCGCTGGACAGCGCGCTGCAAGCGCTCGCCGGTGAACCGCTGGATAAGTACAATTACATCCCGGTGCCGACGATCACCGACGCGGATATCGATCAGTATGTCCGTCCCGAGTATTCGGATTCCTACTGGTGCAACACCAAGCTGCCCAAGGACGTGGCCGACGAATATTATCTGGAGTGACCGATGAAAAGAGGCGTGGAGTATGGAAAAAGGGCAGACCGTTTTGGAGACCCGCGGCATCACCAAATCGTTTTACGGCAATCAGGTGCTGACCGACATCAATTTTAGCTGCGCCGCCGGGGAGATCCACACGCTGGTGGGCGAAAACGGCGCGGGCAAGTCCACGCTGATGCGCATTCTTTCAGGCGTATACCAGCCGACGGCGGGCGAAGTCCTGCTGTTTGGCAAGCCGGCGGCGTTTTCCGATACCCTGCAGGCGCAGAAGGCAGGAATCAGTATCATCCATCAGGAGTTTAACCTGGTGCCGTACTTAAGTGTTGCGGAGAATATTTTTCTTGGGCGGCAGAAGCGGAAGAAGCATGGCGGCATGGATTATGCCGCCATGCGGGAACGCACGCGGGAGCTGTCCCACATGATGAACATGGAGCTGGACCCCGAAGGGAAAGTGGCTGACCTGACGGTCGCGCAGCAGCAGATGGTCGAGATCATGAAAGCCATCGAGCTTGACACGCAGATCATCATCATGGACGAACCGACGGCGGCGCTCACGCCGGTAGAAGTGGGGTCCCTGTTTCAGACCATGCGGCGGCTGCGAGACGCGGGACGCACGATCATCTACATTTCGCACCGTCTGAACGAGGTTTTTGAGATCTCCGACCGCATCACCGTCTTAAAGGACGGTGTGATCACGGCGACCCGCCGCACGGAGGAGACGACCAAGGACGAAGTGGTAAGCCTGATGGTCGGCCGCAAGCTTGACCACATCTTTCCGCCGCGGGACGAGCCAAAACCCGGCGAAACCGTGCTGGAGGCCGATGGGCTTCAGATCGCGCCGGGGAAAGCCGCGGCGTCTTTCCGGGTGCGGGCAGGCGAGATTTTGGGCATCACCGGGCTGGAGGGACAGGGACAGCGCGAAATTTTGCGTGCGCTGTTTGGGCTGCACCGTTTGTACGCGGGCGAAATCCGCATGGGCGGCGAAGCCGTGCGTTTTCAGACGACGCGCGACGCTATGCGGCGCGGCGTCACGTTTCTGACGGACGACCGCAAAAACGAGGGCCTGTGCCTCGATCAGCCGATTTACCGCAATATCGCGCTGCCGGTGATCCGCAGGCTGAAAAAAGGCGGCTGTATCACGGTTTCGCGGGAAAAACGCGAGGCGCAGCAGTATGTCGAACTGATGAACATCAAGGCGGAAAGCGCGGACCAACTCGTGCGGCGGCTGTCGGGCGGCAACCAGCAGAAAGTACTGCTGGGCAAATGCCTGTCGCCCGCGCCGCGGGTGTTGCTGGTGCATGAGCCTACGCGCGGCATCGATGTGGCGGCCAAGGTGGAAATCTATACGCTGCTCAAAAAGCTCGCGCGGGAGGACGGCGTGGCCGTCGTCATGGTATCGAGCGATTTGATGGAGGTCATCCACGTCAGCGACCGCATTCTGGTCGTGTACGACGGCGGCGTGACCGGGGAGCTTGATGCCCGGGACGCGACCGAAGAGGGCGTTATGCGCATGGCGACCGGTGTGGGAAAGGAGGGCGGCTGATGCGGGTCAAAGCGTTTCTGAAGAAAAACGACACAGTCGCCATCGTTTATGGTCTGTTGGTCGTGGTCGTGCTGGCGGGCGCTATGTCTTCGCCAAGGTTTTTGACCGGGCTTAACATTGGCAATATTTTTGAGCAGGCTGTCGGCCTCGGCATCGTCTCGCTCGGGCAGGTGCTTGCCATCCTGCTCGCGGGCATCGATCTGTCGGTCGGCGCGGTCGTCAGCATGTCGACGACGATCATGTCGCTCCCGCTTGTTCCCGGGCCGGCCGGGATCGCGGTGAATATCGTGATCTGCCTGGCTGCGGGTGCGCTTGTCGGCCTGTTCAACGGCATTGGTATTGTCAAACTGAAATTGCCGCCGTTTATCATGACACTGTCGACCATGTGTATCGTAAACGGCGTGGCGCTCAAAATCCGCCCGGTGCCGGGCGGCGAGATCCCATTCGATTTTATGGATCTGCTGTTCGGACGCTGGGGCGTGATCCCGCATGCGGCGCTGCTGTGGCTCGCGCTGCTCGCGCTTATCGCATGGATGCTGCACGATAGGCAGTTTGGACGGAATCTGTACGCGGTCGGCGGCAGTGCGGCGACCGCGGCGCTCTCCGGTATCCGCACCGGCCGCGTGACGCTTCTGGCGCATGTGCTGTGTTCTGTAATCGCGGCAGTCGGCGGCGTCTGCGTCGCGGCGCGTATGGGTTCGGGCGATGCGACGCTCGGCGACCTTTACGGCATGGATTCGGTGACGGTCTGTGTGCTGGGCGGGTTCAGCCTGTTCGGCGGGCGCGGCAATGTGATAGGCCTTCTGGCCTCTACGCTCATTTTGAGCGGTATCAGCAATATCCTCAATATGGCGGGCATGAGCTCGTATTACCAGTATGTTGTAAAAGGGCTGATCCTGCTGGTGACCGTGCTGGTATTCTCGCTCAAGGGGCGGAGAAAGGAGTGAACGCGGCATGGATAACAAACTGAAAACGCGGCGCATGCCCGACGTTCCCATCATTCTGTGGGGGCTCATCCTGCTGGTCGTGCTGCTCGGCATCGTGTCGCCCAACTCAGTGAAACCCACGCACCTGCTCGATTTTACGCGGCAGGCCGCGCCGATGATTCTGGTATCCATCGGGCAGACCATCGTCATGCTAATCGGCGGGCTTGACCTGTCGGTCGCGGCGGTTATGGTGCTGACCGACGTCATTGCGGCGCAGATGATGATGAACGATCCCTCGAAAGCGCTGCCGGTCGCGCTGTTCTGCGTGCTGGTCGGCGCGGTGATCGGCCTCATAAACGGGCTTTTATGCGCGGTGCTGCACATGCCGTCTTTCGTGGTTACGCTCGGCATGAGTACGCTGCTGCTCGGCGTGACGCTTTTATACAGCGGCGGATCACCTAAGGGCTCGATCCCACAAAACTTCCGCTTCCTGGGCACGGGCTTTCTCGGAAAGATTCCAATGGCGGCGATTGTCTGGGCCATCGTGGCGGCCATCGTTATTTTGGTGATGAAATACCTGCCGATCGGGCGTTATATCGTGTCGACAGGCGTCAATCCCATGGCGGTCTACCAATCGGGCATCAGCCATGTGCGCATCCAGCTTTTATGCTATGTGCTGTGCGGCGTGTTCGCGGCGTTGGCGGGGCTGCAGATTTCGGCCTACATCGGCACCGCCAGCCTGCAGCTTGGCGAGGATTATCAAACGCGGTCGATCGCGGTCGCGCTGCTCGGCGGCGCGGCGTTCACAGGCGGCAAGGGCAGCGTCCCGGGCACGATTTTGGCCAGCCTGTTCATCGTTGTCATGTCGAGCCTGATCGCGGTGCTCAACATGGACGCGGGCGACCAGAGCATCATTCAGGGCGCGATCATTCTGGTCGGCCTGCTGCTCAGCGGCGCGTGCAAAAAGGAGGCGTAATTTGGTGAAAGGTTTGGAATTTGCGATCGTGCGCTATGGCTCGATCTGGAACGACCCGGCGTGGAATCTGGCGGTGCCCAATCCGGCTTCGGCTTCCCGCACCAAAGTGGAAAGTACGCTTGCGGAATATCCGGCTTCGTTTATATTGATTAAACATCCGCAAATTGGGTATATTCTGTATGACGTGGGGGATTATCCCTCAGGCGAGGACGGCGTGCCGCGCTCGACTTTTTGGAAAGAATACTTTCCCGTCCAGATGGTGCGCGAGGACTATGTCGACCAGGCTCTGCCGCGAAACGGCGTTCCGCTTTCCGATATTGCGTGCATCATCCTGTCCCACATGCATTACGACCACGCGGGCGGCATCAAGTTTTTCCCTGGCACCCGTGCGGCGGAAAACGTTTATGTGCCGAAAGCCGATTTTGAGGCAGCGTGCCTCGCGACGCTCGCCGAGGACGGCGAGCGGGATACCGATTCGCCATATTGGCGCAGCGTTGTGACCACAAAAGGAATTACGTACCGTTTTCTGGAGCAGGATGTCGAGCTGTTTCCGGGCGTGCATGTGTTCCTGCTTGCCGGCCATACGCCTGCGGTAGGCGCGCTGCTGCTCGAATGCGAAAGCGGGAACTACCTGTTCCCGAACGATGCGTGCAGTTCGCGTCAAAACTACGGTCCGCCCGCCAAGCCGACCGCTATTATGCATGACAGCCTGGCCTATCAGAAGAGCGCGGCAAAGCTGCGGCAGATCGAGCAGCAGTATCACGCCCGGCTGATCTTTTCTCACGACCTTGACGAGGACAGGTCTTACCAACACCTGCCCGTTTTTTACCGCTAATCTCTTTTCTCTCTCCTCTCTCTTTTTTTCAAACAGAAAGGGCCGGTCATAAGGACCGGTCCTTTCTGTTTCCTTTTGTGCATAAAACCGTTTGCCGTCTCATAGGTTTGTCCTACGAGGAGGGAATGGCATGCAAATGGAACAGGCATCGGGTCTCAGCGATGCGGAAGTGGAACAGTCCCGGCAGAAAAACGGCGCGAACGAACTGACGGCGGGCGAACGGCAGACCTTTCTGCGGCAGTTTTTGGCAAGCTTTGGCGACCCGATCATCAAGATCCTGCTGGCGGCGCTGGCGGTCAATGTGATCCTGCTGTTTCGAGAGGCGAACTGGTTTGAATCCGTGGGGATCGCGCTGGCGATATTTTTGGCGACCTTTGTGTCCACCCTGTCCGAATACGGCAGCGAATCGGCATTTCTCAAATTGCAGGCGGAAGCCGCGGCGGCAAAATGCCGCGTGCGGCGAAATGGGAAACTGTGCGAGCTGCCGGTGAGCGAACTGGTGGTGGGGGATATCGTGCTGCTGCAGGCGGGCGAGGCAGTGCCGGCGGACGGCGTGCTGCTGTCGGGCAGGCTGTCGGCCGACCAGTCGGCGCTCAATGGCGAAAGCACGGAGCAGCGGAAAACACCGGGCGGCGCGAGCGGCGATTTTTTATCGCCGAGCGGCCTGTTCCGCGGCGCGGTCGTCACATCGGGCGAGGGCGTTATGCGCGTGTCCGCAGTTGGCGACAAGACGTTTTACGGCAGCATGGCGCGCGAAATGCAGGAGGGCACGCGCGAAAGCCCGCTCAAGCTGCGGCTGGAGAAGCTGGCGGGCGTACTGAGTAAGATCGGGCTTGCGGCGGGCCTGTTTGTGGCGGGAGCAGACCTGTTCAATTCGTTTGTTCTGAGCTGCGGTATGGATCCCACGCTGATCGCACAGCAATTCCAGAACCCGGCGGCGGTTTTTGGACATGTCCTGCATGCAGCGACGCTTGCAATCACCGTGGTCGTCGTGGCGGTGCCCGAGGGGCTGCCCATGATGATCACCGTCGTGCTGTCCTCCAACATGCAGCGCATGCTGCGCGACCATGTGCTGGTGCGCAAGCTGGTCGGCATCGAGACGTCGGGCAGCCTCAATATCCTGTTTACGGACAAGACGGGCACGCTGACGCAGGGCAGGCTCAAGGCGGTCAGCTTTGCGTGCGGCAGCGGCCTGCGGTTCCGGAGCCTCGACCAGCTCAAGCGGCGGCGCGCCCTGTGGGAGCGCTTCCAGCTTTGCAGCGTGTACAACAACGCGAGCGAATTATCGGGCGGCCGCGCGATCGGCGGCAACGCGACCGACCGCGCGCTGCTCGAAGCGGCCTGCCCCGCGCCGGGCACAGCAGGCGGGCAGAAAACCGTGACTGTGCCGTTTGACAGCGCGCGCAAATTCGCCGCTGTCCGCGCGGGCGGCATGACCTTTGTCAAAGGCGCGCCGGAAAAAATCCTTCGTGCGTGCACGCACTATCTGGATGAGCAGGGCGAGCGCCGTCCGCTGTACGCGCAGACGCCGGTCACGGCCGAATGGGAGGACATGGCGCGCCATGCGATGCGCGTGCTCGCGCTCGCGCAGACCGAAGAGCCGGTAAACAGCGAGGGCGGCCTGCGCGGCCTGACGCTGATTGGGCTCGTCGGTATCCGGGACGACCTGCGGCGCGAGGTGCCGGCGGCTGTCCGCACGGCGCAGCAGGCGGGGGTGCAAATCGTCATGATCACGGGGGATAACAAGGAGACCGCGGCGGCGATCGCGGGTGACGCGGGCCTGCTTGACCGTGCGGACAGCCTGATTCTGACCAGCGCGGAGCTTCAGAAAATGAGCGACAGCGAGCTGATAGAACGCCTGCCCGCGCTGCGCGTGGTGGCCCGGGCGCTGCCGACCGACAAGAGCCGCTTGGTGCGCGCGGCGCAGCAGCGTGGATTGGTGGCGGGCATGACGGGGGACGGCATCAACGACGCGCCCGCACTCAAAAAGGCCGACGTGGGCTTTGCGATGGGCAGCGGCACCGAGGTCGCCAAGGAAGCGGGCGACATCGTCATTCTGGACGACAACTTTTCCTCCATCACGCGCGCTATATTGTATGGGCGGACGATTTTTAAAAGCATCCGCAAATTTGTGATCTTCCAGCTCACGATGAACCTGTGCGCGGTGGGCGTTTCAATCATCGGGCCGTTCTTGCAGATCGACACGCCGGTGACGGTCATTCAGATGCTGTGGATCAACATTATCATGGACACGCTGGCGGGACTGGCGTTCGCCGGGGAAGCGCCGCTGCCCGAATATATGCTGGAGCGGCCCAAACGGCGCGACGAGCCGGTGCTCAATCGCTATATGCTGCACCAGATCGCCTGCATGGGCGTGTATACGATCGTGCTGTGCCTGGCATTTTTGAAGCTGCCGTTCTTTCAGGGGCTGTATCACCAGAGCGAGAACCCCATTTATCTGCAAACCGGCTTTTTCACCCTGTTTATCCTGTGCGGTGTGTGCAACAGCTTCAATACGCGCACCTACCGCGTCAACCTGCTGGCCAACCTGCGGAAAAACCCGCTGTTTGCAGGGATCATGGCTGCAGTCGTGCTTATCCAGATCGGCATGGTTTACTGGGGCGGTACGATGTTCCGCACCGCGCCGCTGACGCTGGGCGAACTGGGGGCCGTGGCGCTGCTGTCTGTGACCGTCATCCCGGCCGATCTGCTGCGCAAGCTCGCTTTGCGGCGGAAAGGCATCCGCGGGTCGATTTAGCGCAATCGAAAAGGGGCGGGCTCGAAAGCCCGCCCCTTTATTGATTTATGATTGTCTGCACCGGCGGCGCCGGCAGCAATACCGGCCATTGCAGAACCAGCAGCTGCAGCAGTCTTCGCAGCATAAAAAGCTTGGACAGCGTACGCAACAGCAATACATAGGATCACCTCTCTTTCTGAAAGATGATACTACAGTATATGAAAGCGCGGTACGGATTGCGAACGGGTGAAAAGTCCACTCATACACATTTCGGTCACTGATGCTTGGCTTTGGCTTCTATAAAATCGGCGGCCTCCTCTGCGAGCCTCTCGGCCTCAGCTTCGGAATAGTCCTGCTCGGGCAGCTTGCCGAGCTGCGGGCTGACGATGCCGGCTCTGGCCAGTTTAACAACGATATGGCGGTAAACTTCATCTGCATTCATGGGTTCTCTCTCCTAGCAAAACAACGATTGATAAATAAATATTATTAAATCTATTATAACATGAAAATATGAAAAATTCAAAGGAATACTATTTGCCGCTTTTCGACAGGATACAATAAAACAAATAGGGAATACGCTTGCAGTCCATATACATCTTGCATGCAGATCAATATTCGGCTAGAATGGGGGTGTTATAAAATATTCGGCGTCTTAAGGGAAAGGAACATGTAATGATTATCAGGAATGAAGAAAAACGAGATTATAAAGAGGTAGAAGCAATTACAAGAAAGGCTTTTTACAATTTATATATGCCGGGATGCGTGGAACACTATTTGGTTCATGTCATGCGGGAGCATGAAGATTTTATACCGGAATTGGATTTTGTGCTGGAACTTGACGGACGTATCATCGGGAACATCATGTATACCAAAGCGAAGCTGGTTGATGAGAATGGGGCGGAAAAAGAAATTCTTACCTTTGGCCCTCTCTGCATCGCACCTGCGTATCAAAGAAAGGGATATGGAAAGCTGCTAATGGAGCATTCCTTTCAACAGGCGGCATCGCTTGGCTATGATGTGATTGTCATCTTTGGAAGCCCTATAAACTATGTGAGCAGTGGTTTCAAAAGCTGTAAGAAATACCATATCAGCATGGAGGGAAAATACCCGGCGGCAATGATGGTGAAGGAATTAACTCCCAATGCGCTGGACGGGAGAAACTGGTTTTACAAAGACAGCCCTGTCATGGCCATTTCCGAAAAGGAAGCGCGGGAATATGATGATACGCTCGAGCATATGGAGAAAAGAATCCAGCCAAGTCAGGAAGAATTTTATATTATAAGCCAATCTTTTTTGGCATGACACCAATATGGATGCGTGAAAAAGCCGGTATATTCAGAAAAAAGAAAAGCACCGCTTAAGCGGTGCTTTTCTTTTTGGAGCGGATGATGGGAGTCGAACCCACCTATGCAGCTTGGGAAGCTGCCGTTCTACCGATGAACTACACCCGCGTGTATTCATATTTTAGTGCGAAATCGGCGATTTGTCAAGAGTTGGATAAAGTAAACCAAAAAATACAAAATGGTTGACAATGGGAGGTGGGCATGGTAAACTGTGTAAACAACAAGGAGGACAGACACATGAGCCAAAGAAAACCCATTCCGACCCGTATGCTGGTGCTGTGTGCGTTATTTACCGCACTGATCGCTGTCGGCGCATTTCTGCGCATTCCGGTCCCGCTGTGGCCGTTTACGTTGCAGTCTCTGTTCGCAACGCTGGCCGCGTTGCTGCTGGGACGGCGGTACGGCACGCTGTCGTGCGCCGCTTATATCGTGCTCGGGCTGGTCGGCCTGCCCATTTTCACCAAGGGCGGCGGGCCGCAGTATATCTTTGAACCCACGTTTGGGTGCCTGCTCGGCTTTGTCGTAGGTGCGTTCGTTGCAGGCACGGTCGTAAAACACGCTTCCAAGCGCGGCTTTAAAACGTATCTGCTGGCGGGGCTTGCCGATATGACAGTGGTTTACGTGCTTGGTATCGCGTGGTTTTACGGGGTCAAGGCGTTTTACCTGCATGATCCAATCGGATTGTGGCCACTGTTCCTGACCTGCTTTGTGCCGACCATCGGCGCCGATATTGTAAAAAGCATCGTGGCGGCAATGCTGGCCGCGCGGCTGGTGCCGGTTATCGGCATTCAGTCCGCGAAAGCGGAATAAGAGGGCGTATGCCCTCTTTTATTTTTGCCCGTCCGGTGATATAATACCTCTATTGGCAAAGGCTTGTGGGAAAGGGAATAATCATGGCAAAAAAACAAAAAAATCAGCACTCACCGGTGGAAAAGGCCGTGGAAGCGCGCAAGCGGGTGCGCCGCCGTCTGACGATCCGAGGCACTCTGTCGTTTTTTATCGTGCTGACGCTCATCCGCTCAGCTTTCATGCATCGTTATGAGAACGTGTTTGTATGCGTCCTGTCGCTTATCCTGTTCTGTGTTCCAATGCTTTTGGAAAAAACGCTGTCGATCGACATCCCGCCGCTGATGGAGGGCATCATCTACTGCTTTATTTTCGCGGCGGAAATTTTAGGCGAAATCAATTCGTTTTACACATTGATCCCTGGCTGGGATACCATGCTGCATACGATTAACGGTTTTTTGGTCGCAGCGGTTGGATTCGCGCTGGTCGATTTATTTAACCGCAGCGAACGGTTTTCCTTTAAGCTGTCGCCTGCGTTTCTGGCGATCGTGGCGTTTTGCTTTTCGATGACTGTCGGCGTGCTGTGGGAGTTCTATGAGTTTGGCATGGATCAGTTTTTTGGCACCGATATGCAAAAAGACTTTCTTGTGACCCAGATCAATTCGGTGCTGCTGAATCCGAGCGGACTTAATACGGTTGTGCATGAGCCGATTACGAGCCTCGTCGTCAACGGCAAGGACTGGATGCAGTTTCCGGGCGGCTATATCGATATCGGCCTGATCGATACGATGAAAGACCTTATGGTCAATTTTATCGGCGCGACGGTGTTTTCAGTCATCGGATTTTTCTATGTGAAAACGCGCGGCAAGGGAAAGCTTGCGGCCTCGCTGATTCCGGTCGTGCTGGAACAGCCGGAAAAAAACGAGGAGAAAACAGACGAAAATACGGAACAAACTTCGCAGGAGCTCCGTCAAAAGGAATAAGAACGCTGAAAAGGGGATTTATCCTATGAAGAAACAGATGATAAGCGCGGCTCTTGCCGCGTTGATCGCGGCCTCCGCGCTGCCGATTTCGGCCTGCGCAGCCACAGCTGCGGATCAGAGCACGCCGAAAGAGCCGGTGCTCAACCGGACAGACCACATGAAGTATATGAACGGTTATGCAGACGGCACATTCCGCCCGGATGCTTCGATCACACGCGCCGAAGCGGTCAAGCTGATTGCGGAGCTGCTCACCGATAAGGATGTGCAGGGCGACTATGTGTTCGCCGATATCAAGCAGGGCGCTTGGTATTATGACGCTGTGAATATACTGACCGGCTATTCGCTTGTTTCAGGCTATGCAGACGGTACATTCCGTCCGGACGCGTCGATTACGCGCGCTGAATTTGTGACCATCCTGTCGCGCTTTCCACACACCGATATCGGCGTGGACCGCGATTTCAGCGATGTGCCCGCGACGCACTGGGCGTACAGCGCTGTGCAGACCGCGCTTGCGCAGAACTGGGTCGGCGGCTATGCAGACGGCACGTTCCGCCCGGACGACCTGATTACGCGCGCGGAAGCGGTGACCATGCTGGGCCGCGTGCTTGGCCGGCAGGCCGACAAGGCGGTGGCGGCAAGCGCAGAGGGCATCCGCATCATGCCCGACGTGCCTGATACGCACTGGGCGTATTATGCGATGCTGGAAGCAACGGTTGCGCACCAGTATGAAAGCAAGGACGGCGTGGAAACATGGACGGACTTTACAAGGGAAACGACTGTGCTTGCACCTGGCTGGCATAATATTGAGGGCGAACTGTACCATGTAAACGCCGACCAGCTGTTCGATCGGAACACTGCGGTGGACGGGCTCGAACTCGACCGCAACGGCCGATATACGACAGGCTCTGAAAAGCTGGACAAGCAGCTGACCGAGGCGGTCCGGCAGGCGCTCAAGGGAGACAGTCAGGATCAGCTCGGCAACCTGCGCGTGGTTTACGAATACGCCAAGAATACGTTTGGCTATCTCGGCGTCGGCGAGGTTGACACTTCAAAGGCAGGCTGGGACATCACACAGGCCGAGAATATGCTGGAAACAAAGAAAGGCAACTGCTATTCATGGGCTTCGGCGTTTACCCATCTGGCGCGCAAGGTCGGCTATCCGGCTAAGGCGATCGTGGGCAAGGGCGTCAGCCCCAAGGGCAACGAGTCTGTGCACGCATGGACTGAGATCACGATCGACGGCGTGCCGTATACGTTCGACCCGCAGATCGAAAGCGTGTACGCCGCGCGCTATGGCGAGAAATACGACCTGTTCATGAAGAAGTACGGCGAAGCCGAGTGGGGCTACAAGGCTGATGAAAACCAGTCCGGCGGCGAGGCGCAGGAGCCGGAGGCCGATAAGGAGCTGGACGCCCTGATGGACAAGATCTACAAGGGCGCGGAATACGGCGGAATGCTCGGACGCACTCCGCTTTACCCGGGCATGGGCGGCGACAACAGCCGTTCGCTTAGCTGGTTCTTGGGAACGGACGATCTGGACATCGAGGCGGGCCTTGCCTCGGAATCCATGATCACCTCGCAGGCACATTCGGTCGTGCTCGCACGTTTTAAGGACGGGACTGACATGGAGCAGGCGAAGAAAACAGTTAAGGAAAAGGCTGACCCGCGTAAATGGATCTGCGTCGGCGTGAGCGAGAAAAACGTGCTGGTCGATGCGGTCGGCAATGTGCTGGTGCTTATCATGGATGAGGAAAATGCACAGACTTACCTGAAAAACTTTAAAGCGGCTTTGAGCTGAGACAACATAAGGAAAGCGGACGGCAGGATGTGCCGTCCGCTTTTTTCCGGCTTGTGCGCTTGTGCAGAGTATGTTATAATCTTAACAAGTGTTCCGGGGCTGCGACAGCGCGCGAGCCGCATGGACTTGAGGAGGAAGAGGATATGGCAATCACACCAAACGACGTTGCCCGTGTCAAGAGCATGGGATTTTTGCGAAATAGGGGCACCGAGTGCTTTTCAGGACGTATTGTGCCCGCGGGCAGTGTGTTTACAGCAGAGGAACTCATCGCGGTATCGGAGATCGCGGCGCGTTTCGGGAATGGGAAGATCGCGTTTACCACGCGGCTGACCGCCGAGATCGTCGGTATCCCATATGATAAAATCGACGACGCGATCGCTTTTGCCCAAGAGCATAGCCTGCGCTTTGGCGGCACGGGGGCGAAGATCCGTCCGGTCGCGGCATGCAAAGGCACTACCTGCATTTATGGCAACTATGATACGCAGGCGCTCGGCCGGGAGCTTCATGAACGGTATTACTTAGGCTGGGACAAAATTTCTCTGCCGCATAAGTTTAAGATCGCGGTAGGCGGCTGCCCAAACAGCTGTATGAAGCCCAGCCTGAACGATTTCGGCATTGAGGGACACCGCGGCCCGGTCTATGATATGGAGAAGTGCCGGGGCTGCAAGGTGTGTCAGATTGAAAAACGCTGCCCGGTGGGCGCTGCCAAGCTGACGGACGGCAAGCTGTGGATCGATAGCGAGGTGTGTAAGACCTGCGGCGTATGCGGCGACAAATGCCCGTTTGAAGCGGTTGCACATGAAGAAGAGGTGCGTTATCAAATCTTTGTCGGCGGCACATGGGGCAAATCAACGCGCGTGGGCACGCCGCTGTCGCGCATGGTAACGCGGGATGAGATCTTTCCGATGCTGGAAAAGACCATGCTTTGGTTCCGCGAAAACGCCTATCAGAAAGAACGCCTCGGCGCGGCAATCGACCGCCTTGGCGTGGACAAACTGGAGCGTGACCTGTGGGGAGACGATTTGCTGAAGCGAAAAGAACAGATATTGGCGGCGGAGATCAAGCCGCGTCCGTGATATGAAAAAGGAAAGCCTCCCGCTTGAGCGGGAGGCTTTTATTTTACTTTTTCATTTCTTTGGGTGGCTGCATCTCCGGAGGGATCATGCTGTCGCCAGAGTCCATGCGGGGCTGTGGCGAGGGCCACGGCCGCTCGGGCGGGCGAATGTCGATCGCGGGGTTGAACGCATAATAGTTCTTTGCATCGAGGTTATCCTGCACAACGCGCAGTGCGTCGCCAAAGCGCTGGAAGTGCACCACTTCGCGTTCGCGGAGGAACTTGAGCGGTTCACGCACATCAGGATCGTCGATCAGGCGCAGCAGGTTGTCGTAGGTCGTGCGTGCTTTTTGTTCCGCACCCATATCCTCGAATAGGTCGGTAATCGGGTCGCCCTTAGACTGGAAAGTCATGGCCGACCACGGTGTGCCCGAAGCAAACTGCGGATAAATGCCCGTGGTATGGTCGACAAAATAAGTGTCAAAGCCCGATTCCTTAATCTGCTCGGGGGTCAGATTACGGGTCAGCTGATATACGATTGCGGAGATCATCTCCATGTGGGCCAGCTCTTCGGTACCAATATCAGTCAGGATGCCCTTGCATTCCTTATACGGCATGGCGTAGCGCTGATTCAGATAGCGCATGGAAGCGCCAAGCTCGCCGTCCGGTCCGCCTAGCTGCGTAATAACAATTTTGGCGGCCTGCGGGTCAGGGTTTTTAATCTTTACCGGGAACTGTAGTCTCTTATCATATGACCACATTAATTGTCAGCTCCTTCCCAAGGCCACGGGTCGACGAGGCAAACAGCATACATATAAAAAATAAAGAGCTGTTAACATGAAAAACAGAGAATAGGGTCTATAAAAACAAAACAACGGCTGGCAGCGTGCATACGGCGAGCAGATTGCTCAGCAGCACCGCGTTACTGGCAAACCCACTGTCCGCGCCGTACTGTTCGGCAAAGGTCGCCGCGGTCAACGCAACCGGCGTAGCAAACATGACGCACGGGATGCCCAGCGTCATGCCGCCGAAGCCCAGCAGCCGCAAAACAGGCAGCAGGATGAGCGGGAAGAGTACCAGCCGCACGAGCGAGACCCACCAGACGGCCGGCGTCCGTATCAGGCCGCGTAGCGGCTGCCGGGCAAACCGGGCGCCCAGCGACAGCAGGCAAAGCGGTATGGTGATCTCGCCTGCCCATGTAAGCGCCTGGTGGACTGCGGCGGGCAGCCGGAAGGGCGACAAGAACAGCACGATTCCAACGCATGTCGCCATCAGGCAGGTGTTGGAGAGCAGGCCGCGCCATTCGATCTTTTTCCCGCGTACAAACAGGCCGACCGCATAGGAAAACGTGACCAGGTTATGCACCAGGTTGAACACCGAGGCATAGAAAACGCCATCGCTGCCATAAACCGCGCGGATGACAGGATAGCCCATAAAAGCCGTGTTGCCAACCAGAATCAGATATTGGTGCAGCCCGAGCGTGCGCGCGGGCTGCCGGGAAAACCGTCGCCAGAGCTCCAGTCCGGCGATTACAGCCGCGAAGGCGGCAGCGGCAATGAAGATCAGGTTGAAACTGTTTCGCGCGGTCTCCGGCGAAAAGTCCTTGTCCATCGCGGCGAGGATCATGGCGGGCAGCGTGACTCGGATCACGAGCGCGTTCGCCCCCTCATAAAACGAATCGGGCAGCCCCAGCCGCCGCTGCATACCCGCGCCGAGTAGCAGCAGGAGCAGCAGGGCCAAAAGCGAGGCGTACAATTCCTGCATAATAAAATCCTCCCTGAAAAAAGGAGCGCCGAAAGGCGCTCCTTTAATATGATATGACAGTTACGCTTTTTTGGCATTCTTGCGCATGTCAAATACAACAGCCAGGATGATGATTGCGCCCTTGCAGACCTGCTGTAAGTACGGCGAGATCTTGAGCAGCATCATGCCGTTTTTCAGGATGCCGAGGATCAGAATACCGGCGATGACGCCCGAAATGCGGCAGACGCCGCCCGAGTGCGAGGTGCCACCGACTGTGGCGGCCGCGATGGCGTCGAGCTCATAGTTGACGCCGACCGAAGCGTTGCCCGCGCCCGAACGCGCGGCCAGCAGCACGCCGCCGACCGAAGCGCAGAACGCACACCAGGTATAGACCTTGATCAGGTTCTTTTCCACGTTGATACCGGCTACGCGCGCGGCCTGATCGTTGCCGCCGATGGCATAGATTGATTTGCCGAAGCGCGTTTGTGTCAGCATGAAGCCGGATATGACGGCAAAAACAATGAATATCACAATGACGACCGTGACCGAAGCGCCGTTAATGCTGAACAGCTCGCGCTGGGCGACGTTTTTTAGGCCGGGCTTGAGTTCGGGGATCGGGTAGGCGTTGGTATACAGCAGCGCTAGCGCGCGGGCAATCAGCTGCGTGCCCAGCGTCGCAATGAACGCGGGAATCTTGGTGTAGGCGATCAGCCAGCCATTGAGCACGCCGAACAGCGTGCCGACAGCTACGCCCGCCAAAATTGCTACGATAACCGGGATATCTGGAAGGTTGGGGAACAGGCGCGACGCGCCGTATTCAAACTTCTGCGCGAGTGAGGCGGTGACAACGCCGGTCAGTGCGACGAGCGCGCCGGGCGATAGGTCGATGCCCTTGGACAAAATACACCACATGACGCCTACCGTCAGGATACCGGTGATGGATTCGGTCGTCAGCACGCTGACGATGTTTTTAGCGGTCAGGAAGGTCGGCGACAGGAACGCCATTAAAATGACCATAAACAAAAAAACGACCCAGATGGAGTTCTGGCTGACGAACTTTTTGACTTTTGTCGAATTCACGGATAAATACCCCTTTCTTTTCTCTCCTTAGTCCTTTTGCCCATGGCAAAGCGCCATGATATGCTCGCTCGACCACTGCGTGCTGTCGCGCTCGACCACACCGGTGACCTCGCCCTCATACATCGCCACGATGCGGTCGGCCATCCCCATGACCTCGGGCAATTCGGAAGAAATCAGCACAATGGCCTTGCCTTCCGCCGCCAGCTTTGAGATCAGCGTGTGGATCTCGGCTTTCGCGCCCACGTCGATGCCGCGGGTCGGCTCGTCGACAATGAGTACGTCCGGGTTGGTCAGCAGCCAGCGGCCGATGAGCACCTTCTGCTGGTTGCCGCCGGAAAGGTACATGATGAGCTGGTCGTTGGACGGTGTTTTCGTGTTCATTGCCTTGACGTATTTATCGGTGTCCTCGTTGATCTTTTTATGGTTGATCGGGAAGCCGTATGCGGGCAGGTTGGCGAGAATGGTGTTATCCTTGACGCTGCGGATGCCGACGATTCCGTTCCCGCGCCTGTCCTCGGTCAGCAGCGCGATGCGCTCGCGGATCGCGTCGTGCGGGCTGCGGATGGTGAGCTCGCGGCCGTCCTTAAAGACCTTGCCGCCGTCCTTGTGCCGCATGCCGAAAATGGTTTCAACGGTTTCGGTCCGCCCCGCGCCGACCAAGCCGGCAAAGCCGAGGATTTCGCCGCGCCGCACGTCGAACGAAACGTCCTTGACCTGCTTGCCCGAGCGCAGCCCCTCGACCTGGAAGACCACTTCGCCGATCTCGCACGGAATCTTGGGGAACATGTTGGATACCTCGCGGCCAACCATTTGGGTGATCAGCGCGTCCACCGTGGTTTCCTTGGCAAGGTCGTGCCCGACGAACTGGCCGTCCCGCAGCGTGGTCATTTCATCGCAGATCTGGAAGATTTCGTCCATCTTATGGGAAATGTAGATCAGCGCGCAGCCCTCGCTCCGCAGCTTGCGGATGATCTGAAACAGGTGCACGACCTCGCCTTCGGTCAGCGAGGAGGTGGGTTCATCCAGAATCATAACGTCGGGCTTGAAGGACACGGCTTTGCAGATTTCGACCATCTGCATCTGTGCGACGGTCAGATTGCCCATCTTTTCATCCGGGTCGATATTCAGATCCATTTCCTTAAACAGTTCGATCGTATCGGCGCGCATCTTCTTGTGGTCAATATGGATGCCCTTATAAGGTTCGCGCCCCAGCCATACGTTTTCGGATACCGGCCTTTCCAACACGGGACTCAGCTCCTGATGAATCATGGAAATACCGTTTTGCAGGGCTTCGAGCGGCCCCTTGAAATCCACTTCCTTGCCCTTAAACCGGATTGTTCCCGAGGTTTTGTGGTAGATACCGATCAGACACTTCATCAATGTGGATTTGCCTGCGCCGTTTTCGCCCATCAGCGCATGCACCGTGCCGGGCCGCAGTTTGAGCTGCACGCCGTCCAGAGCACGCACGCCGGGGAAGTCCTTGATGATATCGGTCATTTCCAATATGTACTCGCTCACTTTGCCACCTCCACTTTTCTTCTCTCCTTTTAATATCAGTTCGCTTTCCGCCGACGGCAGCCGCGCCGGCCCTCCTCGCGATAGCTTTATTTTACCGTAATTCCAGCGGGCTGCCCTTCACTATCCTGTTGCGGACGGCTGGAAAGCGGGGGAATCTTCCACAAAAAACAGGCATCCATTTTTGGATACTCCACAATCCTGTCCTCGCGGAAGCGGACGCGCGTCGCCGCATGGCCGGAAAAGGCGGGCGCATATGTCAGCCTGATTGGACAGAGGGCGGTGGGATTGGTACAAATATATCAAAGCGATGGGCGGGCTGCGATGCGTTTTGTAGAAGCATCCAAAAACAACGTGACTTCCTCCGGTGAAGTCACGGGAGGTGCTCGGAACGGCCAAAGGACAGGAAAGTGGAGTTTCCAAACATCACAGGGCAATATTTATGCAAAATATCCACATAATCAAGGATTCCGCAAACAGCATTGTGAAGGTGCGGCGGCGGGCGGGTCTGTATAATAGAAACCATAGAGCACCGCCCGGAATCCGGAGGCGTGTACATTCCGAAAAGAGAAGGAGAGAACACAACATGAAAAAAAGACTATTAGCTGTATTATTGGTAAGCGCGATGAGCCTAGGGCTTCTGGCCGGCTGTGGAGACGACGGCGCGCAGACCCCTGGGGAGGGCGGCGAGCAGGCCACAAATGAGGGAGGCGCTGCAGAAAAGTATCAGGTCGGCTTTTCAATTGCGATGCGCGACCAGTTCTGGACCTCTATGGAAAATGCGATGAAGCCCTTTGCTGAGGAGAACAACATTGACCTGAGCATTCTGGATGCCAACCAGGACGTCGCCACGCAGCTCGGCCAGGTGCAGACCTGGGCGGCCGACGGCTACGACGCCGCGGTTATCGGCTTGGCTAACAACGATTCGGCCGAGGACGTGCTGGCCGCCGCTGGCGACATGAAGGTTGTCTTCGTCAACCGTCAGCCCAATCTGGACGTGCTCAAGGATGGGCAGGTCGTTTACGTCGGCACCGACGAGACGTTGTACGGCACCGAGCAGGGAAATTATCTGGCCAAGCTGTTTGAAGCGGACGGCAAGACCGAGGTCAACATCGCGATGTTCACCGGCACGCTGGGCCTGGACAATGTGACCAAACGTACCAATTCCGCCAAAGCGGCGCTCGAGGCCAACGGGATTAAGGCGAATTATGTATTTGAGAACACCGCTGAGTGGGATCGCGGCAAGGCAATGGATCAGTTCAGCCAGTTCATGGGCACGGGCGAAACTGTGGACGCGGTCATCTGCAACAACGACGAGATGGCGCTGGGCGTCATCGAGGCGATGAAGACCAACGGCGACAAGACCGTATTCTGCCCGGTGGTTGGTATTGACGCGACAGACGTCGGCTGCGCTGCCGTAAAGGCGGGCGACATGGCCTGCTCGGTTTTCCAGGATCCGGTCGCGCAGGGAGAAGGCACGCTCAAGTGCGCGCTTGGCCTCATTAAGGGCGAAGCAATCGACGGACTGGTTGACAACTACTACAATATCACCCCGCAGCTCGTTACTAAGGACAACGTAGACAATTTCATCAAGTGACCGTGAAGCCCATTTAAGGCGGGTCGCATTCGCGCCGCCGGCGGCAAGGGATATCCTGATATTGCAAGTATCTTTCTCCTTTTTCCAGCGGCGCATCAACCTCTCTCAATGCGCCGGCGTAGGCTGCCAGATGCTTCGTCTGGCGGCCTGCGGCATTTGAGAAAAAAGTGCGCTTCTATCAAGTAGAAGCGCACTTTTTTTTTCCGGCCGAGAGAGCTATTGTCCGCGCCTGCCCTGCATCCGCGCAAGGTATTCGCGGCGGTAGCGGATGGGCGGCAGGCCGACCGTCTTGGTAAAAATGGCGTTAAAATGCCCTGCGCCGTTATAGCCGACCATGGCCGCAATCTGTGCGGCGCTGTAATCGGTCGTGATCAGCAGGTTTTGCGCCTCGCCGATGCGGCAGCGGATCATGTACTGGATGGGGGAGAAACCCGTGATGCGCTTAAACACATGGGCCAGATAATACGGCGAAACATGCAGCAGGCTGCCAAGCCCTGCCAGTGTCAGCGGCTCGGCAAAATGCACGGCGATGTATTGCCGGATGCGGTTGGAAAGGATGAGGTCGGCCTGCTGCTGTCCGCTCCGTTCGTCCGCCGGAAAATCCAGCGAGAGCAATACGAGCGCAGGCAGGAGTCGGTTGGCAATCTCGTGCGCGTGCGCGGTGTTTTGCTCCATGTGCTCGTAAATCAGCTTGCAGAGCGCGTGGATTTCGGCGTGGCGCGCGCCGGCGGGGCGGACGAAGCCGTTTTCCGGCGTGGTCATCTGCCCGGGGGTAAGCCCGTTGAGAGACAATCCGGAAATGCCGAAGCAGAAGGTTCCGATCTCATGCTCCGAGGCGGAGGAGACCTCGTGGAGGTCGCCTTGGTTGTATAATAGCAGGTCTCCCGGGCGGATCGAATAGCTATATCCGTCCACGATATAGGTTCCTTCGCCCTGATACACGAACAGAAGCTCAACGATGCCGTCGTGCCGGTGGATGGAACGGTGCACCTTTTGACTGGAGACAGTCTGCCGGGTGGCGTAGAGCAACGAGGGCGTGAGGCCGTCCTGAAAAGACGGCGGCGGATACAGCGTCATGCGGTTCCCTCCTTTTTTCTGGATATCCGGTTCTTCTAGTATGCAGGATTTTTCTAAAAAGAGCAAGAAACCGCAATCGACAAAAAATAATTGCTAAATTTGTGCAAGATTTCCGGTGTATGGGCAGGAGAAAGCGCAAGAACCGGGAAACTGCATTGATAGGTTTGCGCTATAATAGCGCATGCAAAGAGAAAAAGAACGATGCAGTCACATGTGTAACAGCATTGGAACGATAGAAAGGAGTAAGCGATCATGTCAATTCAAATTTGCGGCGCGCCCTGCTGCTGGGGCGTAGACGACGTCAACAACCCGTATTTGCCGCCATGGAAGCGCGTGCTGGAGGAAGCGGGCAAGGCGGGCTACAGCGCAATTGAGCTCGGGCCTTACGGATATCTGCCGATCGACGTGCCGGCGGTTTCGGCGGAGCTGCGCAAGAACGGCCTTGCCATTGTGGCGGGCACAATCTTTCACGATCTGCTCGACCCGGACAACCAAGAGAGTGTGCTGCGGGCGGTGGATGATATCTGCCGCCTGATCACCGATCCCGCGCTGCCGCGCCTGCCGGTGCACCAGGGGCAAAAGTTCCCGACGCCGTATATGACAGTTATGGACTGGGGGCACGATGAGCGCGATTACGCCGCGGGGCACTCCGACCGTGCGCCGCGCCTTTCGCCGGAAGCGTGGGAACGGTTTATGGGCAATGTGCGCGCCGTTTGCGACCGCGCGAATTCCTACGGCGTTCGCCCGGTCATCCACCCGCACGCGGGCGGCTACATTGAGTTTGCCGACGAGATCGACGCGGTCACGCGGGATATCCCCTATGAGACCGCCGGCCTGTGCCTGGACACCGGCCATCTATATTATTCGGGCATGGATCCAGTGGAGTGGCTGGAAAAGTACGCCGCGCGGCTGGATTACGTCCATTTTAAGGATGTCGACGAGACGGTCTACCGGCAGGTGCTAAGCGAGCATATCCGCTTTTTTGAGGGCTGTGGCAAGGGCGCGATGTGCCCAATTGGTAAGGGCTGTCTGGACTATCCAGCCATTCGCAGCGCGCTGGACGGGATTGGCTACGCGGGCTATATTACGATTGAGCAGGAGCGCGATCCGCGCAACAGCGACACCAGCCTGCGCGACGTGAAGGCCAGCGTGGACTATTTAAAGAGCGTCGGGTACCAGATTTAATGATTCATACATAAAAAGGAGAAACGCATCATGTATAATGGAGAAAAAAGAGTGGGGAACCCAATCCGCTGGTCAATGGTCGGCGGAGGCAAGGGGAGCCAGATCGGGTATATTCATCGTTCGGCCGCCCTGCGCGACAACAACTTCGAACTGGTAGCAGGTGCATTCGATATCGACCCCACGCGCGGCAAGGCGTTTGGCGAAAGTCTGCGCGTCGATCCGGCGCGCTGCTACCCAGATTATAAGACTCTGTTTTCCGAGGAGGCCAAGCGTCCGGACGGCATCCAGGCGGTCTCGATCGCCACGCCCAACGGCATGCATTACGAGGTGTGCAAGGCCGCGCTGAACGCGGGACTGCACGTGGTCTGCGAAAAGCCGCTGTGCTTCACCTCGGCCGAGGCCGAAGAGCTCGTGGAGCTGGCTAACGAAAAGAAGCGCGTGGTCGGCGTGACCTATGGCTATTCCGGCCACCAGCTCATCCAGCAGGCGCGCCAGATGATCCGCCGCGGCGACCTCGGCGAGATCCGCGTTATCAATATGAGCTTTGCGTTCGGCGGCTACAACGTCAAAATTGAGGAGACAAACCCGGCAGCAAAGTGGCGCTTTGACCCGAAAAAGGCAGGCCCGTCCTTCGCACTGGGCGACGTGGGCACGCATCCACTGTTCCTCATCGAAGCGATGATTCCAGATATGCAGATCGACAACCTGATGTGCACCAAGCAGGCGTTTGTCGAGGGGCGCGAGTTGGAGGATAATGCCTTTGTCATCATGAACCTCAAGGGCAGCCAGTCGGTGCAGGCGGGCGCGCAGGTGTACTGCTGGGCAAGTTCGATCAACTGCGGCGCGCGCCATTATCATAAGATCCGCGTAGTGGGCTCCAAGGCTTCGCTCGAATGGGACGACGAGCGCCCGAACCAGATGACCTATGAGATCGAGGGCGAGCCGGTGCGCGTGCTCGAGCGCGGCGCGGGCTATCTGTACGACGAGGCGCGTGTGGAGGATCGCATCGGCGGCGGCCACGCGGAGGGGCTGTTCGAGGCGTGGGCCAACTTGTACGCCCGTTTCGCCGTGGCGATGGCGGACGCGGACAAGGGCGCGTACGGCGATTTCTGGTATCCGAGCGTGGAAGCCGGGGCACAGGGCGTCAAATGGATCGAAAAGTGCGTCGAATCGGCCGACAAGGGTTCTGTCTGGGTAGATTACGACTGATCACAGCCAAGCAAGGTAACAACCTGTTTTATTGGGCGACCAACCAGTCGATCATCCAGCGGTCGCTTGCAGGCAAAACTTGGCCGAAAGCCAGAAGGGCGCGATCTGGGCGGGCTTTTTTAAGATTCTGGACGCAGCCATTCTGGTCATTCCGGGCATCATCGCGTTCCAATTGCTTGCGGGGCGGATGGACACCTCGGTCGGCATGGCGGCAGACGCGGCGTACCCCATGCTCATCCTCGAGATTGTCCCCAAGCCGCTGCTGGGTTTCCTTGCCGCCGTGATGTTCGGCGCGATCCTATCGTCTTTCAATTCGGTGCTCAATTCGTCGGTCACAATCTTCATGCTCGACCTATACCAGCCCATTTTCGCGCCGCAGGCCAAAGCGGCCAAGCTGGTCAAGATGGTTAAAGTGTTTGGAATGGTGATCGCGGTGGCGGCCACTATCGTCGCGCCGTTCGTCATGTTTTTCGGCACCGGCATCATGAATTTCATCAACGAGTGCTGGGGCTTCTTTGCCATGCCGCTGTATCTGCTGTTCTCCCTGCTTGGCGTCGCCGCCTGACGACGGAAAGCTGGGGCGCGACCGCGGCTTTCCGCTACCCCACATCAAAGCGAGGTGGTCTGACAATGTCTACAAAATTAGAGACGAATTATCTGAACCATGTGTTTTCACAGGGGATGTCCGGGAACGAACGCATGCCCACGCTGCTGTATATCACAAAGCAGCAGTTCGGCGGCCAGAAGCGAGACCGGCCGCTGCACAGCCACGATTCGCTGTGCGAGATCCTGCTGGTTTACCGCGGCTTTGGGAATTATGTGACCCGTAGCCAGACATATCCCATCCAGGCGGGCGACATTCTATTTTACAATCAAGGGGAAGCCCACGAAGTGCGTAGCATGTCCGATCAGGAGATCGGTACATATTGCTTCGGCGTTTCAAATCTGCGGTTAGAAGGCCTGCCGGAGAACCACATCATCCCGTCGGACGGCTATCCGGTGCGGCCGGCCGGCGCGCTGTTTGACTTCTTAAACGAGCTCTGTGAGCGCGCCTATCAGATTCTGGATACCGGTACATTCGGCAAGGCGGCCGCGCAGTGCCTGACAGCGGCTCTACTGCTGATCGCGCATAAGATCGAGGTGGAACCGCGGCTGACCGACAGTTCTGAGCAGGACACCCGCATGTCTGCCCGGATACGCGATTATCTGGATCAGCATTTCACCGAGCCGCTGACACTCAAAACGCTGGCCGATGCGTTCCAGTGCAGCGAGCCCTACATCTCGCATTTGTTCAAAAAGACCACAGGCTATTCTCCCATCCAGTATGTCATCCGCCGCCGCATCGGGCTGGCGCAGACCTATCTGGTCAGCAGCGATTATACCGCGACTCAGATTGCGACCATTGTCGGCTATGACAACACGAATTATTTCAGCACGATTTTCACGAAAATCGTGGGCGTTTCGCCGATACGCTACAAAAAGCAGTATTTGGAGAGTCTGCGCGGTGCGGCAACACAGTGATGTGTGGCTATAATCATTTAATCGGCAAGAAAGCCCCGGCCATATGGCCGGGGCTTTCTTGCCGATTAAATGTTGAAAGTTTCTCAACTTCCCGATAAGAATTAGAATAGCTATCAGTTAAGAAGAGATCAGATTCAAGTATGATTCTGGTACGGATCTTTACTGATATGGGAAATAAACTTGAATACTCTTTCCATAACGCTCGTAGGATGTGGATGAGGAGGCATGAAAGTTGGACGATCACTCAACACATCCAGCGGCAAAGCTCACCGATTTTGAGTTTACAGTCGTGCATATACAGCCGAAAGGGACTGCTGAGACCATCTATAGGGCAAGGGAGAATGCGGCGAGGGAACTGTTTCATATATTTGTGAAATATGTATAGCTTCTGAAACGCATTGGGCTGTTGGCGTATATCTGGATACGTTAACAGCTCTTTTCGTATGAAAGGGGCCTGATATGGACTTTATTTATGCAAGGCAGTCGATCGACAAGGCTGACAGTATTTCGATAGAGAGCCAGATCGAGTATTGCAAATATGAGACCAGGGGAGGAGAATATCAAACCTTTTTTGATAGAGGTTACAGTGGAAAAAATACAAAGCGACCCGAGTTTCAAGCAATGATGGAGCAATTGCGGCAGGGGAAAGCCGCCCGGGTGATCGTGTATAAATTGGACCGTATCAGCCGTTCTATTCTGGATTTTGCAAATATGATGGAAGAATTTCAGCAGTTTCATGTCGAATTTGTTTCTTGTACGGAGAAGTTTGACACCTCTACACCGATGGGGCGGGCGATGCTGAATATCTGCATCGTTTTTGCCCAGTTGGAACGCGAGACAATCCAGATGCGCGTGACGGATTCGTACGCCGCGCGGATGAAACACGGCTTTTTTATGGGCGGGCATATTCCCTATGGGTTTACGCTCGAGCCTATCGAGGTAGATGGTATTCATACAAAGCGCTATGTGCCGGAGTCTGTGGAAGCGGAGCATATCCGCCTGATCTGCTCACTCTATGCGGATATGCGAAATTCCATTGGCGATGTGGTCAAGCATTTGCAGGGAAGCGGCATCGTGAACCGGCGAGGTAAACCGTGGACGCGCGAGCGTATCCTGGAGACGATCCGCAACCCGATCTATGTGAAGGCGGACCGCAGCGTTTACGACTTTTATAAGCAGGTCGGCGCAGAGGTGCTAAGCGATCAGGAATTGTTTATCGGGCAAAATGGGTGCTTTCTGTTCACCGGAGAAGACGGCAGACGTAAGGAATGCCATCTGGAAGGCACGAGGCTGATCTTGGCACCACATCAGGGCATTGTGGAACCGGATGTTTGGCTTGCGTGCAGGAAGCGCAACATGGGCAATAAACCGCTGTCCATCAGCAATAAAGCCAAATGGACATGGCTTGCCGGCAAAGCAAAATGCGCGGAATGCGGCTATGCTTTGGTCGTTAAACGCGCGCCGCCCAATTGGCGCCGCTATTTGGCGTGTTCCCACCGCTATAATTCTCATGGGTGCAGTTCGACAGGCCTGCTGAAAGCAGAGCAGGTAGAGGCTTGCGTAGCCGAACAGATCAAAGCAAAGCTCGAGAGCTTCGGAGTGCTCTGCCAACAAAAGCCGGAAGAAGACCCTCGGGCCGCTGAGCTGCGTGCAAGGCTTTCTGCGCTTGCCGGTGAAAAGGAAGTGCTGCTCTCGCGCATCCTTGTGGCGAACGACGCGGCGATGAAGCTGATCAACAGCCGCGTTGCCGAAATTGAACGGCAGGAGCAGGCGTGGAGCCAAGAACTGCTGGAACTTGAGCGGTCTCAAGCCGGTGTGGATGCTGCGGCGGTCGCCGATTGCGCAGGCAAGTGGGACAGTCTGGAATTTGAGGATAAACGCACGGTTTTAAACGTTTTGGTGGAAAAAATAGAGATTTCCCGCGAAACGGTACATATCTTCTGGCGCGTGTGAATTGTCATATGCATGGTGTAGGCCACGGGTCGTCAATCCAATGCCATACGCCCGAACGGGTGTCGGTCTCCCGCGCGGTCAGCGGGCCGAAGTGGTCCTCGTATTCTGCGGCGGCCTTGTCAAAGGCTGTGCGCATTTTGCTATAGTACGCAAGTGCGGCGGCGTTTTTTGGATGGCCGTCGAGATACTCGATCACATCGACCAGCGCAAAGTCATACATACGCACACGGTTTAACAGTTTTTCACGTTCGGTCATCTCGGGACGGCCTCCTCTCCGAGGAAAGGCTTATCAAGCGACGGGAAGATCGTGCCGCGCGAAAGCGCGAGAGACGGTTCATATGTCTCTTCAAAGCTCTGCGCCGGAACGAACGCCATCGCAAGCGAAAGCAGACGGGGATCAATGCTGTCCGCCGGCAGCATCTGATCCTGGTTGCCCAGTTGCATATTCATAAGCGGTTGCTCCTTGCTTGTAATCATTTGAGGTCTCGCCTCATGATCAGTTTATGCTGTGGAAAAAAAGCGGTGAAACCCCGTGCCAAACATAGGCGAATGTGGTATACTGTAAGCGCAAGGAGGCTTAAATACCATGGAATTGAAACAAGTCCGGGAAGCCTGCGCCGATGCCGCCGCGCGCGTGTGCGACGGCGCAAAGCTGCGTGCGGGCGATCTGTTTGTGGTCGGCTGTTCATCGAGCGAGATATTAGGCGAAAAGATCGGCACCCATTCGAGCGTGGAAACGGCGGGAGCTGTTTTTGAAGGGATCTGGGAAGTGCTGCGCGGGCGCGATATTTATCTGGCGGCGCAGTGCTGCGAGCATCTGAACCGGGCGTTGGTCGTAGAGCGGGCGGCGTACGAGCGGTTTGGGCTTGAACAGGTAAACGTCGTGCCGCAGCCCAAGGCGGGCGGCTCGTTTGCGACGACGGCCTACGCGCGTTTTGCCGACCCGGTCGCGGTCGAAAGCCTTCGGCAGTCGGCACATGCGGGCATGGATATTGGCGGCACGCTGATCGGTATGCATATTCACCCGGTCGTGGTGCCGCTGCGCATCGGTGTGAGCAGGATCGGCGAAGCGACGCTGATCTGTGCGCGCAGGCGGTGCAAGTTTGTCGGCGGCAGCCGCGCAGTATATGATGAAAACCTGTTGTGAGGGAAAATATGGGACTGAAAGCAGCATTTTTTGATTTGGACGACACGCTGTACGAGAGCTTCCAAGCGGGCGACCGGTATGCCTATGATCGGCTCGCCGCGTTTGCGCAAGCAGAGCTTGGCGTGCCGGGGGATGCCTTTGTCGCGGCGTTTGCGGAAGCCCGCGCCGCGTTGGCGCGCAGCCAGCCGGGCATGCCGCCGCTGCACGACCGCGTGCTGGCCGCGCAGGGGGCGCTGGAGCGGCTGGGGCTCAATGCCGTGCGCCATGCGCGCCGGGTGCATGAGGTATACTGGCAGGCGGTATATGACAAGATGAAGCGCCGCCCCGGCGTTTTGGAGCTTTTGGACGAACTGCGCGCCGCAGGCGTAAAAACCGCAGTGTGCACCGATATGCTGGCCGATGTACAGATGGAAAAGCTTGAGCGGCTCGGCCTTGCGGACAAGGTGGATTTTCTTGTTTCGAGCGAGGAGGCCGGGCAGGATAAGCCCGCGCCGCCGATCTTTGCGCTGGCACTGCGCAAATGTGGCTGCCTGCCGTCGGAGGCGGTCATGGTGGGTGATAATTTCCGGCACGATGTGCAAGGTGCGCTGGACTGCGGCATTGCGGGCGTCTGGCTCAACTGGACCGGCCTGCCGAAACCCGCGGAATTACGCGCGTATACTGAAGTGAAAGACTTTGCAGAGGCGGCGGATTATATCCGCACGCTGCTTTGCTGAGGAGGGAGCGACTATGCAGCATTTTGACTATAAGCCGCGCGGCGTATGCCCAATGAAGATCTCTTTCGACCTCGACGGCGACACGGTACACAACGTTGCCTTTTCCGGCGGCTGCAACGGCAACCTGCAGGCGATCAGCCGCGTTGTCGAAGGCATGACCGTCGATCAGGTGGAGGGGTATTTCAAAGGCATTTCATGCGGCGGCAAGGGCACCTCGTGTTCAGACCAGCTCGCGACTGCGGTTCGCACCGCATACGACAAAGAGCAATAGAAAAGGCGGCGCCCGCAGGCGCCGCCTTTATTATGGTCAATTCAGAATTTCGAGCAGGGGTTCCTCCGCGTCCGCGCCCTCGGTGCATACGGCGAGGCGATAGGCAAGATCGGCCGGAAACGGCACGAGCGCAAGCGAATAAGGACGGTCTACCTCTTCACAAGAAAGGGTAGGCGGGTCTGCGCGCAGGTTGACACAGAAGCTGCGCAGGGGCAGGCTGAGGCCGTGCCCGGTCGCTTTTACAAACGCTTCCTTGAGCACCCAGAGCGAATAGAACGCATCCTCGCGCCGGTAGGGTACCAGACTATTCAGGTAACGCGTTTCCTCCTTGTGGAAAAAGCGTTCGGCGATGTCGCGCCGGCCGGGTTCGCGGCGCTCGATATCGACACCGACCGGTTGGTCGCTCACCGCGCATACGGCCCATGCTCCCGCGTGCGACAGGCTGAAATGCACGCCGGGTTGCGCGACCAGATGCGGCTTGCCGCCCTCGGCGACCGAGATGGCGAGCGGGTGCGGTACGAACGGGAACCGGCGGGCGATGGCGTATTCAAGGAGCAGCGTTGCGGCGACGCTTTGCGCGCGGCCCGGTCCCGCGCGGCGGTCGAGCAGTTCGAGCCGATCGGGCGAAATGAGCGAGCGAACGGTCGGGTCGTCCGGATTGACAGAAGCGACGGGAATAGCGTAGATAACGGTCAAGGCGGATATGCCCTCCTTTTTGGTTCATTAAAAAACACTGCTCTTATTATACAGAGCACGCGAAAATATCAACATTTTTACCAGACAGGAAGTTGGTAAAAAGCCGCATCCTGCTCCACAATGGGAACGCGGATGGCGGCTTTTCGTCTGGCACGCCCGAGAGGAGTCGAACCTCCGACCTACCGCTTAGGAGGCGGTCGCTCTATCCATCTGAGCTACGGGCGCATACCTATTATCCATGATACCGCATGTGCGTGGGATTGTCAATTGCGACGCGGGTGCAAAATCCTTCGTTAAGATACCGTGTATTTTTGGCAAATCTCACAAATAATCGTTGCAAATCGAGCGTGAAACGTGGTATGATACCAATAGAATCAAAATGGGGAAGTAGGGAAGTTTCACAGCTGAAAACCCATTTTTTGTGGTTAAAGGAGGGGCGTAACAACGTGAAATCCATGCACATCACAGAGACCGTGCTGCGTGACGCGCAGCAGTCTCTCATCGCCACCCGCATGCCTTTCGGGGATTTTGAAGCCGTTCTGGACGAAATGGACAAAGCCGGCTATCATTCCATCGAATGCTGGGGCGGCGCGACGTTCGACAGCTGCCTGCGCTATCTGGGCGAGGATCCGTGGGAGCGTCTGCGCAAGATCAAATCGCACATGAAAAACACCAAGCTGCAAATGCTGCTGCGTGGGCAGAATCTGCTTGGCTATCATCATTATTCGGATGATACCGTGCGCCGGTTCGTGCGCAAATCCATTGAAAACGGAATGGATATCATCCGTATTTTCGATGCGCTGAACGACCTGCGCAATATTGAAACGGCGGTAGACGAATGCCTGAAAGCGGGCGGGCACGCGCAGGGCTGCATCTGCTACACGCTCAGCCCGATTCACAGCCTTGAGATGTTTGTATCACTCGGCAAACAGATTGAAAAAATGGGATGCAACAGCCTGTGCATCAAGGATATGGCGGGCATTATGTCTCCGCAGGAGTGCTTCGATTTGGTTTCCGCGCTGCGGGAAAATATCAGCCTGCCGATTTATGTGCACACCCATGCGACGACCGGCCTCGGATATATGACCTATCTGAAAGCCGCCGAGGCGGGCGCGGCCGGCATCGACTGTGCAACCTCGTGCTTCTCGGGAGGCACCAGCCAGCCCGCGACGGAATCGCTCGTTTACGCGCTTGCGCAGATGGGATTTGACTGCGGCGTGGACAAAGACGTACTGAAAAAGGTCAACGACTTTTTCCTGCCGGTCAAAGAGAAGTTCTCTGCAAGCGGCGTGTTTGACCCATATGTGCTGTCTACCAAGACCGACGCGCTGACCTACCAGATCCCGGGCGGCATGCTGTCCAATCTGGTCGCGCAGCTCAAGGCGCAGAACGCGATCGACAAGCTCGAGGCCGTTCTCGAGGAAACGCCCAAGGTGCGAAAGGATCTTGGCTACCCGCCGTTGGTCACACCGCTTTCCCAGATGGTGGGCGTGCAGGCGACGGTCAATGTGCTACTTGGCGGGCGCTATAAATCGATCGGCAAAGAGATCAAGAGCTATATCAAGGGCGAATATGGAAAAGCTCCCGGGGAAATTAATCCGGAACTTGCCAGACAGGTGCTTGGCGAAGAACAACCGCTGACCGGCCGCTATGCCGACACACTCGCGCCTGAATTTGAAGAGGCCAAGGCTTTGCTGGGCGAGCGCGCACACAGCGAGGAGGACGTCCTCAGCTATATCGCGTTCCCGCAGCAGGCAGAGCAGTATTTTGATAAGCGCGACAGTGAAAAGCCGCTCGTCGTGCAGTTTAGCATTAAGGAGGTCGGCTGAATATGCCCGGCAATTTAACTGGCGAATCCTTTCTGATTGCGCTGTCCGGCATCGTGATTGTATTTCTGATGCTGGCCGTGCTTTCCGGCATGATCGTTGTTATTTCAAAAGCGGTTGGTGCGGTCACCGGGCGGCAGCCTGTGCCGTCTATCCAGACAGCGCCAGTTCCCACTCCGGCGGTTACGGCAGCGCCCGCACCCGTGCGGCTGGACGGCGTCAACGATCTGACAGCGGCCTGCATCATGGCGATTGTCAGCGACGAGCTCGGCGTTACGCCGGACCAACTCGTATTCCGCTCGATCAAAGCACTTTAAGGGGGAAATGGACCAATGAAATATGTTGTAACGCTCAATGGCAAGCAATATGAAGTCGAGGTCGAGAAGGGCCAGGCGACTGCTGTATTAAAAGGAAACGCGCCTGCGGCTGCACCTGCACCAACTCCGTCGCCCGCACCTGCTGCTGCCCCGGCTGCTCCCGCAGCTGCACCCGCGGCGGGCGGTGAAACCGTCGCCGCGCCCATGCCGGGCACCATTTTGGATGTACGCTGCTCTGCCGGCCAGCAGGTCAAGGCAGGTGACGTACTGTTCATTCTGGAAGCGATGAAAATGGAAAACGAGATCAGTGCGCCGCACGACGGCGTGGTGTCTTCGGTCAGTGTACAGAAAGGCGCGGCTGTCGATACCGGCTCCGTGCTTTGCACGCTGTAACAGGGGGCGTGAGAGATGGCTGAATTTTCTTTCACCGGCGTGCTGCAAAAGATCCTGACCGAATCGGGTTTTGCGGCCATGCTGGCCGATCCCAAACCGCTTATCATGATTTTGATTGCGTGCGTGCTGCTCTATCTCGGCATCGGCAAAAAGTTTGAGCCGCTGCTGCTCGTGCCGATCGCATTTGGCATCCTGCTTTCTAACTTCCCGTTGACAGGCCTGCTCAATGCGCCGACCGACACGGCCAGCCCCGGTATGCTGTGGGTCTTCTATCAAGGCGTGCAGCATGCGATTTACCCTTCGATTATTTTCTTGGGCATCGGCGCGATGACCGATTTTGGGCCGCTGATCGCCCGGCCGTCGTCCATGCTGCTCGGCGCGGCCGCGCAGTTCGGTATCTTCACGGCGTTCCTGCTCGCGCTCGCGCTGGGGTTTGACCCGTCGGCTGCGGCTGCGATCGGCGTGATCGGTGGTGCGGACGGTCCGACCGCGATTCTGACTGCTTCCAAGCTGGCGGCACGGTATCTGCCGGCAATTGCAATTGCGGCCTACTCCTATATGGCGCTGATCCCCATGATACAGCCGCCGCTGATGCGCATGATGACGACCAAAAAGGAACGCGAAATCAAAATGGTGCAGCTTCGCCCGGTATCCAAGGCGGAGAAAATTGTCTTTCCGATCGCTGTCGCGATCATCGTGATTGGCCTGATCCCGGAGACCGCGCCGCTGATTGGTATGCTGATGCTGGGCAACTTGTTCCGCGAGTGCGGCGTGGTTGACCGTTTGTCGGACACCGCGCAGAATGCGCTGGTCAACATCGTGACCATCTTCTTAGGGCTTTCGGTCGGCTGCAAGGCCGTTGCGGAGACGTTCCTGACCTGGGAGACCATCAAGATCATTGTGCTCGGCCTGCTGGCGTTCATGCTGTCTACATTGGGCGGCCTGCTGTTTGGCAAGATCATGTGCAAGCTGTCCGGCGGCAAGATCAATCCGCTTATCGGCTCCGCAGGCGTGTCGGCTGTTCCAATGGCCGCGCGCGTCGCGCAGGTGGAGGGCCAAAAAGCCAATCCGGCCAACTTCCTGCTCATGCACGCCATGGGCCCGAACGTGGCGGGCGTCATCGGTTCTGCGGTTGCCGCAGGCTTTATGATTAAAGTGTTTGGCGGCTGATCCTTATAAAAAAGCAGTGTCCTGGCGTTTTTCGCCGGGACACTTTTTTTGTTTCTGAATATACGGTCAATTGACAAAATATGAAAAAATGATATAATATATGCAGAAATGAATGGGTGGTCTTTATTATGCAGGTATTAAAGGACGAGCTGCGCCATCGGATTATGGTAGAAGCGCAGCATTTGTTTTTGCAGCGGGGGTACGACCGGACGTCGCTTCAAATGATTGCGGACAAGGTCAACATCAGCAAAAGCAACTTGTATCATTATTTTAAAAGCAAGGAAGACCTGTTTTATGAGCTGACGGACAGTGCAGCGGAGGGGCTGAAAAAGCTGCTTATGCGCTTCCGGGATAAACGGTTTGACCCGCGCACGGGCGCGCGGGAATACCAGGTGCTGTTGACCGAGGAGGTAACCTCGCTCCTGCTCAACGAGAAATACGGCCTGCTGCTCATCATGGAGCAAGCGTCTGGCACGCGCTATGAAGGGCTGCGCGCCAGCCTCATTGAAATCTTTGCAGCAAAGACTGCGCCGCTTATCGCGGATGAGGACAACCGGGATCTCCTTTCGCGCATCATGGCACAGAACTTGATCCACGGTGTTATCCAGATTATGAAAAGCCGGATGCGGCCGCGCGAGGTGCGGCAGAGCATCACGCTGCTGGTACAATATCATACGGACGGCATCAACGCGCTGATCGGGTGACCGAGCAGCGCGCTCTTTTTTTATATTAGGGAATATACCGTCATTTTTTGTCGATTGGTTGCAGAAAATACGGGATACACCACGGTCTACCGCTCTTTCACCCTGCATAGATTGTTAGTAACGACAGTGCGAAATGGCAGGGGGGACGACGGTGAAAGGCTTACCCGAGGAGCGGGCGGTGCAGCTCGCACAGTATATGATCGACCATGAGGCAACCGTGCGGCAGACTGCGGCGCGGTTTGGCATTTCCAAATCCACCGTACATAAGGACATCACAACACGGCTGCAAAAGCTCAACCGTGAGCTGTATGACCAGGTGCAGGGCGTGCTGCGGAAAAATAAGAAAGAGCGCCATATTCGGGGCGGCATGGCAACGCGCGAAAAATACCGTACAAAGGCTGCCGCGGGCACGCGGCGGTAAGGGGAAAAACACAGCGGCCGCCCTTCCCGGTTTGGGAAGAGCGGCCGCTATGCGGATGTAAAACATTATAGGCTGCGCATTTCCTGAATGCAGTTTTTGCATATGTTTTTGTTCTTGTAATGCACAACGTCCTTGGCGTTTCCACAGAAAACGCAGGCGGGTTCGTATTTTTTTAGCAGGATCTGGTTACCGTCGACATAGATTTCCAGCGCGTCCTTTACCTCAATATCCAATGTACGGCGCAGTTCGATAGGCAGCACGATGCGTCCGAGTTCGTCAACCTTTCTTACAATACCAGTAGATTTCATTAGAAATACACTCCTTCATCTCCGATTCATTCTTCGTTTCTATCTATCAGCAAATCCCACTGGGGATTTGTGAGCAAAAGGGGGAAAAGCTATGCTATCCGTGGTTTGGGTCTGCTTTTTGGTACTCGCGCTGGTATGCGGCGCGGTGACCGGCCGGATGGACGCGGTAACGGCGGCTGTCAGCACCGGCGCATCTGAGGCAGTGACGCTGGCGATCAGCATTGCCGGCCTGATGTGCTTCTGGAGCGGCATGATGGAACTAATCAGTGCGTCCGGCCTAGCGGAAAAGCTGGCACGGCTGTTGCAGCCCGTGCTTCGGCCATTGTTTGGTGAAGCCTCACATGACCGAGAGGCCATGGAAGCGGTGAGCGCCAATGTAACGGCCAATCTGCTGGGCTTGTCCAACGCGGCAACGCCGCTTGGCCTGAAAGCCGTCGATCGGCTGTACACGCTTGCGGGGAGGCACGGTTCGCCAGATACCGTGCTCACGCTCATCACCCTCAACACCGCTTCGATCCAGATCATCCCGTCGACGGTTGCCGCGGTGCGGGGGGCATGCGGCGCCGCAGCGCCGTTCGACATTATGCCGGCCGTCTGGGTCGCCTCGATCACTTCGGTGGCGGTCGTGCTTCTCAGCGGCAGGCTCCTGCGTCCATTCTTTCCCGCGGAAAAATAACGGGAAATGCCGGACCGGATTACAATTTGTATTATTGCATATGGAAAGCGAGAAATTTGTCGAAATGTAAGAGTTTTACAAAAAAATCCGAAAATTTCTAATTTGCCCTTGCGGCATAAGGAGGAACCGCCCAATGCATATGCTGCAGAGCGCGTTGGTACCAGCTATGCTGGCAGCCATAGGAATATACGCACTGTACAAAGGCGTCGATGTATTCCCGGTTTTTTTGCGCGGTGCGAAAAATGGGTTAAAAACAGCGGTCGGAATTTTACCGACCATGGTCGGGATGCTGACCGTGGTTTATATGCTGCGTGCTTCCGGGGCGATCGATCTGGCTGCTGCTGCGCTGGCTCCCGTGCTCAGCCTGTTTGGCATTCCGCAGGAGTGTGCGGCGCTGACGCTGCTAAAGCCGATCAGCGGGGGAGGTGGTTTGGCACTGGGGAGCGAGATCATGCAGCGCTGCGGACCGGACAGTTATGCGGGACGGGTGGCGGCGGTCATGCTGGGGTCGTCTGAGACCAGCTTATACACCATCAGCGTATACAGCGGCTCGCTGGGGTTATCCAAAATGCGCTACATGGTAGCCGCGGCCTTGTGCGCCGATCTAACTGCGTTTGCTGTGTCGGCGGCTATGGTGCGGCTGTTTTTTTAAGTACAATTCGTATTATATCGCGTTTCTTCGACAAAATCCATACTTTTACAAAACTTTGTTGAAAATTCCAAAGCACTTGGAAACATATTGTGCAAATAACAGTAGAAAAAGGGGCTGTGTTGTAACACAGCCCCTTTTTTGGGAGATAAATTATTCTTTTTCCTTAATGATTTCCTTGCCGAACGGACCGTCGTAGTCAAAAAAGCCCTTGCCGGTCTTGACGCCCAGCCAGCCTGCGCGCACCATCTTGCGAAGCAGCGGATGCGGGCGGTATTTGGTGTCGCCGGTCTCGTGATACAAGTTTTCCATGATCGCGAGGTTGACATCGTGGCCGACCAAGTCGGCAGTATGTAACGGACCGGTCTTCATGCTGGTACCGTTCTGCATGGCGATATCGATATCAGAGGGGGAGGCGATGCCGTCCGCATAGATGCCGATGGCCTCGTTCATCATCGGAATCAGCATACGGTTGACAACGAATCCGGGACCCTCGTTAACCGCGACGGCGGTCTTGCCCAGCGAAACCATTAGGTCATAAGCGAACTGGAATGTTTCATTCGAGGTCTGGATGGCACAAACGACTTCGACCAGCTTCATGATCTGGGCAGGGTTGAAGAAGTGGCAGCCAATAAACTTGTCGGCGCGGTGCGGAACGCACGCGGCCATCTCAGTGATGGACAGGCCGGAGGTATTGGAAGCGAAGATCGTGTTGGGCGGGCAGATGCCGTCGAGCTCCTGCAGCAGGTCCTTTTTCAGATCCATGCGCTCGAGGATGACTTCCATGACGAACTCGGCGTCCTTGGCGTCCTTGCGGTCGATCGAGGAGGACAGGCGGGACATACGCTCAGCCTTATCCGCTTCGGTCAGCTTGCCCTTGGAGACCAGGAACGACAGGTCGCCGTCGATGATGGAAACGCCGCGGTCCAGGAAGTCCTGCTTGATGTCAAAGAGCTTTACGTCGTGGCCGCCATTGAGGAAGACTTCCGCGATACGCGCGCCCATGTTGCCCGCGCCGAATACACATACTTTCATGTTAATAAAACCTCTCTTCTCACAGTTCGCTGATGAATAACTCTACTCACTCTCCGGATGCTGGGATGGCTTACTTGTTTTTGAATTCCTTGGCCGGCTTGTCACGGTTCTTGTCGAGGAACCAAGCCATGCCGTATTTCTGGTCTTCGGTCGCAAAGCACTGGCCGAATACGTTGCCCTCGAACTTCAGGGCGGAGTTGAGATCGGTCTGCATGCCGACGTTGACCGCTTCCTTGACGAGCGACACCGCGATCGGCGCCTGCGCGGCGATCTCTTCGGCCAGCTTGAGCGCTTCATCCATCAGCTGGTCGAGCGGATAGACGTAGTTGACTAAGCCCATGTCGAGCGCGTCCTGTGCGGAATAGTTGCCGCGCGCGGTGTACAGCATCTCCTTAGCCTTGCCAAGGCCGACGATGCGCGCCAGACGCTGCGTGCCGCCGCAGCCCGGGGTGATACCCAGGCCGACTTCGGGCTGGCCGAACACGGCGTTGTCGGACGCGAGGCGGATGTCGCACGCCATGGCGAGCTCGCAGCCGCCGCCCAGGCAGAAGCCATTGATCGCGGCGATGACCGGACGCTTGAAGTTCTCGATCATCCAGCAGACGCGGTTGGAATCGTTGCCGAAGAACTTGCCTTCCTCGACCGTCATGGTCGACATCTGCGCGATGTCGGCGCCCGCGACGAACGAATTGACCGTCTTGCCCTTTTTGTTGACGGTGGACGATCCGGTCAGCACGACACAGTACGCGTCGTCCATCTTGGCGACCTCGTTAAAGGCCTCCTCAAGCTGCGCGTACATATCGGTGGACAGTGCGTTCATCGCCTGCATGTGCTCGATCTTGACAATGGCTACATGGCCCTTCTTTTCAACTACTACATCAGTCATTTCAAAGACTTCCCTTCAAAAGTTGTCGGTATAAAAATAGGATTACTTGCAGAGCTCGTCGCGTTCAACGATGATCGCTTCGCCCATGCCGCCGCCGATGCACATGGTGGCGAGGCCGATGGTCAGGTCGCGCTTGATCATTTCGTGGATCAGCGTGGTCGTGATGCGGCAGCCCGCGGCGCCGATCGGATGGCCGAGCGCAATCGCGCCGCCGTTGACGTTAACCTTTTCCATATCAAAGCCAAGCTCACGGTTGACAGCCGCCGCCTGCGCGGCAAACGCTTCGTTGGACTCGATCAGGTCGAGGTCGGCAACGGTCAAACCGCCGCGCTTCAGCGCCTGGCGGGTGGACTCGATCGGGCCGATGCCCATGATAGACGGGTCGCAGCCGACAGAGCCGAACGAACGGACCTTGGCGAGGGGCTTAAGGCCGTGCGCCTTGACAAAATCCTCGCTCGCGATGATCATGGCCGCGCCGGCGTCGTTGATACCCGAGGCGTTGCCCGCGGTGACCGTGCCGCCGTCCTTCTTGAAAGCGGGGCGCAGCTTGGCGAGGCCTTCCAGCGTGGTCTGCGGACGGCAGTGCTCGTCGGTGTCGAAAACGACCTCGGTCTTCTTCTGCTTGACCGTAATCGGTACGATCTCATCCTTAAAGCGGCCGGAGGCAATCGCCTTGGCAGCCTTCATCTGCGAATCATAGCCGATCTGGTCCTGCATCTCGCGGGTAATGCCGTATTTCTCAGCGACATTTTCCGCGGTGATGCCCATGTGGTACTGGTTGAACACATCAAACACGCCGTCATACACCATCATGTCGACAAACTTAACGTCGTTCATGCGGGCGCCCCAGCGCATGTTGCGGGAGATGTACGGTGCGCCGGACATGCTTTCGCAGCCGCCGACCAGCATCATCTGGTTCTCACCCGAACGGATGACCTGCGAGCCCAGCGAGATCGCGCGCATCGAGGAAGCGCAGACCTTGTTGAGGGTCATTGCGGGGGTCGTGATGGGCAGGCCGGCCTTTACGAGCACCTGGCGCGCAACGTTCTGGCCTACGCCGCCTTGCAGCACCTGGCCGAAGATGACCTCGTCGATCGCGGCCTTGTCAACGCCTGCGCGCTCGATCGCGGCGACAGCGGCGGCAGTGCCGAGGTCGGAGGAGTGAACGTCGCGGAGGGCGCCGCCGTATGTGCCGATCGCGGTACGGGCAGCAGAGCAGATGTAAACATTCATTTGGCTGTGTCTCCTTTTCGTCTTCTCTCATTTGAAAGCCGGGAAACCCGGCAGGGTGAACTTGCCATTTCGTTAATATTTTATCAAACTGTGCGGGAAATGCAAGGGGTTTCAAAAAAGTTTGTTAAATAATAAACAAATTACTCAACATCTGCACAGCACAGAGGCAAAACAAAACCGAAAAGCAACCGTTTGACTTATTCGTCCGCCAGACCCATCAGCTCGTCGCGGAAGATGCGGGCATCCATCAGCTTGAGGTCGTCCGCGATCTGCGGCTTGAACTCCATCTGGTCGAGGATCTGGGTCTGCAGGTCGATGCCGGGGGCGATCTCGATCAGCGTCACGCCTTCGGGGCGCAGCTCGAATACGCAGCGCTCGGTAATGTACAGCACGGGCTGGCCGACCTTGTTGGCGTAGACGCCCGAGAAGGTGATATGTTCGACTTCCTTGACAAATTTCTTCTTTTCGCCTTCCTGCAGGATCTTAATCTGCCCGTCAGCCACCTCGACCTTCAGGCCCTTGGCGGTGAAAGTGCCGCAGTAGCAGACCTTCTTGGCATTCTGGGTGATATCGACAAAGCCGCCCGAGCCGGCAAGGCGGGTGCCAAACTTGGAAACGTTCAGGTCGCCGTTGGGCGCGGTCTCGGCAAGGCCGAGGAATGCGATATCCAGGCCGCCGCCCTGGTAAAAGTCGAACTGCACGTTGTGCTCTAGGATTGCCTCCGCGTTGGCGGATGCGCCAAACTGCGGGCCTGCCAGGGGGATGCCGCCGATCGGGCCGGCCTCGACGGTCAGGGTCATTTTGTCCGCAATGCCTTCCTCCGCGGCTACGTTGGCGATTTGCTCGGGCATACCGGTGCCCAGGTTGACGATCGCGTCGTTGGGCAGCTCCATGGCAGCGCGGCGGGCGACGACCTTGCGTTGGTTGAGCGGGATGGACGGGATCGCGTCGAGCGGAATGGTGTATTCGCCCGCGGCCGCGCCGTCATACGGCACGCCGATGCACTGCATATTGTCCTCTTCGGTGCCGACGACAACAGCGTCTACATAGATGCCGGGAATCTTGACCAGCTTGGGGTCAAGTGAGCCAGCCGCGACAATTTTTTCGACTTGTACGATGACTTTGCCGCCCGAGTTTTTACACGCCTGCGCCATAGCGGTCACGTCCAGCGGGCCGACCTCGCGGTGCACGGTGCAGTTGCCGCGCTCGTCGCAGTAGGAGGCGCGCAGGAAGACGACGTTGATGGGGAAGCCCTTGTAAAGCAGACGCTCCTCGCCCTCGATGTTCACGATTTTGACCAGGTCTTCTTTGGTCACGTCGTTGAGCTTGCCGCCGCCGTTGCGCGGGTCGGCGAAGGTATAGAGGCCGACATGGGTGATCGTGCCGATGTTGTGCGCCGCAATATCGCGGTACATGTGGGTAATGACGCCCTGGGGCAGATTGTATGCCTCGATCTTGTTTTCCAGCGCAAGCTTGCCCAGCCCGGGCGCACGGTCCCAGTGGCCGCCGACCACGCGTTTGACCATGCCTTCGTGCGCAAAATGGTCACCGCCAGAGCCGGGCGTACCGCGGAAGCCTTGGCCCGCAGCGTAAAACAGGGTCAGGTTTTTCGGATGCCCGGTCTCGACAAAGCGCTTTTCCAGCGCCTTGGACAGGGTCTCCGGGCAGGCGCACGATACAAAGCCGCCGGTGGCGATGGTGTCGCCGTCCTGGACCCGGAGCGCGGCCTCCTCCGCGGTGATAATGTTTACTTTCTTCATGATGATCATCCTCCTCTTTTGTCAGACGAAATCTGCTTTATCTGTTGTATGACCGTCGGCATCTGTCCGGCCTCGTCAATCACCATGCGGTGATCGGCGTTTATCTCCTCATAGAGGTAGGGGCAGCCGGTGCAGCCCCGCACGATCAGCAGTACGTCGTAATGCGCGTCCGGCTCGGGATATCCGAACTGGGCATCGCCGGATAGGGAGGCGCGCACGGTCTCATACACCGCCCCGCGGTCGTACCGCGGATTGCAGCCGCCGCAAAATTTTACTGTGCAGCGCAGCATAGCGCCGATATCCCCCTTTTTTCGTCATATCGCAAACATAGGCACTCACAGAGGGTGCTCCATGAGTGCCTATGATGATGCTCAAGATTACTTGATGCGAGCGATCTTCTTGGCCAGATCCTTTTTCATTTCCATATTGGACTGACGGGCAATCATGATGCGCTGTGCCTGCGGAGAGCCCGCGCCGTGCATGGACTCGGGCAGGTAGCCGACGGCGGCGGTGCCCATCGTCAGGTTCTCGATCAGACGGAGCACGCGCATGCGGTCCTCGGTCGGAACCGAAGCCACACCCTTGAGGTATTTCTCGATGTAGGGCTGGAGCTTGGGATTGCGGTAGTCCGCCTCGGAGGGCTGGGTTACCATCAGGCCGCCCGCCAGATCCTGCGCGAGGCGCGCGATCTCATACGGGAAGCGGGTGACGTTCTGCTTGCAGACGTTCGCCAGCAGCAGGTCGATCAAATAGTTGCCCGCCTTGGTTTTGCTGCCCTGCGACGAGCACGCGATGCCGCAGCAGTACAGCGTTTCATTCAGGTGGGTCATCTCGATCAGCTTATCCTTGACGTGGCTCGCCTTGGCCGAGCCCGCCATGTCGCCCGCGAGCGCGGTCGCGCCGATGAGCACGTCGCCCACGCCGACCTTACAGCCGCCGTAGGACTGGCGATGGTAGCCCGCGAAGCGCTCAACGATCATGCCGGCAAACTTGACTTCGCCGTTTAAGAAGATGCGGTCGTTCGGAACGAAGACGCGGTCGAAAATGACCAGCACTTCGTGGCCGCCGTACATCTTGTTGCCCACGTCGATGTCGTTATATTCTTCGGTCTTGCGCGTGTCGCACGACTGGCGGCCGTAGATCAGCGTGATGCCGTCGGCGTCGGTCGGGACAGCGAACGAAATCGCGTAGTCCTCGTCGCCCTCGCGCATCGAGATGGTCGGCATAACCAGCACTTCGTGCGAGTTGACAAAGCCTGTCTGGTGCGCCTTGGCGCCGGTGACGTAAACGCCGTCCGCCGTGCGCTCGACCACGTGCACGAACAGGTCGGGGTCGGCCTGCTGCGAGGGGGCCAGGCTGCGGTCGCCCTTGACGTCGGTCATTGCGCCGTCGACAGCGAGATCCTCGTCCTGCACGCGGGTGAGGAAGTTGAGGAAGTTCTTGTGGTAGGAGGTGCCGCAGGCCTCGTCGATCTCATAGGTCGAGGAGAACACGGCGTTCATCGCGTCCATACCCACGCAGCGCTGGAAGCACGCGGCCGTCTTCTGGCCGAGCAGGCGCTGCATCTTGACCTTTTTGATCAGGTCGTCAGTAGACTGGTGCATATGGGTGAAGCGGTTGATCTGCTTGCCCGAGATGTGGCTTTTAGCAGTCATCAGATCCTGATACTGCGGATCCTCCGCCAGCTCATAGGTAGCGGCAAAGGAGTTCAGCGACGGGCGGATGATCGGATGATCGACCGGGTTCTCCACTTTTTCACCGAACATATAAAGGTTCAGCTTGAGTCCCCGGAGCGATTCGATATATTGGTCTTTGGTCATCATAATGATCAAATATCCTTTCTCTTTTAGGCTTGGGAATTTGAAAAAGAGCGGGGAACGCGGGGTTCCCCGCCCTTTCTGTCAGGCGTATCGAATGTCAGATTAGAAGCACTCGCGGTAAACGCGCTCCATAAGCTCCTTGGTCATCGGAACATAGGAGTTGGTGATCAGGCGCTGCTGGTTGATCATAACGGATTCCGGGAAGCCGGTGATATCCTCTTCCTTGAAGCCGTACTCATGCAGCGGCTTGAGCGGCAGAACCTTCTCGAGCAGCGCGTTGAGGGTGGCAATGGCGTCCTCGGGCTTGCCGCCGAGGATGCTGGCGACCAGCTTCTTGAAGTTCATCAGCTCGCCATCGGGCTTGATTTCGTCGTAGATCTCAAGGATCTTGCCGAACAGGGCGTAGTTGGATTCGCCGTGCGGTACATGGTAGGTGCCGCCGAGCGGGAACGACATGCCGTGCACGGTCGCGCAGCCTGCCTTCAGGAACGCGACGCCGGCATACAGCGAAGCGGTAACGTACTCGTCGAGGTAGTCCAGACGGGCGTCAGGGCCCTTCTCGCCGATCATGACGAAGCCCTTGAGGATCATCTCCATGGCCTTGACCGAGAACAGCTCGCTCGTCATGGTCTTGCGCGAGGGAGACAGGTAGGACTCGGTGGCGTGGATGAGCGCGTCGATCGCGGAAGAAGCGAACGGCTTGTAGGGCAGGGTCTTGAGCAGGTCGGGAATCAGGCAGACCTTGTTCGGGATGATATCATCCGAAACCAGACCGAGCTTGGTCTCGCCGCCGGTCAGCTGGCCGTCCTTTTCGTCCTTGACGATGGCGACCGAAATGTTGGTCACTTCGGAACCCGTGCCGCAGGTGGTCGGGATCGCGATGACTTCCTTCTCATGCTCTACCGGGAAACGCTTGAAGTACAGATTATGTACCGTATCGGGACGCTTGCAGCCGAGCAGCTTGCAAAGGTCCATGATCGCGCCGCCGCCGATGGCGATAACGCGATCGTAGGAGTCGTACGGGATGGTCTCGTACATGGTCTCGATCATAGCCTCGGAGGGCTCGCCAACACCGAACTTCTCCTGGAATACAAACTGGCAGGCCAGATTGTACTGCTCCATGAAGGGCTTGTAGATGAACTCATTGGTCAGAACCACGTCGCGCTCGCCGAGGGAAAACTCCTGAGCAAACTCGCCGAAGTTCGCAAACTTGTAGATGGTGGGGGCAATAATGATCTCTCTCTTGTCCTTCATCAGGGAGGCGCTGAAAGAATCCATAGCCATAATTGAACATCTCCGTTTCTAAAATTTTTATAAAAGGCCCTGCGGCTTTTTATTCCTGTTACAAGGCGGGATTGCCTGTGCCTCTATTGTAGCAAACGCACGCCACAACTTCAACACAAACGCACAAAAAATTCACCAAAATTTAACCACCGTTTGCTGTATAAAAAGACGAGATAAACAACCTGTCCGGGTGCTGCGTGACTATTTTATCGTATTTTATTCGATTTGTAAACGGGGATTTGGGCAAATTCGCTGAAAAGTTTTTAGGAAGATTTCCGTTCTTTAGCTGTTTTGTGAAAAACGGTGCAGAAATGCCTTTGTCCGCTCATTTTGGGTATGTCCAAAAATCTCTTCGGGCCGGCCCTCCTCGACGACCACGCCCCCATCCATAAACACAACATGGTCGGCCACATCGCGCGCAAAATCCATTTCATGGGTGACGATGATCATTGTGGTATGCTTGTCAGCCAGTTCACGGATCACGCGCAGCACCTCGCCCGTCAGCTCGGGGTCGAGCGCTGAGGTGGGCTCGTCAAAGCAGAGGATATCAGGGTTCAAGGCGAGAGCGCGGGCAATGGCGACGCGCTGCTGCTGACCGCCGGACAACTGGTGCGGGTAGTGTTCGGCACGGTCGGACAGGCTCATCTGCGCGAGCAGATCACGGGCGTTTTGCTCAATTTCGGAAAAAATTTCCTTTTTATTCTGCTGGAAATCCGGGCGTTCTTTTGCGAGCAGCTGGCCAGCCAGCATGACGTTTTGCAGCGCCGTATACTGCGGAAACAGGTTAAACGACTGGAACACCATGCCGAAATGCAGGCGCTTCTTGCGGATCTGCGCGTCGGTATAAGAGATCTGGTCGGCCGCGTCAAACAGCGTTTCGCCGTCCACGCGGATGCGCCCGCCGTCGGGTGTTTCCAAAAAATTGAGGCAGCGCAGCAGGGTGGTCTTGCCGGAACCAGAAGAACCGATGATGGCAAGTGCCTGTCCTCGTTCGAGCGAAAAGCTGATGTCGCTCAAAACTTTGGTCTGCCCAAAGCTTTTATTAATGTGCTGTACTTCCAAAATAGGCATGCTTTTCCCTCCTTTACACGCGGAAATAATCGAGTTTCTTTTCCAGCCAGCCGAACAGCAGCGTCAGTATGCCGCAGAAGACCAGGAAAAAGACCGCGGTGGAAAACAACGGCCAAATCAGGCCCTTGTTGATGAACTCCTTACTCATCATGATAATTTCTTTGCTCGCGATGATGTTGGCGAGCGCGGTATCCTTAATGAGCGTCATAAATTCGTTGCCCATCGGCGGGATGACCCGCTTAACGACCTGCAGCAGCGTTACTTTAAAGAAGATCTGCGGCTTAGTCATGCCGAGCACCTGCCCGGCCTCATACTGCCCGCGCGGGATGGATTGGATGCCGCCGCGCAGAATCTCGGAAAAATAGCACGCGTAGTTAATAACAAACGCTACGCACGCGGCGACCACGCGGCCCGTGTTACCGAGTTCGCGCCAGGGCTGCCCCCACTGGAGCAGGCCTGGGCCATAATAGATAAAAATGATCTGTAGCATCAGCGGCGTACCGCGGATGATCCACACAAAGGTCTTGATCAGCCAGGCGAGCGGTTTGAACCTGCTCATCGCGCCGAACGCGATCAGCAGGCCGAAAGGCAGCGCACAGAGCAGCGTCACAAAGAAAATTGTGCAGTTGATACCAAAACTTTCAAGAAGTTTGGATAAAATGACGGAACTGGACATACCGGTTCATACTCCTCCAAACAAAGCCAAGCGGGGCAGCAAAAAAATGCTGTCCCGTTTGGAAAATTTAATTTTGTTTATGCAAGCGTCAGGCCGTATTTCTCCGCAAGCGCGGGGAGCGTGCCGTCTTCCTTAAGCTCGGCCATGATCTTGTTGACTTCGGTGCACAGGTCGCTGTCCTTGCGGAACGCGATACCGTACTCTTCCTTATGGAAGATGCCGCATACGGTCAGGTCGGCAAAGTCGGTGCCCTCGCCCAGCATGGTGTCCGCCATGGTCTGGTCGAAGATGGCGGCGTCTGCCGTGCCCGATTTGACCTCGAGCAGCGCGTCGGTCTGCTTGGTCACGGTGACGATGTTCGCGTTTTTCAGGTGCTCATCCTCTTCCGCAACGCTCTGCGCGGCCGAGCCGGCCTCGACGACAACCGTCTTTCCCTCGAGATTGGCGTAATCCGCATATGTATCCTTGTTCTCCGCCTTGGTGATGACCACCTGCGTGTTCTGCGCGTAAGGGTCGGAGATGGCGAACGCGGCCTTGAGGTCGTCGGTAATGGTCATGCCGTTCCAGATGCAGTCGATATTGCCGCTTTCCAGCTCGACGTTCTTGGTGTCCCAGACGATTTCGATAAAGTCTGCTTCCACGCCAAGCTTTTCGCTTACAGCTTTGGCAAACTCGGTGTCAAAGCCGGTCAGCTCGCCGGTGGCCTCATCCGTGAAGTTGATCGGGGGATATTCCGTATAGCCGATCTTGATTTTGCCCGCGTCCTTGATGGCTTGTAGTTCGCTGACAGCGGCCGTGTCATCCGGCTTGCCAGCGTCCGGTGCACCGGCGGCATCCTCTTTGCCGGCGCCGCAGCCTGCCAGCAGGGAAGCGCACATCGCGCCCGCCAACAGCAGGGACAGATACTTTTTGGTCTTCATACATTTCCTCCTAGATTTCCATGCTAAAGTCATTTACCATTGTACCACTTTATTCGAGAAAATCAAGAGTTTTATTTGGTTGACCTCGTTAGGCAAACAGAGTATAATGGACACATGATTGTTAAATAAAAAACAATAGGAGGTCATGGCAATGGATTATACAGCGCTTTATCAGAAGAAGCTGACTTCGGCGGACGAGGCGGTCAGGGCGGTCAAATCAGGCGATTGGGTGGATTACGGCTGGTGCACGGGCACGCCGGTCGCGCTGGACGCGGCGCTGGCGGGGCGCCTGCCGGAACTGCACGATGTTCATTTCCGCGGCGGCATTTTAATGTGGGTTCCGGAGATCTATAAAATTGACGACCCCGCCGCACATATGACCTGGAATTCGTGGCACATGTCAGGCGTGGAGCGCAAGGCCTGCACGGCGGGCTTCGGCTATTACGGCGCGCTGCGCTATTCCGAGCTGCCGCGCTATTACCGCGAGCATATCGGCCATTTGGACGTGGCGATGTTCCAAGTAGCGCCGATGGACGAGCACGGCTTTTTCAGCTTTGGCCCCAACGCCTCGCACATGAAAGCGGTTTGCGACGTGGCGGACGTGGTCATTGTCGAGGTAAACCGCAACATGCCGCGCTGCCTGGGCGGCATGGAGGAAGCTGTCCATATTTCGGAGGTGAGCATGATCGTCGAGGGCAATAACCCGCCGATCGCCGAAATGGGCGCGGGCGGCGCGCCGACCGACGTTGACCGCGCGGTGGCAAAGCTGATCGTGGAGGAAATCCCGAACGGCGCGTGCCTGCAGCTTGGCATCGGCGGCATGCCCAATACGGTCGGTTCGATGATCGCCGAGTCCGATTTAAAGGATCTGGGCGTACATACGGAAATGTATGTCGACGCATTTGTGGACATTGCGCGCGCGGGTAAGATCACCGGACTGCAAAAGACGATTGACAAGGGCAGGGAAGTGTTCGCGTTCGGCGCGGGCACAAAGAAGCTCTACGACTATGTGGACAATAACCCGGCGGTCATGGCTGCGCCCGTGTCTTATACGAACGACGCGCGCACGATCGCGCAGATCGACAATTTCATCTCCATCAATAACGCGGTCGATATTGACCTGTTCGGGCAGGTGAACGCCGAGACCGCGGGCGTTAAGCAGATCTCGGGCGCGGGCGGCCAGCTCGATTTTGTCCTCGGCGCGTATCTTTCCAAGGGCGGCAAGAGCTTCATCTGCTGCTCGTCGACGTTTCAGCAGAAAGACGGCACGCTCGCCAGCCGTATCCGTCCAACGCTTCAAGACGGCTCTGTCGTGACGGACGCACGGCCCAATGTGCACTGGTTCGTCACCGAGTACGGCAAGGTGTGCCTCAAGGGTCTGTCCTCGTGGCAGCGCGCGGAGGCGCTCATTTCGGTCGCACACCCGGACTTCCGCGAAAGCCTGATCGCGGACGCGGAAAAGATGCATATTTGGAAACGGTCGAACAAGCGATAAAAGAAAAAGCTCCCCAAATGGGGAGCTTTTTTGTCGGGTGTCCGGCACGGAGGAGATACGCGGCCTGCGCACCGCGACGTTCCCTTTACAGTTAAGAGAAAGCCAAATACCCCTGCGGATCGACCTTCTCGTCGTCGATCATCACCTCAAAATGCAGGTGCGGGCCGGTCGAGTTGCCCGTGTTGCCCGAAAGAGCGATTTTGTCGCCCTTGGCGACCACGTCGCCCGTTTGCACCAAAAGCTGCGAGTTGTGCCCATAGAGCGTCTTCATGCCGTTCTGGTGATCGAGAATGACATAGTTGCCATATCCGCCGCCGTCCCCGGCAAAAATGACCTTGCCGTTGTCCGCCGCGTATACCGGCGTGCCTTCTTCAACCGCCAGATCAACGCCGCCGTGCAGCCGTCCCCAGCGCCATTTGAACGCCGAAGTAAACGTATAGCTTGTGAGCGGATAATCGAGCGTGCCCGTGCCAATGCCGACGTTTTTGGTGCCGACCTCGACAACCTCGTTCTGCGCCGGGCTGAGCACCTTGCGTTCGAGCACTGTGCGGTCATGCTCCGAGCCGTCCACGGTCGTGATTTCGGCGGTGACGACCGCCTCGCCCTTGCGGCCCTCTTGCAGCGTGGCCTTATAGGTCTGGTCGAGCGTATCGTTTTCTTTGGTGACCGTCTCAAAGGGGATGTCCTCCGTGTAGGTCACCGAGCGCGTCGCGGTCACGTCGAGTCGGGGCGACAGGTCGTCGTACAGCGCACCGAAATCGCTCACGAGCTCGGTCGGTGCGATGACGCTCTGCACGCGCACGGCCTGAATAAACTCGGCGCTCTGGTCAGTCGCGGTGGTGTACTTGGATTTGATGCGGTCGAGCAGCGTTTGCGCGTCGTCCACCGAGCGGCACACGCCGGCTTTCTGTCCATCGACCGAGATAACGGCCAGCGTGTCCAGTCCCGGAGCGGCTTCGACCAGCGTGTCGCGCAGCTCGCCATATGTCAGGAACTGGTCGGCGGTGCCGCGCGTCACCTTGTAGTCGATCGAGAGCGGCAGTGCATAGTCGCCGCCGGCAAGGCTCTGCGCGCCGGATTCGATCTCGCTGACCGCCGCGGAGAGCATGTCCGGGTTTTCGATCATACCCAGCGGGCTGCCGCCGACCGAGACCAGCGTGCCCGTCTGGGTCAGCGCCGCGCCCGGCAGGACAAAGCAGGGCAGAAAGACGGCGAGCGCGCACATAGCGCGGTTGTGCCCGACGCGGTAGACGCCGCGCCCAATCACACGCCAGATTGGCAGATCGTATACCGCGCAGATGAACGCGTCGAGCAGCAGCACGCCGCGCACCACCGCGTAAAGCAGGCCGGAAAGCAGGCCTTCCAAAAAATGAAACAGGTTTCGCATAACAGTTCGCATGGAGGATGGGGTCCTCCACGATCCCTCCTTTCAAGATCCGAGGTTACAGTTTGGTAACAACGGATAGCATACGAGGGATGCGCGGCGAAGTCATACGAAACCTGTCGACAAGTTCGCGTTTTTTTAAATTTTCGGTTTGCTGCCCCGGAAATCCGTGGGGAAAAATCGCGGATCAAGGGGTTTTTGCTGATAATAGCGTTCAAGCACGGCGCGTTGGAGCGAAACCGCGAGCGGCACGGCAGCGTCGAACAAATCAAAGAATGAATCGGTGCGTTCCTGCCCATCGGCCGACCACGGGCGGTGCGCGGTGTTGGCGCAGTCGGCCGCGAGCGGCTCGGCAGGCCGGATGAGCGCCGAGGCCAGCCCGGCCTTGCCGACCATACGCTCCACCCGCTGGACGTGAGGAAGCGCGTGGCTGCCTGTATGCGCAAGGTGCAGCGCGCGGCGCATATCGTGCAGCGCGCGGTAGACCGTGGCGGGCGGCAGACGCATACCATAGGCGGTCTTGGCCGCCGCAGACAGGGTTTTGGCGAACACGGTGCATTCGGCGGCATGCGGGTCAAGCAGGCGGTAGGCCTCGAAGTGCTGGGCGTCGCCGGAAATATATTCGGCGATCAGGATGCCATCCAGATCCGAGCCGACGAGCTGGCGGCGTGCCTCGGCCGAAAAGCCGGGCAGGAAAAGCGCGAGGCGGTCGGCCTGCGCCGCGATCAGCGCGTGAGTGACGCGGTCGAGCGCGTAATGCGTGCAGAAGCCGAATGTGTAGGCGAGCGCAGCAGTGTCCCGCTGCGCCTGCGCAGCGGCGCACAGCCCTTCAAACAGCTTTTCGGGCGGCGTTTCATGCATCCGGTGGGCAAGCTTGCCCACCGGCCCCGCAAACGGGGCATGATAATAATATAGCGGATCCGGACCCTGTGCGCCCCAACGGTAAGCCGCGGGATATAGGGCCGCAGTGTGGGCGACTGCGTCACTCGTGACGCGCTGCACGGTGGCGGCGAAGATGTGATGCGTGGCGAAGCTTGGCATGGACGGGCACCTCCTTGGCGTTATGAACAGTATAACGCAAAACATTGCAAAATTCCAGCGAAAGCGGTATACTGAATTTATTGTAAAATCAGGGCGTATACGGCCCGGACAAAATAACGGGAGGAATCCTCTATGAAACTCGGAATCGTAGGCCTGCCCAACGTGGGCAAGTCCACGCTGTTCAACGCGATTACGCAGGCGGGCGCGGAGAGCGCGAATTATCCGTTCTGCACGATCGACCCTAACGTCGGCATGGTGGCCGTGCCGGACGAGCGCCTCGCGCCGCTGACCGAGCTGTACCACGCCAAAAAGACCACGCCGGCGGTCGTCGAGTTTGTCGACATCGCGGGGCTGGTGCGCGGCGCGTCCAAGGGCGAAGGGCTTGGAAATAAATTTTTGTCCCACATCCGTGAAGTCGACGCGATCGTGCATGTTGTGCGCTGTTTTGAGAATGATAACATCGTACACGTCGAAGGCTCGGTCGATCCGGCGCGCGATATTGAAACGATCAACCTGGAACTGATTCTTGCGGACATCGAGCATCTGGAGCGCCGCCTCGACCGTACGCGCAAAGCGGCCAAGGCAGATAAAAAGCTTGCGAAAGACGTAGAGGTTCTGGAAGCGCTCAAGAGCCATCTGGAAGAGGGCAAGACCGCACGCACTTTCCCAGACTTCGGCGAGGACGAGGATGTGGATCGCGTGGTCGGCGAGAGCGATCTGCTTTCCGCCAAGCGGGTGATCTACGCCGCCAATATGGACGAAGCGGGCTTCACGGGCGACGCGCAGGAGAACGCGCGCCTCGCCGCCGTGCAGCAGATCGCGGCGGACGAGGGCGCGATGGTGCTTCCCATCTGCGCCAAACTCGAGGAGGACATCGCCGCGATGGACGACGAGGAAAAGGACATGTTTCTGTCCGAACTCGGCCTGCATGAGTCCGGTCTCGACCGCCTGATCAAAGTATGCTACGACCTGCTCGGCCTGATGAGCTATCTGACTGCGGGCGAGCAGGAAGTGCGCGCATGGACGATCGAAAAGGGCACCAAGGCGCCGCAGGCCGCCGGCAAGATCCATACGGACTTTGAACGGGGCTTTATCCGCGCCGAGGTCATTAATTATAAGGATCTGATCGAGCTTGGCTCGCTCGCGGCCGCCCGGGAGAAGGGGCTTGTGCGTTCGGAGGGCAAGGAATACGTGATGCAGGACGGCGACGTCGTGCTGTTCCGGTTCAACGTTTAACCGCCGCGCGGCACGGATTTAACCGAATTGTTGTTGAATGTGCTACTGCCGCGGTCTATAATAAACGGGAGGCATTTTGTCGAATTACGGCGGGCGCTTTGTTCGCCGTTTTCTTTTGTGTATTGCGGCAGGCATCCCGCGCATATATAGACAGCGAAAAGGAGAACGCGCATGTTTGGCAATCAGAGGGAACCGAAGAAAGGAGCGCATACGGTGCAAAAACAGCAATCCGCGCCAAAGCCCGAAAAGGGAAAGAACCGCGCGCCGCTGGTCTGTGCGATTGTGGGCGGCGTAATTGCGCTGCTGTTTGTGCTGCTTTGCGGCTTCACCTATTTATATCCCAATGTGTTTCCCGGCGTGACGGCGGGTTCGATCCCGGTGGGCGGCATGTCGCTTTCCGCGGCCGAGCGGGCCATTGAGGAAAAAAGCGCGCCGCTCTATGAGGACGCCGACGTTTCCGTGAAAATTTACGAAACGACCTACGATATCCCGGTGGCCTCGGTGCTGAAAGGTGTGGACGCTGCGCAGTCGGCGCAGAACGCGCGCGCCATCGGACGGACGGGCAACCCGTTTTCGCGCATTTGGCAGATGGTCAAGGCGCTTGCCGGACAGGGCGACGCGCAGCTCGCCGCGACCGTGGATGCGGACGGCCTGAACAAAGCCCTCACGGACATCGCAAAAGAAGCGCTGACTGATCCGGTCGAACCGACGTGGGATATCGGCGAGGACACCATGACCATCCACGCGGGCAAGCCGGGCGTCAAGTTTGACGGCGCGGCCGTCGAGCAGGCGCTGGCGGATAAGATCTGTTTGATGGATTTTGCGCCCTACGAGGTCGATACCGAACTGACTGAGACTCCGCAGATCGACATGGATAAAATCGGGGAAGCCGTCATCGGCGGGCCGGTCAATGCAACAGTCGACAAAGCGGATGGCAAGACCATTATCCCGGAAAAGCCGGGCGTTGAATTTGATCAGGAGGAAGCAAAAAAGATCGTAGGGGACGGGACGGCCGAAAGCTATTCGATCCCGATTAAAAAGACCGCGGCCGCGGTCACGGCGGCCGACCTCAAGGAAAAGCTGTTTCGCGACACGCTTGCGCGCACTGCCACCGAACTCAACGAGGGCAATGTGCCGCGCACCAATAATATCCGGCTGGCCGCAAAGGCCATTAACGGGACTATTTTGAACCCGGGCGACGAATTTTCCTACAACGGCGTGGTCGGCGAACGTTCCGAGGCGCGGGGCTACAAGCCTGCCGGCGCGTATGCTAACGGCAAGATTATTGAGGAGTTCGGCGGCGGCGTCTGCCAGCCGTCCTCGACACTGTATATGGCGGTGCTGCGCGCCGATTTGGAGGTGACAGAGCGCACCAACCATTCGTTCACTGTTGCTTACACGCCTCTGGGCGAGGATGCGACGGTTGATTATGGATCGCTCGATTTCCGCTTTAAAAACAACACGGCGTATCCGGTCAAGATTTTGGCCGAGCAGTCGAACGGGCAAATGATCATGACGATCGTCGGCACGAAAACGTCAGACAAGTCGGTCAAGACGCGCACAGAGGTCTTGCAGACCTATGGCTTTAAAACCGTGGAGAAAAAAGACAATTCGATGAAGGTCGGACAGACGCGCGTCGACCAGAGCGGCATCACGGGCTATTCCACCCGCACCTATAAGCAGATCACCGAAAACGGCAAGACGACCGAGGTGCTGGCCAACAACTCGCGCTATGATTCGCGCGACAAGATCGTTTACGTGGGCACGATAGAGCCGGAGAAGCCGAAGCCCGAGGCACCCAAACCGGAAACGCCCGCGAAAGACCCGGAGCAGTCCGGGGAGCAAACGCCTGAAACGTCCGGCGGCGGAGAAGCGCCGCCGGCTGAACAGGATATTGACACCTGACAATAGGGGGAGGACAAATCATGAATTATACCGCACAGGTCCGCAAGGACATCAAAAGGGAGTGCAAGGCACGGGTCAAGGAACGGCTGGGCAGCTGCGTGGGTATCCAGTTTCTGTTTGCGCTGCCGTTCGTACTGCTGACCGTCATTATGGTGGTCGCGATTTATGGCGGGCTGTTTTCCGCGTTGGTATCGGCGGCCTCGGCGGGCGTGATGCTGACGGATGAGATGCTGACGAATGTGATCGTCAATAACATGATGCATGGTGCGATGAATACGATCTGGGTGGCTACGCTGGTTTCTGTCATCATCAGCGGGCCGCTTACATACGGCCTGATGAAGTTTTATATCGGCCTGCGCCACGGTGAGGAGCCGCACGCCGGCATTCTGTTTAAGCCCTTTACTTCGGGGCGCTCGCTGTGGACTGGCATGAAAATGTCGTTCTGCCTGACGTTCCGCGCGTTGCTGTGGGTCATCGTGCCGGTCCTCCTTTGGGTGATCGTGTTCATAGCCGTCATTATCAGCTCGGCAGTCGGAGGCTCTGTGGAGCCACCGATGGGCTTTATCTTCGCAAGCTATTTTGTGCTGCTGATCGCGATGATCCCGATCGAAATCAAGGTCATGACCTATCAGGCAGGCTGGCTGATCGTCAACAATGATGAGGAGACCGGCGTATGGGCCGCCACCCGCGAGGCGAGCCATGTGTTCAAGGGACATTATGGAAAGCTGGTCGTCTTCGCGCTTAGCTTTATCCTATGGTACCTGCTGATGTTCGGCGTTGTTTACGGCTGCTTCGCGCTCGGCGCCGTCGGCATCGCGCTGCTCGGGCCGGGCAGCGGCGCTGCGGTGCTTATCGTTTCGGTGATCGCGGGGCTTTGCCTCGACGTGGTGCTGTCCGCGTTTGTCAATACATATGTGAACACCTCGTTTATCGGCCTATATGAATACTTCAAGGGGCCGTCCGTGAACGCGGCCGCGCCGGAGTACGCACAGCCGTTCTATTCGGCTCCCGCCTCGGCACCGATTTCTGAAGTGCCGCAGGCGCCCGCCCCGCAGCCTAAACCCGAACAGACGGAAGAAGCGCCCGCATCCCCCGAGGACGACGGAAGCGCGGACAATGCTTCGGATGACGCTGGCCGGACAGGCGAATAATCCCCGGCACCCCAAAAGCGGCAGGACAGCGTCCTGCCGCTTTTTTCTCTTGTGTTTTCTGGCTTTTCTGGCTATAATAAGAGGGAACGGGAAATAAAAGGAGCGGAAATGTTATGGAAAAGAAACCGTATTATATATCGACGGCGATCGCCTATACCTCGGCCAAGCCGCATATCGGAAACACGTATGAAATCGTGCTGGCCGACGCGATCGCACGTTATAAGCGTCTGACCGGATACGACGTATATTTCCAGACCGGCACCGATGAGCACGGTCAGAAGATCCAGGAAAAGGCCGAAGCCGCCGGCATCTCGCCGCAGCAGCACGTCGACAATGTGGCTTCCGAGGTCAAACGCATCTGGGATCTGATGAACACGACCTACGACGCGTTCGTGCGCACGACCGACCCGGTGCACGAAAAGAAAGTGCAAAAGATATTTAAAAAGTTGTACGATCAGGGGGATATTTATAAGGGCAGCTACAAAGGCAAATACTGCAAGCCCTGTGAATCGTTTTGGACCGAGAGCCAGCTGAAAGACGGCTGCTGTCCGGACTGCGGCCGCCCGGTCGTGGACGCAGAGGAGGAAGCATACTTCTTCAAAATGAGCAAGTATGCCGACCGCCTGATGGAGCACATTGAAACGCATCCCGAGTTCATTCAGCCCGAGAGCCGCAAAAACGAGATGGTCAACAATTTCCTAAAACCCGGGCTTCAGGATCTGTGCGTGTCGCGCACGTCGTTTTCCTGGGGCATCCCGGTCGATTTTGACCCCGGCCATGTGGTCTATGTCTGGCTGGATGCGCTGACCAACTATATCACCTTTTGTGGTTACGACCCCGATGGCAACCACGACGGGCACTACAAAAAATTCTGGCCTGCCGATGTGCATTTGATCGGCAAGGACATTATCCGGTTCCACACAATCTACTGGCCCATCTTCCTGATGGCGCTTGGCGAACCGCTGCCGAAGCAGGTGTTCGGCCACCCGTGGCTGCTCGTGGGCGACGGCAAGATGTCCAAATCGCTCGGCAATGTCATTTACGCGGACGATCTGGTGCGGCTGTTCGGCGTGGACGCGGTGCGCTACTACGTGCTTCACGAAATGCCGTTTGGAAACGACGGCGTCATTTCCTACGAACTGATTTGTGAACGCATCAATTCCGATTTGGCGAACGTGCTCGGCAACCTGGTAAACCGCACGATCGCAATGACCAAAAAGTATTTCGGCGGCGTTATTCCCGCGCCGTCCGCGCCCGAGCCTCTTGACGAGGAGCTGAAAGCCCTCGCGCTCGCGCTGCCCGCAGCGGTTGAAAAGCGCATGAGCGACCTGCACGTGGCGGACGCGATGGATGAGATCTTTGCGCTGCTGCGCCGCTCGAATAAGTATATCGATGAAACGATGCCGTGGGCGCTTGCCAAGGACGAGGAGAAGAAATCGCGCCTCGGTACGGTGCTGTATAACTTGCTCGAATCCATCCGCTTCGCAGCAGCTATGCTGAAGCCCTATCTGCCCGAAACCGCAGACAGGATCTTCGCGCAGCTCGGCGTCCCGAATCAGGGCGTGGAAAGCCTTGCGGCCTTTGGCGGAACGCTTGTTGGCGGCGCGGTGGGCGAGGCGGCCATCCTGTTCGAGCGCATTGACATCCCGAAAAAACTTGCCGAGATCGAGGAGGAGAATGCGGCCAAAAACCCGCCCGCCGTCACCTTCCTGCCCGATATCACGTTTGACGAGTTCTGCAAGGTCGATATGACGGTGTGCAAGGTGCTTAAGTGCGAGAACGTGAAAAAGAGCGAAAAGCTGCTCAAATTCCAGCTTGACGACGGCTCAGGCAAGCCGCGCCAGATTCTATCCGGCATCGCCAAGTTTTACAAGGCTGAAGAACTGGTCGGAAAGACGGTAGTCGCCGTGACCAATCTGCCGCCTCGCAAGATGATGGGGCAAGAAAGCTGCGGCATGCTGCTGTCTGCGGAAAAGGACGGCGTGCTCAATCTGGTCATGCTCGATGATAAGATCGAGGCAGGTTCAAAATTCTGTTAAACGAGAAGCGGCGGGCTGCCATCCGGCGGCCTGCCGCTTGCTTTTGGAGGACAACACCATGCTGTTTGATACCCATGCTCATTATGACGATAACCGCTTTGACAGCGACCGTGACGAACTGCTCTCATCCATGCCGGCGAACAATGTCGGCCTGATCCTCAATCCCGCGGTGGACTTGGAGTCCAGTCGCACGGTAGTGAGCTATGCACAAAAATACCCGTTTTTATATGCTGCAGTTGGGATCCATCCAGAAGATTGGAACAAAAATTGGAAAAATGACTTATTGGTCATTAAAGAACTGGCGCAGAATGAGCACAAAGTGCGGGCGATCGGTGAGATCGGCCTCGACTATTATTGGGAAAAGGATCCGGAGGGCCGCGCGGTGCAGCAAGAGGTTTTTCGCGCGCAGATGGCGCTGGCGGAAGAACTTTTGCTGCCCGTCATCGTGCATGACCGGGACGCGCACGCAGACTGCCTGACGATCACGAAAGAGTTTTCCCATGTGCGCGGCGTATACCACTGCTTCGCGGGCAGCGTGGAGATGGCGCGGGAGTTGCTGGAACTGGGATACTATCTCTCGTTCACAGGTGTCATTACGTTCAAGAACGCGAAACGGGCGTTGGATGTGATTCGCGAAGCACCGCTCGAACGACTGATGGTAGAAACGGACGCGCCCTATATGGCGCCCGAACCGTACCGCGGTCGCCGCAATTCTTCTCTGTATGTATACCGTATGGCGGAGGCGATCGCCGAGGTGAAAGGAGTGGCAGTATCCGAGGTAGAACGGATCACAACTGAGAACGGCAAGCGCCTATTTCAAATTGCGTGAAGAATTTTCGGAAAATCCTTGACAACGCAGGTGTAGCCTAGTATAATAATTTCTGTCGTCAGGATTGGCGGCAGAACCCAACGGGGGATTAGCTCAGCTGGGAGAGCGCCTGCATGGCATGCAGGAGGTCAGCGGTTCGATCCCGCTATTCTCCACCAAATGAAAAAGCCGAACCTGATTTTCAGGTTTGGCTTTTTTTGTACGGAACCGTTATTCCATATAAAAACAGACCGCTCTGGTGTAGAGCGGTCTGCTTTTATCAATTTGGGAGGTTTTTCAAATTCTAAGCAGGATTCAGCGCTGGATACGGCCTGAGCCGTCGCCGCCGGCCAGCTTTTCGACCTCGGCTACGGTGACCATGTTATAGTCGCCCTCGATCGTGTGCTTAAGCGCGGAAGCGGCTACCGCGAACTCAACAGCCTGCTGCGTGGATTTTCCGGTGAGCAGCGAGTAGATCAGGCCGCCGCCGAACGAATCGCCGCCGCCGACGCGGTCGATAATGCGCAGCTCGTATTTCTTGGAGAAGCAGTATTCGCCCGAAGCGGCGTCATACAGCATGGCGCTCCAGCCGTTATCCGAAGCCGAGTGGGATTCGCGCAGCGTGATGGCGACCTTCTCAAAGCCAAACTTATCGGCGAGCTGCTTGGCGACCGACTTGTAGCCCTCGCGGTTGATTTCGCCCGCGTAAATGTCGGTGGCCTCGGCTTCGATGCCAAACACGTCCTTGGCGTCCTCCTCGTTGGAGATGCACACGTCTACGTACTGGCACAGGTCGGTCATCGCCGCGCGCGCCTCGTCGCGGGTCCAGAGCTTGCCGCGGTAGTTCAAATCGCACGAAATTTTGACGCCGCGCGCTTTGGCTGCCTTGCACGCTTCACGGCAGATATCCACTACGTTCGCGCCGAGCGCCGGGGTGATGCCGGTGAAGTGGAACCAGTCCACGCCCTCAAAAATCTTATTCCAGTCGAAGTCCGCAGCCGAAGCCAGCTGGATCGCGGAATTTGCGCGGTCATAAATGCAGACCGAGCCGCGCTGGGAGGCGCCCTTTTCGTTATAGTAAATGCCGACACGGTCGCCGCCGCGCACGATCATCGAGGTGTCCACACCGTAGCGGCGCAGCGAGTTGACAGCCGCCTGGCCGATGGCGTGCGCCGGCAGTTTGGTGACAAACGCGGCGTCCAGACCGTAGTTCGCGAGCGAAACGGCCACGTTGGCCTCTCCGCCGCCAAAAGAAAACTCCAGATGGTCGGCCTGTAAAAACCGCTCATAGTTATAGGGCTGCAGGCGAACCATTAATTCGCCAAAGGTTACGACTTTCATTCCGTTCTCCTCCTAAATATCTTTCTTGCCGACCAGATGGACGGCAAAACCACAGATTTCCTCCGTCAGATAAATGGCGTTCAGCGTACTGTCCGCCTTGTACTTGGCGGTGGATTCGTCAAACGCGAAGCCACGCGATTCAAGCTCGGCCTTGGCCTCGGCAACGTCGGGCGTGCCGATGGCGATATGGCCGTTTTTTCCTTTATACGGCGTTTTCATGACCTCAATGCCCGCGCCTGCGAAAATGGAAGAGTTGCCGGGCTTCACCTCGAAGCCGAACAGCAGGCCAAACAACTCGGCGGCTTTGCGAGCCTCCGCTTCGTTCGCGGCATTGATGCCGACATGGGCAAGCGCGAATTTAGGCATTGCGCGCCTCTTTCACGATCGCGACCGACTGCTTGCACAGGTCGGTGATCTCGTCCCACTTCTGGTTGTCGATCAGATCGGCGGTGACCATGTAGGATCCGCCGCAGGCCGCGATGATCGGGGTTTTGGCGTACTCCGCCAGATTTTTCAGCGAGATGCCGCCGGTCGGCATGACCTTGAACATCGGGAACGGCGCGCTCATCGCCTTGATCTTGGCTAGGCCGCCGGACTGTTCGGCGGGGAAGAACTTGAGCACCTCGAGGCCGAATTTATAGGCGGTGTGGTAATCGGTCGGCGTGGTGCAGCCGGGGAAGATGGCGATGTCCTTTTTCTGGCAATAGGCCACCAGATCGGGGTCCATACCGGGTGTGACGATGAACTGTGCGCCTGCGGCGATCGCCTCATCCACCTGGGAGATGGTAAGCACCGTGCCGGCGCCGACCAGCATATCGGGATAGGCTTCGCGCATGGCCTTGATTGCTTTTTCTGCGCCCGCCGCGCGGAATGTGACCTCTGCCACCGGAACGCCGCCCTCGACCAGCGCCTTAGCCAGGGGAGCCGCGTCGCGCTCGGGGTTATTCAGCTTGATGACCGGTACTACACCGATCGACTGGATGCGTTTTTCGATTTCGTTCATGACAAGCCATCCTCTCAATGTTTCATATTATGGAATAACGTTTCACAAATTTGCTATCTGCTTTCATTATAAAACTCCCCCGTCAAAATGCAAGAGTTTTCTGAAAGCAATCTGTGCAAAGTTTCTCTTGTTTTTTTGGGCAAAATCTATTAAAATGAAACAAAGTTCCACAATGCGAAACGGAAGTGAGAATCATGGCGGAAACAACGACAGTACAGTCGCTCGACCGAGCGTTTGATCTGCTCGAGCTATTGTGCAAGAGCCGGAACGGCTTGACAATCGGCGCGATGAGCGCGCATACCGGCCTGCATAAATCGACCGTGCACCGGCTGCTGGCTTCAATGTGTGCGCGCGGCTATGTGGTGCGTGACGGCGAGACCAGCGTGTACCATGCAGGCATGCGCATCTGCGAGCTGAGCGGCTGCATCATGGACAATATCGACGTGATCGAGCGCGCCCGCGCACCGATGGAACGGCTTAGCCGGGAGACCGGGGAAACCGTGCATCTGGTGATGCAGGATGAGCGCGATATCGTGTATATCCACAAAGTCGAGAGCGTTTCAGGGGGCATCCGCATGTTCTCGCGCATCGGCATGCGCCGCCCGCTTTACTGCACGGGCGTAGGCAAGGCCATTTTGGCGACTTGGCCGGAGGACGAGGCGCGCGCGGCCTGGCGAGCGAGCGATATCGAAGCCTGCACCGAGCACACCATCACGACCGAGGACGGCTTTTTGCGCGAGCTGACGCGCGTGCGCCGCCTGGGTTATGCGCTGGATAACGAGGAAAATGAGCTGGGCGTGCGCTGCATCGCGGCGGCGGTGCTCGATTTCCGGGGACGGGCGAGCTATGCGCTGTCTATCTCCGCGCCGCTCAGCCGCATGACGGACGAACGTATCGCAGAGCTTCGCATCCCGCTGCTCGCGGTGCGCGATGAGATCGCCGCCGCACTGGGCGGCTGAGCGTGCCGTCCGCTACTGCGTGATTGAATGAAAAGACATTTGATGAGTGGAGGAAAGGCGAAATGGCGGTGACACTGGCACAAATCGCGGCGCTCGCAGGCGTGTCGCGCGGCACGGTAGACCGCGCGCTCAACGGCCGCGGGCGCATCGACCCCAAGGTCGCCGCGCGCATCCGGCGCATCGCGGGAGAACTGGGCTACCAGCCCAACCGGGCGGGCAAGCTGCTTGCGCGCGCGAAAAACCCAATGAAGATCGGCGTGATCATCCAGTCGGTCAAAACCGCGTTTATGAGCATGGTGCTGCGGGAAACCGAGCAGGCCATGGCGCATTTTGCTTCGGACGGCGCGGAAGTGCTGCTCCGCACGACGGACACTATCGACGCGTCCCTCCAGCTTGCACAGATCGACGAACTGGTCGAAGCAGGTATCAGCGGACTGGCGATCACGCCCGCCGAGGATACGCGCATCCAGGCCCGGCTCGATAAACTGGCGGGCCGCATCCCAGTGGTCACGTTCAACACCGACCTGCCCGAGGGGGCGAAACGGCTGTGCTATGTCGGGCAGGACAATTATGCGGTCGGCCGCGCGTGCGCCGGGCTGATGGGGCTTGCGCTGCATGGGCAGGGCGAAGTGCTCGTGGTCGCGGGCTCGGCGAAGAACTGGTCGCACCAGCAGCGCGTGGAGGGCTTTTGCGACGAGGCGCGCGCCGAATTTCCCGGTCTGCGCCTGTTGCCGCCGCAGACCTGCGAGGACGACCAGAAGCAGGCGCACGATATCGTGTGCGGCGCCGTGCGGGAGCATCCGGGACTGGCCGGGGTGTATGTGTCGGTCAACGGGCAGGCGGGCGCGTGCGACGCGATCCGTGAGCTTGGGCTGCGCGGCAGGCTGCACTTGGTCTGCCACGATCTGACGCCGGTGAACGCGCAAAACGTGCGCGACGGCTTGATCGACTTTTTGATCGACCAGGACGCACATGAGCAGGGAGTGCGCCCGGTCGAACTGCTGCTCGATTACCTGCTCGTCGGCGAGAGGCCGCCCGCCGGGCGGCTGCTGACGCGCATCGATATCCGCAACCGGTATAATGTTTGACGGGGAGCAGTTTTTATTGGAGGAGGAACGGCTGATGGAGAGTATCCCGCTGCCGCAGGGGGGCAGGCTGACGCGGTTTGCCGCACAGGAAACGCGCAGCGTTTGGAAGATCGTGCTCTGCCCGGGCGGCGGCTATGAATTTTGCTCGATCCGAGAGGGCGCGCCGGTCGCACGGGCGTTCGCGCGTGCGGGGATCGAGGCGTTCGTATTGGAATATGCCTGCGAACCCGTGCCGCTCGGCAGGCGGCCGCTCGCGCAGCTGTCCGAAGCGGCGGCGTATGTGCGAAAGGATGATCCGGCGGCGCGGCTTGCTGTCGGCGGTTTTTCGGCGGGTGGGCATTTGGCCGCGCTGTTTGGGACGGCCTGGCATAGGCAAGATTGGTTTGCGCCGGGCACAGATGTGCGGGCGTACCGCCCGGACGCGCTGATTTTGGGCTATCCGGTCGTCACAGCGGGCGAATACGCGCACCGCGGCAGCTTGGACAGGCTCGCGGCGCGTGAGGAGCAGGCCGGCTATTCGGCGGAACTGCTGGTTGACAAACACACCCCGCCCGCTTTTTTATGGCATACGCTGGAAGACGCGACGGTGCCTGTGGAAAACACCTTGCTGTTTGAAAGGGCGCTGCGCGCGGCTGGCGTGCCGCACGAGCTGCACCTGTTCCCGAACGGCGTTCACGGCCTAGCGCTGGCCGATCTGGAGACCGCCGACCCGGTGCGCGGCCGCCTGCCCGACCGCCATGTGGCGCGGTGGCTGGGCCTGTGCATAGAGTGGCTGAAGGAGCTGGAATGAACATACGCAAAACCACGCGAAACGATCTGCCCGCGCTGCTGGCGCTGTACGCCGGGGCGCGGCGTTTTATGCGGGAGCAGGGAAACCCAAACCAGTGGGGCGATGCACGGCCCTCCGAAGCCATACTGCGCGCCGATATCGGCGCGGGCGTGAGCTACGTCTGCGAGCAGGGGGACGCGCTTTTGGCCGCATTCAGCTTTTGGGTGGGCGGTGAACCGACTTATGCGCGCATTGAAAACGGCGCATGGCTGAACGACGCGCCGTATGGCGTGGTGCACCGGCTTGCTTCCGCCCGGCAAATGCGCGGGGCGGGGCAGTTTTGTTTGGAATGGTGCTTTGCACAGTGCGGCAACCTGCGCATCGATACCCATACGGACAACCAGCCGATGCAGAATTTGCTGCGCAAGCTGGGATTTGCATATTGCGGCGTGATCTATCTGGAGGATGGCGCGCCGCGGCTGGCCTTTCAGAAAAACGTATAGAAAAACCCCGCCGGGCTATCCGGCGGGGTTTACTAATTTAAAAGCCGTGTCGGTGCTCGATCCGGCTGCCCATGCGCTCGAAAACACAGATGATTTTCTCAATGCGCACGAAACAGTCCGCATCGGACAGCGTATCGTTTTCCAAAATCTCTTTAATTTGCCGGAGCGCCGTATAGCTGGCCGACTCGATCAATTTTTCCGGGGCGACGCCTTGGAGATCGGGGAAAGATATTTCTATTCGCTGGCGGGCAAGGATCTCCCGCAAAATATCCTGATAAAGCTCCATACACATCACCTCACATCTCATATTCTAAGGGAAATACCCTTGAAAGTCAATAAGGGATATGCCCTTAACGCATACTGTTGATGAGGTGAGGAATGCGTGTATGAGCATATGCGTGGACTGCGTGAGGACCGGGATTTATCCCAGAAAGAGTTGGCGGTATTGCTGAAAGTTCATCAGACGACTTATTCGGATTACGAGCTGGGCAATATCAATATCCCGACAGCGATCCTGATGAGGCTCGCGGAGTTTTACGGGACCAGCATCGACTATCTGCTGGATTTCACCGATCAACGAATCCCCTATCCACGCAGGGGACGATAAAAAAGCCGCCCGGACAGACGCATCCGGGCGGCTCTTTTTTATGCCGAAACGGCAAACAATTTTTGATAAAACGCAGTCATATAACCGCCGAGCGCGACAGTCATTTCCCTCGAGGCCACGGCCTTGTCGGCCAGCGTCACGATCCAAGCGATCCGCGTGCGCGGCATGGCGGCGAGCGGGAACATATGGCGGGCAATCGCTTCGCATTCCCGGTCGGTCAGGCCGAACATGGTTTTGGCGCGGTCCGCCGCGATGTGGCCATGCACAAAGGCATGCATGCGGGCGAGGCGCTGGACGCCGGAAAAATGGCGCAGATACCGGCGAAAGCGTTCGCCGTGCCAGTCATAGCCAAAGAAATCGTGCAGCAGCGCCGCACGGACGACAGACGCCGTCTCGTCCTCCGACAGACGCATCTTACGGGCGAGCCGGTAAGCCATCTCCGCGACGGAAACCGAATGGTCGTACACCGAGTTTTGCTCTCCGTGGTGGACAAACTCGCGCAGCTGTAAAAACCGCGGGTGCTCCAAGATGTCGCGCGTGATCTGCTGAAATTCGCTGTCCATCGGAATCACCCTCTTTCTTTTTATTACAACCTCATTGTATGCCACTTCGCGCAGGATTACAAGTCCCCCGTGTGAACGGACTGTAAACTTTGGGCGGATGGAAAAATTTTGCGTGTGACGCGGCGGTACATCCACAGCGCGCCGACAAAGCCGGCCAGCTCTGCCACCGGAAACGCATACCAAACCGCGTGCAGGCCGAGCGCCCGGGCAAGCAGCGCGGCCGCAGGCAGCACGATAACGAGCTGACGCAGCAGCGCGATGATAAGCGAATCCATGCCGCGCCCCAGCCCCTGCAGCGCGCCGCAGAGCACGAGCGAAACGGCGGAGAAGCAAAACGATACGGCAATGACGCGGATCGCGGGCACGCCGATGGCGAGCATGTCCGGCGACGCATCGAACAGCCGCAGCAGCGGCGCCGGGATGGCTTCGAACAGCACGGTGCCGAAAGCCATGATGCCGGCTCCGAGCAGCAGCGCATATCGGACGATGTTGTGGATGCGGTCGGGCCGCTTTGCGCCATAGTTGTAGCCAATCATTGGGATGAGCGCGTTATTCATGCCGAAGATCGGCATGTAGAGGAAGTTTTGCAGCTTGTAATATACGCCGTAAAAGCCGACCGCAGTCATCGAGAACGGCATCAGGATACGGTTCATGCCGATGGTGAGCGCGCTCATCAGCGACTGCATGACAGCCGCCGGCAGGCCGATGCGAAGCACACCGCCGAGGATCTTTGCATCGGGACGGAAGCCGCGCAGACGGAGATGGACGTCCTTGTTGAACCGCACATTAATGAAAAAGCCGATCATCATGGCGATGATCTGTGCGGCGACGGTCGCAAGCGCCGCGCCCGTTGTGCCGAGGCGGGGGAACGGGCCGATACCGAAGATCAGCAGCGGGTCGAGGATGCAGTTGAGCACCGCGCCGATGAGCTGGGTGATCATGTGATAAACTGTGTTGCCGGTCGCCTGCATCAGCCGTTCGGCGACAAACAGCAAAAACACGCCGCAGGATGCGACCGTGCACACGGTCACATAGTTCGTGCCCATTTGGAGGATCTCGGCGTCCGCCGTAAAGCACGAGATGAACCAGCGTCCGAAGAGCAGGCCGAGCGCGGCGAAGATCAGCCAGCAGACGACGGCGAGAAAAACACCGTTCGCGGCGACGGAATCGGCCTCCTCCTGCTTTTTTTGGCCGAGCTTGCGCGACAGAAGCGCGTTTACGCCGACGCCCGTGCCGGTAGCCACCGCGATCATCAAAAGCTGAACGGGAAACGCGAGTGACACCGCGGTGAGCGCGGACTCGCTGATGCGCGCGACGAACGCGCTGTCTACAATATTATAAAGCGCCTGGATGAGCATGGACAGCATGATGGGAAACGACATCGTGATGAGCAGCCTGCCCTCGGGCATCACGCCCATTTTGTTTTCCGTCTGTTCGTTCATTCTTTTTAAACCCCTTTACTGCTATCCAGTATAGCAGAAAAAGGGGGAAAAAGAAAGCGGCAGGCCGCGCAAAAGAGCGCGGCCTGCCGGTGTTTTACAGCGCGTTTGGCGTGTCTAAAATCATCTGACGGTAGGGCAGATCCTCGAAGCCGCGGATGCGGTACAGCGCGGCGGCACGGGGATTGTCGTCGGTCACCTCGAGGCGGTACCGGGCGGCGGTGTTGTATTTTTCATGTACGTAAGCGATAAAGCGGCTGCCCACGCCTTTCCCGCGCATACGCTCTTCGACCATGATCTCATCCAGCCAGACGCACAGCCCGCCCGCCTCGTTCGACCAGGTGAGCGCAAGCAGGCAGTAGCCGCAGCGGATGCCCTCGCCGTCCTCAGCGATCAGGCAGTCGGCATAGGGGGAACCGTGCATCAATAGCTCAAACGTGCGTTCGGCGTTTTGCGCGGGGATCTCATGGCATACGGCGGGGGAATGGTAAAATTCATGCACCATATCCAGAAAATAATCGCGGTCATCCGCGCGGATGGGACGAATGTTCATGGGAAAGATGCTCCTTTGTTTAAATCTTGTCGAGCGCCTGTTCGACGTCCGCGAGGATGTCCTCGACATTTTCCAGGCCGACCGACAGGCGGACAAGGCCGGGCTCGATGCCGGCGGCGGCGAGCTGTTCGTCGGTAAGCTGGCGGTGGGTCTCGCTCGCCGGATGCAGCACGCAGGTGCGGATATCGGCGACATGCACCTCGTTGCAGGCGAGCGTTAAGCTGTCCATAAACCGCATTGCGCTTTCGCGGCCGCCCTTAATATCGATGCTCATTACGCCCGAGGTGCCAAGCGGCAGGTACTTCTGCGCGCGTTCAAAGTGCTCGTTTCCGGGCAGGGCGGGATAGCGGACGGACGCAATCTTATCCGAGGCTTGCAGGCGCTTTGCAACCGTGAGCGCGTTTTCGCAGTACCGCTGCATACGCACGGGCAGGGTCTCCAGCCCGAGGTTCAGCAGGAAAGCCGAATGCGCGGCCGGGTAGCAGCCGAAATCGCGCATGAGCTGCATACGTGCCTTGATAATATAGGCAACCGCGCCGAAATCGCGTGTGTAGACAACGCCGTGGTAGCTTTCATCCGGCTCGGTGAAGTCGGGGAACTTGCCCGAGGCGGCCCAGTCGAATTTGCCGGAATCGACGATCACGCCGCCGCCCTGCACGGCATGGCCGTCCATATATTTTGTGGTGGAATGGATGACAATATCCGCGCCCCACTCGATCGGGCGGCAGAGGATGGGCGTTGCAAAAGTGTTGTCGATGATGAGCGGCACGCCGTTTTGGTGCGCGATGGCCGACCACTTTTCGATATCGAACACGGTCAGCGCCGGGTTGGCGAGCGTTTCACCGAACACGGCCTTGGTGTTTGGCTTGAACAGCTTCTGCACCTCTTCGGCGGGCGCTTCCGCATCCGCCCAAATGCATTCGATGCCCAGCTTTTTGAGCGTCACGCCAAACAGGTTGATGGTGCCGCCGTAGATCGTGGAAGCGGCGATAAAGCTGTCGCCCGCCGAACAAAGGTTCAGGATGGAAAGGAGCGAGGCCGCCTGCCCGGAGCTGGTCAGCATCGCGGCGGCACCGCCCTCAAGCGCGGCGATCTTTTTTTCCACCGCGTCGCAGGTCGGGTTGGCGAAGCGGGAATACATAAACTCCGTCGGCATGTCGAACAGGCCGGCGATGTGCTCGGTCGAGTCGAAGCGGTAGGTGGTGGACTGGATGATCGGCAGCGCGCCGGGGCCGCCGTTTTCGGGCTTGTAGCCCTCGTGCAGGCATTGGGTCTCGATTTTCATGTATCGTTCATCCTTTCGGGGATTTTTTACAGCAAAGCCATTGTATCACGCGCGCGCGCATACGGTCAAGAATGGCTCTCGACTTTGCGCCGGCGCTTTGTTATAATAAGAAAAAAACCTAGGGAGGATACCGCATGGAACAGCGAAAGATCGACCGGATCAACGCGCTTGCGAAAAAGGCGCGCGAGACCGGCCTGACAGACGCCGAACAGGCCGAGCAGAAAGCGCTCCGCGAGGAATATATCGCGGGTTTTCGCAGCAGCCTGAAAGCCCAGCTTGATAACACGGTGGTTTTAAACCCGGACGGCACGGCCCACAAGCTGCGCCAGAAAAAAGATTGATGCGCCTGCCGCGGTATGCCCGCAGCGCGGTCGAAGCGCTTGAGGCGGCGGGATATGAGACTTGGGCGGTCGGCGGCTGTGTGCGCGATTTTCTGCGCGGCGTGCCGCCGCACGATTACGATTTATGCACCGCCGCCACGCCGGACGAGATGAAAGCCGTGTTTCAAGGGGAACGCGTGCTGGAAACCGGGCTGAAGCACGGCACGCTGACGCTTCTGACCGCCAGCGGCCCGCTTGAGATTACGACGTTTCGCGCGGACGGCGCGTATTCGGATGGGCGGCACCCGGACGCGGTGCGGTTTGTCCGCAGCATCCGGGAGGATCTTGCCCGGCGCGATTTCACGGTGGGCGCGATGGCCTGGCATCCGGCACGCGGGCTGTTTGACCCGTTCGGTGGGAAAACCGATCTGGAAAACGGGGTTCTGCGCGCGGTCGGCGACCCGGACACGCGCTTTCAGGAGGACGCGCTGCGGATCCTTCGCGCGGTGCGGCAGTCTTCCGAGATCGGGCTTGCCGTCGAAGCGCGAACCGCAGCCGCCATGCGGCGGCAGGCAGCGCGGCTCAAAGCTATCGCCGCCGAGCGCGTGTGCGACGAGCTTTTCCGCCTGCTTTGCGGACGCTGGGCCGAGCGGGCGCTCCGGGAATTTCCGGACGTACTCGCGCAGGTTTTGCCCGAGATCGGCCCCATGCTGGGCTGCGCGCAGCAAAACCCGCACCACTTATACGACGTGTACGAACACAGCATCCGCGCGGTCGGACAGGTGCCGGGCGCGCCCGTGCTGCGCCTTGCCATGCTGCTGCACGACTGCGGCAAGCCCGCCTGCAAGACGGTGGATGAAAACGGCATCGGCCATTTTTACGGGCATCCCAGAAAAAGCCGGGAGCTGGCGGAAGCCGCGCTTGCACGTCTGCGGCTTTCCCGCGAGGACGCGGAGACGGTGCTGCTGCTCGTCGAGCAGCACGACCGCCCGCTGGGAGACAGCGAAAAATTGATCCGCCGCCGCCTGTCCCAGATCGGGGAAACCCGGTTTCGACAGCTGCTCGCTATGAAAAAAGGCGATGCGGTCGGGCAGGGGACGCATCCGGAGGATGTGGCCGCGCTGCTTGAAACCGAACGCGGCCTGAACAGTGTGCTTGCGCAGGACGCCTGTTTTTCGCTTCGCCAGCTTGCCGTGAACGGCGGGGATCTGCTGGCGCTCGGGCTGTCTGGCCCGGCGGTCGGCGTCATGCTGCGCGCGCTGCTCGACGAGGTGATCGACGGCCTGCTGCCAAACGACCATACAGCGCTCATCAGCTGGGCGCGCGCCCGAATGGAGGAACGGGAATGACAGAGAACAAAGAACGCTTTTTGGAGATCTACCATAAGAATATCAAGCGTCCGGGAGCGGATAAGCTGCTGGCCTGGATGGAGAGCACCGACTTTTTCACCGCGCCCGCGTCCACGCGCTTTCACGCGGCATATGAGGGCGGGCTGCTTGAACACTCGCTCAACGTCTACAACGTGCTGATTTCCAAGCACTACGACCCGGCGGCCGACGATCTGGAGAGCTACACGCTGGTTTCCCTGCTGCACGACCTGTGTAAAGCCGGGTTTTATTCGATCGAGATGCGCAACCGCAAAAATGAGCGCGGCGAGTGGGAAAAGGTGCCGTTTTACACGGTCGATGATAAATTTCCCTATGGTCACGGCGAAAAATCGGTCTTTCTGATCGAACGTTTTTTGCGGCTCAAAAACGAGGAGGCGGTCGCTATCCGCTGGCATATGGGCGGGTTTGACGACGCGGCCAAGGCGGGCTCGTTCGCCATCGCGCACGCGTATGAGAAATACCCGCTTGCGGTCAAGCTGCACTTGGCCGACCTGGAGGCTACTTACCTATGTGAACAGAGAGGGGAAGAATAAAGGCCTGTGAATTACACGGACTGCGGACAGCTGCTTTCAGGTCAAGGTGCTGGAAGATACGGCGGATTGGCGAGCATGTTTTGGTAATGTTTTTGTGAAATTTCGTTGCGGATCGCGCCGCGCTTTGCTACAATAAAGCCATCCCCAAAAGTGAAGGAGCGGATTTCATGGAAGCCTTAAAATGTATCAGAACGCGCCGCAGTGTGCGTAAATTTGACGGCCGCCCGGTGGAGCGGGCGCTCATCGAGCAGGTTGTTGCCGCAGCGGCATACGCGCCGAGCTGGAAAAACACGCAGATCGCGCGCTATATCGTGGTGACCGACGCGGAGAAAAAACAAAAGCTGGCCGACGAATGCATGCTCGGCTTTGCGTTCAACCAGAAAACAGCGTCCTGCGCGCCCGCACTGGTCGTGGTCACAATGGTTACTGGACGGTCGGGCTTCGAGCGCGACGGCTCGTTCTCGACAACACAGGGAACGCATTGGCAGTCTTTCGACGCAGGTATTGCGACGCAGACATTTTGCCTTGCCGCGCATGATTTGGGCCTTGGAACGGTCATCATGGGTATTTTTGACGAAAACAAAGTGGCTGAGTTGACGGACGTGCCTGAGGGACAGCAGGTTGCGGCGATTCTGGCGCTGGGCTATCCGGCGGAAGAGCCGATGTGTCCCAAGCGGAAAGACGTCGAAGCACTGGTCTCCTTTCAATAAGCCAAAAAAGCGGAGCGTGAGCTTCGCTTTTTTAATTTTCGGCGGCTGTATCTTTCTGCTGTGCATGTGGCTTTGTTTTTTGCAAACACTACGGCTGGGAGGTGCATTGAAACGGATGGATATACAATTGGATCGATTACTGGCGGCTTACTGTGCGCCCGCGCTGATCGGCATAAAACCGGCGAATCTGGTCGCGTGTGATCGCGCGCTGGTTCCCGACCTGCCGCGGAAGCTGCGAATTTACCGCGAAGCGTTTACGGCGCGCGGGGTACGGTTCGAGATCGTATGCGCCTGTGAAACACGTTATTTGCTGCTGGTCTACCACGTGCAGAGCCTTACACGGCAGATGTGCGATCCGCGTGTGCGGCGGCTGCTTTCGCGGTTTGGCTATCCGGATACGGATGGATTGGACGCGTCGCTCTATCATTTAAAGCGCCGTATGGCGCAAAACGACGGCTTTCCGCACGAGATCGGGCTGTTTCTCGGCTATCCTGTTGAGGATGTTGAGGGTTTTATCGAAAAAGGCGGACGCGGCTGTAAATTGACCGGCCATTGGAAAGTATACGGCGACGCGGAAGCCGCGTCCAAACAATTTGAGCGTTTGTCACGTGTCAGCCGCGCGGTGACACGGCGGGTCGAGCGCGGCGAGAGCCTGCTTGAAGTATTTGCTGCGTGATCGGTTTTTCCTCATGTCCCAAAAATCGGATGGGGGATATAGGGGCGGTTAGCAATAAGTAACAAAATTGCGAATCGCTGCTTGACAAAACGAGTTAGCAATGGTAAACTTAAAACACAACAGGGGTTAGAGAAATCTAACCCTAATGTTTAGCATGGAAGTTAGCGATGTCTAATTAGGAAGAAATAAGGAGAGGATCAATATTATGCCGCTTACGATGCTGGATACCGGAATGGAGACGACGATCAAGTCCATTCGCGGCAAGGATGAAACACGCCAGTTTTTACAAAGCCTTGGCTTTACCGAAGGAAGCAGTGTGCGGGTCGTTTCGTCAATGGCGGGAAACCTGATTGTGCAGGTACTCGATGCGCGCGTTGCGATCTCTCAGTCAATGGCTTCGCGGATCATGGTATAAAGGGGGGCAGGAAATATGGGAAATTTGCGTGAAACCAAGTGCGGTTCAACCGTGACCGTGCGTAAGATCGAGGGCGAAGGCGCGGTGCGCCGCCGTATTATGGATATGGGGCTGACGCGCGGCGCGGAAGTCTTTGTGCGCAAGGTCGCGCCGCTGGGCGACCCGATCGAAGTCACAGTCCGCGGCTATGAGCTTTCACTGCGCAAGGCGGATGCGGAAAAGATTCTGGTAGATTAAAAAATTTACATAGAGGTTAGCGAATGCTAATCGTGAAAGGGGAACCACTATGTCAATCCGATTGGCGCTTGCCGGCAATCCGAACTGCGGCAAGACCACGATGTTCAACGACCTGACCGGCGCGACGCAGTATGTCGGCAACTGGCCGGGGGTTACGGTTGAAAAGAAAGAGGGACGGTATAAGGCAGATAAGGAGATCGTAATCACCGATCTGCCCGGCATTTATTCGCTGTCCCCTTACACGCTGGAGGAGGTCGTCACGCGCGACTATCTGGTAGAGGAACGTCCCGATGCGATTATGGATTTGGTTGACGCATCCAACATCGAACGCAATCTGTATCTGACCACACAGCTTGTAGAAATGGGCGTGCCGGTCGTCGTCGCGCTAAACATGATGGACATTGTCAAGAAGAACGGCGATCGGATCGACACCGGCAGGCTGTCCGCCATGCTTGGCGTGCCGGTCGTGGAGACTGCCGCGGTCAAGGGCGAGGGCACGGAAGCGCTGGTGGCGGCGGCGAAAAAAGCGGCTGCCAAAGGAGAATACGGGTATAAGCACCGATTCGCCCCCGTGATCGAGCAGGCGCTTGCCAAAATCGAAGCGATGATCGCGGATGTGACCGAACCTGCCGTCCGACGCTGGTTTTCCGTAAAACTATTTGAACGCGATGAAAAAGTGCGCGCCCGTTTTCAGTTTGGCAGGGAACTGTCGGATCAAATGGAAGCGGTCATCGCGGCGGTTGAGGACGAACTGGACGACGACGCGGAATCGATCATCACGGACGCGCGCTACCGGTATATCACAGAGGTCGTCCGGGCCTGCGTGAAGAAGAAGCATGTGGGCTCGACCGCGTCAGATCAAATTGACCGCGTTATCACCAACCGTATTTTGGCGCTGCCGATCTTTGCAATTGTTATGGCGTTGGTGTATTATGTATCTGTATCCACGGTCGGTGCGCTCGTGACCGACTGGACGAACGATACCCTGTTTGGCGAGTGGATCATTCCCGGAGCGCAGGCCGCGCTGGAGGGGCTTGGAGTTGCCGGCTGGCTGACCGGCCTGCTGGTCGACGGCATCATTTGGGGCGTTGGCGCCGTGCTGGGCTTTGTGCCACAGATGCTCGTGCTGTTCTTTTTCCTCGCGGTATTAGAGGACTGCGGCTATATGGCGCGCGTTGCGTTTATTATGGATCGCATTTTCCGGAAATTCGGACTGTCAGGCAAGTCGTTTATCCCCATGCTGATCGGCTCGGGGTGCGGCGTACCGGCGGTTATGGCCTCGCGCACCATCGAACAGGACCGCGACCGCCGTATGACCATCATGACCACCTGCTTTGTGCCCTGCGGCGCTAAGCTGCCGATCATCGCCCTGTTTGCGGGCGCGATCTTTGGCAATGCCGGTTGGGTGGCGTGGTCGGCCTATATCATCGGCATTCTTGCGATTATCATTTCGGGCATTATCCTGAAAAAAATGAAGATGTTCGCGGGAGATCCCGCTCCGTTTGTCATGGAGCTTCCGGCCTACCATATCCCGACAGCGGGGAATGTGCTGCGATCGATGTGGGAGCGCGGCTGGTCGTTTATCCGCAAGGCGGGCACGATCATCTTGCTGTCGACCATCGTGATCTGGTTTTTACAGACCTTTGGCGTGGAAAACGGCGGCTTCGGCATGGTAGAAGACGTGGATCATTCGGCGCTTGCCGCGCTGGGCGGCCTGCTCGCGCCGCTGTTCGCCCCGCTCGGCTGGGGTGATTGGCAGTCTTCCGTGGCGACAGTTTCCGGCCTTGTGGCAAAGGAAAATGTGGTGGCGACGTTTGCGCAGATTTTCCACTTTGCGGGCGAGCTGTCCGAGGACGGCGCGGAGATCTGGGGCACGCTTGCAACCTCGTTCACCGCGATCTCGGCGTACTCATTCATGGTATTCAATTTGCTGTGCGCGCCATGCTTTGCGGCGATCGGCGCGATCAAGCGCGAAATGAACTCTGCCAAGTGGACCTGGTTCGCGATCGGCTACATGACGGTCTTTGCCTACACCGTATCGCTGATGATTTATCAATTCGGCGGCCTGTTTGCAGGCGAGCTGGCGTTCGGCGCCGGTACAGTTGCGGCGGTTGTCGTTCTGATCGGTTATCTTTATCTGCTGTTCCGCCGCCCGGCAAAATCGGATGGTACGGCTCACCTGAACAAGATGAGCGTACAAGCGGGCTGACGAAGTAAGGAGGAGTTGCAATGCTTGCAACCATTATCATTTGTGTGCTGCTGGCCATTGCGGTCGTGTTCGCGTTCCGCAAGGTGCGCCGTCAGGTGAAAAACGGCGAGTGTCCGGGCGGCTGTGCGGGATGCAGCTGCAATTGCTCGCATAAAAAGTGAAGAAACCGGCTGCCGCTTTATTCGGCAGCCGGTTTTTTTGGTTTTGGAAAAAGAAAGAACAGAAATCTGTTGATTTATTATTTATATTAATTTAATATATAAATATAATATAAATCAAAAGAAGGTGCGAAATCCATGAAATATATCCTGTGCTACGGCGACTCCAACACCTGGGGCGCGTCCCCGGACCAGCTGCCGCGTTTTGGGTTTGAAACCCGCTGGCCGGGCGTGCTGCAAAATGCGCTGGGCGGTCAGGCGCATATCTATGAAAACGGCCTCTGCGGACGGACAAGCGGCTTTACCGACGACGTGGAACCCGGGCGAAACGGGCGGATGGGATTTTCCAATGTGCTCGAGACCAGCGCGCCGCTTGATCTGGTCATCATCATGCTGGGCGCGAACGACTGCAAAAGGCGGTTTTCCAATCATCCGGCATGGGATTCGGCGCTAAACGTTCAGAATCTCGCAAGAGCTGCACAAAGCCCGCTGTATGGGCCGGACGGGATCGCTCCACCGCAGGTATTGCTGATCTCGCCCGCCGGTATGGGAACCGACTGGGGGCATTCCTGGGTAGGGGAGGAGTTTGATTTGAACTCGAACCGGAAAGTTGCTTCCATGCCGGGTCTGTTTGAAAAAATCGCATGTCAGGAAAAGGTCGGCTTTCTGCGCGCTTCGGATCATGCAGGCCCGGGGGCGGACTGCGTGCATCTGACCGCTGCCTCCCACATGGCGCTGGGCGAAGCGGTGGCTGAAAAAGTGCGTGAAATGCTGGAATTGACAGGATCGGGAAAGGAGCCAAGACCATGAAACAGTATGGATATTGCAAGGACGCCGCCGCGCTCGCGGCGGTATCGGGCGGCGTGATGCTGCGCAGTGATGACCGCCTGAAAGACAGCGTGGTATCCCGTGCGAGCCTGCAAAAGCTGCTGCTGTCGCCCGAGGCCGATATCGGGCTGGAAAAGCAGTTTGAAAACACGCAGACACAGCTGTGGATCAATCTGTTCAGACAGTGCGCGGAGCATGAGGTGGTCGTCCGTCTGCCCGATATGCTGTTTGACTGCCTGCTGCCGCAGAACGACGCGGAGTTCGCTTGTATCGCGGAGATGTTCCAATGTCCGGAGGAGGCGCTCCGCGGCGAAGCCGAACGGCTGACGATGTGCCATCAGCTCTGCTGCTGTCAGGAATACCATTTCCCGCCGCAATACCTGCGGCTGTTCGAATTGCAGATCCGGTCGATCATGCAGGGCGCGGAGCGGGGAGGGCTGCATAAGATAGCGCTTCTGCTGCCGTACAGCGGCAATGTAGACGAGGTGCGTATGCTGTGCGGTTTGACGGACGGCATCGCCGCGGAGTTCCTCATCACCTGCCAGCTCGGCATCGAGGTGTCCACGCCGCGCGCGGCGTGCGAAACACGGGAATATGCGGGCCTGATGGATTTTCTGGTGTTCAATACAGAGGCGCTGACACAGAAGATGTACGGCATTCCGGCGGACGGTGCGGAAGACGCGGTTGAATATTATATGCAGCGGGGCGTGTTTGAGCAAAGCCCGTTCTGCTCGTTTGACGAAACGGGCCTCGGTACGCTGCTGCTGCTTGCGATCGAACGCGCGCGGGCGATCCCGGCGCGCATCCGAATCGGCATGATGGGAAAACCCGTGTGCGAACCGGTAGGACAGGCGTTTTGCAGGGAAAACAAGGTCGATATGCTGTTTACATAAGCGGAAAAGGGAAAAAGCACCGCCCGGCTGGGCGGTGCTTTTCGCTTTGGAAATACAAACGGACGCCCGGTGGGCGCCCGTTTGCACAAAGTGAGAGAAGAGAGTGTGGAAATCAGCGTTTTGTAGTCGAAGCGTGCACGATAAACGAATCGAGCACAACCGCGGCGACCAGGATCGCGCCCTGCACGATCAAGCGGGTCGAAGTTTCCGCGCCGATGAGGTACATGCCGTTCGCCAGACTGCCCATGACGAGCGAGCCAAGCAGCACGCCCCAAATATTGCCCTTGCCGCCCGTCAGGCTTGCGCCGCCGAGCACACAGGCCGCGATCGAGTTCATCATGATGCTGTCGTCGATCGAGGAGATGGAAACGCTCTGTACACGAGAGGATGCGATCAGGCCTGCGAACGCGAATACCGCGCCCGAGATGATGAAAGCCGCCCATTTGGTGTTTTTCACGCTGATGCCCGCGCGGCGCACGGCTTCCGGGTTGCTGCCGAGCGCATATAGGTGTACGCCGAAACGGGTTTGCGTCAGGATGTAAGAGAATGCCGCGAGCAGCACGATGAGCAGCAGGACCGATAGGTTGAGGCCCTTGTAGCGGCGCATGATTTCCAGCACGATCACGCCGCCGACCAGCACCGACGCGGTCGGGATGACGACCTTGTTCATCAGCTTGACAGGCAGGTTATTCTTTTTCGCCTGTGCGAACGATTGGTAGGAAAGGATAAACAGCACCGCCGTACCCGCTGCCAGGAGCAGGTAGGAAAGCCAGGTGGGAAGATATGTAGTCGTAAACACGGCGAGAGAGCTGTTCATCAGGGAAATCTGGTTGTGTTCGCGCAGAATCACGAGCAGCAGGCCTTCCAGCGCCATCTGCGAGCCCAGTGTGATGATGAACGCGGGCGCGCTGAATTTGGTGACGATCCAGCCTTGAATGAAACCGACGATCACGCCGGTGAGCAGGCAGGCGCCGAAGCCGAGGATGAACGGCATTTCAAAAATAATACAGATCATCGCGCCGACCGAGGCGCTGACCGCGCTTGCCGCCGCACAGGAAAGGTCAAGTTCGCCGTGCAGCAGCACGAGGAACAGGCCGATGGACATGACGCCCATGTTGACGATCTGCACGGATAACGTGGTCAGGTTGCGGGGGCTGAGAAACGAGGGGTTGAGCACTGTAAAAATGACCCAGATGACAACCAGTGCGAAAATGACCGGCAGCATGCGAAGCGGACCGTTCAGAGCTTCCATGATGCGCAGTTTTTTGCTCGGTTTGAGCTCGGTCGTACGGCTCAGAACAACGCTTTCTTTATTTTCCGCCATAAGTAGACCTCCAGCAAAAGCAAAGTTTAAATGCATGCCTGCCGATCAGCATGCGGGGATTATTTCAGCGTCTTGGCAACTTCGTCGATCGATTCCTGCGTGGCGACGCCGGCGTCGATGACTTCTTCTTTCAGGTTATCCTGGGTGATCAACAGGGTCGGTACCAGGATCTGGGGCAGGCCGTCAGGCGAATCATTGTCGAACACGCGGTCAGCCTTGTCGGAGGGGCACTTGCCGTCGCGCAGCCAGGTCGCGCAGACCTCTGCGACAGTCTTGGCCTGGGTTTCATAATCGGGAAGCACGTCGGCCGCCTGCCAGCCCTCTTGGACGCGGGCCAGACCCTGCACCGTGGAATCGCAGCCGCCAAGCAGCGTCACGTCGTTCACCATGCCCTGTTCCTCCAGCACCGCGACGACGCCGGTGAGCAGGTCGTCGTTCATGCTGATGATGACGTCGACATCGTTGCCGGTCTGGGTCAGCATCTGCTCGGTGACAGGCTGTGCGCTCGCGGCGGTCCAGTCGTTGGTATCAGCTTCAAAAACGATCTCGACCTTGCCTTCCTCAGCCCATTTGTCGAGGGTTGCATGATAGGTTTCTTTTAGTTCGTTGTAGAACGGGGATCCGGTTGCGCCCCAAATTCCAGCGACCTTGACAACACCGTCCGCGTTCGGCAGGATATTTTCTTCCATGTATTTGAGATACTGCTCCGCAATTGCCGGGAATGGCGCGGTGACCATCATTTCACACTTGCCGCCGTAGGGCGTGTGGGACAGTGCACAGAACGGAACGCCCTCGTCGTTCAAAAGCTGCAGGGCGCCGGCGGCGCTCAACTCTTCAGCGGGCGCATAAACAAGGAAGTCACAGCCCGAGGTGATGGCGCCTTCGATCTGCTGGAGCTGCTTTTGGGCATCGCCTTCCGCGTCAAGCACCTTAAACTCCATGTTCGGGGCATAGACCTTCAGCCATTTCTCGATAAACGGTGCATCGAAGTTCGGCCAGCGGGAGATCGTTCCATCCGGGATGGCAAAGTATACTGTGCCAGAACCGTCGTAGATCGCGTCGCCTGAGGTGCTTTGTCCGCCGGGGGTGCCGGCCGAAGTGTCGGGCTCGCCGGATGCATCCGGAGCCTTGTCGGAAGAACAGCCGGTCAGGAACGGGGCGCAGAGCATGCAGCCTGTAAGAAGCATGGCAAATAATCGCTTGGTCTTTTTCATGAGAAACCTCCCTTTCTTTATGACGCGTGGATACCTGTTATGTGAGCGACAAGGTCGTCGCGGGTGAATGTGCCGCCGTCCAGTATGCTTTCGATTTCGCCGATGCGCAGCACGATGACGCGGTCAGCCGATTTTACGACCTCATCCAAATCCTGCGAGACGACGACGACGGCGTGGCCGGTGTCGCGCAGCGAGCGGGTGAGCTTGGACACCTGCTTGCGCTGGATCACGCCGAGCGCCGCGGTCGGCTCATCCATCAGCACGACCTTGGAGGGCAACAGCAGCGATTTCGCGATCGCAACCGCCTGCCGTTGGCCGCCAGACCGGGTGCCGACCGGCGCCTGCGGATTGGGCACGTTCGAGCCGATCTCTTCAAAGAGGTCGCGCGTGCGGCGCTCCATGGCCTCGTGTCCCAGACGCATGCCGCGGGTCAGCTCGTGGCCGAGAAAGATATTTTGAAAAGCGTTCAAATCGTTGCACAGGGACAGATCCTGAAAAACGGTGAAGATGCCCAGTTCCTGCGCGGCTTTCGGGTTTTTGATATGGACGGGCTTATCTTCAAATACGATCTCGCTGCCCGGATTTGGCTGTACCGCGCCGGACAGGATGTTGACGATGGTCGATTTTCCTGCGCCGTTATCGCCGACGATAAAGAGCAGTTCGCCCTCATGGATATCGAAATCGACGCCGCTCAGCGCGTGTACGCCGCCGTAGTCCTTACTCAGGCCGCGCAGGCGGATGATCGGTTTTTCCTGTTTCATGCGCGGCCTCCTATTCTTCTTCCAAAAATGAGTTGGAACCCGTGATCTCGGCGACCACGCGCTCAGTCGTGATGTCGGCTCGTTCAATCTCGGCTACTTTTTCGCCCAGACGGAACACAACGACCTTATCGCACACCGGGAACACCTCGGCCAGATCGTGCGATACGACGACCACGCCCACGTTCTTTTCCCGCAGCCCCATGATCAGCTTGCATACCTGCTGGCGCTGCTTCAGCCCCAGATTTGCAAGCGGCTCATCGAGCAGCACGATATCGGGCGAGCCGAGCATCGCGCGGGCGATGGCGACAGCCTGCCGCTGCCCGCCCGAGAGGGCGCCCGCTTTGGCACGCACACTCTGGATCTCAATACCCAATTCATTCAGGCATTCCTGCGCGATGTGCTCCATATCGGCCTCGTTTAAGCGGCCGTGTCTGGTGAGCTCGCGCCCAAGGAACAGGTTTTGCACGATATCCAGATTGTCACACAGCGCAAGATCCTGATAGACCGTCTGGATGCCGAGCTCGACCGAATCGAGCGTGTTACTGATGGTTACGGCCTTGCCGTCAAAATAAATTTCGCCCTGTTCGGGGATGTTGACGCCCGAGATAACTTTGAGAAACGTGGATTTGCCCGCGCCGTTATCACCGACCAGTACGATGACTTCGCCGCGGCAGATATCCATGTCCACGCCGTCGAGCGCCTGCACGCCGCCAAAATATTTGGAGATGTGCTTGAGGGACATGATGGGCGTTTTCACGCCGTCGACAACAGTGGTTGTCTGAGTTGCCATTTTTGCTTCACCTCCGGCTTACCGCCGTCCGGGATTCACTTGCGGTCTTTCTTAGGGATCGTGGTAAACTTGGTCTCGCCGAGCAGCACCTTGATATCGATATCCGCGCTCGGATAGCCAGCGATCAGCACGGCTTGCGCGTGGATTCCGATATCACCCGTTTGGATGACGGCCTTGCAGCGGTCGCGCAGCTGGTAGTATTCAGGTGCGTAATTGATCTGCCGCACCTTGTTTTCGCCAAACAGCTCGCACAGCATGCCGTAATCCTTGGGGTTTTGGTCGGGCATGTCCTCCGTGATAATTGCCCCCTCAAAATCGCCGGCCTCGGCTAGCGTGCGCACAACGTCCTCAAACGTGGGCGACCCCGTTACGACTTCGACGTCGAGGTATTCCACGCTGGGGTCGAGCGGATACAGCGCTTTGGAGCAGGTGCCGCTGCCGGAATCCGCGATGAACAGCATCTCGCCGTGGCGGATGGATGCCACGATCGCGGCGAGGCGCTCATTCAAAATTCTTCTTTTTGCCATGTGCCAATCTCCTTTCCAATCCCTATTGGTTTTTTAAAACAATTTCTGCAAAAAAACATGGATGCCCTCATCGTTTGTGATGAAAGCATCCATGGCTTTTCGTTTCTTGCGCTCCGGCGGTCATGACCGGGGCGAAATGCATGTTCAATTGATATGCTAGTATCATAACAGCCGGCAATTGGTCTGTCAATGGTTATTTTCCATAAAAATTTACTATTAATTTTATATAGTTAATTAAGGCTTGAGCGCCACGACAGGGCTGATGCTTTGCCTTTCAAAGCAGATGTGGGCTTCTGTGCCTGCGCCGCTGGCCGGCTTTCGATAGTTGAGTGTGCCTTGCAGTTCACTCACGATGCTTTTGATGATCGACATACCGACGCTCTGCGTCTCGTCCGCCGAAAAACTGGGGGATAACCCCACGCCGTTGTCACATACGGACAGGCGGATGTCGGCGCCTGTGTTGCGCAGCCGGATAGTAATTTTTTTGTCCGGCTGATCCTGCGGGAACGCGTGCTTGATGCAGTTGGCAATCAGCTCGTTGGTCGCAAGTGAAAGGGAGATCGCATCGTTATAGGCGACGCTGGTCTCATCCAGCTCGGGAACCATTTCCACGCCCATCCCCTGATACATGCGCATGATCTCCAAAATGAGCGTTTTCAGGTTGACGACATTGCGGCCAAACCAATCGCGGCAAAGTAGCGCGTGCACCGATGAGATGCATTTGATGCGGTGCATGGCGGTATCAAGGATATCGCATACGTCGACCGTGTCCGCGGTCTGCGCGTCTACCTTTTGCAGGTACAGCAGATTGTGCACCATCTGCAGATTGTTTTTGATGCGGTGGTGGGTCTCCTGCAGCAGCACAGAATTGCCGAGCCGCCGCGAGGTCTCAATCGCCATGACGACTTCGCGCGCGTACATGCGCAGATACACGGGCAGTTTGCCGGTAAACTCGCAGGTGTGCGAAAACATCACCTGGATGAGCGCATTTTTCTTGCCGTCCATGCGCAGCGGATAACAAACGATAGTTTGTACCAGCTCATTTGGCAGAAAGAGGCGGTGAAACGCCTCGTCGCCTGTCTGAAATACGAGCTCCTCACTGTCTTGAAGAAGTGCCATCACATCGGTATGGCGCAGCATGGGCAGAGGGAGTGCGCCGTCGCCGCTCGAGATGACATCGCTCATACGCTCGTCCTCAACGAGATAGATCACGGCGCTGTCCGCGCCCAGCGCCTTGACAAGATCCTTGGCGATATGCTCGATGACGCGGCGCAGCTCAGCGTCCGAGCGCATCAGGTTATCGATGTTGGCCATGGCTTCGAGCACGGCGAGGTCGTCCTCGTCCTGTCCGGCGCCAACCAGCGATTCCCAGCCCGAAAGCAGGTAAGCGATCTCGCCGGGATTGCGGCGCACGTCTTCCACGGGGAACGTGCCCTTGATGGTGCCGCTGTCCAGCACGGAAATGCGGTCGCCCAGCGCGAGCGCCTCCTCAAAGCTGCTCGTCAGATAGACGATGCCGCAGCCGCGCCGCTTGAGATAGCGGATGACCTTGGGGATCAGACCGCGGTTTTCGCTGCCAAGATAGTTGATTGCATCAAAAAATACGACGATACGCGGCTCGTTTGCACAGATGCGGAGCAGTTCGATGGTCTTGAGCTCATCAAACGTCATAGAGCTGACCGGCTTACAGATATTGAGTGCGATCCCGGTGCGCTCCATCAGGCGCATACTGTGTTCGATGGCGTTTAGCCGCACAAACCAGCGCGGTCTGAGGTTGCCGATCATAATGTTTTCCGCCACTGAGAGCGATGGAAAGATCAGCGGTTCGAGACCGATCACCTGCACGTCCTTTTCGAGCCTGCTTTTAGCGGTGAGCGGCTTGCCGAGCAGATCGAAGCGGCCGGTATAGCGCAGGATGCTGCCGGTGAGCAGGTCGCAGAAATTGCGCTGGTTATAGGCGAAGGTACTAAGCAGCACATGCGTTTCGCCGGAATATAGGTCAAAGCCGATATCGTGCAGCCGTTTGCCGCCCTGCGCGACCGAGGAGAGCGCCTCCATCTGGATGAGCTGCTCGTGCAAATCAAACATATAGCCTCCTAACGCAGCAGATCGCTTTTTCGCAGCAGGTCCTGTGCGACAGAGACCAGCTTTTTGTTCTCATTGCGGCTTTTGCGCTGGAGGAACTTCATGGCATCCTCATCGCCAATGCCGAACTGGTCCATCAGCAGGCCCTTGGCGCGCTCGACCAGCTTGCGCTCGGACAGCTTGGTGATCGCCTGGTCACGCTGCTCGACGGCGGCCTTCTGTTCTGCGTGGCGCGCCGCCGCGATCGAGAGCGCCGACCGGATCTCATATTCACCGACCGGCTTCTGTAAAAAGCCGAAGATCCCGGCGGCCGCGATGCGTTCCGCGATACCGGGATCCTGAAAGCCGGTAATGACGATGGCCGGGATTTGAAACAGCTTCTGCACGGTCTCGATTGCGGTGAGGCCGTCGGTTTCGGGCAGGTTGACGTCCATCAGCACGATATCGGGCTGCAGATCGAGTATTTTTTCAATGGCCTCCCGGCCGTTTGCCGCCGTGCCGACCACCTCGTGGCCGATGGCGGTGACCATGCGCTGGAACCCAAGCAGCACCAGCGGTTCGTCATCAGCAATGAAAACGCGCATGCACAAAGCCCCCCTTTGCCTTGCCGTCAGTGGATATCCGTCCGTTCGAGGTCGCGCCGCAGATACTGCGCGGTGATGGAATCCGGGCATGTAAGCAGTTTTTCTGGCGTGCCCTCGAACAGCACCTGCCCGCCGTGCTTGCCGCCGCCGGGGCCCAGATCGATCACCCAGTCGGCCTGCCGGATCACGTCCAGATCGTGCTCGACGACAACGACCGTGTTGCCGCCGTCCACAAGCTGCCGCAGCAGCTTCATGAGCAGGTCGACGTCCGCGCCGTGCAGGCCGGTGGTCGGCTCGTCCATGACGTATACGCCGTTTTTATCGCGCAGGCGGCTGGCCAGCTTGATGCGCTGGCATTCGCCGCCCGAGAGCGTCGTGGTAGGCTGGCCGAGCGTCATGTAGCCCATGCCGACGTGGCACAGGGTGCGCAGCTTGCTTCGGATTTTCGGCTGGTCAAAAAAGGAGACCGCCTCGTCGATGGTCAGGTCCAACACCTCTAGTATATTTTTGCCCCGGTAACGGTAGGCAAGCGCTTCTTCACTGTACCGCGTTCCGTGACACACCTCGCATGGCACGGTCACCGGGTCCATAAATGCCATTTCAGTGCGGATCTCGCCCTTGCCCTTGCATACCGGGCATGCGCCCTTGGAATTAAAGCTGAACAGCGCGGCATCCACGCCGTTTTCCCGCGCGAACACGCGGCGGATTTCGTCCATCACGCCGACATAGGTCGCAGGCGTCGAGCGCGAGGTCGTGCCGATGGGCGACTGGCTGATGTGCACAGCCTCCGGATACTGCCGCAGCAATTCGCCGCACACGAGGGAGGATTTCCCAGAACCCGCAAGCCCGCTGACCGCGGTCAGCGCGTGGAGCGGGATATGGACGCTCACGTTTTTGAGATTATGCAAGCGGGCGTTTTGAAGCGTGAGGAAGCCGGAAGCCGACCGTGGGCTGCGGTTCAGCGGCACGCGTTTTTTCAGGTTGTCCGCCGTCAGGCTGTCCTGCCGGAGAAGCTCTGGAAAGCTGCCTTGAAACAGGACGGTGCCGCCCTGCGCGCCCGCGCGCGGCCCAAGGTCGACCACCTCGTCCGCGATGCGGATGATATCCTTGTTATGTTCGACGACCAGCACGGTGTTTCCTCGGTCGCGCAAGCCCAGAAGCAGACGGGTAAGGCGGTCCACGTCGCCGGGATGCAAGCCGGCCGAGGGCTCGTCGAAAATATAGGTCAGCCCGACAAGGCTGCTGCCCAGATGGCGCACCATCTTCAGCCGCTGCGCCTCGCCGCCCGACAGTGACCGCGCAGGGCGGTTCAGGTTCAGGTAGCCCAGCCCCATGTCCTCGATGCCGCGCAGCACGCGCAGGATCTTGCGCGCCGTGGGCAGGCCGACCGGGTTTTGCACGGTTTCAAGCAGCGGGATCAAATCACTGATTTCTAAATCGCCCAATTCGGCAATGTTTTTTCCACAAAGGCGGCTGCCGCGCGCGGCAGGATTGAGGCGCGTGCCGCCGCACGCGGCACAGTCCTGCTCATGCGTGAACTCGTGAATGATCTTTTGATTGGTTTTGCTCTGCGCATTGAGGTCACGCTTGAGGTACAAGCGCGTGATGCGGTCGAGAAAGCCCTCGTATGTCAGATTGTAGGATTTGTTCCAAACCTTTCCGGTCGTATTCTTGATTTCGACGATGGCCCCCGTGCCGTGCAGCAGATCCTGCCATTCCGCGTCCGTGAACTGATCGAGCGGCTTGTCGGGGTCGAACAGGCCGGAATTTGCGTAAAGCTGCCATTGGTAAGTGCCGATCTGGTGGCCGGGGAACCGGATGGCGCCGTCATTGAGCGATTTGGAGCGGTCGAACAGCTTGTCAAAATCGAACTGCACGGTTTGTCCCAAGCCGCCGCAGGCGGGGCACATGCCCTGCGGGTCGTTTGGGGAATAGGCCGCCGACGGTCCGATCTGCGGCTCGGCGCAGCGCGAAAACAGCAGCCGCAAAAGGGGGGCTACGTCGGTCATCGTGGCGACGGTCGAGCGGAAATCGCCGGTAAACGGGCGCTGATCGATCACGATGGCGGTCGTCAGCTGGTCGATCGACTCGACACGCGGCGGCTCAAAATGCGGCATCCGGTTGCGCAGGTAGAGCGGGAACGTTTCTTGCAGCTGTCGGGTGGCCTCGACCGCGATCGTATCGAAAACCAGTGAGGATTTGCCCGAGCCCGAAATACCGGTAAACACCGTGAGCTTGTTTTTGGGAATGCGCAGGCTGACGTTTTTAAGGTTGTTTTCGTGCGCGCCGGTGATCACGATGCAGTCGCGGCAGTCCTCCATGAATAGCGCCCCTCTCCCGGACAGGAAAAAAATACATAAAATTATTTTTTAATTCTTATATTTAACAGTATAACATGTTGCAGGCCACCCGGCAAGCAAAAGAAAGACCGCGCAATTCAATAAAATAGAAATAATAAAATTATTTAATTTAATGGTTGACAATTTTATCTGCAAGGCCTATCATGAAATGGAAGCAGACGCTTCTCCATAAAGAGCTTTCTGGCTTGGCGCGAGTGTACAGCCTGGCGCGAACTTACATACCGAACCGCAGGTTTCCTCAAATTTGCGTGCGCCGGGAGGAACGCGGCAAGCCGAAGCCATACAAAAGAACACGCAGCCGCGATTGGTGCAGCGGCTGCGTGTTCTTTTGCGTTCAAATGCGTTTCTGCACCAATTCGATAGGGCACGAGAGCTCCTGCAAAGCAATCAGCGTCAGGCCGCGCGAATAGTCGAGATGGCAGTCCGGGCGGAACAGGAAGCGGGGGCGGTGCTCGGTCGGTATTGCGCGGGCGCATAGGTCTTCGATCTCGGCGAGTTTGATACGTGTCACGCCGTTGCCGGTCACAACGATGACCGACGGGTTGATGACCGGGATCATGATGCGGAGCAGCTCGGAAATGACCGTGGCGGGCAGATCGCTGTATGCACCGGGCGGCAGGAACATGCCCATCGAGCCGGCAAAGCCGGTTGAACCGCGGATGATTTTGCGGTCGCCCGCGAAGCCGACGTCGACAATGAGCGGCTTACATACGGCGTTGATGCCGTCCATCGAGGTGTCCGGGCCGAGAATTTCATGAGGGCCGCGGCCGGTGCGCACGGCGGTCGGGATGAAAAAATAGCTGATGATCTCATCGGGACGCGGCTGTTCGGCGATACAGTAGCCATAAGCCGCTGCGCGCGCCGCGCTTTCCAAAATGACTGTGACCGCAGGAAACGCGTTTCTCAGCTTTTTTTCAAGCGGCACGCCGTTGAGCGCCAGCAGGTAGGACGACGTCACCGTGCCGCGGCTGACCGCGCCGGGCAGCCCGACCGCAACGGCGCGGATACGTCCATCCTGCGCGAGCAGATGGCGCACGGCGTCCTCCAGCGTTCCATAGTCAAGCGTATCGAGCGCGCGCACCTCGCTGAACGTGACCTGTCCGGTCAGATCGGAGATCTGGCTGACCAGCTCGAGCTGGCCGCGATCCGACCAGAGGAACAGACAGGCCACGAGTTCGAATGTCGCGTTGAAGCGATAGCTGGTCGCGGGGCGGCCGCAGCCGGTGTTGATCTGCTGCACCTCGAGCACCTCGCCCTTTGCCTGAAGTTCGTTTAAAATTTTGCCGCAGGTGACCACGCTGATGCCGGTCGTCTCTGCGATCTGACCCTTGGTCGATTCCGGGTGCTCCTTGAGCGCCGATTTGATCAGCTCAATATTGATTTTTTTGACCTTGGTGATGTCGTTTCGGATCGTAGGCATGTGGGCCCCCTTTCTGCGGCGTATCAGCGTCTTGCGGGGCTGGCATGTTGTCAGCCGAGGAAGAATTTACGGGCAAGACCGGCCATTTCCAGCGGCGCTTCGTTTGGGATCTCATGCGCGACGCCCGGCAGCGTCACATACCTCGCGCCAGACAGGAAAGCGCGCACTTCGGTTTGATAGTCTTCGGTGAAGATATCGTCCCGGTCGCCCCAAAGGACGAGGACGGGAGCCTTGATAAACTGGAAGAAATTTCGGTTGTCAGTAAGCGACATACCGCGCCAAGCGGCGGCCAGCCCTTTGCCTGTAACGCCCCGCAGCGTTTGTAAATAGCACGCCGGGAACGAGGGATCACCGCAGTTTTCCGGGAACGGCAGAAAAATCTTTTGAAGTTCGTCCTCCGGCATGCCGGCGATATCCATTTTGGTGTAGTTCTCGATCTCCTGCAGATCGGCGGGTGTTTCGTGCATGTGCGTCATAGTGGAACACAGGACGAGTTTTTTCACACGTTCAGGGGCGGAAAAGGCCAGCGTCTGTGCGATCATTGTACCCATCGAATGTGCGAGCACGAAAGCCGAGCCGATTTGCAGCGCATCCATCAGCGCGAGGATATCCTCGGCGTGCTGGGGCATGGAATACACATATTGTTCTGGCTTATCGCTTTGTCCAAAGCCGCGCAGGTCGACGGCAAAGATGTGAAAATCGCGCTGCAGCTGTTCGATGGCCGGCCGCCAAATGCGGCTGGAATCGGTAAAGCCGTGGATGAGCAGCAGCGGCTGTGCTCCCGGCGTGCCCGCTTCCAGATAGGCCATGCGGATGCCGGTGGAGAGTGAGATGGATTTCGTATGGTTGTGCCACGCCTCATGTGTGGGCAGGGGAAGCGGTGCAGCATTCATTGGATAGGTTCCTCCTCATGTTTTTGATCGGTTATATAGGTTCGCCATGTAGCAGATAATCGATCTGCTCGGCGATCTCGTTGCTGGCAAACACGCCGGTTTCGCAGATATAGTCGCGCACGTCGACCGGCAGCTTGTGGCCGGGCAGCAGCGCGGTGAACATGCCGCCCATCATCATATAGTACCGTTTGCCGCGCGCTTTGGCAAGCTGCACGAGCTTCTGCGCATAAGCGAGGCACTGCCCGCAGTGCGTGCTGATGCAGACGCAGTCCACGCCCTCCTCGTCCGCGAGGTCGAGCAGCGCGGCGGGCTCCATATCGACCCCACCGTTGACAACCGACGCCCCAAGCGCCGAATAGACGCTGTCGATGAGCATCAGGCCATAGCTGTGGCCGTCCGCCGAGGCGCAGACGAGCTTGCGGCCCTTGAGGTCGTGTCCCTGCGCGGCGAGATCGGAAACGATCTGTTCCTTGAGCGCCATCGTCTGCCGCCCGAGCTGGCTGGGGCAATACGGCGTGAACGTGCCGGTCTCTTCGATGCTGGGATGGAAGCTCTGCTCGAATTTGACCGGGTTGAAGTGCTTGAGCATCAAAATCATTTGCAGCGGATCTTCAATATCGACGCCGGCCTCGCGGAACGCGTCCAGCACGTTCTGAAAAAACAGCCTGCCCTTTTCCATTAAAAGGTCGGCTAGCCGTTCGACCGGTGTGAAATCCATCATGGGAAGCCATTCCTGCGCTTTGGTTTCGGCGCGGATGCCCGCGGCCGTGATGTCGAGCAGTTCCTCGAGGGACGGCGTGCGCAGCCGTTCGGTCACCGCGACCGGGCTGATGATGGTGGGGGTCTGGTATTTCAGGTTGAAGAGCACTTCGGCGAACATCTCCTGCACGCCCGTGCCGAAGTTGCAATTTACGTCGTCGGGCAACTGGTCGATCGTGCCGCCGTTATAATACGTGAGCGCGGGGTGCTCGGGTGTGGACAGCAGGCGGTGCATGGCGAGCGCGAAAGCGAGGCGCGGCTGCACCTCGGTGAGCAGGCCGCCGTAGCTGATGCTGAAATTCGCGTGGCACAGATCGTGAACGATATAGCTTTCCACCAGCGTATACCCGACCCAGGAGGCGATATCGAGAAAATAACCGGGCAGGCCGTCCTCCGGATAGGTGACCACGTCGAGATCCAGATCCTTTTTGGTGGACAGGATGCCGATCGACCGCACCATGTCGGAAAACCGGTTTTTCTCCTCGCGGTAGCCCGGGTAATCCCAGATCAGTGTGGAGAAACAGCCGAGCCGGTCCGCGCCCGCCTTAAGCGCGTTGATCGTCGTTTGCAGCGCGGCGGGGGAGGCCAGATGGAAATCCTGCCACGCGACCTGGATAGGAGCCGCGTCGTTGTGCGCTTTCCAATCGGCTGGCTCGCGCATTTCATAGCTGGTTTGCTTGGGCGCGCCCTCCCAGTATTCGTGCGGCAGGCCGGTGATCATGGCAGGGATCGACTGCACGCCCGAAATCTCCATGCCGGTGCGTTCACCGAATTCGTAAATCTTGCGGATGCCGTCCAGCTCGTCCTCCAGCGTGGCAAGGCCGAGCAGGATCTGCCAGGTCTGTTTGCCTTCTTTGAGACGATTTGTGCGGTATTCAAGATAGGTTTTACAGCCGTGCTTTTCGAGAAAACGCGAGCGCGGGACGCTTATCGTTTTGCCCATCTCCACGCCCTCACGCAGCACGTCGCGCCCATCGGGCATGTCCTCGGGTATCAGGCTTTGTATGTAATCTTTCAGCTGTTCATCCATGAGCGTACCTCTTATGTGGGGGGATATGGCATGCGGCCGCGGCCCGGTGACGGACAGCGGCCGCATGCCGTCGTGAGAAGAGAGAGGAGAGATTCTAGAAAATGCCGCGGCCTTTCTGCGCTTCGACGACGCGCTGCACCGCGATTAGATACGCGCCTGTGCGGAGCGTCACATCCTTTTCATGTGCAATGCTCCAAACGGCTTCAAACGCGGTATCCATGATGGTTTTGAGCTCCTCGTTGACACGGTCCTCGCTCCAACAAAGCTCCTGGATATTCTGCACCCATTCAAAGTAGGACACGACCACGCCGCCGGCGTTTGCCAGGATATCGGGCACGAGCATGATGCCGCGCTTTTGCAGGATCTCGTCTGCCTCCAGCGTGGTCGGGCCGTTTGCGGCCTCAACAACGTATCTGGCGCGGATGCGGTCGGCGTTCGATGCGTTGATTTGGTTTTCGAGCGCAGCCGGCACCAGAACGTCGACATCGAGCTCCAATAGCTCGCTGTTGGAAATATGGGATACGCCGTCCTCATGATAATCGGCGAGCAGGTTTTTGGGGTTTTCGTTTAAGTATGCGAGCACGGCGGCAACGTCGATGCCGTCCTCACGGTAAATGCCGCCGGAAACATCGCTGACCGCGGCGACTTTGAAGCCCTCCTTGTGGAGAAGCTTGGCGGTCACGCTGCCGACGTTGCCCATGCCCTGCACGGCGACCGTCGACTCCGAGGCCTTGCGGCCCTGCTTGGAAAGCAGGTTTTTGACCGTGAACATCACGCCGCGGCCGGTCGCCTCACTGCGGCCCAAAATGCCGCCCAGCCCGATCGGCTTGCCGGTGACGCAGCTTAAAACGCTATGCCCTTTGAGCATGCTGTACTGGTCCATCATCCATGCCATAACGCGCGCGTTCGTGCCTACATCGGGCGCGGGCACATCCTGCTCGGGACCGATCAGCGGGGCGATCTGCGCGGTGTACTTGGCGGTTAGGCTGTGCTTTTCGCGTTCGGAAAGCTCGCCCGGGTTGCAGATGACGCCGCCCTTGCCGCCGCCGTAGGGAATGTTGACGACCGCGCACTTGAACGTCATCCAGGCGGCGAGCGCTTTGACCTCGTCGTGGTTGACCGCGGGATGGAAACGCACGCCGCCCTTGGCCGGGCCGCGCACGGTCGAGTGCTGCACGCGGAAGCCCTCGAATACTTTGAGCGAGCCGTCGTCCATGACGACCGGCATGGATACTTTGAGCTCGCGTTCGGGGTATCGGAGCGTGGCATAATCATTTTCTTCATATCCGAGGATAGAAGCGGCATTGTCGACAACTTTGAGCACGTTGTCGTACGGATTGTAGAGATCCTGCATAACGGTTCTTCCTTTCTGTCAATCAGTGCGTCGGATAAGTGGGGAAACGTCCCGGATATTTGGTGTAAAACACTTTTTATATACTCTATTTTAACCCTTGAAATAAATTTGTCAAGGGTAATTTCAATTATTTTTATAACTACAAAATAAAATGAAGAGCAAAAAGAAAATCGCTTTGTTTTATGCGGGAGACCGCGCGATGGCTGTCACGAAAACGTGCCGTTCCACGAAGTCGTCAGATGGGTCAAGCGGCGTGGGTGTGCGAACGTCCTCGATGCGCACAGAAATTCCGAGCGATGAACCGGACAGGCGAGCTGCTGTCTGCTTGTGCCCGGCTTCGCGCGCAAACGCGGTCGCCTCGTCGAGCGTGTCAAAAGCGCTTCTGCATGCCTCGGCAAACACGATATAGCGGTGGGTGACGGGGTCTGGGCGGATGAGCAGGTCGGCCTGCTCAAGTAGTGGGCTGACCGCGGCGCCGACCGCATTCGCAACCTCAGCATAGCCGGGTACGATAACTTTTGTGTGCAGTGTTTCGCCCAGTCCCTTTGTCCAGAACGCGGCGGGCGCGCCGACAGCGACCAGTGGCTTTTTCAGGCTGCCCTTCACACCGAGCAATGGGCTGTCGTCGTCAAGCAGCAAGCGGTCGATGAAATAGCGTGCGGAAGCGCTGTCGCGGCGGTTGAACATCTGCCCGTCAAAGTATAGGCTGCTTTCCAGACAGGCGGAGGTAAGCTGGCGGCGCACCAGCGCGCAAAGCGTATCGAGACAGGCCTGCGTATCCAGCCCCAGCTGTGCGGCCAGCATGTGAACGATCAGCCGGGAGGCTTCCGCATCCCACTCGGCATAGCCGCCGCAGGCGTGCGCGATGTCGGTCGGCGTGAGCGCGATGCGGGCAAGCACGCCTTCGTCCACCCACGCGTCGAGCAGCGAGGAAAGATGGCCGATCTGCAATTGTTCGCGCAGGCAAAACAGTGTGTGCGGGGCATCCCGCAGCGCATCCAGCACGCGGCGCTGCTCGGGCGAGGGCGTTTGCGGCTCCCGGATCAGCAGGTATGCCTCATTTTCGCGGTGCCAAAAATGCAGGAACGGCCGCTCCGCGCTTTGGGCGAGGCCGCGCAGTTCCTGGGTCAGCGCGGGCGCGTCATGCGCGGCCACGCAGAATGGGATCGCGCGCTGCGGGCCGACGGTCCAGCTTTTGTTACTGCGCAGGCAGATGCGGCTGTCGCCGCCCAGCCCGACGGTGTACACCTCGGCGGCACGGATACGCGTAAACCAGCCGCCGACGCTTGCGCCGTCCGGCCGCAGCTTCATCCGTCCGTTTGTGACGCTGGCAAGGTCGGTTGTCGTGCCGCCCATGTCGAGGATGAGCGCGTCCTGCTCGCCGGATAGAAACAGCCCGCCCGCAATGCTGGCGGCGGGGCCGGACAGGATGGTTTCGATCGGCCGGTCGCGCGCGCTGTCCGCTGTCATCAGCGTGCCGTCGCCCCGGACGATCATCAGGGGCGCCTCGATGCCGCAAGCCGCAAGCGTGTCCTGCACCGCGTCGATCAGCGCGCAGAGAAGCGGGATCAGGCGCGCGTTGAGCGAAACGGTGACAGTGCGGTCATAAAAGCCAAGGGATTCGGTCAGCTCGTGCGCACACGCGACCGGCACGCCGAGCAACTCCTGCACACGTTTTTTGACTATGATCTCATGCTGCGGATTGCGCACGCTGGCGTAGCCCGAAATGGCGACCGCCTCGGCCTCGCCGCGCAGCGCTTCGATTGCTTCGTCGACCTGTTGCGGGTCGAGCGGCTGGCGCAGGCGCCCCATAATATCGGGCTTGCCGCGAAGGATTTGACAGCGTTCGGTGGGCAGCCGTCCATCCGGCTTGCCGCCAATCAGGATAAGTCCCTCCTTACATCCGCGCCCCTCGACGAGCGCATTGGTCGCAAGTGTGGTGGATAGGCATACCAGCGCAAGATTTTGCGTGCCCGAAGCATCCAATTGTCGCAGGCAGTGCCTGATGCAGCTTCGCAGATCAGCGGGCGTGGTGCGTGTTTTGGCTGTACGCAGGATGCGGCGCTCTCCGGTTTCCACGATCACGCCGTCCGTATAGGTACCGCCGGTATCAATCGCAAGGATTCTAGGCATGGCAGTTCCCTCCGCCCAATAAACTATGGTGGTTATTATAAATTATTTATTAAATCGGTAAAAGACATGCCCGCCAAGCGGGCAGTGTCCTTGTTATACAATAAAGGGGAAGAGCAGCGAATCCAGCGTCAGCCGGATCAGGCCCTTTGCATAGTTTTCAAAAATATCGTTGCGGATTTCAATGTCAGGCAGATGGCGGGGAGAAATGACCTCTGTGCAGTGCGCGCGGATGGCGGCCAAGTCCTGCTCATCAATCTCGTTTCCCATGATGACCACATTGGAGGGGTTGATTGTGCAGCAAATGGTCAGCAATATCTGGGAAGCGAGCTTCTGGAACGCTTTGCGGTCTTGCAGCGCGTACGCCTGCTCATCGGGCGAAACGCCGAACACCTCAGCCACATGCCAGAGTGCGCCGGACAGCATCGTCCGCCCGCGCAGCACATGCCCATCTACAATAAAACCGCTGCCGACATAGCCATTGCTGGTGCCGGGAAAATAGATCGCGGCAAAATCGCCCGGGCAGTGCGCCTGCTGGTGGTATAGGTAGTGGGTGATCGTGTGCATATCGTTCTGTACAATGACGTTGACGTCAAATTTCTCCCGGAACAGCTTGGCAAAATCGACCTTTTGAAGCGCCTTAATATCGCAGGATTCGATCGTGCTGTCTACGACCACACCGGGCACACCGAGACCGACGGTTTTGATGAGCGGGTCTTCCGCAATGTGGTCCGCCACAAGTGCTTCGACCGTTTCGACCGACAGCGTGTCATAGAAAAACTGCTGCTGGGCGATAATGCCGCCCAGCGCGTCCGCCACGGCAAGGTCGACCGTGTTGGTGCCTTCCTGCGCGTATAGGCAGATGCAAAGGACATGCAGATAGTCACGATTATAGGCGAACAGGTCGGAAGGGCGGCCGATGCCCGCGCCCACTTGGTCGACCTTGAGAATTTCATTGCTTTCCAGCATTTCGTTGAGCGCGGTCGAGCAGGTGGCCATGCTCAGATCGGTCTGCTTGACAATATCCGCTTTGGTGCAAGTCTCCTGTTTTTGTATCGCCTCGCGGATGCGCTCCTTATTCATCTGGCGGATTTCTATGGCGCTGGTGATCATGCGTTCCTAACCTCATTTCCGATAGGCAAGATTTCCCAATGGAACATTCCAGTGTGTATGGGATTTTCTGGACTTCTTGCTGGTCTTGTACTAAAATATATTTAAATACATTTATTTATTGCTAATATCATATCCCAAATACGTGTAAATGTAAAGGGTTTTATCAATAAATACCATTTATACAAATTGGGACTTGTATTATTTTAGGTGTTAATATAAAATATTTAGAAATAGAAGTTTTGATGAATGCGGGAGGTACAGACATGAGGGTTCGAACAAAGGACATGACGAGCGGGTCTCCGCTCCGCCTGATATTTTTCTTTTCGCTCCCGCTTATGCTGGGCAGCGTGTTCCAACAGGGCTATATGATCGTCGATTCAATCATTGTCGGGCGCGGGGTGGGTGTGGAAGCGCTCGCTTCCCTCGGCGCGGCTGATTGGATCAACTGGATGATGCTTTGGGCGGTGCATGGCTTCACACACGGCTTTTCCGTGCGCATCGCGCAGGAGTTCGGCGCGGGGGACGGGAAGCGCATCCGCAAGGCCGCGGCCATGATCACGCTGCTGAGCGTTATCCTAGGGCTGGCGCTGACCGTGGTCGGACTGGTTGCGGTCGATCCGCTTCTCCGCCTGCTGCAGACAGAGGAGACGATCATCGGCGGTTCGCGCGTGTATCTGTATGTGATGTTTGCGGGCACGCTGGCGGTATTCGCATATAATATGGCCGCCGCCGTGCTGCGTTGCATGGGGGACAGCCGCTCGCCGCTCGCGGCCATGATCGTGGCCGCGGTGGTCAATATCGGACTCGACCTGCTGTTCGTACTCGTATTCCATTGGGGTATCTTCGGCGCGGCGATCGCGACCGTGATCGCGCAGGCATGCGCGTTTGCATACTGTCTGCTGGTCATGCGCCGGCTGCCCATGCTGCAGCTCGACCCCGAGGACTGGAAGATCGACCGGGAAGTGCTGCGTGACCTGCTGCGCTTGGGTACGCCGCCCGCGCTGCAAAACGCAATTATCGCAGTGGGGGGCATGGTAGTACAGTTTGTGCTCAATGGGTTTGGCTTTGTCTTTGTCGCGGGCTTTACGGCGACCAATAAGCTGTATGGCGTGCTGGAGAGTACGGCAATCGCGTTCGGCTATGCGATGACAGCCTATATGGGACAAAACCGCGGTGCCCGCCGCCCCGAGCGCATCGACGCGGGCATGCGCGGCGTGATCGTGCTGTCGGTCTGCTTTTCGCTTGCGATCTCGGTTTCCATGATCCTGTTCGGGCGGTCGATATTGGGCCTGTTCGTTTCGTCCGACGCGGCGAACGCGGCGCAGGTGATTGAGATCGCGTACCGTTATCTGTTTATCATGAGCTGCCCGCTGATCTTCCTGTTCTTCATCCATGCCTACCGCTCATCCCTGCAAGGGCTAGGGAACATGGCGGTGCCGATGTGGTCGGGCGTGGTCGAGTTGGTGGTGCGGATCGGCGTGGCGCTGCTGCTGCCGCGCCTGATGGGGCAGAACGGCATTTTCTTTGCCGAGATTGCGGCGTGGATCGGTGCATCCAGCTTTATGATGGTGTATTACTATGCGAATATCGGCCGGATCAAGCGGGAGATCAATGCAGAAAGCCGTTAATATAGGACATAAAAAAACTGGTGAAAAACCATTGACGCGGAATTAATCCGGTGTTATGATGCAATCAAACATAGGAAAGGAGCGGCGGGGCGGTTGCTGACGTTCCCGCCGGACATACGGATGGGAAAGAATGTTTTAATTTTGACCGCAAGCGCGCGGGCAGGTGGCAACAGCGATTTAATGGCGCAGGCGTTTGAAGAAGGCGCGCGCCAGGCGGGGCATACCGTTCGGGTATTCCGCGCAGCACAGAGCGGGATCCGACCGTGCCTTGCGTGCGACGCGTGCTTTTCCAATGGGAAAGCATGCGCGGTGGACGACAATTTCAATGAACTGGCGCCGCTTTTGGAGCAGGCTGATCTGCTGGTGCTGGCTATGCCGCTATACTGGTATTCGTTCCCGGCGTCGATCAAGGCTGCGATCGACAAGCTGTATGCCTTTGTGGTCGGAGGCAAAGAACTAAAGATCAAAGAAGCAGTCTTGCTGATTTGCGGCGAGATCGCGGAGGAGCGCGTATTTGAAGGCGCGGTGCGCTCCTATGAATTGATTCTTGAGGACCGCGGATGGACAGACCGCGGACAGGTCGTGGTTCCGGGCGTCAATAAAAAGGGCGACATTTTGCAGACAGATGCGCTCGACCGGATCCGCGCGCTGGGTTCATCCCTATAAAAAGCAAGCCCCCGCCGTTTGGCGGGGGCATTTTACTGCGAAAACGGAAAAACCAGCCGTCCCTTGGGACGGCTGGTTTTGTAATGCTATTACATATCCTTCATCTGCTCCGCGACCTGTGCGCGGAAGTTGGACAGGAAATCGCCCATGCCGTCCTCGTGCTGGTAAAGGCGTTCCTTGGGGGAAACATCGCAGAAGCCATAGGTCTTCAGGCGGGTGAACTCCGCGCAGGAATAGCCCGCGCCCTCGTTGCCGATGCCGGTGCCCTTGCAGCCGCCGAACGGCTGGTCGTTGTGGCGCAGCGCGCTCGAACCGTTGACCCATACCGCGGAGGATTCAACATTCTCGGTATAGAAGAAAGACTTCTTGAGATCCTTGGTGATGACACATGCGCTCAGGCCGTACTTCGACTGGTTTGCGATCTCAACCGCTTCTTCATCGGTCTCAAAGGTGATGATCGGAACGACAGGGCCGAAGACCTCCATATCGCACGCAATATCCATGTCCTTGGTGACATTGTCCAGAATGGTGACGTCCATCTCAGGGCCGTTATTCTTGCCGCCGTACAGCAGGGTAGCGCCCTGGTCGATCGTATGATGGATCTGATCGACAACACGCTCGGCCGCCTTGGTGGATACCAGACGGGTCAGCTGCGCTTCGGGATCGGTCGCGTGGCCGCGCTTCAGGGTCTTGACAAACCCGAGCAGGCACTTGACGAACGCGTCGTGCGCGTCCTTATGTACGATCGTGCGCTTGGGAGACGCGCAAACCTGGCCGTTGTTCTCGTTGATACGGCCCCAGCACAGGCACTCGATCGCCTTGGCGATCAGCTCGGGATCGTTCGCAGCTTCCTTGGTGATGATGAGCGGATCGTTGCCGCCCAGCTCCAGGATGACCTTTTTGATGGTGGGCGCGGCGTCGTGCATCATTTCCGAACCGGCCTCGGTCGAGCCGGTCATCGCGATGCAGGCGACCTTTTTGTTTTGCAGCAGGTTCTTGGTGCAGTCCTCGCGGCTGCCGGTCACATAATGCAGCACGTCTTTCGGAACGCCGGCTTCATGCGCAAGATCGATCAGCTTCTTGACACAGCAGGGAGCAGTGGTTGATGCCTTGACGATCATGGTGTTGCCCATGAGCAGCGCGGGCACCAGCTTTTGCAGCGTCAGCTCGACCGGATAGTTAAACGGGATGACCGCGGCGACAACGCCCAGCGCCTCGTGGCGAACCATAACGACATGCTCTTCATAGCCCTCGGAGCTGTCGCACAGCACTTCGCCGTACATGTGCTTGCCGACCTCGATGTTGGCGCGGCCGATCTCGGCGGCGTAGGTGGTTTCCGCGCGGGACTGAAGAATGGGCTTGCCCATTTCGCACGACATATAGTTGGCGATCTCCTCGCGGTTCTGATCGATCAGGTCGCAGAACTTATAAAGGATCTGGCCTCTTTCAAAAAGCGGGACTCTTTCCCAGCGGGGCTGTGCCGCAAACGCAGCATCGACCATGCCCGCGATCTCTTCGCCGGTATAGTTCGGAACGCTGCCCACTACCTTGCCGGTGGATTCGTCGATTACGTCCATCATTCTCATGACAATGTCCTCCTGAAATTCAGTTTTGGTTGGATAAAAGCTGGCATACGGAACCAAACAGCCTCAAAGGCCAAAGGGGGAAAACCGGATGTGTGGGGGACGGCTTTCTGTTGCTGCGTAAGCCTACGCAATGCCCCGGGAACCGCCTGATTCTTTCTGTAGCTTTTTATTAACTTTAATTTAACATATAAAATAAATGGTGTCAATATGTTTTTATCGCTTTCGGCATAATTATTTTAAGCCTTTAAGATGGATGGAAGATGTTTTATAAATCATTTAAAATAACCATTGACAAAATAATTCTCTGGTGGTATAAAATTATTAAGACTTAATTTAATACACATAATAATAAACGAGAGACCGGTATTGTAAAAGGAGTGGACAGTTATGAGTCGCATTCAGGAAATCTACAATGAGGCGCAGAAATACTTTGTCGCGGGCGCTTCGGCGGGACAGCGGTACAACGCTGTTTTGAAGCAGCCGCTTTACATTGACCATGCGGACGGCAGCCATGTGTGGGATGCCGACGGCAAGGAGTACATCGATTACCATACCTGCGCAGGAGCCGCGCTGTATGGCCACAATCACCCGCGCATCCGCGCAGCAATCGAAAAAGCGATGAGCAAGGGCTTTTTCATCAATTTCGACACCGAATATCACGTGGAACTGGCCAAGCTTTTGCAGCAGGTGTTCCCGAGCTGCGAGCGTATCCGCCTGGCCAACACCGGCTCGGAAGCGACGCAGGCGGCGATCCGCGTGGCGCGCAGCTTCACCGGCCGCGATAAGATCATCAAGTTTGAGGGCCATTTCCACGGTATGCACGAAAATATCTGGTTCAACCACAACAACGTCTATCAGGCAGATGAGTACGGAGAGGTCGAAACCGTGCCGGATTCGCAGGGCTTCCCGAAAAACGCCAAGGATACGGTCGTCAATGTCGTTTTCAACGATATCGCGGCGCTCGAGCACGCGGTGGAAAAGTATCAGGGCGAGATCGCGTGCGTCATTCTGGAGCCGATCAGCTATAACTGCGGCTGCTATGAGGCGCGCCGCGAGTACTTAAAGAAAGTGCGCGAACTATGCACGCGCGAAAATATCGTGCTGATCTTTGACGAGGTCGTTTGCGGCCTACGTATGCGTCCGGGCAGCGCGCAGAAATACTACGACGTCATCCCGGATATGACGACTATGGCCAAAGCCATCGGCGGCGGTCTGCCGATCGCGGCGTTTGGCGGACGCGAAGATCTGATGAACTGCCTCAACCCGATCGGAAAGACCACGGTAAGCGGCACCTATACGGGCGCGCTGATGCCGGTCATGGCCTCGATCGAGTGCCTCAAGATGGCCATGGAACCCGGCTTCTATGACCAGATTGATAAAATCGGCGAAAAGCTCTACCGTGGTATCGACGACCTGTTCGTCAAGCATGGCAAAAAGGGACACTGCCGCGGCGTAGGCGCGCGTTTCGCAATCTATTTCGGCGTGGAAAACACCGAGGACGACTTTGATTTCCGCAAGGTCGCGGTCGAGCAGGATCGCGGCATGTATAAAAAATTCGTGACCGAATGTCTGCCGCGCGGCTTATGGTTCCATGATACGGCGGGTGCGGTTTCGCCCGCGCACTATGGCATCACGATTGCGCATACTGAAAAGGATATCGACGAGACGCTCGCGCGCATGGACGATATCTTCAAAACTTTCTAAAACCTCTTATTCTTCTTCTCTTATGGGAAACGCCGCGGTACAAACCGCGGCGTTTTCTTATTCCTTTGTGTCCTCCTGCCGCTGCATTGCGGCGGCGATATCCCCAAAGCGTTTTGTAATATAGCCGTAGCTTTCTCGGCGGTGGGGCAGCAGGCAGTTTGAGCAGTCCTTGATTCCATTTTCAAGATAACGGAAATTGCCGCCGCATTCCCGGCCCAGCGTATAAAGCGGGCAATAGCAAAACAGACAGTTAAAATCTTCGGTGCGTTCGGTCTTGTGGCAGGGGAAAAACTCGCATGCCCGGTTTTGGAAAAACGAATAGCTTTTGCCCTCCCAGCTTTCCTTTTGTGCCATATTCATGCCCTCCATTTTTGCTTTTTTCAATTATATCACGGGTTAAAAAAACATACAAGAATTCGTTCCGGTCTATTTACAGACGCGCTGATTAAAGATATAATGTCCTTATCAATAGGAAAACGCGACCGGGAAGCTCCTTATCATGAGGAGAGGAAGACGGGTGTGAATCCCGCGCAGTCCCGCTGCCGTATTAGGGGAATCCCCGCACAGGATGCCACTGGAGATTGCTTCTCTGGGAAGGCGTGCGGACGGTGATGATCCTTAAGCCGGAATACGATCTGGCCGCGTGTCTTTTCACAGCTCTACGGAAGATAGGGAGGTGTCATTTTTTATGACCAAATTTATCTGGCGGGACGGCTGAAGCCGCGCGCCGCAGTGCGGCGGATTCGGAAAGAAAAGCGTCACCGTGATTGCAGAAAAGAGGTCAAAAACTTTGAGTAAAAAAGTGAAAATGCTGTCGCTTACGGCGGCGGTGCTGTGTGCGCTGACGCTCAGTGCGTCCGCCATGCACATTGCCGAAGGGTATCTGCCGGGGGGCTGGTGCATCGCTTGGTATGCGGTGTGCGCCCCGTTTATCGCGGCAGGCTTCTTCGCGATCAAAAAGCGTGTCAAACAGTCGCCTAAATCGCTGACGCTGCTAGCCATGTGCGGCGCGTTCGCGTTTGTGCTGTCCGCCATGAAGATCCCATCCGCCGTGACCGGATCGTGCTCGCACCCGACCGGCGTCGGTCTGGGCGCGGTGTTGTTCGGCCCCACGGCGACCGGCGTGCTCGGCCTGATCGTCCTGCTGTTCCAGGCGCTGCTGCTCGCGCACGGCGGTTTGACGACGCTTGGCGCAAACGTGTTTTCCATGGCTGTCGTCGGTCCGTTTGTCGCTTACGGCGTGTACCGGTTGTGTAAAAAATGCGGCGTCAACGCCGCGGTCGGCGTGTTTCTGGCCGCGTGTCTGGGCGATTTGCTGACCTATGTGACCACCTCGTTCCAGCTTGCCGCAGCCTTTGCGGACGCCGGCTTCCTGACGCTGCTGACGCGCTTTCTCGGCATCTTCGCGCTCACCCAGCTGCCGCTGGCGGTGGCGGAAGGGCTGCTCACCGTGGTTGTGTTCAATGTGCTTCAGAAATATTCGGGCCGCGAGCTGCGCGACCTGCGCGTACTGTAAGGAGGCTGAGACGGCATGAATCAACCGATATGGAAAAAGAACCTTCTGCTTGTGGCGTTGGTCATCGTCATCGCGGCGGTGCCGCTGTATTTTTTGAAAGACGCGGAATTTAGCGGAGCGGACGGCGAAGCCATGGGCATTATAGAAGAGGCGGTCCCCGGTTATAAGGTTTGGGCCGAGCCGTTTTTGGAGCCGGCGAGCGGCGAGATTGAATCCATGCTGTTCGCGCTGCAGGCGGCCGTCGGCGCGGGCATTGTGGGCTTCGTACTGGGCCGCGTGACCGCGCGGGGCAAAACCGATGATCGGGACTGACCGCTGGTCCTATGAATCCCGCCTGAAGTCGGTCGATCCAATGGCAAAACTATGCGTTACGCTGCCCAGCCTTGTGCTGTGCCTGTGCTTTGACAGCCTGCTTGCCGGTGTGGGCACGGCCGTGCTGTTCTGCGCGCTGTCCGCGGGGCTGGGCGGCACGCCGCCGCGTGTGTTTCTCCGGCTGATGCGCGCGCCGTTCCTCTTCGTGCTGCTCGGCGCGCTGACTATTTTCATCGCGCGGTTCGACAGTTTTTCGGAGGTTCTGCTCGGCGTTCGGTTAGGCGGCGCGGTATACGGCGTTTCCGCTGTTTCCGCCCTGCGCGGCGCGCGGCTCGTCGCGCGCGCGATGGGATGCGTGGCAAGCGTGTATTTCACCGTGCTGTCCACCCCGGTCACCGACCTGCTGCCCGCGCTGCGCCGCCTGCATGTGCCGCGGCTTCTGCTGTCGCTCGCCGAACTGATCTACCGCTTTGTGTTTGTGCTGTATGACGCGGCTCGCCGTATCCGCATCGCCCAGCACGCGCGGCTGGGATACCAGGGGCTGCGGCGCAGCTTTTCTTCGCTGGGCGCGCTGCTGGCGGCGGTATTTCTCAAAGCTTACCGCAAGTCCGACCGGATCTATGACGCGCTTGAATCGCGCGGCTATGCGGGCGACCTGTGCATGCTCGCGCCGCGGTATGAGAGCCGCCGCGCGCTATACGGCTGGTGCGCGGCGGCAAGTGCGATGCAGCTTGGCCTTTGGCTGCTGGAGAGGGGGACACTGCCATTTTGAATGCGATCGAGACACAGGGGCTTCGGTATGTGTATGAGGATGGTACGGTCGCGCTGGAATCGTTGGATTTCGCCGCGAAGCGGGGGTGCGTCACAGGCGTGCTCGGCGCGAACGGCGCGGGCAAATCGACGCTGTTCCTGTGCCTCAACGGCGTGCTGGCGCCGATGGGCGGCACGGTGCGCCTTTCCGGGCAGGCGGTGGCGTTTGACCGGAAAGGCGTAAAAAGCCTGCGCAAAAAGGTCGGCATCGTCTTTCAGGATCCGGATGACCAGCTTTTTTCCTCCGATGTGTACCGCGATATTTCGTTCGGCGCGGTAAACCTCGGCCTGCCTGAAGACGAGGTGCGCCGCCGGGTGGAAGACGCGATGGAGCAGGTAGGCATTTCCCATCTACGGGACAAGCCGGTGCACGCACTGTCCTATGGTCAGAAAAAGCGTGCCGCCATTGCGGGCGTGCTCGTCATGCGGCCGGAAATTCTGATTTTAGACGAGCCGACAGCCGGGCTTGACCCACAGGCGGCGGCCAACATGGTGTGCCTGTGCCGGACGCTGCAACACACATACGGTATGACGATCCTGCTCGCCACGCACGACATCGACCTGGTGCCGCTGTTGTGCGATGATGTGTATTTGCTCAGTGAGGGCAGCATCGCGGCGCATGGCGCGCCGGACGAGCTGCTTCGCGATCCTGCGCTGTTTCGCGCGCATCATCTGCGGCTGCCGCGCATCGCGCATCTGATGGAGATCCTCAGGGAGAAAGACGGCTTTCCGGTCGACCCGGGTGCGGCCACGATCGGAAAGGCGCGGCGGGAGATCAAACGGCTGATGGAGGATGGCTGACATGGAACAATACACGGTGCGCGGACAAAAGGCGCTTCGCCGGGGCTTTACGACAGGCTCATGCGCGGCCGCCGCGGCGGCCGCTGCCGTGCGGTTGCTGCTGACGGGGCAAGCCCCTGCCGCCGTGTGCCTGCAAACGCCGGGCGGCGCGCTGTTGTCGCTGGACGTGGAGGATGCGCATATGGAAGCGGGAGCGGCTGTCTGCGCTGTGCGCAAGGACGCGGGCGACGACCCCGATGTGACCAATGGCATCCGCATCTTCGCATCGGTGCGCCGCGGGACGGACGGTATTCAGATCGACGGGGGAGCGGGCGTCGGCCGGGTCACACGGCCGGGGCTGGCGTGCGCGCCGGGACAGGCCGCCATTAATCCCGCGCCCAGAGAACAGATCGAAAGGGCGGTCCGCAGGGCGGCGGCGGAGTGCGGGGATACGGGCGGCTTTTCGGTGGTCATTTCCGCGGAGCGCGGCGAAGAGACCGCCAAACAGACATTCAATGAGCGCCTCGGTATCGTCGGCGGCATTTCGATTTTGGGGACGACCGGCATCGTCGAGCCGATGAGCGAGCGGGCGCTGGTCGATACCATCCACATCGAGCTGGACAGCCGCTTCGCGGCGGGCGAGCGCGATCTGCTCGCCTGTCCGGGCGCATACGGGCGGACATTTGTCCGGCAGACGCTGGGCGTTGATCTGGCGCACGCGGTCACCATCTCAAATTTTATCGGGGAAACGCTCGATTATGCGGTATTTAAAGGCTTTGCCAGCCTGCTGCTGATCGGCCACGCGGGAAAGCTGATTAAGCTTGCAGCGGGCGTGATGCAGACGCACTCGGCCTATGCGGACGCGCGGCAGGAGATACTGGCGGCGCACGCCGCGCTGTGCGGCGCGCCGCAGCAAACGGTGCAGGCGCTGATGGAAGCCGTGAGCGTGGACGCGTGCCTAGACTGTCTGGACGAGGTGGGACTGACGCGCGCCGTGCTCGAAAGCGCGGGAGAAAAAATCATGCGGCACATCGGCGCGCGCGTGCATGGCGCGCTGCGTGTGGAAACTGTTTTGTTTACCAATACGCGCGGTGAACTGTGGCGCTCGCCGGAGGCGGGCGCGCTGCTCGCGCCTTTTCAGGAGAAGACAATATGAACAAGGGAATTTTATATGGGGTCGGCGTTGGCCCGGGCGACCCCGAGCTGCTGACGCTCAAGGCTGCGCGCATCCTGCGCGAGGCCGACGTGATCGCCGTGCCGGCTACCGGCGAGGGGCGGCGCGTGGCACTGGACATTGCGGCGGCGCACGTGCAGGGAAAGCCGCTTCTGGAATGCCCGGCCCCGATGCTGCGCGATAAGCAAAAGCTCGCGGAAAATTATGACAGTGTTGCGGCCATGCTGATGTCGCTGCTGGATGAGGGGAAAACCGTTGCGTTTTTGACGCTGGGCGACCCCTCGGTCTATTCGACCTATGCCTACCTCCACCGCCGCGTGCTCGCAGGGGGATACGGCGCGTGTCTGGTGCCCGGCGTGCCGTCGTTCTGTGCGGTGGCGGCGGCGCTGGGTCGCCCGCTGTGTGAGGGGAACGAACTGCTGCATATCGTCCCGGCGTCACACGGCTTAACCGATCTGGGGCTTTCGCTGCCTGGCAATAAGGTGTTGATGAAAGCGGGCCGCGCGGCAGGCGAGGTATGCGCCAAACTTCGGCAGGCGGGCAAGCTTCAAAAAGCCGCCCTTGTGGAAAACTGCGGCATGGCAACCGAAAAGGTATATCCTGATTTAGAGCAATTCGGCGGCGAGGCGGGTTATTTCTCAGTCATCGTCGTAAAGGAGGACGGATAGATGGTACACTTTGTCGGAGCGGGGCCGGGCGCGCCCGATCTGATCACGGTGCGCGGCGCAAAGCTGCTGCGGGAGGCGGATGTGATCGTCTACGCGGGCTCGCTCGTCAACACCGCGCTGCTGCGGGACGTAAAACCGGGCTGCGAGCTGTACGACAGCGCGGAAATGACGCTCGAAGAGGTGCTGTCCGTCATGATCCCGGCGGCGCGCGCGGGAAAGGCCGTCGTGCGGCTTCATACGGGCGACCCGTGCGTGTTCGGCGCGCACCGCGAGCAAATGGACGCGCTCGATGCGGCGGGCGTTGCGTTTGAGGTCTGTCCGGGCGTGTCGTCGTTCTGCGGCGCGGCGGCGGCGCTTCACGCGGAATACACGCTGCCCGGCGTAAGCCAGACGGTCATCCTGACCCGCATGGAGGGACGCACGCCCGTGCCGGAGGCGGAACGCATAGAAGCCCTCGCCGCGCACGGCGCGAGCATGGCGGTCTTCCTGTCCGCCGGCATGCTGGACGAGCTTTCGCAGCGGCTTCTCGCGGGCGGGTACGCTCCGGATACCCCGGCGGCCATCGTGTATAAGGCGACGTGGGACGATGAGCGGGTCGTGCGGACGACCGTGTCCGACCTGGCGGAGGCCGCCCGCGCACACGGCATTTCCAAGACCGCCCTTATCACGGTCGGCGGTTTTTTGGCAGACCGGTATGAGCGTTCCAAGCTGTACGACCCGTCGTTTTCAACCGGGTTTCGCGAGGCTAGACCATGAACCACCTGAAGATCGTTTCATTCACCGAAGTGGGCCGCCGGCTCGGCGAACAGCTTGCGCGCGCCCTGTCCGATGTGCGCGCCGAGCGGTATGCGCGCGGCGCGGATGAATCCCTGCGCGGCACCTCTTTAGCGCGCTTTGCCCAGCAGGCCATGTTTGACTGCGACGGCGTGGTGTTCATCGGCGCGGCGGGCATCGCGGTGCGCACGGTCGCGCCGTATCTGCGCGGCAAAGCGGAGGACCCGGCGGTTTTGGTGATGGATGAGGCGGGCGGGTTTGTCATCCCGCTGCTTTCCGGACATCTGGGCGGCGGAAACGAGCTTGCGAAACGCATTGCGGCGGCAGTCGGCGCGATACCGGTACTGACCACGGCGACCGACGTGCGCGGCGTGTTCGCCGCAGACAGCTGGGCAAAAACGCAGGGACTGCGGGTCGCTGACCCTGCGCAGATCCAATTTGTTTCGGCGGCGCTGCTGCGCGGCGCGGCAGTCGGCCTCCAGTCTGATATCGTGGTTTTAGGCGCGCCGCCCGCGGGCGTTGTGCTGGACGGAAAAGCGGAAACCGGTATCTGGATCACCGCAAAAACCGGGCCTGCGCCGTTCGTGCATACGCTGCGGCTGCTCCCGCGCGTGATCATCGCGGGGATGGGCTGCCGCCGGGGAAAAACGCAGGCCACGCTGGAAGCCGCGCTTCAAAATGCATGCGCCGCCGCGGGCATCGACCCGCGGGCGCTTGCAGCGGTCGCGTCGGTCGATCGGAAAGCGGACGAGCCCGGACTCATAACGCTTGCCGCTTCACGCGGTGTGCCGTTTTTGACCTTTTCCGCCGAGACGCTCCGCGCGGTGCCGGGCATATTTTCATCTTCCGGGTTTGCGCGGGAGACCGTCGGCGTGGACAACGTCTGCGAGCGGGCGGCAGTGGCCGCGGGCGGAAAGCTGATCTGCCGCAAGACCGTGTGGGACGGGGTGACCGTCGCGCTCGCGGAGCGGCCAATGGAGGTATCGTTTTGAACATCTGCATGAGCGGCGTCGATTATGTCTGCGCCGATATCGCGCGGCGGGAAAAGCTGAGCTTTGTCCCCTCGCAGACTGCCGCGGTGCTTGGGCGCGTGCGGCGTGCGCCCGGCGTGATAGGGGCGGTGCTGCTGTCAACCTGCAACCGCACGGAGCTGTATCTCAGTCTGGCGGATGGTGCGACTGCCGATCCGGCGGCGCTCCTGTGCGATGCGGCGGATGTACCGCTTCCCGCAATGGAGGACGTGCTGCAAACGCGGACGGGAGATGAGGCCGCAAGGCATTTGGCCGAGGTCGCCTGCGGCCTCCGGTCGCAGATATTGGGCGAGGATCAAATTGTCACGCAGGTCGGGCGCGCCGCAGCGATCGCGCGGGAGACGGGCGCGATTGACTCGACGCTTGAGACACTGTTTCGAGGTGCAGTCACGGCGGGGAAACGCGTGCGCACCGAAACCACATGGGCGGCGGTGCCGCGCTCGGCGGCGGCGCGCGCGGTCGCACTGGCGGAACAAACGCTGGGACCGCTTAACAAAACGCGGTGCGTGGTGATCGGCAACGGCGAAATGGGCAGGCTGGCGAGCGACCTGCTGGTTTCACGCGGCGCGGACGTGACCGTGACACTGCGCTCCTACCGCCACGGCGAAACGCTTGTGCCGCGCGGCTGCAAGACCGTCCCGTATGATGACCGGCTGTCTCTGCTCAGCGGGTGCGGCCTGGTCATCAGCGCGACAGCCAGCCCGCATTATACGCTGACGCGGCAGCAGCTTGCCGCGCTTGCGGAAGCGCCCCAGCTGGTGATCGACCTCGCGCTGCCACGCGACGTCGAGCCTGCGGCGTCCAAGGTGACTGACGTGCGCAATATGGACGACTTGGGCGCGTTTTCAGATGAAAACGAAGAGGCCCGTGCCCGCGCCGCACAGATCGTGGAGGAACAGCTCGCGCGGTTCGCGCAGTGGGCGGGCTACCGCGAGGCGCTTCCGCTCATCGAGCAGCTCAAGGAGGCGGTCTGCGCCCGCCTGCCCGGAAACGAGGAAGAGACGCGCGAGACCGTGGAAAGGACGGTCGACCTTGTGCTGGGCGGCCTCAAAGGGGCGGTGACGCCGGAAACGCTCAAAGCGTGTGTGGACAAAATCAGGGAAAGGAGCCGCGTATGAAGCTATATGTGGTCGGCATCGGACCGGGCGGCCCGGAGCAGATGACCGGGCGCGCTTTGCGCGCAATAGAAACGTGCGACTGCGTGGCGGGCTATCCGCTTTACCTTTCGCTGATCGAGCCGCTGCTGGAGGGAAAGGCACGCATCGAAACCGCGATGAAGCAAGAGGTTTTGCGGTGCGAAGCCGCGCGTGACGCGGCGCTTTCCGGCAAAACGGTCGCCATGGTGTCCTCGGGCGACGCGGGGGTATACGGCATGGCCGGGCTGATGCACGAGGTCTGCGGCGCGTATCCGGAAATTGAGATCGAAGTCGTGCCCGGCGTGACCGCCGCGACCGCGGGAGCGGCCGTGCTCGGCGCGCCGCTGACGCATGATTTCGCGGTGATCTCGCTTTCCGATCTGCTCACTCCGTGGGAGGTCATCGAAAAACGCCTACGGTGTGCGGCGGAGGCTGATTTCGTCCTATGCCTATATAATCCGGCGAGCAAAAAGCGCGCGGACTATCTCCGCCGCGCGTGCGGAATCGTGCGCGCGTTCCGCGCGGACGAGACCCCCTGCGGCCTTGTGCGGAACATCGGCCGCGCGGGGGAGACGGGTGAGATCCTGACGCTCGTTGATTTGCAGGATACCCCCGCCGATATGACGACGACCGTGTTCATCGGCTCGAGCCGGACCCGCGTGGTGAACGGGCGGCTGGTTACACCGCGGGGGTATGCGGTATGAACGTGATCCTGTTTGCGGGAACGAGCGAGGGGCGTGCGCTGGCAGAATTTTTGGCGGAACACGGACAAAAGGCGACTGTGTGCGTCGCCACGGAATACGGCGAGGCCGTACTGCCCACATTGCCGGGCGTAGGCGTGCGCCGTGGACGGCTTTCCGAAGCGCAGATGGAGGAATTATTCTCGGCGGGCGATCTGGTGATCGACGCGACCCATCCCTATGCCGCGGAGGTGACGGAAAATGTGCGCGCGGCGTGTGCACGGACGGACGCGCAGTATATTCGGCTGTGCCGCCCGCGCGCCGCATACGGCGCGGACGTGATCGAGGTGCCGGATGCGCAGGCCGCCGCTGCATATCTGGATGGCACGACCGGTGCGGCGCTGTTGACGACCGGCAGTAAGGACCTCGCGGCATTCACCCATGTGCGCCGGTTTGCCGAGCGGCTGTGGCCGCGGGTGCTGCCGAGCGGAGAGGCGATCGGCAAATGCGTTTCGCTGGGCTTTCCGGCGGCGCATATCATCGCGATGCAGGGGCCGTTTTCACGCGGGCTGAACGCCGCGCTGCTGCGGCAAACGCAGGCGAAATTTCTGGTGACCAAGGATTCCGGCGCGCCGGGCGGCCTTGAGGAAAAGCTGCTTGCCGCGCGTGACGCGGGCGCAGCCGTGGTGCTGATTGCGCGCCCGCAGGAGGAAGCCGGCATGACGCTGCCGCAGGTCAAAGCGTGGCTGGTGGAGCGGCTCGGATTACAAGAGCCGCCGCAAAACGCACGGTTCCCGCTGTTCGTTTCGCTTTTGGGCAAAAAATGCGTCGTATTCGGCGCGGGACAGGTCGCCGCGCGCCGCGCCTCGGTACTGCGGCGGTTCGGCGCGGAGGTGACTGTGACCGCGCCCGCATCGCGGGAAATACCGGCCGATATTTTGCGCGGCTACGAGAAAAGCGATCTTTCGGGCGTTTTTCTGGCAGTCGCGGCGACGGACGACCGCGCGGTCAACGCGCGTATCGCGGCTGACTGTACGGCGGCGGGCATCCTGTGCAGCGTGTGCGACAGCCCGGAGGAGTCGACGTTCTTTTTTCCCGCAGTCTGTGAGGGCGGAGGGCTTGTCGCGGGCGTGGTGTCGGACGGCGGCCGGCATGCGGCAGTGGCTCGCGCGGCGGAGCGCATCCGCGCGTTACTGAGAGAGGAGGGCGACGTATGAGCCGGACCATAAAAATTGGCAGCCGGGACAGCCGGCTCGCCGTCATCCAGGCGGAAAGCGTGATGGACGCGCTGCGGCAGACGGGGATAACGCCTGAACTTGTCCCCATGAAAACCACGGGCGACAAAATACTCGACCGCACGCTCGACCAGATCGGCGGCAAGGGGCTGTTCGTCAAGGAACTGGACGCCGCGCTGCGGGACGGCCGCGCGGATTTCACCGTGCACAGCCTGAAGGACATGCCGATGGAAACGCCGGACGATCTGCCGCTTGTCGCGGTGTCGCGCCGCGCGGACGCGCGGGACGTGCTCGTACTGCCCACGGGTGTAGATTCGCTCGATCTTCAAAAGCCGATCGGCTGTTCGAGCGCGCGGCGGCGCATCCAGCTTGCGTGGCTGTACCCGCAGGCGCGGATCGAGTCTGTGCGCGGCAATGTGCAGACCCGCCTGCGCAAGCTGGATGAGGGACAGTACGGCGCGCTGGTGCTCGCGGCTGCGGGGCTTTCACGGCTGGGGCTGACGCAACGCATCAGCCGCTATTTTACGGTGGAGGAAATGCTGCCCGCAGCGGGGCAGGCGATCATCGCGGTGCAGGCACGGAAAGGCACGGACACAACCTGCCTTGCGGGCTATCACGATGAGGAAGCCTGGGTCTGCATGCTGGCCGAGCGCGCGTTTGTGCGCGCGCTGGACGGCGGCTGTTCGTCGCCCGTGGCGGCTTATGCCGAACTGTGGGGCGGGACGCTGCGTCTGCGCGGCATGTATGTGAGCGCGGATGAGGCTGTCGTCCGCTTCGGTGAGGCCGAGGGCGCGGCGATGGAGGCGGAAACGCTGGGGAAAACGCTGGCCACACGTCTGAAAGAGGGAACGGAATGAACGGAAAAGTCATATTGGTCGGCGCGGGGCCGGGCGGGCGCGGGCTGCTCACGCTGCGCGGCGCGCAGGCACTACAAAGCGCCGGCGTGGTTGTCTATGACCGGCTGGTCGGCACGGACATCCTGTCGCTCATTCCGGACGGCGCCGAGCGGATTGACGTAGGCAAGCAGGCGAGCCGCCATCCGGTGCCGCAGGACGAGATCAACCGGATTCTGGCGAGCAAAGCGCGAGAGGGAAAAACGGTCGTGCGGCTCAAGGGAGGCGACTGCTTCCTGTTTGGCCGCGGCGGTGAGGAATGCGAATACCTGCGGGAAAACGGCGTTTCGTTCGAGGTCGTGCCCGGTGTCACATCGGCGCTCGCCGCGCCCGCGTTCGCGGGCATCCCGGTGACGCATAGGGAGTATGCCTCGTCGGTGCATATTGTGACCGCGCACGCCAAAATGGGTGGGGAGCTGCACATTGACTTCGAAAGCCTCGTTCGGCTTGGCGGCACCATTGTTTTCCTGATGGGCGTGTCCGCGCTCGGTTTGCTGATGGACGGCCTGCTTTCCGCGGGGGTGCCGCCGGAAACGCCTGCCGCGGTCATTGAAAACGGCGCGCGGCCAAACCAGCGTAAGCTGACGGCGACGGTTGGGACGCTCACGCAGCGGGCAGGGGAAATGGGGCTGCAAAGTCCGGCGGTCATCGTAGTGGGCGCGGTCTGCGCCCTGTCCGAAACGCTCGACTGGTTTTCCGCGCTGCCGCTCGCAGGCCGCCGTATCGTCGTCACGCGGCCAAAAACCCGCGCAGGCACATTATCCGCGCGGCTTTCCGCGCTGGGCGCGGAGGTGATCGAGTATCCCTGCATCGAAACGGTGGAAACGCCCGTTTCATCGCTGCCGGACGACCTTTCAGCCTATTCCTGGGCGGTATTCACCAGCCCGGCGGGCGTGCCCGCCGCCCTGCATGCGCTCGAAGCGCGGGACAAGGATTTTCGCGCGCTATACGGCTGCCGCTTTGCCTGCATCGGCGCGGGTACGGCAAAAGAGCTTGCGAAATACGGCATCCGCGCCGATTTTGTCCCGGAGCAATACGACGCGGCGCATCTCGCCGCGGGTCTTTGCGAACGGGCAGCGCCGGAAGATCGTGTGCTGCTTCTGCGTGCGAGAGACGCTTCGCCCGAACTGCCGGACGCACTTCGCCGCCGGAATATTGCGTTTACTGACGCGGCGGTGTACCGCACCGCGTACCGCAGCGGGCAAAGCGAAACGCTCTCGGCGCAGATCAACAGGGGGCGGGTCGATATGGCCGCTTTTACCAGCGCTTCCACCGTGCGCGGGTTCACCGCTTCGCTGCGAAATGCGGATATGACGCGCTTCACCGCCGTCTGCATCGGGGAAGCGACCGCCCGCGAGGCCCGAAAGCATCATATGAGGGTGAAAACGGCGAAAAACGCCACGATAGACGAGATGATCGCTTGTATGTTAGAGGAGATGTAGACAATGGAACAATCCATCCGCCCGCGCCGTCTGCGCAGGACAGCCAGCCTGCGCAAAATGGTGCGCGAAACGCGCCTGTCCCCCGAAAGCCTGATCTGGCCGGTTTTCGTGCGCGAAGGCACGCATATTTACGAAGAGATCCTGTCGCTGCCGGGGCAGTACCATTACAGCCCGGACGAGCTGCACCGCGCGGTGCGGCGCGCCAAAGAGAGCGGCGTGTCCAAAATGATTTTGTTCGGCCTGCCCGCGCGCAAGGATGAAGTGGGTACGGGTGCATGGGCCGAGGACGGCGTCGTGCAGCAGGGCATCCGGGCGATCAAAGCGGCCGACCCTGATTTTTATGTCGTTACCGACGTGTGCATGTGCGAATATACGTCGCACGGACATTGCGGGATTTTGTGCGGCCACGAGGTCGACAACGACAAAACGCTCGAGGTGCTTGCCAAGACCGCGCTGAGTCATGCGCGCGCGGGGGCGGACATGGTCGCGCCGAGCGACATGATGGACGGCCGTGTGGAAGCCATCCGCGAAGCGCTGGATGAAGCGGGCTTTACGAATGTCCCGATCATGTCCTACGCCGCCAAATACGCTTCGTTTTTCTATGGCCCGTTCCGCGATGCGGCTGGCTCCGCGCCGTCGTTCGGCGACCGGAGATCCTACCAGATGGACTGGCACAACGGCCGGGAGGCCATGCGCGAGTGCGCGCTCGACGTGCTGGAGGGCGCGGATATCCTGATGGTCAAGCCCGCCATGAGCTATCTCGACCTGATCTATCAGGCGCGGCAGCGGTTCGACCTGCCGGTCGCAGCCTACTCGGTGTCGGGCGAATACGCGATGATCAAAGCCGCGGCGCAGGCCGGGCTGATCGATGAATATGGCGTGATGTGTGAAAGCGCGGTGGGCGTGTTCCGCGCGGGCGCGGACATCCTCATCACCTATTTCGCGCCCGAGCTCGCGCAGGCTATTCAAAAGGGGGATATCGGCTGATGACGCATTCGGAAATGCTGTTCGAGCGCGCAAAAAAGGTGCTGCCCGGCGGGGTCAATTCGCCGGTGCGCGCGTTTCGCGCGGTCGGCGGCCAGCCGCGATTCATCCAGAAAGGCCTCGGCAGTCACATTCTCGACGCGGACGGGCTGGAATACATCGATTATGTCGGCTCATGGGGGCCGATGGTGCTCGGACACAGCCACCCGGATATCCTGAAAGCGGTGTACGACCGCATGGTAAACGGCCTGTCGTTCGGCGCGCCGACCGCTCTGGAGGTCGAGATGGCGGAAAAGATGGTTTCCATGGTGCCGCATATCGAAATGGTGCGCATGGTAAATTCGGGCACTGAGGCGGTCATGAGCGCGGTGCGCCTGGCGCGCGGCGCGACCGGACGGGATAAGCTCATCAAATTTGAGGGCTGCTATCATGGACATTCGGATGCGATGCTGGTCGGTGCGGGCAGCGGTGCGCTGACGCAGGGCACCCCCGATTCCAGAGGCGTGACTGCGGGCGCGGCGCAGGATACGCTGATCGCGCAGTATAACGACCTCTCGTCGGTCGAGCGGCTGTTCGACGCAAATCCGGGGCAGGTCGCGGCGGTGATCGTCGAGCCGGTTGCGGCGAATATGGGCGTGGTGCAGCCGAGGGACGACTTTCTGCAGGGGCTCCGTACCTTGTGCGACAAACACGGCGCCCTGCTGATCTTTGACGAGGTCATCACCGGCTTTCGCCTTGCGGCAGGCGGCGCGCAGGAATATTTCGGTGTGCGCGCTGATCTCGTGACGTTTGGCAAGATCATCGGCGGCGGGATGCCGGTCGGCGCATATGCGGGAGGACGCGCGCTGATGGAGCAGGTAGCGCCGTGCGGTCCGGTCTATCAGGCGGGCACGCTGTCGGGCAACCCGGTCGCGATGGCGGCGGGACTGGCGCAATTACAGATCCTCACCGACCATTCCGAATGCTATGAGGTGATGGAACGCTCGGCGGGGCTTCTTGCGGACGGCCTGCGCCAAAGCGCACAGAAGCACGGTATATCCCTGCAGGTGAACCAAGTGGGTTCCCTGCTTTGCCCGTATTTTACGGAAGCGCCGGTGGACTGCTTTGCTGCGGCAAAAACCGCGGATACGAAACAATACGCAAAGTATTTTAATGGAATGTTATCGCGAGGCGTATATCTTGCGCCCTCGCAGTTTGAGGCGATGTTCGTGTCGAGCGCGCACACAGGGCAGGATCTGGCGTTCACCATGCAGGCAGTGGAGGAAACGCTGCAAACGATGGCGTAAAAGGAGGCGGAACATGAACCGGCGGTTTTTTATCATCGGTGCAGGGCTGGGCACGGCGGACACGCTGACCGCCGAAGCCGCGCGCGAAGTCGCGCGCGCGGATACCGTGATCGCGACCGAAAGGCTTTCCGGCCTGCGGGCGGATACGGTGGTCTCGCCCGCCGGGGAACTGGCGGAGCGGGCGCTCGCTTCCACGGGTACGGCCGCCGTTTTGGTTTCGGGCGACGTGGGCTTTTTCAGCGCCGCGCCCGCACTTCGCGAACGGCTTGCGCCGTATGGCGAGGTGGTCTGTCTGCCCGGCGTCAGCAGTATGCAGGCATTTTGCGCGGCGCTCGGCGTTTCATATGATGATGCGTTCCTGTGCAGTCTGCATGGCCGTGCGGGCAGTCTGCTGGGCCCGGTCAGCTACCATAAAAAGGTGTTTGCGCTGACCGGCGGCAGCCGGCGGGCGAACGATCTGTGCAGGGAGCTGGCGGACGCGGGTTTGGGCGGCGTTACGGTCCATTTGGGAGAGAATCTAGGCACGGCGGATGCGCGGATCGAAACGGGCACGGCTGCGTCGCTTGCGGCAAAGCCGTGCGGACAGCTGGCTGTGCTGCTCGTAGAGCATCCGCAGGCGCGGAACGCAGACGAGCCGGTGCGCGACAGCATGCTGACGCGCGGCAAAACGCCGATGACCAAGGAGGAGGTGCGCTGGGTATCGTGCGCCAAGCTCGCCGTGCGCCCAGACGACACGGTCTGGGACGTGGGCGCGGGCACGGGCTCGGTCTCGCTCGAATTGGCACGCAGAGCGCGCTGCGGCATGGTTTACGCGGTTGAGCGCGGCGAGGAGGCGCTTGCCTTGCTCGCGGAAAACCGCAAATTGCTCGGCGGCTATAATGTGTGTCTGGTGCCCGGCAGCGCACCCGAGACGCTCCACTCGCTGCCCGCGCCCGACCGGGTGTTTATCGGCGGCAGCGGCGGGCAGGTGCGCGATATCCTGCGCATTGCCAAAGAAAAAAATCCGGGCGTGCGGGTCGTCGTGAACGCGGTCACGCTTGAGACCGTGCAGCAGACGATGGACGCACTTCGCGGACTTCTCTTTTCCAAGATAGAGGTAGTGCAGCTCGCCGCTTCACGCGGCCGGGAGACCGGCGCGTATACGATGCTGACGGCGCAGAATCCGGTGTTCATTATGAGCGGAGGCGGCGGGGATGACATGTAAACTGCCCCGCCTGATGATCGCGGGCACGCATTCGGGCTGCGGCAAGACTACGGTGACAAGCGCGGTCTTACAGGAACTGGTCGAGCGGGGGACGGTGCCCGCCGCGTTCAAGTGCGGGCCGGATTTCATCGACCCAATGTTTCATACCGAGGTGATCGGCGCGCCCTCTCGAAACCTCGACCTGTTCCTGTGCGATGGGGATACGGTCCGGTATCTGCTGGCAAAGCACGCAGAAAACGCGCCGCTCGCCGTGATGGAAGGCGTGATGGGCTATTATGACGGCGTGGCGGGCACGACCGCCCGCGCCTCCTCGTGCGATCTTGCCGTGGAGACAGGAACGCCCACTGTGCTGGTATTGCAGGTCAAGGGAATGTCGCTTTCCGCCGCCGCCGCTTTGCGCGGATTTCTCGATTTCGCGCCGAACACCATGCAGGGCGTCATTTTAAACGGCGTTTCGGGCGGTATGTATGGATTTTACCGAGAGATCATCGAACAAAATACCGGGCTGCGCGTTTATGGCTATTTGCCGCAGGACGACGCGGCAGCGATCAGCAGCCGCCATCTCGGGCTCATCACCGCGGCAGAGGTTCGGGATCTGCGCGGACGGCTACGCCGGCTGGCGGAGCTGGCCGCGCAGTGCATCGATCTGGAGGGTCTTCAGTCGCTCGCGCAAAGCGCGCCGCCGCTTTGCTGGAAGCCGGCCAAGCGAACGCAGGCTTCGGGCGAGCCTGCCCGCATCGGCGTTGCGCGCGACCGGGCGTTTTGCTTTTATTATGAGGATAATTTTGACCTGCTGCGCAGTCTGGGCGCGGAGCTTGTGCCATTTTCGCCGCTCAAAGACACGACGCTTCCCGATGGGCTTGACGGCCTATATCTCGGCGGCGGCTATCCGGAGCTGTACGCCGGGGAGCTTGAGGCTAACCGGACGATGCGCGAAAGCATCCGCGCCGCCGTGCAGGGCGGAATGCCGACGCTTGCCGAATGCGGCGGGTTCCTATATCTGCATGAACGGCTGGAGGGGCACGAAATGGCGGGCGCGCTGCCGCTTTCCGCGAAAATGGAGAAGAAGCTGCACCATTTTGGCTATGTCACATTGACTGCCGCACGCGATTCGCTGCTTTGCCCCAAGGGCGAGAGCATCCGTGCGCACGAGTTCCACTATGCCGCATCATCGGACGCGGGATGCGCCTGCATGGCGCAAAAGCCGCTTCAAAACCGCGCATGGCCCTGCGTGCACGCGTCTGACGCGCTGTTCGCGGGCTTCCCGCACCTGCATTTTTACGCCGATCCGGCAGTTGCTGCGCGGTTTGTCTCGCGGTGCGCGCACTATCGAAAGGAGAATGCCAAATGACCATCGAGCAGGCGATTGCCGCCATCCGTCCGGCGGACAGCCGGGCCATGCACGAGGCACAGCGGCGGCTGGACGGCATGGCCAAGCCGCTCGGCAGCCTAGGGCTGCTGGAAAAGGCGATTATCCGTCTCGCGGGCGCGCAGCGAACGGCTGATGTGCACATCGAGCGGCGTGCCGTCGCCGTGTTTTGCGCAGACAACGGCGTGGTCGCGCAGGGTGTAACGCAGACCGGGCAGGAGGTCACCGCGATCGTGACGGAAAATCTGTCGAAAGGCGATACCACGGTCTGCCGCATGGCGCGGCGGGCGGACGTGGATGTGATCCCGGTCGATATCGGGGTGGCGCGTCCGGTCGCGGGGGAAAATATTGTGCAGCGGAACGTGCGGCGCGGCACGGCGGATTTTACCGTGGAACCAGCGATGACACGTGAGGAATGTGTGCGTGCAGTAGAGGTTGGGATCGCGCTGGCGGAGGAGTGCAAAGCCTGGGGCTATGAATTGCTGGCCGCCGGCGAAATGGGCATTGGCAACACGACAACGAGCGCGGCGGTCGCCGCGGTTTTGCTGGAAAAAACGCCGGAGGAGGTCGCGGGACGCGGCGCAGGACTTTCGACAAAAGGACTGCAAAACAAAGTGGATTCCATTAAAAAGGCGATTTTTTTGCACCGACCGAGTAAAAATGACCCGCTGGACGTGATTGAAAAGGTCGGCGGGCTGGACATCGCGGGCATGGTCGGTCTGCATCTGGGCGGCGCGGCCTGCGGTCTGCCCGTGATGCTGGATGGATTTATTTCGGCGGTCGCCGCGCTTGCGGCGGTGCGGCTTTGCCCGGGCGTGCAGCCCTATCTGCTCGCGTCGCACGTGTCGGCCGAGCCCGCCGCAAGACTGGTGCTGGACACGCTTGGCGAAAAGCCGCTCATTTGCGCGGGGCTGCGGCTGGGCGAGGGCACGGGCGCGGTCGCGGGCATTACGCTTTTGGATTTGGCGCTCGCGGCTTACCGGGAAATGGTCTCATTTGCCGATACCGGCATTGAAGCCTATACACCGCAGACCTGAGGAGGAAAGCTATGCTGATCGTATTGTCGGGCGGCGCAGCGTCAGGCAAGTCGGCGCATGCGGAACGCATTTTGTGCAGCCATGTCCGGGAAGCGCGTCTTTATCTCGCCACGATGGAGCCTTACGGGGCGGATGCCGCCGCGCGTATCGCGCGGCACCGGGCGTTTCGCGCGGGCAAAGGCTTTGAAACGGAAGAATGTTTTCGCGGTCTGGCGGGGCTTGCTTTGCCGAAGCGCTATGATGGTATTTTGCTGGAGGACTTGGGCAATCTGCTCGCAAACGAGCTGTTTGCGCCGTATGCCGCGGCAGAGCGGGCGTTTGACAGCATCCTTGCAGGGATTACGCATCTGCAAACATGCTGTGAAACGCTGGTTGTCGTGACGAACGAGGTGTTTTCGGACGGTTTGCCCTATGACGCGGAGACGGTAGGCTATATCCGAACGCTTGCGCGCCTGAACGCGGCGCTTGCCATGCGTGCGGACGCCGCTGCGGAGTCGGTATGCGGCATTCTTGTGCCGGCGAAAGGAGGGGAACTGCTTTGAAAACCTTATGGTCCGGGCTTTGCGTGGCGGTTTCGCTCTATTCCAAGCTGCCCGCGCCCAAAACCGAATGGGACGACCGCACCATGCGCTATGCGCTCGGGTTCCTGCCGCTGATCGGCGCGGCCATCGGTGCGCTATCGTGGGGCTGGCTCGTGCTGGCGCGGCGGCTCACGCTCGTTCCCGCGCTTTATGGCGCGGTTGCCGTGCTGCTGCCCATCCTTGTCAGCGGCGGGATCCATCTGGACGGTTTTCTCGATACCTGCGACGCGAGGTGCTCGTATGCAGACCGGGAAAAGCGCCTGAAAATACTGGAAGACCCACATGTGGGCGCGTTCGCCGTGGTGCATCTTGTGGGGCTGCTGGTGCTGTGCTTTGGCCTATTCTGCCAGCTTTATCAAGCGCCGCGGGCGGTTTTGCCCTTGGCGCTTGGTTATCCGCTCGCGCGCACGATAGGCGGGCTTGCGATCGTGACCATTCCCTGTGCGAAAGAATCCGGCCTTGCTCGGACATTCGCCGACGCGAGCGACCGGCGCGGCGTTGCGGCGGTGCTGCTGATGCAGGCCGCGCTCTGTCTGCTGCTGATCTTGTGGTGGGATTGGCGATTTGGCATGGTATCTGCAATACTCGGCGGTGGGCTGCTATGGTGGCACCGGCGGCTGTGTCTGCGAGATTTCGGCGGCGTGACCGGCGATCTGGCCGGCTATGTGATCACATTGGGCGAAACGCTGATGCTGGCGCTTTGCGTGCTGTATGGACTAATTGTGAGGTGAAAAGATGACAGCTTTGTATATTGGCGGCGCGCACCAGGGTAAAACGGCGTTGGCGCGGCGGCTGCACGGCGGTCAAACGGACTACGTGGAGGAACTGCACGCGCTGGTGCGCCGGACACTTACGCAGGGAGGCGATGCGCAGGCTCTGCTTCCCGCGCTTCGCGGCAAGGTGGTTATCTGCGATGAGGTTGGCTGCGGCATCGTGCCGCTCGATCCGCAGGAGCGCGCGTGGCGCGAGACTGTGGGGCGGCTGTGCTGTGCGCTTGCGGAAGAGGCTGATCTGGTGGTTCGCGTGTGGGCGGGGCTGCCGCAGGTACTCAAGGGGAGCTTGCCATGCACGTGCTAGCGGTTTGTCTGGGCTTCGCGATCGACGCGGCGTTCGGCGACCCGCCGGGTTTGTGGCATCCTGTCTGCGCGATCGGAAAGCTGATTGCAAACGGGGAGCGGGCGCTTCGCGGGCTGTTTTCTAAAACACCGCGCGGGGAATATGCGGCGGGCGTGATGCTCTGGATTTTGGTGTGTGCGCTGTCATGCGGCGTGCCGGCAGCGCTTTTATTGCTCGCATGGCAACTGCATCCGGTGGCGGGGGTTGCGTTGGAAACACTGATGTGCGGTCAAATTTTCGCGCGGCGTTCGCTGTGTGATGAAAGCCGTAAGGTGTATGACTGTCTGGCGGAAAACGATCTTCCCGGCGCGCGGATGGCGGTTTCTTATATCGTCGGCCGGGATACGGCAGCGCTGGATGCAGCGGGCGTGACGCGCGCGGCGGTCGAAACAGTCGCGGAAAACGCGTCGGACGGCGTGGTCGCCCCCATGCTGTTTCTGATTCTGGGCGGCGCGCCGCTAGGGTTTCTGTATAAGGCGGTGAATACAATGGATTCCATAATCGGATATAAAAATGAGAAATACCTGCATTTCGGACGCTTTGCCGCTAAAATGGACGATTTGTTCAACTGGCTTCCCGCGCGATTCACCGCGCTTTGCATGATTTTGAGCGCACGGTTTGCCGGGCTGGACGGAAAAAACGCTTTCCGCATTTGGCGGCGCGACCGGAAAAACCACGCGAGTCCGAACGCGGCGCAGGGCGAAGCGGCCTGCGCGGGCGCGCTGCATGTGCAGCTTGCGGGCAATGCGTATTACTTTGGGAAATTACATGAAAAACCGACCATCGGCGATGCGGACCGACCGGTCGAGCCTGCCGATATCGTTCGGGCGGGACGTTTCATGACGGCGGCAAGCGTGTTTGCGCTGATTGTGTTGGCGTGTGCGGCGTGCCTGATAAGGAGCATTTTATGGAACTGACCCACGGCGGCGATATTTACAGCTATGCTGAAGCGCACGGCGGCGCGCTGCCGCTCGACCTTTCGGCCAATATAAACCCGTTTGGCGCGCCCGCGTCCGTGCTGCGGGCAATGCACGAAGCCGTGGAACACTGCGGACACTATCCCGATCCATTGTGCCGTGCGGCGCGGCGGGCGATTGGACTGGCGGAAAACGTCAGTCCGGATTGGCTGTACTGCGGCAATGGCGCGGCCGATGTGCTCGACCGGCTGGCGCGCGTGCTGCGGCCTCGCTGCGCATTGCTCACTGCGCCGACCTTTTCGGAATATGAACGCACGCTAACGGGCGCGGAGCTTCGCTTCCATCAGCTTGATCGGGAGCAGGACTTTGCCGTTACGGAGCGCATTCTCGCGGATATCACGCCTGAAATCGATGCGGTATATTTGTGCAATCCGAATAACCCGACCGGATGCGTGATCGAACCTGCTTTGCTGCGGGAGATTGCAAAACAGTGCGCCGGGCTGGGGATTTGGCTGGTCGTGGACGAGTGCTTTCTCGATTTTTTGCCCGAGGCGGAGACGCACACGGTAAAGCCGCTTCTTGGAGAGTGCCCGCAGCTGGTGGTGCTGCGCGCCTATACCAAGATGTTCGCCGTGCCGGGCGTGCGGTTCGGCTGGTGCATGACCGCGAATCGGGAACTAACCGGGGCGCTCTATCAAGCAGGACAGCCGTGGAACGTATCGGTCATTGCGCAGGCCTGCGCGGAGGCGGCGGCCGGAGAGCGGGCGTTTGCGCGGCACACGGCGGCTGCAATAAAAACCGAGCGGTCATTTATAGTAAATTCGTTGCGAAAAAGAGGTTATTCTGTCGTATCCAGCCAAACGAACTTCGTTTTGTTTCATTCGACGAATACCATGCTGCATGAAAAACTCGCGCAAAAAGGCGTGCTGATCCGAAACTGCGCGAACTACCGGGGTCTCGAATCGGGGGATTACCGGATTGCGGTGCGTACGCGCGCGGACAGCGAGCGGCTGCTTGCGGCAATGGATGTGGAAAGGGGATAACCATGGCAAAAGCGATCATGGTGCAGGGCACCGCATCAAACGTGGGCAAAAGCCTTCTTGCCGCCGCGCTCTGCCGCATCTTCCGGCAGGACGGGTATCGCGTCGCGCCGTTTAAGGCGCAGAACATGGCGCTCAATTCCTTTATCACGGCGGACGGGCTGGAAATGGGCCGCGCGCAGGTTGTGCAGGCCGAAGCCGCGGGAATCGCGCCCGACGCGCGTATGAATCCGATTCTGCTCAAGCCGACGAGCGACAGCGGCTCGCAGGTGATCTTAAACGGCAAGGCGGTTGGCAACCGCTCCGCGCGGGAATACTATGCGGAAAAGGCCGCGTTGCGTCCAGCCGTGCAGGCGGCTTACGACAGCCTCGCGGCAGATTACGATATTATTGTGATTGAGGGGGCGGGCAGCCCGGCGGAGATTAATCTCAAGAAAGACGATTTTGTTAACATGGGCATGGCAGAAATGGCAAACGCCCCGGTGCTGCTGGTCGGCGATATCAACCGCGGCGGCGTGTTTGCCTCGCTGTACGGCACGGTCGCGCTGCTGGAAGAGGCGGAGCAGGCACGGATTGCCGGGCTGGTCATCAATAAATTTCGGGGAGACCTGGATATCCTGAAGCCCGGGCTTGCCATGCTGGAAAAGTTGACCCGCAAGCCCGTCCTCGGGGTGGTGCCGTACCGCCCGTTCGATATTGACGATGAGGATAGCCTATCCGAACGCCTTTCGCGCGACGGGGAGCCTGCGCTAATCACGGTCGCAGTGCCGCGCCTGCCGCGCCTATCGAATTTTACCGATCTGGACGCGCTGGACCGGATCGAGGGCGTGTGTGTCCGTTATGTGACGCGGCCGGACGAATTGGCTTCGCCCGATTTGATCGTACTGCCCGGAAGCAAAAACACCATAGCCGATCTGCTCTGGCTGCGTCAAAGCGGGTTGGAAGCCCGGATCCAACGGCTCGCGGCTTCAGGCGTTCCGATATTTGGCGTCTGCGGCGGCTATCAGATGATGGGCCAAACGGTTTCCGATCGGGAACGGGCAGAAAATGGCGGGGAAATAGCAGGAATGGGGCTTTTACCGGTCGAAACGGTGTTTTCCGCAGAAAAGCGCACCGCGCAGGTGGAGGGCGTGTTTGAAACGGCCGGCGGACTGCTTGCCGCGTTGTCGGGCAGGCCTTTTTCGGGCTATGAGATCCATATGGGCCGCACGGTGCGGACGGGCGGCGCGCCGTTGGCACGCCTTTCGAGAAATGGCATGACGGTGGAGGACGGCTGCCAGCATGAAAATTGCTACGGCACCTATGTTCACGGGATTTTCGACCGCGCGGAGACAGCGCAGGCCGTTGTGGGCGCACTGTTTGCGCGCCGCGGGCTTGACCCCGGCACGGTGCGCGCGTTTGACGCGGCGGCCTACCGCCAGCAGCAGTACGACGCGCTGGCGGGGCACGTTCGCGCGTCGCTCGACATGAAGCAGATCTACCGGATATTGGAGGACGGCATATGCAGGAAATGAAACCGCAGGAGATCGAAAAACGCTCGTTTGCCATCATTGCGCAGGAGCTTGAGGGACGGGTGTTCCCGGCGGGACAGGATGCGATCGTCCGGCGCGTCATCCATACGACGGCGGATTTCGATTATGCCGACAACCTGCTGTTTTCGGAAAGCGCCGTCACGCAGGCGCATGAGGCGCTTCGTGCGGGCGCGGTCATCGTGACTGACACCAACATGGCACTGGCGGGCGTCAACAAGCGCGCGCTGTCCCAGCTTGGCTGCACGGCGCGGTGTTTTATGGCCGAGCCAGACGTTGCGGACGAGGCCAAGGCACGCGGCGTGACGCGGGCGGCTGTGTCGGCGGAACGGGCGGCAAGGCTTCCCGGCCCGCTGATCTTTGCATGCGGCAACGCGCCCACCGCGCTTCTGCGCCTGCATGAGCTGATTGAAGCAGGCAAGGCTTCACCCGCGTTAGTGATCGGCGTGCCGGTCGGCTTTGTCAACGTGGTCGAGGCAAAGGAGCTGTTTTTGCGCGGGGAGACCCCATATATCATTGCGCGTGGGCGAAAAGGCGGCTCCAATGTGGCGGCGGCTATCGTCAACGCACTGCTGTATCAACTGGTTGAACGGGAGGGGTTCTGAAAACATGGGAAAGAAAGCGCTGATGGTCGTCAGCTTTGGCACGAGCGTGCCCGAAGCGCGCGGGGCGATCGAACATATCGAAAAAACACTGGCCGCCGCACGATCAGGTTATGACTTTTACCGCGCGTTTACCTCCGGGATCATCCGTAAAAAAATCGCGCTTGAGCAGGGGGAGGAAATCATGGAGCCGGGCAGGCTGGCACAGAAGCTGGCTGACGAGGGCTATGAGGAGCTGATTTGCCAGAGCCTGCACGTCATTCCGGGGCATGAGTACGAAAAGCTGTGCCGGGCGTTGGAGCCCTACCGTGCGCGCTTTGCACGTTTGGAAATCGGGAAGCCGCTGCTCTGGCAGAACACCGATTATCTGCGTCTGACGCGCGGACTGCTTGCGCACATGCCCAAGCTGGAGAAAAACGAGGCGTTTGTCTGGATGGGGCACGGCACCGACCATCCGGCAGACGCGGCCTATGCGCTGGTGGAAAATACTTTCCGCTTTTCCGGCGCCGAGCGGGTGTATGTATCCACCGTGGAGGGGTTCCCCAATTTTGATTACGTCCTCCGCCGTCTGCACGCGCGGCAGATCGAGCGGGTCTGGCTTTCGCCGCTGATGGTCGTCGCGGGCGACCATGCACGAAACGACCTTGCGGGCGCGGGCGAGGATAGCTGGAAATCGGTGCTGGAAAGCGAGGGCTACGATGTGCAGCTCCTGAACAAGGGGCTGGGCGAATATGACGAGGTCGCTGCGCTCTTTGCCTCGCATCTGCCGGAATAAAAAAGACGCTCTCCAATTTGGAGAGCGTCTTTTCGCGTTTGTCCTCAGCCTAGCGCCACATCGAGTATCATCATCACGACAAACCCGGCGATCACCCCGAGCGTGCCGAGGTTGGAATGTTCTCCGAGGTGCGCCTCGGGGATCAGTTCTTCGACGACAACATAGATCATCGCGCCCGCCGCGGCCGACAATAGCCAGGGCATAAGCGGCGCGATATCCTTGGCGAGCAGCACGACCAGAATACCAAAAAACGGTTCGACAATGCCTGACAGGCTGCCGTATATAAATGACCGTGTACGGCTGAGCCCCTCCTGCCGGAGCGGCAGCGCGACCGCCGCACCCTCGGGAAAGTTTTGGATGCCGATGCCGACCGCGAGCGCCATGGCGCCCGCATACAGCGCGGGGTCTCCGCCGTGTTGCGCGGCGAGCGCAAACGACAGGCCGACCGCCATGCCCTCAGGGATATTATGGAGCGTGACGGCGAGCACAAGCAGCGTCGTGCGCCGAAACGAGGAGGGCAGACCTTCCGTGGCCCCGGCGTCCGGATGCAGGTGGGGCAGCAATGCGTCAAGTGCAAAAAGCAAGCCGACGCCAAGCAGGAACCCGCCGGCTGCCGGAACCCAGCCGATCATCCCAGCGGCTTCGGCTTCCTCGATGGCAGGGATCAGCAGACTCCAGACGGACGCTGCGATCATCACCCCCGCCGCAAAACCCAGACATAGCCGCTGCATGGTTTTTCCCGCGCCGCGGCGCACAAATAAAACGAGCGCCGCGCCCAGTGCCGTCATCAAGAAGGTAAAACCCGTTCCGGCTGCCGCCCAGTAGATTGCACGATTCATAAAAACACCTCCATTCGGTGGTTAGCTTAAACTAACTTATATTATACACCTTTAAAGTATATTGTCAAGCATACGCACCGCCGCATAGGATGCACAGAAAGGGGCGTGTGCAAATGGTCACGATCAGCCTGTGTATGATCGTCAAAAATGAAGAATCTGTGCTGGCGCGCTGTTTGGACAGCGTAAAAGATTTGGTGGATGAGGTGATCGTTGCCGACACCGGATCAAGCGACCGGACGCGGGAGATCGCCGCAGCGTATGGACAGGTATATGATTTCCCATGGTGCGATGATTTTTCCGCTGCGCGCAATTTTTCTTTTTCCAAAGCGTCGATGGACTATTGTATGTGGCTGGACGCGGACGATGTGATAGCCCCCGGGGATCACGAGAAATTCCGCAGCATGAAAAAAACGCTCGACCCATCGGTCGACGTGGTGATGCTGCCGTATCAGACCGTGTTTGATGAAGCGGGAAAGCCGACTTTCACCTACTTCCGTGAACGCTTGCTCAAAAATGGCCGCGGCTTTCAGTGGCAGGGCGCGGTGCACGAGTGTATCGCGCCCTGCGGACACATTGAATACGGCGAAGCTGCCGTGCAGCACCGGAAACAGGGGGCGGGCGACCCGAACCGCAATCTGCGGCTGTATGAAAAACAGCTGCGGGACGGAAAGTCGCTGGACGCGCGCGGCCTGTTTTATTATGCGCGCGAACTTCTGACCCACAAGCGTTATGCAGACGCCGAACAGGTGTTCTCCGCGTTTCTGGCGCGGCCAGATGGCTGGCTGGAAAACCGCATTGAGGCCTGCCGGCAGTTGGCAGAGTGCCGGCTGGCGCTGGGTAAAACGGAAAACGCATTGCAGGCGCTGCTGAGCAGCTTCGCTATTGACATACCGCGCGCTGAGACCTGCTGCGCGCTTGGCGCGCTGCTGATGGGACAGGAACAGTACCGGCAGGCGGCGTTCTGGTATGAAACCGCGCTGCGTTCGCCGCGCAATACCCGGACGGGCGGTTTTATTCTTGAAGACTGCTATGGCTATCTGCCTTGCATCCAGCTTTGCGTGTGCTATGACAGGCTGGGTGATTATGAAACGGCAGAGGCGATGAATGAACGCGCGGCGGGATTCCGCCCGGATTCTGCCGCCGTTGCGTACAACCGGGCGTACTTTGCGGACCGCAAAGTACGGGTCTGAATAGAATGAGATAGCCGTACGGCCTAAACACTGTGCGGTGGGAAAGGATGATATTTGCATGAATGATCGTTATGGCTTTGGCGGACGCGGCTGCCCGACCGACGGATGGTTTGAGGATCCGTGCGGCGAGTGCGGCGCGCGGCCGCCCAAGTGCTGCGGGCCGACAGGGCCGACAGGGCCGGAGGGTCCCCGCGGATACCGCGGCGAGGCTGGCCCAATGGGTCCGCGCGGTTATGCGGGTCCTCCGGGAATGCCAGGGCCGCAGGGCCGACAGGGAGATCCCGGACCAATGGGGCCGACCGGACCGACCGGACCGCAAGGTATTCAGGGCGTGCCCGGCGCAACAGGCGCAACCGGTGCGACGGGTGCCACAGGTTCTAGCGGAGCGACCGGTGCGACCGGCGCGACTGGCGCGCCCGGTTCCGCAAGCATGACCGGAGCGACCGGACCGACTGGTCCGACCGGCCCAACCGGTCCAACCGGACCGACTGGCCCTAAAGGTACAACTGGGGCGACAGGCTCCACGGGTCCCACCGGAGCCACCGGCCCCACTGGTCCCAGAGGAACGACCGGCACAACTGGTGCAACCGGAGCGACCGGTGCAACCGGACCGACCGGCCCCAGAGGTACGACCGGCGCAACGGGTCGGGCAGAAACATTGACGATCCGCACAACGACGACCGGTGATCCAGGTTCGGCCGCGGCAGTCGTGGATGTCAGTGGATCGCCTGACCATGTGCTGGACTTTTTCATTCCGGCAGGCGCTACCGGCGCCCAAGGAGAGCGTGGACCGCAAGGTGAACAGGGTCCGCAGGGACCGGAAGGCCCCCAGGGTCAGCCTGGCCCGCTTGGCGCAACTGGCGCAACCGGTGTGACAGGGGCAACCGGCCCTACGGGTCCAACAGGTCCTACCGGCGCAACCGGCCCGACCGGCCCCACTGGCCTGATGGGTGCTGTTGGTCCGACCGGTGCAACGGGTGAAACGGGCGCCACCGGTGCAACCGGCGAAACGGGTGCAACAGGCGAAACAGGTGCGACTGGCGAGGCCGACCGCATCACGATCGGTTCGACCACAACTGTCGGCCCGGATGAACCAGCGGAGGTCATCGACACCACAGGCGGCCCTGATCATGTGCTGGAGTTCCGCATTCCACAGGGCCAGCCGGGCGGAGGCGGCACGCTTGAAGTGCTCGCGACGACCGATTCTTCCGGCCAGCAGCCGGCGGCAGGCACCGCTTTGATATTTAGCGAAGTACCGTTGGTATCAGGCAGTGCGATCACGCATCAGCCGGGCAGCACGGACATTGAGATCAACCAGCCCGGTATTTACCAGGCCACACTGTACAGTACCGTCACCGCCGCGCCTGGTACGCCGATCCCGGCCACCGCGCAGATTCGGCTGTACAGCAACGGAACACCGGTCACAGGCGCCATCGCCCAGCGCACGTATACGGCCTCGGATGAAACGGGTACGCTGGCATTCAGCATCCCGTTCCGGGTCGACACCGTGCCAACCAGTCTGATTGTGGTTTCTGAAAACGACGGCTTCAGATTCGATGATCTTGCGCTGACGGTTGTGCGGCTGGGGGACTGAAAACCGGCTCTTGTTTTGTCAAACCGACCGCATTAACAGCATCAGAAACGCCCGCGCGGAAATTCCGCGCGGGCGTTTCACATCCGGCGGTTTTGATAGTTGACAGATATGGTATACTGTATTTGTAATACCAGAGGCAAGGAGGAATCCAATATGGCGGTATCCCGCGAAACAGTGCTGTATTACGACCCCGTGGGCGGCGAACGCGCCGCAAAACTGAAATCGATTCTGGTGCGTATGGGCGTGCGTATTAAAAACGTCCCGGCGGATGCGGTCGGCCAGACGGTTGGCTGTCTGCTTGGCCGCAAGGGGTTTGGCACGCGTGCTGAAGCTGAAGCGCCCGCGCTTGCCGAACCCCTGCTCGTGCTTGACGGATTCACAGACAAACGGCTGGAGATTCTGCTGCGTGAAATCAAACAGCAAGCAGTGCGCGTACCCTATAAAGCAGTGGTAACGGAAACGAACCTCGGTTGGCTGCTGCATCAGCTCTATGAGGAGCTCGCGGCTGAACATGAGGCGATGAACCCATGATTACGCGGCGCATTCCGGACTTCAACCTTGGACAGATCGCACGGTCGGGTCAATGCTTTCGTTTTGACCCGGCGGAGGACGGCGCATATACGCTGACCGCCCGGGGGCGACAGCTGACGCTGGGGCAGGACGGCGATACCGTCTGGTTCGACTGTGGGGAAGAGGAGTTTTCCAGCGTCTGGCGTCCCTATTTCGATCTGGATACCGACTACGGCGCGTTTAAACGCGCCGTGTCCAAACAGGACAAGTACTTACAAGCGGCTATCGCAGCCGGCGGTGGAATCCGCATTCTGCGGCAGGAACTTTGGGAGACGATCGTCTGCTTCATCATTTCACAGCAGAACCATATCGCGCGCATCAAAAAATGCGTCGAAAATTTGTGTTTGCTTTTGGGCGAACCGTGCTATAATAAACACGGAGAACGGTATTTTTGCTTTCCAAAACCCGAGGCGCTCGCCCTTTGTGAACCCAGCGATCTGGCGTGCTGCCGGCTGGGCTACCGCGCGAAATATTTAACGCAAAGCGCGCGGCAGGTCGTTTCCGGCGAAGTTGATTTACAGCGGATTGCCGCTCTGCCGTATGAAGAAGCGCGGCAGGAGCTGATGCGGCTGACCGGCGTGGGCGTTAAGGTGGCGGAATGCATCTGCTTGTACGCACTGCACCACATCGACGCATTCCCGGTCGATACCCATATCCGCGCCATGCTGGACAAGCATTATCCCAAGGGGTTTCCGATGAAACGCTACCGGGGCTTTGCGGGCGTGATGCAGCAATATGGATTTTATTACGAGCTCGGCGTGTAACGCGCCGCCAGCCGGACACACTAGACAAAAAAGGAGAGGACACAAATGGCAGTTTTAACGATTACCAAGGATAATTTCCAAAGCGAGGTTTTGCAGTCGGACAAGCCGGTGCTGCTCGATTTTTGGGCGACTTGGTGCGGTCCGTGCCGCATGGTTTCGCCGATCGTGGACGAGATCGCGGGCGAGCGCGGCGATATCAAGGTCGGCAAGGTCAACATCGATGATCAGATGGAATTGGCGCAGCAGTTCGGCGTCATGAGCATCCCGACACTGGTTGTCATCAAAAACGGAGAGATCGCCAATAAGGCGGTCGGCGCGATGCCAAAGGACAACATCCTCGCACTGCTGTAAGGAAAGAAAAGGACCCGGAAACGTTTTGCGTTTCCGGGTCCTTGTCCGTTTGGGGGTTGACAGCCTAGGAAAAAAGCAGTATGATAGCACTAGTTAATTACTAAATTACTAATTTAATGAAAGGAGAATGGACAATGAAAATTCCGACGACGCTCAAGCATAAGCCTGTCATCACTGTCGAGAACTATGAAAACGTCGACGGTCGGCTGGCCTATGAAAGCGACGCGAAAGGGCTGTCGCTCGGCCTTGCGCAGTGGAACGACCGCGGCCGGGTGGATATATCCGCGAAGGTCTGGCGGTATACCGGGGAAAAGTGGTCGCGACAGTCTGAAGAACTGCCGCTGCACCGCGCGCTCGACCTGGCGATCCTGATCTGCCGCGCGCGGCAGTATTTCATGGATGCGTACCGCTTTCCCAAGTTGTATGACGAATCAAACCCGCAGGTCGACCGCATCGGACTTCAAGGCGATGCAATGACGGTCGAGGTCTGCACGGACAACCCGATGATCGACGAGGACATCAAGCTGTTTTCTGATGTTTTGGGACGGGATGACGAAATGCTCGCCGAGCGTCTGCATCTGCTCAGCAACCTGCTGCAGGACATGGGCTACGGCAGAAGCAAAAGAGATTAAAAAATGCGCGCTGTGCTTGACACAGCGCGCATTTTTATGATATCGGGCGGTTAAAGGATCACGCGGCGGGGCTTTTCCTCGATCTCGCGCACCACACGGCAAGGGTTGCCCGCGGCAAGCACGCCCGCCGGCACGTCGCGGGTGACAATGCTGCCTGCGGCGATCACTGCATTGTCTCCAATAGTTACGCCGGGCAGCACGCATACATGCGCGCCGATCCAGACGTTGTTGCCCACGCGGATAGGCTTGGCGTATTCCAGCCCAGCGTTGCGCTGGGCGACATCGAGCGGGTGGCCGGCGGTATAGAAGCCGCAGTGCGGCGAAACGAACACATGGTCGCCAAAGGTGACGGGCGCGCCGTCCAGAATGGTCAGGCCATAGTTAGCGTAAAAGCTCTTGCCGACGCGGGTGTTATACCCATAGTCGATAGAAAGCGGCGGCTCGATAATAATATCGTCATCACACGCGGCGAGCAGCCCTTTGAGCAGCGCCAGCCGCTTTTCGGGAAACGCGGTGCGTGTCTGGTTGTATTCGATGCAAATATCCTGCGCACGGGCACGGTCTGCCAAAATGGCGGGATCGTAGTTTGCATCATACAGCAGGCCTTTGGATGCTTTTTCCTTTTCGGTCATTCTTTCACCTCTGCAAATCCCAATTTAGTTCTGTTTTCGGACGAGCGCATAATCGTCGTCCGAGCGGTAATACGGGCAGGGTCTGCCCGGGTTCGTCTGCAGGCGGCAGAGTTCGTCTTCATCTAGATAGGCCTCGCAGAAATACATATCCGCCTCATCGTCATATACGTTATAGGCGCAGGTATCACAATTTGCGCTCATGGCTCATCACCTCTTCCCATATTGTAGCATATCGCGCTGGCGCGAGCAACCGCATAGACTGAATTGGAGGTGATCCCCATGGATTTAAGAAACAACCGGATCACGGTCGGCGAGATCCTGCAAAACCCGCGCGCGCGGGCACTTCTGTTCCGCGAGTTTCCCATGCTGCGCGACACGGGCGTGCGGCGGCAGATATGGAATATGCCGCTTTGGCGCGTGCTGCAGCTGGGAGGCAGGTTTGTTTCGCAAAACCGGGTCGACAGCCTGCTGCGCCAGCTTCGCAGTCTGGACTGAAAGGATGGCGCCCCGCGTGCGATTGCACTGCGGGGCCTTTTTGTGGTATGATACTGCTATAAGACAAAAGGGAGGAAACGCAATCATGAAGCTTTATACCTATCAAGCGCCGGGCGGCGTGGACAGGCTTGGTGTGGGCTATTTGGACGCGCCGGGTTTTCTCTGGCCTGTCGAAGCGTTCGGCTTGCCGTTCGCCGATATGAACGATCTGATCTGCCACGCGGACAAAGCGGCGCTTGACCGCTTGCGCGACCGCGGTAACGCGTCCGAAGGGCCGTTGGCGCTGGATTCCGTGCGCCTGCGCGCGCCGATCCCGCGCCCGCTGCAGGATCTGATGTGCCTTGGCATTAATTATGCCGATCACGCGGTCGAATCGGCGCGGTTCCATCAGGACGCGTTTCTGGTCGACCGCAAAAAAGCGACCTACTTTGGCAAGCGCGTGTTTGAAGCGACGGGCGACGGTGACGCGATTCCCAGTTATACGGGGCTGGTGGACGGGCTGGATTATGAGGTCGAGCTGGGCGTCGTCTTGGGAAAGGATGCAAAAAACGTTCCCGAGGACAAGGTTTATGAGTATATTTTCGGCTATACGGTGATAAACGACGTATCGGCCCGTAATCTGCAAACCGAGCATAATCAGTGGTATTTTGGAAAATCGCTTGACGGCTTTACGCCGATGGGGCCCTGCTTCCTGACGGCTGACGAGGTCGCGTTTCCGCCGGTACTGCGTGTTTCATCCATGGTCAACGGCGAAACGCGGCAGGATTCGCGCACCGACCACTTGATTCACGGCGTGGCCGAGATCATTGCAGAACTATCGCGCGGCATGACGCTGCGCGCGGGCACGGTCATTGCAACCGGTACGCCGTCGGGCGTCGGCATGGGTTTTACGCCGCCGAATTTCCTCAAGCCGGGCGACGTGGTCACCTGTGCGGTCGAGGGGATCGGGGAGATCACGAACACGGTGGAATGACCGCGCGCTCCGCCGGAAACGGCGGGGCGGAGTCGGTTTTGCGCGAACGGTGTAACACGCCTGACACTTTACTTTCTGCCCCCGCCGTGCTATGATAAACTGTACCACGAAAAAGGAGGACGCCATGGCTGGAAAGCAGGGCACAAAGCAAGTCACCGCCAATAAAAAAGCCTGGCACGACTACTTTGTCGAGGAAAAATACGAAGCGGGCATCGAGCTGTTTGGGACCGAGGTCAAATCCATCCGGCAGGGGCAGGTCAATTTAAAGGATTCCTATTGCTCCTTTAAAGACGGCGAGTTGTTTGTACGCGCTATGCATATTTCGCCGTATGAAAAGGGCAATATTTTCAACAAGGATCCTCTGCGCGTGCGCAGGCTGCTGATGCACAAAAAAGAGATCGCGGTTCTTTTCGGCCGCACCAAGCAGGACGGTTATTCACTCATTCCGCTCGCGGTGTATTTCAAAAACTCGCGCGTGAAGCTTGAGCTCGGCCTTTGCCGCGGCAAAAAGCAGCACGACAAACGCGACTCCATCGCTGCGCGGGACGCCAAACGCGAGATCGACCGCGCGATGAAAATTTGGAATCGTTGAGAAAAAGCATTCTGAGAATGCACCCGACCCGGGGACGTAACGGGTTCGACGGGGGTGCTGAAGCTGGAATAGCGGGCCGCAGTGGGGCGCTGCGAAAAAAGCTCCAACTTGTTTATAAATTAAACAACAACGATTCTAAGTTACTGGCTGCCTAATTAAGGCTTAGCCCGTCAGCCCCGGGGGGACCACGGCCCGGGTGTCTGGCGTCGATTAGTGGTGAACGTGTACGGATTAAGAGTTGCGTCCGTCATGTAAGATGACTCTACCGAGGCGGCGAGCCTGTTTGCCGGCGCGCCGCGGGGGGAATCCTAAACGACAAACTGCGCCCGGAGAAGTTCCTGTGGATGTGCTTTCGGACGCGGGTTCAACTCCCGCCGTCTCCACCATAAAGACAGACCTGTTTTTTCGCAGATGGGTCTGTCTTTTTCTATGCCAAAAAGTGACTTTTTACGGTGGAGTTTAGTTCGCCGCTGAAAGCAAACCCATATATGCACAGGTTTTGTGTTCGGCGGTTTTTATAAACCTAACTATAAATGAGTTTAAGGAAAGGATGAGAGACTGTATGGCAATACCTTATGGCTTTGAAAAGATGGCTAGTGGAAATGTTCGAATGGTAGCTCCAGAGATTGGAGTAGTGCAGAGAATTTATCAACGTTATGTTGATGGTGCCAGCTTGGGTGGCATCGCTGCCCAGTTGGAAGCGGATAAAGTTGTTGCTCCCTCTAGCAAAGATAAGTGGTCACGCTCCGTCATTGATAAAATTCTAAGCAACGGCAAGTATGTACCGTATGCCATTCCAATGGAATTATTTGTGGCAGTTCAGTTTGAGAAAGAATCCCGTTCCAATATACAGACAAATAATGATGGTTCCATGCAGAGAAAGACCACCCGGTACAGTTCACAGAATGTACTGAGTGGTCTTTTAGTTTGCGCAGAATGCGGCAGCAACTACCGCCGAATCACAAAGCCAAGCAGCGAAGTGGTCTGGCGCTGCTCCGACCGGGTGGAAAATGGTAAGCGATCAGTGTGTAAACATTCGCCGACTATTACCGATATAAATATTAAAGCTTTAATTAGTGAGAAATTAGCATTGACAGTATTTGATGAAGAAACTGTGCGGAGAAAGCTGTCGCATATCTTAGTTAAAAGTAACAGACAAATTGATATTGCGTACTCTCGTGGTTTAGCATTGCATCTATAAGCTGTCCATTCCAGAAGTTTAATGTTATAATGTGTATAATGATTACACAGTAGGGAGTGTGCATATGGAGACATTGGTAGGTATAATAACAAATGTTTTTTCAAGTTTTCTGTATGATGGAATAGCTGTTTGGAAGGATAAAAAGGCTATACAGGCTTTCAAGGACGATTTAATTCAATGGGCTATTGAATTTGAAAAAACTCATGATGGGACAATTGTAACTCAAGGAATATTTTACAGTTATATAGTTAATCACTGTGTTATTCTCAATGTTTTTGAATATGTAGTTAGTATTCATAATCAGAATCAGTCAGAAGCAGTTTATCTCTCTACTCAAAAACAGCAATTATATAAAGCGTTAGAGGTGGAGACCTATAAAATTTCCGTTTTGGACAAACGTATTATTAATGAATTTTTTCAAAGTATTTTGAATAAATGCAAGGTATTTATTCAAAGTAGAATTCAACCACACGATAGAGCTATTTTATATGTGCTTATGCAACAAAATTTTGAAATTTATGCTATTAGCAAAATGATGCAAAGCAATGCCGAAACAGATATAATTCTTCAATCGGAACTATTCAAAATAAAAGATGAGCTTTTAAGCATCCACCGACTGATTCACCAGCAAAAGAAATTGAAAATTTCCGATGTGTGGTTTATAAACCAGAATCGTGAACAAATCCAGAATCTGGGTAATCGTTATATGCCTGAGTTAAATGTGCCTCTTGAAATAAGCAAGGTTTTTGACGGTCTAGCTATAAATGAAGATTTCTTAAACCGATTCAAAAGCATTAGTGATAATTTACTAGTAAAACTTCGCGCATTAAGAATACAGGAAGTAAGTAGTAACATAGATTGCATATCACTGCTCATCAATGACTTTTTGTCTAACAAGCCAAGACACCTAGAAATAGATCAATTATTACAAGTATTAAACATAATATTAGAGTCCTTAAGCAAAGAACTTTCCAAACTGTATGCGCTACTTGACTCGGCAGATAGAAAAACAAAAAATCAAAACCTTCAACACAGTATTTATCTAATCCAAGATAGTTATGGTTTGCTTGAAGAATATATTTCTTATTTAGATTCTGCCGAAATAAAAGCTGTTAATAAGCCGTATATTCTGATTGATGGCAAGGGTGGTATTGGAAAATCACATTTGCTGGCAGATGCTATTCAAAGCAGAACGGCAAACAATAACAAATCATTACTGCTCTTAGGCCAACATTTTTCTGGCCATAAACATCCTCTTCAAGAAATGCTGGATCTTTTATCAATAAACTGTGATATGGATTGTTTTCTAGAGCACTTGAATAGTATGGCCGAAAAGGAAAGTTCTAGAATTATTATTTTTATAGATGCCTTAAACGAGGGAAATGGTAAAGTGATTTGGAGAAACCATCTTTCTGGTATAGTAGAAAAATTAAAAAGATTTTCTTGGGTTGGGCTCGTGATGACAATTAGGTCTGAGTATACCGCCTCTCTTTTTTCGGACAACAGTAACTTAATGGAGGAATTAGTACAGTTAACTCATGTTGGATTTAGCACTGTTGAGTATAAAGCGATTAAAAAATATTTCGATTTCTATAAAGTAGTGTATTCAAGTGTGCCTTTTGCCAACCATGAATTTAGCAATCCACTTTTCTTAAGGCTGTTCTGTGAAGGGCAACGTGATCGCACAGTTAATATAAATCAATTACAAATTTCTGAGGTTTATAACAGCTATATTACAACTGTTAATCGCAGAGTAGCTGCCGCATGTGGGTACAACCAGCGCTACAATGTTGTCAGAAAAGTGATTGATGAAATGGTGCGATTTAAATTTAAAAACAACTTGGGCAATAATTATATTCCACAAGATAGAACTTTAGAAATGATTCTTGAAATACAAAGTAAATATCAGTGCAAAACCGATCTTTTAGAGCAGTTGCTAGCTGAGGGCGTTTTGACGCAGAATATTAGGTTTGACAACTCTGAATATTTATATGTGACATATGAAAAGCTCGAAGATTATTTGTTTGCTGAAATGCTTGTACCGGAAATGCAAGATTTGGGAATTGAGGCTTTTAGAATAGCAAATGAATCTCTTCTATGGAATAAAGATATTCTTGAGTGCCTTGCTATTGTACTTGCCCAAAAGACTGAGTATGAAATTTTTGATATTTTTGAGAAATCAAATGTGAATACACGATATGCGTTCATAGAAAGTCTGAAGTGGAGAACCTCGCAAACGATAACACAAAACTCATTAGAGTACATTAATCAAAACATTTTGCAAAAAGGCCATTCATTAATTCACTTTTTTTCAACACTGATTCTACTATCAACAAAAGAAGAATTCCGACTTAATGCAGATAAAACTGTAGAATATATGTTTAGGTTTCCTATGCCAGATAGAGATGCGTATTTCATTCCCATATTTGATAAAATTTTTGACACTCAGGGATCTTCAATTAACAAGTTGATAGATTGGGCGTTGGCTTCTAATGAAGGGAATTTTCCAGAAGAAAGCATTCGCCTTGCAGCGCAAATGCTTTGTATGTTCCTAATTTCATCAAATCGCTACTTGAGGGATAAATCTACAAAAGCTTTAGTTTCTTTGCTTACGGGACACATTGAGGTGCTTATACAGTTGATGGAACGCTTCTCCACTATAGACGATCCATATGTTGCGGAACGTCTATATGCTGTAGCGTTTGGGTGCGTGGTATCGGAAACAAACGAAAACAGCATAAGAAACCTAGCAGGATTTGTTTATGAAAATATATTTCAACAAGAAATAACATATCCTAATATTTTGCTGCGTGACTATGCAAAAAGCATAATGGATTTTGCCCAATACCGCCTTTCCAATTTCGATTTTGATTTATCCAAAATACAGCCACCATACAACACGACTTTCCCTGATACTCCTACAGACGAAGACATTAAAAAGTTTGAATACGACTATAAAGATAAAGAATTTAAAGATTATTTTTGGGGTCAAAACGCAATTTTAAGTTCAATGCAAGTAGAATACTCTCGTGACGGATCACCGGGTGGATATGGGGATTTTGGTCGATATGTATTTCAACGGTATTTTCACGATTGGAAAGGGTTAGACAGTAATGATCTTAAGAACATAGCAATTAAAAAAATTTTTGACATGGGATATGATGTCGAAAAGCATGGCTGTTATGATATACACCGAGAAACCGGAAGATCAAGAACAAAAAAACACGAGAGAATCGGAAAAAAATATCAATGGATTGCACTATATGAGCTAGCTGCACAGGTCAGCGATAAGTATTTAATGCAAATCAATATTGATGACCGAGGAACAAAAAATCACACTTTTTGCACAGGATCGTTTGAGCCTAATATTAGAAATATAGACCCTACAATATCCTTGCTTTCAATTGTTCAAGATGCCACGCATAAAAAGCCAATACATGAAAAGCTTTACACCTTACCTGCAAAAGATCATTGTGAGTGGTTGGAAAACTTTGATGATCTGCCACCCATAGAAAGTATACTGTATCTGCATCATGCTGAAAAAGTGTTTGTTTTGTTGAGCGGTTGGTACACATGGTCAGGAGAAAAAGCACTTGGTGATAAACAATATCAAAATCCAATCAAAGATATGTGGATGCAAGTAAACAGCTATATTGTTAAAAAGGATCGCAAGGATGAAATTGTTCAAGCATTATTGAATAAGGATTTTATGGGGAGATGGACGTCTGAGGCAGACGAGAATTACATCCTCTACAACAAAGAATATTATTGGTCAGAGGGATATCATTTTTTTCAAAATCCTTACTACTGTGGTGAGGAATGGGTTTCAATTGATCGGTATGGAGATGAGTACAATTCACTAGGTAAGGTCTTATTGCCAGCTTTCAAATATCTTACCGAACGTGAAGGAGATTTATTTGGAGAAGAAAATAATTATTCTTGGTATAAACCAAGCGGAGAATTATTCAATGGGTTGCAAATGAGATATGGCAAGGAGGATACCGTCTTATATGATAGGGATGGCAATATTGTTTGTTTCGATAGTCGCGAACTTCTAAGAGAAGATATCGGCCTGTTCATTGATAGAACCGCTTTCTTCAAATACCTCGAAGAGCATGACTATACAATCTTTTGGACATTGTTAAGTGAAAAGCGTATTATTGTGGAAGAGCGTAGCTCTAAGCAGCAATTTAGTAGGCCTCATGTTTCAGGTTTATTTCACCTAAATGAGCATGGTGAGTTTATTGGAAAGATAAATCAATACACCGATTAATTTCAACCCAAAACCCTGCATCTATTTTGACCTAATGACACAGAAAGACAGACCTGTTTTTTAACAGATGGGTCTGTCTTTTTCTATGCCCAAAAGCGGTTCTTTACCGTAAAATTCAACTTGCGGTCAAGTTCAAACCCATTTATGCACAAGTTTTGTGTGTGGCGATCAATATAAATCTAGCTATAAATAAGTTTAAGAAAGGACGGAACAACGTATGGCAATACCTTATGGCTTTAAAAAGATGGCTGATGGCAATGTGCAAATGGTAGCCTCGGAAATTGAAGTGGTACAGCGAATCTACCGGCGCTATGTTGATGGTGCTAGTTTGGGCGGTATCGCCGCCGAGCTGGAAGCGGATCAGGTTGTTGCCCCCTCCGGTAATGCGAAGTGGTCACGCTCCGTTATTGATAAAATACTGAGCAACGGCAAGTATGTGCCATATGCTGTCTCAATGGAACTGTTCGTAGCCGCTCAGTTTGAAAAGGGCTCTCGAACCAATACACAAATGAATAGCGATGGCTCCACACAGAGAAAGACCACCCGGTACAGTTCACAGAACGTACTGAGTGGTCTTTTAGTTTGTGCTGAATGCGGCAGTAATTATCGCCGTATTACAAGACCAAGCGGCGAGGTAGTCTGGCGCTGCGCTGACCGTGTAGAAAATGGTAAGCAGTCAGTTTGTAAATATTCTCCGACGATTGCCGATATAACTCTTAAGATGTTGATTTGCAAGGAGCTGGATTTATCTGAGTTCGATGAGCAGGCTGTGCAAAAAGCAATTTCTCAAATTTCGATTACAAGCAACGAAGAAATTGATATTACTCGCCATTTTGGGATATATCAACAATTATAAGCTATCCATTCTTAGGTTTTGATGATATAATATAAATTATTATGCACAAAGCTGGGGTATATAGATGGGTGCAAAAGAACTTCTTCAACAAAGAATGCGTTACGAAATGAGTATGAATTTTTTTCGTGGTCTACTTTGTGATGGAAAGCTGAGTAAAGTTGAATTTAAAAAAGCGGCAAAATTTGTTGACGAGAAATATGATATTGAAAATTTGGAGATTGAACTTGGAAAGTTGAAATTCCAAAGCATGCAATCAGATTCAGTAGAAATAGACTATGGTCTAACGTGTCTCCCCGAAACACAGGAAGCTGATATAGAGTACATCTCGCTTACAGATATCGCAAAGAAATTTAACAATACTGCACCAAGCTATGTGATTCAAAGCTGGATGCGTAGTAGCAGTACAATGGAATTTCTTAACCTATGGGAGCAGCGTCACAATGATGAATACAGCACCGAAGGCTATGATGCTTTGGTCGCTAGACTCAAAACAGGAACTTTCACAATGACCCCTAAGCAGTGGATTAAACAGACTGGTGCGGTTGGCATTGTATCGAAAGCAGGGAAAAACGGCGGTACTTATGCTCACCCTCTATTGGTGTGTGAATTTATGATGTGGTTGAGTCCAGAATACAGACTCAACTTGTTGGAGGCATTAGGTTGCTCTCGTATATATCTATTGGTGCACTTTAAAACATAAATGTTGTAGTTATTGCTATAGTTATGCGGAGGGAGATATACATGAGAATCACATCTATTCATATTCAAAATTTTCGCAAGTTACTGCAATGCCACATAGACTTCAGCAAAGAAACCACCTTGTTTGTCGGAGCAAATAACAGTGGAATGCGGCCTGTGACGAGATATCCAGAAGATTGCAATACAAGTCAATCTTTGCGGTCTCCACCATCCATAGCTTTCTTTGGGAACTTATTAAAAGCTATCAGGCCGATATAAAAGATTGGGTTATCAAATCGACTAAAGCAGATATTATCGAACTTGAAGAAAAGCAACGCAATGGACGCGGCGGTAAAGCTGCTGATAAAAGGGCAAAAGAATTAAATCAGAAAAACGAACGTCTTGCTAAAATAACATCAGTCAAACGCTTTTCGTATAATCCGAACGGAGAAAACGTCGGTTATGACTCTTTGAACCATAGTGAAGTGATAAAAATGGGTTCGGAGTTTATTGCCACAGAAAGAACAATGCAAGAAATTCTGATTGCAAAATACCCAATACTTCTGATTGATGAAAGTCAGGATACAAAGAAAGAACTAGTTGACGCCTTGTTTATTGTTTGTGAGCAGCATGCCGACAAATTTCTTGTCGGTATGTTCGGAGATACTATGCAGAAAATCTACTTAGATGGCAAGGATAACTTGGCAAACTGTATCCCCGCTAATTGGGCGCGTCCGGAAAAGGTTATGAACCATCGAAGTGCCACACGCATAGTAAAGCTTGCTAATACTATACGAAAGACGGTTGATGGGCAGCAACAGCGAGCCCGATCCGATGCGGAAGAAGGCACAGTGCGCCTATTCATAACTACATCATTTGCGAACAAAGAGGAAATAGAGCAAAGGGTCGCCACAATTATGGCTAAAGAAGCAAGGGATTTTGAGTGGGAGAACGAATCCGAATACAAGAGCCTAATATTGGAACATCATATGGCAGCCAGTCGCTTTGGTTTCTATGGCTTGTATGCTCCATTAAATGAGTCGGGCGTTTTTGATACATCGTTACGTGAAGGATCAATTTCAGAATTGTCCTTCCTTTCCAATATAATATCCCCCTTAAGAAAGGCCTACCGGGCTGGAGATGATTTTCAGGTTTCAAGGATTGTTCGCAAACATTCTCCATTGCTTAACAAACAAGCTTTTGCAGAAAAGGGCGATAATCAGTCTGATTTGATCCAACATACTGAAAAAGCTGTTGAATCCTTGATGGAACTGTGGAAAAACGATAGCCCCCCTTGCTGCTTGGACATATTAAAATCCGTAGAGAAATCCAACCTGTTCAAGTTGGATAGTCGCGTAACAGATATTCTTTCTGAGTTCGTAGAGGGCGAAAATGCCAAGACAACTGCCTTGAGGAAAGCTTTATCAGTAACCTTTGATGAATTAGAGCGATATTCGGCATATGTTTCCGATAACACTCGGTTTGCTACTCATCAGGGAATTAAGGGGCTTGAATTTCCGCGAGTTATGGTCATTATGGATGATACCGAAGCTCGTGTCTTTCTTTTCAGTTACGAAAAGCTGTTTGGGGCAACTCCCAAGAGCGATACCGACATAAAAAATGAGCAAGAAGGCAAGGATACAGGAATTATGCGAACCACCCGGCTTTTCTACGTTGCTTGTACACGCGCTCAAAAAAGCTTAGCAGTTTTAGCCTACACAGAGAATACTGAGGCCGTGAAAAGAACCGCGATATCAAATGGCTGGTTTGCAGAAGAAGAGGTTTATATTCTGTAATTTCAACTGTAGTGAGTGCTCTTAATATTCCAAATGGCAGAGTAGGCGATAGTCAAATTTCAACCTTAAAGGAAAAAGATATACAGATGTGAGTAAGGAATTTAACATGAAAGAAAAATCTGACGGTTTTTTTAAACTCTACTTTAGACTGGTTTTCTCCCTAAAGCAGATATCCTCTGCATCTATTTTGACCTAATGACACACAAGGATATTACACGAACACCTATTATTTTAACGGCGGGTTCGCCGTAACGGTGTGGCTGTGATACCAACAAGAAAGAGCGGTCAAGGTTTTAAGCCTTGGCCGCTCTTTGTTACTGCAGTTTCTGGAATGTGCGGTAGACCAGTAGCACCGACTGCTCCACCGTGCAGGAAGAAGCGGGGGAGAGTGTCGTGCCGCTCGTGCCCTTCATGATGCCGTTTTGTGCAAGGGCGGAAACCGCGTCCTTAGCCCACGCGGAGACCTTGCCCGCGTCCGTGTAGCCGGAGAGTGAGCCGCCGGCTGCGAGCGCGGTTTTGCCGGTTTCGGTCTGCACATAGGAGATCGCGCGCCAGAGCATGGTGGCGAGTTCCTGACGGGTCAGCGGGTCATAGGGGCTGAATGCCGTATCCGACGTACCGTTTACGATGCCCGCCGCGTGGGCTTTCAAAACGGCTTCGGAATTGGTGTCCGAGAACGTGCCGGACGGCGCGGCGGTGAGGGTTTTGCCGGTCGCCTGCTCGACGAACTGCACGATCAGCTCAGCGAACTGCAGGCGCGTGGCGCTGTCCTGCCAGCCGGGGGCTCCGGTTAATTCCGGCACGAGGTTCGCGGCCTGCGCTTTTTCGACCTCGGCCTTAGCCCAGCTGCTCGGCTGGACGAACGTGGCTAGCTCGGCGGCGGTGGGGGTGTAGTACGCGGGGTAGATGCGGACCAAACGATAGGAGTTATCGGCATTTTTCTTGATAACAAAGCTGAAGTTATCAATATGGTCTACGCCGGTGTCATCATAGAGCCATTTTTCAGTATAGACGGCATAATAAAATTGATTTCCCAAGTTATAAAAGTGCTCAGGAATTACTTTAATATAGCCCGGGAAGCTACCCATGCCAAAGTATGCATGAAAGCAAAGAGCATTTTGGTAGGAATAACAAAAATTGTTTGTATCATCCGTGGAGGGCAGCGTTTTTCTCGCTAATTTATCAAGATTTAAGGTTCTGCCAAATAGGGAATTTGTAAGAGGGTCCAGAAGATCTTTTGGAATACCCACATCATAATTGGGTAAATCTAAGGTGAACTTTGTTTCCCATCCAGAATAATATTTATTGTGGTCATACCACACAGCGTTCATCACCTGTGCAATCTGCTGATCGGTAGCGGTGCGGTAATCAATATCATAACCGGCGAATGGAAACAGCAGATCCTCAAACAGCGCTTTTTTCTCGCTTTCCGACAGGCTGGAAAGCACGTCCTCATAGCCGAAAACCGAGGTGTCGACGGCGTTTGCGAGCTGTTCTTTGACGCTGTGCGGTTTAAAATTGTTGTTACTGGTGCGGTCTGTCAGTTCTTGCTTGCTTTGATATGCGGCATAGGCGTTTTGAAAGGTGGCTTGATCGACATCCTGTCCGTTTATGCTGCTGGAATCGATTCCGGCAAACGCCCACATGGCGTCGTACATGGTATCCACGAGGATCCATTGGCCATTTCGTACGGTATAGGTTTTAGTACGGGTTCCACAATCCATTTCTCCAATGTCTTCAACGAAATACAGCCGATTTTCCTTTTCCGCGATAAAACAACTCGTTATGCCGAGCCCGTTGCGGACCTTCTCGGATTGGCCTTGCCAGTACTGTTGGGTCATATCGTCGACTTGGACAAGCTTTTTGCTGCCCTGCCAAACAGCATATCCGCCGGTAAACGATTGATACGAAGCGCCCTCCGGATAGCTGCGCCATACAAGCAGCAGCTCGTCAGAGCCGTCCCCATCGAAATCGACCAAATAAGAATTTGCGCCCGGGTTAGAGTCAATTGCCTTTAAGTAGCTTTTTGCATTGTCACTTGTCACCGCCGCGCCCGCCGCAGGCAGCGTCCCCACAACCAGCGCCGCCGCCAGCAGCCATGCCCCCGCACGTTTCCATTTACTCAAATTTACCCACTCCTTTTTGGCCTTGCGGTCCGTTTCGAACAGTATAGCATATTTTCCCATACTGTGCAATGTCAGAGTGACATCTTATAGCATCTATTAGACTGCATACAAGCATAATTAGAAATGTTATGCTTATTAAAAGCATGGAAAAGAGGGCGTTGCATGGCAACTTATAAGCGTGTTTTTACCCTGCGCATCGGCGACGAAGTGTTCGACAAGGTGAACGCTTTGGCGCAGAAAGAGCACCGCAGCATGACGAACTTTATCGAGCATGTACTGTTGTCGTATCTGGAAGCGTACGAGCGGGACAACGGCGCAATTATTGTGCCGGAGGATGCATGATAAAAGCCGCCGAGTGATCGGCGGCTTTGCTGTTGCTAAAATAGGCATTGTATGTCCGTATCATTCAATTCGATAAAATTGCGGTCGTCAGGCGCGCCGAGGTATTCCACGCGGTGGATGCGCCGCGTGAACGCTTGCCATGTTGCGGGCTCATTCCACTGGATGTTGCGGTACTGGCTTTCCGGTGAGATGTTGGAAATCAAGTAGACCTTGGTATAGCAAGCCTGTTTATCGGCATATCGGTACGGCAACATGATCGGGTAGCCGTCGAGATAGTTGAGCATATCCGATATGCGAAACTGCGAGCGGAATTCGTCGAATATCAGCACATCCTTGCCCGCATATCGCTCGAAAACGTGCCGCCCAAAAGCAGAACCTTGAAAAACAAATTGCCTTCGAACAGCAAGGCCAAATCCCTCTATTCGAGCAGGATATTCTATTCTTCCTTACCGCCTTGAAGAAAGGCGACGCCAACGATGAAAAATATCGGCGCATGCTGGTCAATATCTTCATCGTGGCCGTGTACCTCTTTGACGATAAGATCACTTATAGACTCACCGTGGGCGACAAGAGTGTGATAGTTTGCTTGTCGACATTGACCAGAGTAACGCCGACTACATGGGTGCGTGTATAAGCAGTTCTACTTCACAAAAGTAGACATTACACGAACATAGTTGTAATGCAAATCAAGAAACGAGGGTCAGGACTTTTGAGTCTTGGCCCTCGTTTTTTTAAGCGCTTTCAACAAACCGGATGGATTTGAGCATGACAGCTTATACAAAGTTTGGAAGCTGGCGGAAAATAACGTTGACAAACTGCCGCATCCAGAACATAATAAAGCCATAAATAAGAAACGAGCACGTGCTCGTGGATTGTCGAATTGAGATTAAACGGGCAAGCTGCTATAATAGAACCACATAGAAAACCGGGGGTGTGGCAGCATGAAAGTAACGATTAAAGAAATCGCAGAAATGGCGGGCGTGCATCGGGCGACCGTGGACAAGGTGCTCCACAACCGCGAAGGTGTCAGCGCCGATGTTCGCCAGCGAATCCAGCAGATTATCAGGGAAGTTGGATATACGCCCAATCCGGCGGGCCGGGTCTTGCAGAAACAGGGCAAGCAGTATAAGATCGCCGCGGTGCTTGTTGATGTAGACGCGCTTCCTTTTCTAAAAGAGGGAATTGAACAGGGCGTGAAAAACCAGGTCGGATTCAATATCGATGTGGAATACCATGTCACTACCTTTCAGGAGGCGCAGGGGCAAAAAGAGATTTTGGAACGTATGGTGGAAGAAAAAGTGGATGCGATCGTGCTCAGCCCGATCAACTCCAACCGCGTGCGCGCGGCGATCGACCATGCGGTCGACGCCGGCATACCGGTAGTCACCATGAATTCCGATATCGACGGCACGAAACGAAGCTGCTTTGTCGGCATGGACAGCGTCCGCGCCAGCCGGGTGGCCGGCCGGCTGATGGGCCAGTTCGTAGGCGGTAAAGGAAAGGTGGCTGTGATCTCCAGCACAATCGATTCGGAGAACAACAACTATTATGTCAGTGTACGGGAACAGGGCTTCAGCGGGTTTTTAAAAAAGATGTATCCTGAAATCCAGATCGTCGAATATATCGAAAGCTTTGAGGATCCCCGTATCACATATGAAAGAACCGTAGAAGTCTTGCGAAAATACCCCGATCTGCAGGGAATCTACATCACCTGCGGCGGCGCATATGAAGTGGGCCGCGCGCTTAAGGAAAGCGGCCGGTGGCAGCACGTCAAGGTGATTTCCTTTGAAGATTATCCGCAGATTCTAAACCTGATTTCGGAAGATGTGATCGATTGTACGTTAGCAAGCGAGCTGCAGCGGCAGGGGGAACTGCCGATCCAGATCATCATGGATTATCTGGTGTTTGGAAAAAAGGCGGAGCGCGAGCGGACTTTTACCGAGATTAAGATATTAGTGAAAGAAAGCCTGTTTTAGGAAAAGAAATATTTGCAAATCCGTTTGCAAATATTTTTTTACAGCACTACGAGCACGTGCTCGTAGTGAGCTTGAGGAGAGAAAAGGAGGAGAAGCTAAGACAAATCCAGAGCATGTGCTGGAAATGCGGGACGTCGTCAAGGTGTTTCCGCGCGAAATGGTGCAGACCATCCTGCAGGACGCGCCCGGCCAGGCAGAAGCGGCTTACGGCGTAATACAGAAGCTGATGGCGGGTGAGGACGTGGAGTAGGAAGTCCTTGTTCCGTTCCAGTCGGTCATCGAGGACAACGCCGCGGACTACGCGGGCTGAGCCGGTAAATCCGTAGGCGAAGGGGCGGGGCTTTCGCCCCGCCCCAATATAAAAGGAGGAACTCAAAATGGGAAATGAACTAAAAATCGGCATTGTGGGCACGGGCGCGATTGGCCGGACGCATATCGAGCGCATCAACAGCAAGCTGTCCGGTGCAAAGGTGATTGCCTGCGCTGACGCAAACCTCGATTTCTGCAAGTCGGTCGCGGAAAAATACGGCATCAAGCCCTACGCAACGGGCGAAGAAATGATCGCCGCGCCCGACGTGGACGCGGTCATCGTCACCACGCTCGACCCGTTCCACGCGCAGTACGTGCTGGCCGCCATCGCGGCGGGCAAGCCGGTGTTCTGCGAAAAGCCGCTCGCTCCTGAGGCGGAAACTTGTAAAAAGATCGTCGAGGCGGAAATGGCTTCGGGCAGGCATCTTGTGCAGGTCGGCTTCATGCGCCGTTATGACACGGGCTACCGCCAGCTGAAGGAGGCCATCGCGTCCAAAAAGTACGGTGAACCGCTGCTGCTACACTGTGCGCACCGCAACCCCTCCGTGCCGCTCGACTATGACACGCCCATGGAGGTTGAAAACTCCATGATCCATGAGATAGACGTGCTACGCTGGCTGCTCGGCGAGGACTATGCGACCGCCGAGGTACGCTACGGAAAGAAATGCCGCCGCGCGGGCGAAAACCTGCAGGATCCGCAGGTCATGATCCTGACAACCAAGTCCGGCGTACGCATCGACGTCGAGGCGTTTGTGACAACCGGCCACTGCTATCAGATCAAGTGCGAGGTCGTCTGTGAGGACGGTATCCTCAATCTGCCCGAATCGCCGACCATCAATGTCTGCGCGTGCGCAAATATCGGCCATGAGATCGATTCGGACTGGTCGACCCGCTTTGCCGAGGCGTACGACACGGAGTTCCAGGAATGGATTGACGCAACCAAGGCCGGCCGCGTGGACGGCCCGACCGCGTGGGATGGATACGCGGGGCAGGTGGCTGCGGCCGCGGCTTCCAAAGCGCGCGACACGCAGACTATCGTGCCGGTCAAATACGATCCGATGCCGGCTTTTTATCAGAAATAAAGGAGGTAAAGCACTATGCAACTGGCAATCTGCACCGACGTATTTGCCGACCTATCCTACACGGATATGCTCGATAAGGTCAAGTCCTACGGCATTGACGCGGTGGAAATGACGGCGGGCGGCTGGGGGGCGCGCAAGCACTGCCCGACAGCCGAACTGCTGGCCGATGAAAACAAACTGGCCGCTTACAAGGCCGAGCTGGAGAAGCGCTCCATGCGTATCGCGGCGCTCAACACCTCGTGCAACCCGCTCTGGCCGAACGAGACCGGAAAAACGTACTCAGAATCCATGTATGACTGCGCGACGCTCGCGGGCAAGCTGGGCGTTAAAAAGCTGGTAGCAATGTCCGGGCTGCCGGCGGGCAATGAACATGACACGACGCCCAACTGGATCGTATCGACTGTTTCATGGCCCGATTATATGGCTCCGGCGGTAGAATACCAATGGAAGACGACCATCGCGTGGTGGAAAGATTTTGCCGCACACTGCGAAAAGTGCGGCGTGGAGCAAGTCGCCATTGAGGAATTCCCCTGCATGATGGTCTACAACGTGGAGTCCCTGCTGCGGCTGCGCGAGGCAGTCGGCCCGATGATCGGCATGAACCTGGACCCGTCGCACCTGATCGTCATGGGCGCCGACCCGATCGCGGCGGCGCGGGCGCTCCGGGGCTGCATCTACCATGTGCACGGCAAGGACGCGCGCGTCGAGCGCGGCGTGGCCGATATCAACACGCTGCTCGAGCCAAAACCCGTTACAGAGTGCGCCGCGCGTTCGTGGAACTATGTCGCGGTCGGCTGCGGGCAGGATCTTAAGTGGTGGAAAGAGTTTTTCTCTGTCCTCAGCATGATGGGCTATCACGGCGACGTATCGCTTGAAATGGAGGATCTGACCATGTCCGTCGAGGCTGGCGTCGCAACCTCGGTTGACGCGCTGCGGCAGACCATCAGCCAATAACCCCCTTTTTCTCTCTCTTTGCTTGACAAAGCGCCTTTCCAAAAGGAAAGGCGCTTTGCGTTTTACTATCGCTTTGCCCCAGCCTCGTCACTTTCGGCGAGTCGGTAGCCGACGCCGACTTCGGTGAACAGGTATTCCGGTTCGGCGGGGTTCTGTTCGATTTTTCTCCGAATATTGGCCATGTTGACACGGAGGATCTGGTTGTCACCGCCCGCACGAGGGCCCCACAACTCCTTGATGAGAAAATCATAGGTGAGCACCTTGCCGGCGTATTTGCCCAACAGCGCGACGATGCGGAACTCGCTTTGCGTCAAATGGACGTTTTCACCCCGCATCAGCACCTGATGCTTGTTATAGTCGATAGTCAGGTCGCCCACGGTATAGGTGCCGCGCTGGGCGATCTCGTCGTTGCCCGACGCGGTGCGTGTGTGGCGGATGGCTGTGCGCACGCGCGCGAGTAGCTCGGCGGTGCCGAACGGCTTGGTGAGATAGTCGTCCGCACCCAGATCGAGCGCGCCGACCTTGTCGTGCTCATACGAGCGGGCGGACACCACCACGACCGGCAGGCTGGACCATCCGCGCAGGCTGTTCAGCACCTCGAGGCCGTCCATATCGGGCAGGCCGAGGTCGAGGATGACAAGGTCGGGGCAGTGGGAAGAGATCATGCTCAGGGCTTCAGCGCCGGTATGTGCTTGCAGGGTCTCATAACCGTTGGAATTTAAGATCGTGGAAATGAAATGGGAGATACTTTTTTCATCCTCTACGATCAGGACCTTTTCACGGATGTTCATGCGGATGCCTCCTCGGAGAATGGTAGATAAAAAATGAATTCAGCGCCGTTTTCCAAATTTTTGGCCTCCATGGTGCCATCGTGCGCGCGCACGATGGCTTGACAGACCGAAAGCCCCAGCCCCATGTTGCGTTTTCCGTCGCCGGATGACGTTTCGCTGCGCCGCAGCGTGCCGCTGAACAGATTAGGCAGCTCCTTGGAGGGAATGCCCCTGCCGTCGTCCTGAACGGAGAATTTTGCAAACGCCCCGTGTTTTTTCACGGAAAGCAGGATGTGCGTGGTGGTTTCACCGTGTAATACAGCATTTTCCAAAAGGTTTGACAGCACCTGTTCGATCAGCGTGGCATCCATTGGCACAAGCAGCAATTCATCGGGCGCCTCGACAGAGACCGCCACGCGCGGGAAGCGCTTGCGGAATTTACGCACGGCTTCCCCCAAGATCTCCTCTGCGGCTTCGGATTGTTTGGAGATCTGTGCGCGCGCGTCGCCGATGCGGGTGATGGACAGCAAATTCTCCACGACCCGGATTAGCCACTGTGCCTCGTCCCGTGTGTCCTCAAGCAGTTCCCGCTGTGTTTCGGGAGGGAGGTCGGGGGTTTCCAAGATGGCCGAGGTCGCGCCGATGATTGAGGTCAGCGGCGTACGGATGTCGTGAGAGACCGAGCGCAGCAGGTTTGCACGCATTTTCTCCTTTTCGGTCTCCGCGCGCAGGCGTTCCTGCTGTTTGAGCTTGGTGGTCATCGCACAGGTGATGAGGGACACGCCAAGCATGGTCAGAAAGGTCAACGGATAACCGGAAATGGTGAAGTTGAACTCAAAGTACGGATAGGTAAAGATATAATTGATGCCGATGACGCTGAAGACCGCCGCGATAAACCCGAAAAGATAACCGTTGGTCAAGCGGGAGATCAGCAGCACGGCCAGTACGAAGATCGGAGAGGCAAAGCCGTCTGTGCTGTCAGCCATACGCAGCAGCACGCAGACTTCAACCGCGCAGAACAGGATACCAACCGTGATCAGCAGGTCGCGGGTGGAAAAGGGAAACAACTTTTCATGAGGCTTTTTTGTTTGCAAAGGGGCAACCTCCTTGTCATAGAACATTTGGCTGCATCCATTATAGCAGAAAACACGCGGAAAGGCGTGCTAAGAGCGCGTTAAAATGTTTAGCAAAATCTGAACGGCGTATTTTGGGTTCTTGTCAGGCGTTTAACGCGTGCAGCCGGGTCTTTAACAGCGGCCTAACGGGGATTTGACGTATAATGAGTACATCAGAAAGAGATTCTGTGACAAACCAAATAGGGAGTGTGTATTTATGGAGAAAGCATTAAAAGAATACTTGCGGGAAGACGAAAGCATCCTGTGGCAAAGCCAACCGGTTGCGTTTCCGCTTATGGAAAACGGGTTTAAGTTCCGCATCCTGCGAAACTGGCTCATCACGATTGCGCTGCTTGGCGCGCTTCTGGTGACCTATTGCAGCCGCAACGATGAATGGAGCATGGGCTTTGTCGGCGCGGTAGTGATTCTCGGTGCGATGATTATCATTTCTCCCCTGTGGGAGCGTCGTGCGATCATGAAGCAAAAATATTTCATCACCGACCAGCGCGCAATCCTCATGATGAAAGACAAATCGCTGTTTTCCATGGAGCTGTCCGCTATCGATGATTACCGCCTCGTCAGCGACATGGCCAGTCAGGATTGTCTGGTGCTCGGCAGCAGCCTGTTTGAAGATATCCGCAAGCAGATGCGCTGGCGCACCTGCCATCCGAATAACGACCGCCAGAGCACGAACAATCAGGATCGTGTGGACGGCGTGATATTTTATGGCATCAGCAATGCGCAGGCCGCAATCGAACTACTCAGCGTAAACAGCAGCAAAATCGCCGCATAAGAGAGAGCACTTTATTAAGAGAGAATATAGAGTAGAAAGCCGCAGGCAGTTTGCCTGCGGCTTTCTTTCGCATTTTGTGAAAACAGAAGAAAACGGCAACATGGGAAATGAATAAATGGAATATCTTGCGATTTGTTTGAAAAAAACGAAAAATGTCGAAAAAAAGAAACTCATATTTGGCTTGGCAATGAAAAAAGAAATCCTGATTAGGAAGAGGAAGGGAGAAACGGGGTTTTCTGTAAAAAAACGCGATTTTTGAGGCGTTATGAAAAACATAAACACATAAAACACAACAAGGATTTCCTTGCGCGACATCTAGGCTTTTTTTACTATAATAGAAAATGCAATAGCTATCCCGCACAGCGTGTTTGCCCCTCTTTTCTATGGATTGTTGGATGTACGTGTTCAAATCGGACGGAAGCGGTTGATAATCTAAGCTGAAGGAGGTGTAGCAATGGATTTTCCGACTGCAAGCAATAAGAGACGGACCCCGACCCTGCTGTATGTTGATCACAACGCACACGATCAGGAAACGCATTTTCTGCATATGCACAAAAGCATTCTGGAGATTTATCTAATTTATCAGGGCGCGGTACGCTTTTTTCTAAATACATTGTCCTACCATACGCAGCCGGGCGACGTGCTGATCGGGAACAGCGGCTGGATACACGAAGAAACTTTCGACCGTGGGATTCCTTATCAGTCGTACTGCATCGGTATCACAGGACTGGAAACCGGCGATCTGCCGGAAAACTGGATTATTCCTTCGGATGCCGACCCACTGTTTCGCGGTGCGGAGGAATTCCATCAGCTTTATGCGCTGGCCGATATGATATACACCTGCCAGACCAGAAAAAGCTTGTATTCCGAGAACGCCTGCCAATCGATGGCAAGCGCACTGCTCGACTTGGTCTTTCAAATGCGCGAACACGCACAGCCAGCGCAGAAGCACCATTCGCTGGTGCATGAAGTGCTGGTCTACCTGGATCAAAACTATTCGGACGATATTTCACTGGCACGGCTGGCTGGATTATTCCATATCAGCGAGTACCATCTTTCTCATCTATTCAAGCGGGAAACCGGATATTCGCTCATCCAGTATGTCATTCGCCGCCGGATTGGGGAAGCGCAATCAATGCTGACCTATACCCGCAAAAGCATCACCGATATCGCCATTGATACGGGCTTTACGGACTCCTGCCATTTGAATAAGCTCTTTTATAAATACGCAGGAATGAGCCCAACGCAGTACCGTGTGCTGTCTCAGCAGTGCCTATACCAGTCCCAGTACCGCTTGCTTTCCAATATTTAAAGGGGTTTTACGCCGCGGCGCCTATGCCGCGGCGCTTTTTTTGCGCCTTCTTGCGGTCTGCTACGGACAAACCGCAAGATTAGCCTGCTGAACCAGCCCGCTTGAAAATATATAGGACAAAGACGATACAACCGCGCAATCCACTCCGCTTTTTTAGGCAACATTCGTAAAATAAGCGCGCCTCGCTTGGCGCTTTTGCACGGAAAGCGGTTTGCGTTTCTTGGCAGAGGAGAAGGGATATCCGGCAAACACAGAAAACTCCGCAATGTTTTACTGTCGCCCGGGCGGGGATTTCTGTATGCTCGAAGCAACAAAAGGGAAAGACCGGCAGAGACCGGCAGACCCCCGAACCCTAAAGGCGCATGAATGAACGGACAGGAGGGAAGCGGCATATGGCATCACCGAAGGAGTATCTGTTGGAAATGCGCGGAATCGGAAAGTCTTTTCCGGGCGTGCGCGCCCTGGACGGCGTTTCCCTGCAGATCGAGGCGGGCAAGGTGCACGTGATTTGCGGGGAAAACGGCGCGGGGAAATCCACACTAATGAAGATCATCAACAGCACGTATACCGCGGATGCTGGTGAAATCCTTTTTCGAGGAAAGCCGGTGGGCCGGCACACCGTTTTCGATACGATACGGATGGGCATTGCGATGATTTACCAGGAATTAAACCCGGTGATGGAAATGACGATCGCTGAGAACATTTATCTTGGCAGGGAGCCGAAAAAGAGGGGCTTTGTCAACTTCAATAAGCTGTATCGGGATACGCAGGTGTTGCTTAAACGGCTCGATATGCCATATGACGCGCACCAGAAGATGAAAGAGTTGTCCATCGCCGGGCACCAGCAAATCGAGATTGCACACGCGATCTCGATGAACGCGTCGCTCATCATTATGGACGAGCCCACCTCTGCCATCTCCGAGGCCGAAATCGAGGTGCTGTTTCGTCAGATCTGCTCGCTGCGGGAGCAGGGTGTTGCCATCATCTATATCACACATAAGATGGACGAGCTGTTCCGCATCGCGGATGAGATTACCATTCTGCGGGACGGCAGGCTGGTTGAATCCGGGCCGGTCGAGAACTACGATGTAACCCGCGTCATCAGCCGCATGGTGGGGCGTGAGATCACCGATATATTCCCGAAGGAGGCTGACATCCCGGCCGGGGAGGTGCGGCTCGAGGTACGCCATCTGACACAGCACAAACGGGACGGCGGGCGTTTCCGGGATGTGAGCTTCCAGATCCGCGCGGGGGAGATCGTGGGGTTTTCGGGATTGGTCGGCGCAGGCCGCAGCGAGGTCATGCGGGCGATCTTCGGTTTGGATCCGTTGAGCGAGGGCGAAATCCTGCTGGACGGGCAACCCGTCCACATCCGGCATACGGCGGACGCGGTCCGGGTCGGGATCGCGATGGTGAGCGAGGACAGGAAAGGCTATGGCCTGGTGCTCGGCCGCAGCGTGCGCGATAACATATCGCTCGCAAACCTCGGCATGTTTTCACGCCGCGGCTTTGTAGACGACAAGCAGATCGACCGGGCGACCGGGGAGATGATTGACTTGCTGAAAATCAAGGTGGCCGGACAGCGGGCGCCGGTGGCGACATTGTCGGGCGGTAACCAGCAAAAGGTCGTGCTGGCGAAATGGCTGGTTGGCAGCGTCAAGGTGATGATTTTGGACGAGCCGACGCGCGGCATCGACGTTGGCGCAAAAAGCGAGATTCATAAACTGATGTGCCAGTTTGTGCGGCAGGGCATGGCAATTATTATGATCTCCTCCGAGCTACCCGAGATCCTTGGTATGAGCGACCGCATCATTGTCATGCGGGAGGGAGAGATTAGCGGAGAACTGGACCGGAGTGAGGCAACGCAGGAAAAAATCATGACGCTGGCGATGAAAGGGGCGGAACGCGATGCGCAGGGGTAATGCGGCAAGAAAAGGGACGTTCAACTTCGGCACGTTTTACGGCAAATACGGCATGTTCTTTTTGCTGGCGATCATCTTTGTAGTGGTTAGTCTGTTTGTCCCGGGCTTTTTCGCGCGGCAGAACCTGACCAATATCCTGCGGCAGATCGCCGTTGTCACCATTTTAGGCTTCGGTGTGGAATTTGTCATCATTTTGGGGCATATCAACGTCGCGCTGGGTTCGGAGATCGCGCTGATTGGCTGTGTGTCTTGTATGGTGATGGTCGCGGCGCAGGACTCGATAGGCGTGGGGCTCGCGCTTGTGCTGTCTATTCTGGCGGCGCTCGCACTGGGCGCGGCGATCGGTGCGGTGAACGGCTATATTATCACCAAATTTGATATCCCGGCGTTCATCATGACACTGGCAGTGACGACTGTTGCGCGCGGCACGGCGCTGCTGGTGACCGGCGGTAAGCCGGTTTCTGGCATGGCGGAGCCGTATAAGGTGATCGGGCAGGGCTACGTCGGCCTGGTGCCGATCTCGGTCATCATTCTGGCGGTGCTGTTCGCTGTTTGCTGGGTCATTTTAAACAAGACCACCTTTGGCAGGCACCTATTCGCCGTCGGCGGCAATAGCAGCGCGGCGGAGGCTTCGGGCATCAAGTCCAAAAACGTGGTGCGGAAGGCCTTTCTGCTTGACGGCATGATGGCCGCCATCGCGGGCGTGCTGTTTATGTCCCGCATGGGCACGGCGCAGCCTTCGGCGGGCGTAGCTTACGAGTTCGACGCGATCACGGCCTGCGTGGTTGGCGGCACGTCGCTCGCGGGCGGCTCGGGCACGGTCACGGGCACGCTCATTGGCGCAATCATCGTCGGCATCATCAACAACTCACAGAACCTGTTGGGCATCAGCGCCTACTGGCAGCAGATCGTCAAGGGCCTAATCATTCTGATCGCGGTTATTGTCGACGTGGTCACAAAACGGGCCGCCGCCAAGGCGAGATGAACCTTACCGTATGCTGGGCGTTCTGCGCTTTGCAATAAAAGAACGGAAACCATGAAGGAGGAGAACATTATGGCAACAAGCAAACGTTTCGGAGCGACAACATTGGCGGGTATGCTGCTGCTGTGCATACTGGCCGGCTGCGGCGGAGATCCCGCTGCGCCCGGGGTGAGCACGGAAGAACCGGGTGGCGCGCAGGAACCCGCGGCCGCGGAAAAGCACGTGGTGGCCTACTGCAACGCGAACGACGCGGACACGTTCTGTGCCATCCGCAAGGACGCGCTGGAAGAAAAGGTCAAGAACGAAGGCGCGTCGTTTGAGCTTCAATGCGCGGACGCGATGGGCGACTCGACCAAGCAGCTCGGCGACGCCGACACCTTTATCGCCGCGGGCGTGGACGTGCTGATCATCAACCCGATCGATTCGGACGCGGTCGTTCCGGCGGTTAAATCGGCCAATGAGGCGGGTATCCCGGTCGTGCTCGCGGGCGTTAAAGCCAATGACGGAGATTACATCTACGTAGGCTCGCGCGATTATGAGGCCGGGCACATGCAGGGCGAATTCATGGCCGAAAGCCTACCGCAAAACGCCAAGGTGCTGTATCTGGCGGGCACATCGGGCGCGCAGCATTCGGTCGAGCGGCACGATGGTTTCCTGGACGCGCTCAACGAAGCAGGGCGCAGCGACATTGAAATTTTGGCAGAACTCGACGGCAACTATGAAATGGCAAAGGGCATGCAGTATACCGAAGACTGGATTCAGAAATACCCGCAGTTTGACGCGATCGTCGCCGCAAACGATTCGATGGCGCTGGGCGCGGTCGAGGCGCTCAAGGGCGCGAACCGGCTGGATGGCGTGCAGGTGACCGGCATTGACGGTCTGAAAGAAGCTTATGCGGCCATCCAGGCGGGCGAAATGGTGCAGACCATCCTGCAGAACGCGCCCGGGCAGGCTGAGGCCGCCTATGAGGTCGCAACCAAGCTGCTGAACGGGGAAAACGTGGGCAAGGAAGTGCTGGTGCCGTTTGAGTCTGTCACGGTGGACAACGTGGATCAGTATGCCTCATGATATGCCGAAGAAAGGAGATAACCGTATGCGGAAGACCCGTGTGGGCGTTGCGCCCGATTCCTGGGGCGTGATTTTCGTGCAGGATGAAAAGCAGATGCACTGGGCAAAGGTGCTGGACGAAATGGCGGAAGCCGGCTTTGAGGGCATCGAGCTGGGGCCGTGGGGCTTTTTCCCCAACGCCATTGAAACGTTGCATCCCGAACTGGAAAAGCGCGGCCTTGATTTAGCCTCGGCTACGCTGCCGGTCGAGCCGGTGAACGCGGAAAAGCTGTCCGCCTCGCTCAAGACCGTGGACGATATGTGTAGGCTGCTGCTCAGCTTTCAGGACGCGCGGCATATCGTGCTGTTGCCCGAAGTTATCGCGAAAGCGGACTGGGCCGCCTACTGCGACGGTTGCCAGAAGATCTATGAATACGCCAAAGAGAGTTACGGCGTGACCTGCGTGATGCACCCGCACCTGACTGACAAGACCTATCTGCAAGACCCAGAAAACTGGCTGACGATCGAGACCGAAGAACAGATCGAACGGTTTCTGAACGACACCGGCGTGCCGCTCTGCCTAGACACCGGCCACCATGTCTGCTGCGGCGGAGACCCGGTCGCGTTTTACCGGAAGTGGCGGGATCGCATCCCGTTCCTGCATATCAAAGACTGCAACCCGGTTGTCCGCGAAAAGATGCTCCGGGAAAACATAACGCCGGTGCAGGCGTCGGGCGAGGGCATCTTCTGTGGCCCGGGCGAAGGCATGATCAACTTTGAGGCGTTCCGGAAGGAGCTGGAGGACGCGCAGTACAGCGGATGGCTGATTATTGAGCACGACTGCTATCCCGCAAAGCCCGGCTGTCCGCTGCCCGCGGCAAAAAGGGATCGCGCGGCGATGCGGGAGTTGGGGCTTGGCTAAACGGTCGGAAGAAACGCTGAAAAGGATGGATTGCATATGAAAAAACTGAAGATCGGTACAGCAGGCTTGGGTCGGCTGGGCTATGAGCATGCGTGCAATATGGCGCGTGAGGTGACAAACGTCGAGCTGCGCGCCATTTGCGATGTGGATGAGACGCTGCTGGGCAAGGTTTCGGAAGAGCTGGGCGTTTCTAAAACCTATACGAATTTTGAATCCATGTGCCGGGATCCAGAGCTGGATGCAGTTGCGGTCATCACGCCGTCCGCGCTGCATGCGGAGCAGATCAGCGCCGCTATGCGCTATGGTAAGCATGTGTTTTGCGAAAAACCGCTGGGTACCACGGTCGAACAGTGTAAAGAAGCGGAAAAGACTGTTGAGGCGCATCCTGAACTGATTTTCCAGCTGGGGTTCAACCGCCGGTTTGATAAAAATTATGTTGAGGCCAAACGGCGCATTGACGCGGGTGAAATCGGGAAGATCATTCTGGTGCGTTCCTATACGCACGACTGTGTTTCAATGATCGCGCAGGCGCTCAAATTCGCGCCGCATTCGGGCAGCAATTTCCTCGATATGACCGTGCATGATATCGACCTGATCCGGTGGTTTACTGGCTCGGAGATCAAAAACCTGTGGGGCGTGGGCGGTGTGTTCGAATACGACCTATACCGTGAACTGCACGACGGCGACAATATCGCGGCGCTCGTGCAATGCGAAAGCGAGGCAATGGGGTTCATGTTTGCCGGCCGCGCGGCCGCGCAGGGCTTCCACTTTGAAACCGAGGTCATCGGCACCAAGGGGACACTGCGGATCGGCTCGGTCTCAACGGACACGCAGCTCGAGGTGCTCAATGAACATGGTTACTGCCGTCCCGGCTATCAGGATTTTGTCAGCCGATGGCATGAGTCGTACGTAGCCGAGATGATTGGCTTTGCGGACTGTGTACTGCGAAATAGAAAACCTGAGATCACCGTGTACGATGGCACGGCCGTATCTGAAGCCGCGTACCGCTGCCTGGAATCGTTCCGTAAGGGTCAGATGCTGCCACTGCGCTAAAAAAGTGAACCGGACGTGCGCCTGCGTGTTGTTTTAGGAGGTGGGGAGTGTGATTTTGCCGGCCGACCGCTTGCAGCATGTGCTGGAGCTGCTGAAAGAGCGGCGCAGTGTTAGCTGCAGCGAGCTGTGCGAGTATTTTCAGGTTTCCGCGGGCACTGTGCGGAAGGACTTGCGTATGCTCGAAGATCTGGGGCACGCCAAGCGAACCTATGGCGGCGCGGTGCTTTCCATTGCCGCACCGGATGCGCCGGCGGTCGTCGCCGAACGGGAAGTGCAGAACGCCGCCGTGAAGGACCGGATCGCGCGCCGCGCGGCAGAAATGGTGCGCCCTGGGGAGACCGTTTTTATAGACGGAAGCACGACCTCGCTCTTTGTCGCGCGGCACCTCAGGCAATGCCCAAACCTGACTGTCATCACGAATGCGGAGCGTGTGGTGATGGAGCTTTGCGAATGTGAGCAAATCCGCACGATCTGCACCGGCGGAGCGCTGCGCCGCAGCAATTTATCCTATGTGGGGGAAAATGCAGAACGGCTGATCCGCGACACGTTTTACGCGGATCGCATGTTTTTCTCTTGTTTTGGCATTTCAAGACAGTTCGGTGTGTTTGATGCGGTGGAATCGGAAAGCAACGTCAAAAAAGCGATGTTTGGATCGGCGCAGGAGATCGTATTGCTGTGCGACAGCTCCAAATTCGGCAAGCTCGGCTTTCCCAAGCTGGCGGACTTGTCTCAGCTGGACTGTCTAGTAAGCGATTTTTGCCCGGACGAGGAATGGGAATCGGTTTTAAAGCAGCACCGGGTAGAACTGGTTCGAGTGCCTGAAGAAGCATAACAGAAAAATGATAAAAAACCGCCTGCCCAAGGGGACAGGCGGTTTTTTTGCGGGTTTCCAGTCATTGCCTTTCTGGACATCTTGTACCGCGCGTCAATACAAGGTACAATGAATAAGAAGTATGCCGTTTTGATGCCGTTATGAGGTAAATTGAGATTGGGAGGGATCGCATTGATTAAAATTTTGATCGTAGAGGACGAACAGCCGATCTCCAACCTGATCCGGCTCAGTCTGACCAGGGCGGGGTATTCCTGCACGTGCGCGTTCGACGGCATGGAGGCGGCCGACCTGTTGGAAAACAACCGGTACGACCTTGTGCTGCTCGACGTGATGCTGCCGCGCGTGGATGGTTTTGAGCTGATGGAGTATATTCGGCCGCTTGAAATTCCGGTTATTTTCATCACGGCGAAAAACTCGGTGGACGACCGCGTGCGGGGCCTGCGCATGGGCGCGGAGGACTATATCAGCAAGCCGTTCGAGGTGATCGAGTTGCTTGCGCGCGTCGATGTGGTGCTGCGGCGGTATCAGAAGACGGACGAAACGCTCACGGTCGGCGGGCTGACGATCGATACGCGCTCGATGCGCGTGCGGCGCGGAAACGACGATATCCCGCTGACGCATAAGGAATACGAGCTGCTTTTGCTGTTCGCGCGAAACCCGAACACCGCGCTGTACCGTGAGACCATTTACGAGCGCGTCTGGGGCGGCGAATATACCTATGGCAGCAAGACGGTCGATCTGCACGTGCAGCGCCTGCGCAAAAAGGTCGGCTGGGAGGGACAGCTTCGTGCGGTGAATAAAGTGGGGTACCGGCTAGAGGTGTGATATGAAATTTCGGGTCAAAATGACGCTGTGTATGCTGTGCCTGATGTCGTTGGTGTTCGGCGTGGGCGGCAGTCTGCTGCTTTCGCTGTCGTTTCGCGGCTCGCTCGAGCGGGAGACGGAAAGCGCATACCGCACCTACCAGACTGTGCTGAGCACCCTGCAGGTCGTAAACCAGACGCAGGCGGGCTACGGTGATATTGCGGAAACGCTCGGCCAGCTCGCCGCGCAGCGCTCGTCGGTATGGGCGGCGCTGCGCCTGACAGACGGGAGCAAAATGCTGTACCAGTCGGGCGCGGTGGCGGACCGGTTTCAGGATATGTCCGGCCGTATTGAGCCGTCCTATTGCCTAGTCGCCCATATGCAGGATGGGGACGGCGGACGGTATTTGCAGCTCTCTGGTTCGTTTGCGGCGGACGATAAGACGATGGTTCTCGATCTGGCGCACGATATTTCTTCGGTTTATGCGGCGCGGGACTTGCAGCAGACCGCTTATCAAAAGGTGTTTTTCGTCATGCTCGTGCTGTGCGCGCTTCTGTCCTACAGTATTTCATGGATTTTGACGCAGCCGCTGTCACGCCTGTCGAACGCGTCGCGCGAGATCGCGTCAGGAAACCTCGCCTACCGCGCGCGGGTGCGGTCGCATGACGAGGTCGGTGCGCTCGCCTCGGACTTCAACCACATGGCGCGCACGCTGGAGGCCAACGTTTCCGAGCTGACCGCCGCGGTGGAGCGGCAGGAGCGGTTTATGGGCAGCTTTGCCCACGAGATGAAAACGCCGATGACCTCGATCATTGGCTATGCCGACCTGATCCGCAGCCAGTCGCTTGCGCCTGAAGAGCAGGCCGACGCGGCAAATTATGTGTTTTCCGAGGGCAAACGGCTGGAAAGCCTCTCGCGCAAGCTACTGGATATTCTTGTGCTGGGGCGGACTGAGGTTGCTCTGGCGCCGGCGAGCCCGCGGCAGATCATTGTGAATTTGATCGAGCATCTGCAGCCGGTATATCTGGAGCGGGGCATCCGTTTGCAGCATCGGTGCGAAGAGGGTTCGTGTTTGCTCGAACCCGATCTGTTCAAGTCTCTTTTGGTGAACCTGCTGGACAATGCCCGGAAAGCGCTCGATCGGGGCGGCAATATTGTGGTGGTCTCCGAGATGCTGCCGGATGGCTGCCGCATCCGTGTGCTGGACAATGGGCGCGGCATCCCGCCTGAAGCGCTTGAACACCTGACAGAGGCGTTTTACCGCGTGGATAAATCACGCGCCCGCGCGCAGGGCGGCGCGGGGCTGGGGCTGACGCTGTGCAGTGAGATTGCCGCACTGCACAGCGGTTCGATCAGCGTGGACAGCCGGGTTGGAAATGGTACCTGCGTGACCGTGGAGCTCCGGGGAGGACGGGTATGAAAATAAAAAGCACAATCATTGCGTTCGCGCTGACCGCCCTGCTCGTCACAACCGGTTTTTTCATGCCGGGGCTGACAGGCGCGGTCGAAGACCGCCGGCAGGCGGAAAGGATCGACCGGCACGAGGCGGACAGCGTCCGTTTGGATTCTCAAGGAAAAACAAACCTGATGGATAAGCTGCGGCTGGCCTCGGACAGTTATACGAAAGTGCCGCTGCAGACCGGCGTGCGTCTCAAAGAGGAAAATGTGGAGGAGTACGCCGAGAAATTTGCCGCGCTTTTAGAAGAGAACGGTCTGATCTCGGCTATTAAGGATTGGAAACTGGGGACTGACAGTTTTCTGGTGATTTCGGGTGACGATCCATCGCTTTCGGGCATTATATGGAACTGTGTGCTGGGGAACGATACGGCAGAACTGATGATGGCGATCGACGATGAAACCGGCATGGTGCTTGCGTTTCGATATATGGAATATGAGGATGGAGCGGCGGCGGTCGATATGGATGGCGGCAAGACGATGGTGGTATCTGAACGACTTACAAAGCGCTCTTTCGACGTGGCTGAAATGCTTGCGGAGTATTATGGTTTTTCATGGACATTTTCGGATGAACAGGTCATGGAGGGGAGCGAGATGTTCCGCTTTGCGCTGGTGCTGACGGACGAGCAGAGCCGTATTTCTCTGCCGCTTACTCTGACATTGGCGGACAATCATATATTATTTAACGGATGATGCCGTTTTGATGCCGAAAGCTGGCTGTTTGGCGGAATCCCTTTCCTATAATGGGGTCAGAACTTAGGAAAGGGGTCCTGACCCATGTCGGATTATCATGTTTCTCATCTGCGCGCGGCGCGTGTACGCCGCCGTCGCCATAGACGGTTTGCCGTGTGTGCTTTGTGCGCATCGCTTGCCGCGCTGGCGCTTGTTTTTGGAGGGCGGTTTTTGGGACAGCCCGGCGGCTTCACCGTGTCGCACGATCCCAATGCGGTGGCGGACGGCGCTGCGGTATCCGCACCGGATACCGCAGATAAACCGGAAATCATCCTGGTCAATCCGTGGAACCCGCTTCCGGAGGATTACGAGGCCGACCTGGTGGAGCTGAAAAACGGACAAGCCGTGGACAAAAGCTGCTATCCGGATTTGCAGCAGATGATGGACGATTGCCGTGCGGCCGGATTAGAACCGCTGATCTGCTCGTCCTACCGCTCACAGCAAAAGCAGGAAGAGCTGTTTCAAAACAAAATTGGCAGATTGCTCGCCGAAGGCTATACACAGGAGCAAGCCGAAACGGAAGCCGCCAAGGCGGTTGCTGTGCCCGGCACGAGCGAGCACCAATTGGGGCTCGCGGTCGATATTGTGGACGTTGCTTACCAATTGCTCGATGAGGCGCAGGAGCGCACGCACGTACAGCAATGGCTGATCGAGCACAGCTGGGAATACGGATTTATCCTGCGCTACCCGACCGATAAAAGCGATGTGACCGGCATTATTTATGAGCCGTGGCATTACCGCTTCGTTGGCAAAGAAGCGGCGCGGGAGATTCGGGAACAGGGCTTGTGTCTGGAAGAATATCTGGGTGTGCGGAACGCTTGAACAGTGTAGCGCTATCGAGGGCCGTCGGAAAGATTCCGGCGGTCTTTTTCACTGTCAGGAATGAGGGCGTTCGGGCAATTTGACCAGAATTGTCCGCGCCGTTTGGGCATTATTGCAACGGTATCGGTGCTGCACGGCAAAACCACCAAAAAAGGTTTGAGAAATTTCCTATTTCTTATTGCTTTCCGGTCATTCTGACGGTTGACGAACGGGTGCCGTGTGTGGTATATTGAAGTACGAAAAAAACAAAACTTAACTAAAATGTGCGCAAAACATAACTTTAACAAAACCACAGAAATACCCAGCCGATCTGGTGTACCGATCCGGGCTGGCTTTCGGAGTGGCAGGCACAGGAGACAAGCTCCTCCGGCGGCCCACCAAGGCCGTTGGCGGACTTTCTTTATGTATGTGCGCGTGCACGCGGACGCGGAAGCGCCCCTCTCAACAGTGGCAGGAAGCCGGTTTTCGGGCTGGCATCGGCAAGATATACATTTAAATCAAAAGGAGACTTGAACATGGATTTCCATCTGACCCGTGAGCAGGAATTGGTTCGCCAGATGATGCGCGACTTCACCGAAAACGAAGTCAAGCCCATCGCTGCCGAGACTGATAAGACCTGCGAGTATCCCCGTGAGAACATCGAGAAGCTGTTTGATCTCGGCGTCATGGGCATGATCGTTCCCGAGCAGTACGGCGGAGCTGGTGCGGACGATCTGTCCGGCGCGATCGCGATCGAGGAGCTGTCCAAGCAGTGCGCTTCAACGGGTGACATCGTGGCCACCCACAACGGCCTGTGCTGCGGCCCGATCATTCAGCACGGCACGGAGGAGCAGAAAGCCAAGTATCTGCGCATGCTGACCGAGGGACATAAGGTGGGTGCGTTTGCGCTGACCGAGCCGGACGCCGGTTCCGACGCGGCCAAGGGCACCTGCGTTGCCGAGCTTGACGGCGACCACTATGTGCTCAACGGCTCCAAGATCTTTATTACCAACGGCTATGTGGCCGACGTGTTCGTTGTCTTCGCGATGACCGACAAGTCCAAGGGCACCAAGGGCATTTCCGCGTTCATCGTAGAGAGCTCGTTCCCGGGCTTCTCGGTGGGCAAGCATGAGGAAAAGCTCGGCCTGCACGGTTCGCCCACGGCGGAGATCGTGTTCACCGACTGCATCGTTCCCAAGGAGAACCTGCTGGGCAAGGAAGGCCGCGGTTTCCCGATCGCCATGCAGACGCTCGACGGCGGCCGTATCGGTATCGCCGCGCAGGCGCTCGGCATTGCCGAGGGCGCGATGGAAGAGGCCATGAACTTCACCAAGACCCGTGAGCAGTTCGGCCGCCCGATCTCCAAGTTCCAGAATACCCAGTTTGTATTTGCCGATATGCACGTTGCCATCGAGGCTGCCCGCCTGCTGACCTATAAGGCCGCGATGCTGAAGACCGAGGGCGCGCGCTTTACGCTGGATGCTGCGACTGCCAAGCTGTTCGCGTCCGAGACCTGCATGAAGATCACCACGCAGGCGGTCCAGCTGCACGGCGGCTACGGCTACACCAAGGATTACCCGGTTGAGCGCATGATGCGCGATGCCAAGATCACCGAGATCTACGAGGGAACGAGCGAGATCCAGCGCGTCGTTATCTCCGGCAACATTCTCGGAAAGTAAGAATAGGAGGAAAACAGAACATGAAAGCAATTGTTTGTGTAAAGCAGGTTCCGGACACCTCCGGTAAGGTCGCAGTTAAGCCGGACGGCACGCTCGATCGTGCTTCTATGGCTACGATCATCAACCCTGACGATAAGAACGCTGTAGAAGCGGCTCTGGCCCTCAAGGATGCGACCGGCTGCAAGGTCGTCGTCGTCACCATGGGCCCCCCGCCGGCGCAGGGGATGCTGCGCGAACTGTGCGCGATGGGCGCCGATGAAGGCGTGCTGGTTTCCGCCCGCGAGTTTGGCGGTTCCGATACCTTTGCTACGTCCCAGATCCTTGCCGCGGCCATCAAGAAAATCGGCCTTGAAGACGACGATATCGTATTCTGCGGCCGTCAGGCGATCGACGGCGATACCGCCCAGGTCGGCTCGCAGATCGCGGAGAAGCTCGGCCTGCCCCAGATCTCCTATGCTGCCGATATCAAGAAAGAAGGCGACACCGTCACCGTTAAGCGTATGCTCGAGGACGGCTACATGACCATCCAGGCCAAGACTCCCTGCCTGCTCACCTGCATCAAGGAGCTCAACGCGCCCCGTTATATGTCCATCAAGGGCATCATGGGCTGCTATGACAAGCCGGTCAATGTTTTCGATTATGAAGCGCTCAAGAACGATCCGCTGATCGATCCCGCGACGATCGGACTCAAGGGTTCTCCGACCAACATCTTCAAGTCTTTCACGCCTCCCCAGAAAGGCCAGGGCAAAATGCTTGAGGGTGCTGACAAGGCGACCTGTGAAGAGCTGGTCAGCGAGCTTCTGAAGAAGCACATCATTTAATCGAAAGGAGAAACAAAAATGGCTGATTTCAATAACACCAACCTCGCCGATTTTTCCGGCGTTTGGGTATTCTGCGAGCAGCGCCAGGGCAAACTGCAGCCGACCGTGCTGGAG